>CAKSNY010000064.1 GCA_934476455.1 uncultured Clostridia bacterium | reverse complement strand
GGCGTCCACGTTTTCCCGTTATCAGAAACAGTTTCGTCCCCTAAAGGAAGCAAGTGCAATTTTCCTTGAGTCCAAACAAAAGCAGCGTTTGAGATTTCTGCAATGTCGCTCAATTCTTCTTGAGCTTCACTTTGTGAGTCGTAAACAGGGGACAAGAAAACATTGTTTGCAATGCAGAAATCTGAAAAATTTGACAAGTCTGCAATGTATTCTTCAGGGAAGCCTGCCCCGTAAATCTTATTAGTTAATATATCAAAGACGATGTCTTTCGGGTTTGCGTCAAGACGAACTTTTGAATTGTATGTCAAGTAAACATGAGCTGAAACAGCTCCCAAGCCGCCAAGATAAAACGTGTAATTGTTGCCATTTTTTGAGTAGTTTCTGAAGTTTTCAAGAGTTCTTTCTTCGCCATTTGATGTGTAATAAACAACTTCAACTTCTTTGTCTGAAACATAATAGCCCGCATATTCAAGAGCAGCTGAACAATTTCCGAGAGTTCCTGAGTCTGTCGAAAACGAGAAGCCTTCTGTTATAACAGGAGTCAAATCGTCTTTGTTTGCAGTAAATTTTCCGTTTACTTCGAAATGAAATTGCGGAATTCCGCCAGAGTTTGTCAAATCAATATATCCTGCAACATAAGCAAGATTTCTATATTTCAAAGCTCGTTCAGGGTGTCTTGATAACATTTCGCCCCATGCTTCTTGTGAGTTCGTTCCCCTGAACAAATTGAAATTGTAATCGCTCAAGCTGTGTATTCCGTCATCAACAATAATTTTTTTGACGCCTTGAATTTCGCCGCAGCATAAACCAATCACAACTCTTGACTTATATGTATAAGATGTCGAGGACTGCTTTTGACTTCCGCCTTTGCCGACTCTTTGTGTTTCTGTATGCGAAATTGTTGTGAAGTCAACGTTGTCAATGACGTTTCCTGTGATTCTATTCGTGCCATATACAACAGTTTTTGCTGCTCCGAATGTTAACAGCGTTCAAACGGGGTTCATTTTGTGCAACTGCCGAATTATTATTTTTTGTTACAAAACCCATGTGTTATTTCTCCCAAAAGCTGAAAGTTGCGACTTCTCTCTTTTTGTTGACTTCTTGATTGTAGTCCTGAAATGTTACACCCCTTGTAATGCAAGAGTCAATCATTGTTCCTTTTTCATCAATCACAATTCCCGCATGGTCAATCAATTTTGCGTATCTATACAAAATAATATCTCCCGGACGTTTTGTCTGAACTTCTTTTCCATATTTTTGAATGCCCTGCAAATATGTTTCTTTGCAAGTATTGAAAGAAAAGTCAGGACGATAGAATTCAGGCAAAAAAAGTTTAATCAATCGAGCTTCTGCAAACGTCATTATTAAAATAGTATGACAATCACAAGCCTTATAAGGAAGCATTCCGTTGACGTGGTATCGTGCCCCGATCCATTTCTTCGCAATTCGAACAATTTCAGCTCTCAATTCTTCTTCGTGCTGTTTTATATACCTTTTTGAAAAAG
>CAKSNY010000063.1 GCA_934476455.1 uncultured Clostridia bacterium | reverse complement strand
TACCAATAGGGTTAGATAAGAATGGTGATAAATTTAAATTAGATTTACATGAAAAGTTTTATGGTCCACATGGTCTTATTGCAGGAATGACTGGTAGTGGTAAGTCAGAGTTTATTATTACCTATATTTTATCAATGGCTGTTAACTATCATCCATATGAAGTTTCATTTGTATTAATTGATTATAAAGGCGGAGGTTTAGCTGGGGCATTTGAAAATAGAAAAACAGGTATTAAATTGCCACATTTAGCAGGAACAATTACTAACTTGGATACTATTGAAATGAGTAGAGCTTTAGCATCAATACAAAGTGAACTTAGAAGACGCCAACGAATGTTCAATAAAGCTAGAGATGAGCTTAATGAAAGTACAATAGATATTTATAAGTATCAAAGGTTATATAGAGAAGGAAAAGTTGATGAACCTATTTCTCATTTATTTATAATATCTGATGAGTTTGCTGAGTTAAAATCACAACAACCTGATTTTATGGATCAATTAATATCAACAGCTCGTATTGGACGTAGTTTAGGTGTGCATTTAATTTTGGCAACTCAAAAACCTGCCGGTGTAGTAGATGATCAAATATGGTCAAATGCTAAATTTAAGGTATGTCTAAAAGTTCAGGATAAATCTGATAGTATGGATATGATCAAATGTCCTGATGCAGCGGCTCTAAAAAATCCAGGAAGATTTTATTTACAAGTTGGATATAATGAATTATTTGCTTTGGGACAATCAGCATGGGCAGGAGCTCAATATTATCCTACAGAAAAGAGAAAAAGAAGAATTGATACAGCAGTAGATTTTATAGATAATGTTGGAAATATAATAAAATCACTAGATACAGTTGAAGCACAAGTTCAGTTAAAATCAGAGGGTGAAGAATTACCTAATATTGTTAAGTATGTAATAGATATTGCTAAAAGCGAAAATATTTCAATACCACAATTATGGTTGGACAGTATACCAGAATTTATTTATATAGACGATTTGAAGAGAAAATATAATTATCAGATCCAAAATGCAATAGAATTAGTTATTGGAGAGTATGATGATCCTGATAATCAAAGGCAAAATCTATTAACTTTACCACTTTCAAATGATGGTAATACAATAATATTTGGTTCAACTGGTGCAGGTAAAGAACTATTATTATCTAGCCTATTATACTCTGCTATTACAAGTTATAATCCAGATCAAGTTAATTTTTATATTCTAGATTTGGGTGCAGAAACATTAAAGATGTTTGAAAGAGCCCCTCAAGTAGGAGGAGTACTTTCTCAAAATAGTTCTGAAGAAATAGAAAATTTATTTAAAATGATTAGTGGAATTATTGAGGATAGAAAAAAATTATTTGCAGATTATAATGGATCATATAATTTTTATATTGAACATAGTAATAAACAAGTTCCAATGATATCTATAATAATAAATAACTATGAAGCTTTTTCTGAAATGTATGAAGATTATGAAGATTTGATGATACAATTAACTCGTGATGGTGCAAAATATGGAGTTATCTTTATATTAACGACAAGTAGCACTAATGCGATAAGATATAGATTAAGACAAAATTTCAAACAGAATATTGCTCTACAATTTAATGACCCATCGGATTATGGTGATGTTATACCAGGGGTTGGAAAA
>CAKSNY010000062.1 GCA_934476455.1 uncultured Clostridia bacterium | reverse complement strand
GTCTGCTGATTAAACTGCTTCCAGCTCAAAATCAGCAGATTGATGTGTTAATAGTTCCAGCAGCCATAAAAATGTAAAAAGTATCCGTGACTGTATCTTGAACAGATTCGTCACAAATACGGATAACGCGATTGAAGTTAGGGTTGTGTCATAAAGTTTGGTTCTGATCAAGCCCATTCCATAGCAGCGCTTGCTTAAGCTGAAGGCTCTTTCCACCTCTATTCGATCCGTGTTATCCTGATATTCCTGTTTTTTCTCTTTTGCTGGCTGTTTTTCAAGACCTGGTCTCCCAAGCTTTGGACCGGATAATCGTATTCCATGCATCTTGCAGTATTTTCTGTTTTCTCTGGTACGATAGATCTGGTCTACTAATATACGTTCCGGATAATGACCGGTTCGTTCTCTGAAACGCTCTGCCGCTTCTTTCAACACTGTACTTTCATTGTAGGCATCATAGGATATCTTTTCTATTCTGCCAAGACCGTTATCATCTATGCTCAGGTCAAACTTCGCCCCGAATTCTACTGGTGACTTTGTTTTTCCTCTTACGATTGGTCTGATCCATGGCTGTGCAATGCTGACAATGCGGTTGTCTACGCTATGGGTCTTGTTCTGGTACATGTATTGCTGTTGCTCATACAGTTTATAGATTGTCAGCAGAAGAGTGCTCTCTTTCAATGTCGGTGCATAACCGTCCTGCATGAAATTTTCGAGGTATCCGATATCTCGTCTGATGAATGCCAACTGTTTACGAATCGTTGCTCTGATCTTCTTAGTGCTGCGCTTTTTTGCTTTTGCAAATGCAAGATAATTTTTTCTTGCTATCCTGCGGTACATGCGGGGTCTGGAAAATCCATATGTTTTGCAGAAGCGTATGATAATCGTTTCCAGTTTTTCCCTTGCTTCATTCAGCAGGGAAAAATCCTGTGGATATCGGATATTAGATGGAGCACAGGTGGCATCAAGCATCAGGGTTCCTTTATTTTCAGGGAACTGTTCCTGCTTTGTATCCTGCCCATTACCTTCTCCTCCTGAAGGTGGATTGTTATGATCATCATCCTTTTTGTCACTGGATTCCTTTTCTTTGACTGCATCCAGCATATATTCATTCGCTTCCATGATAACATCCATTTTCAGACGTTTACGGAACAGGACTAAGGTACTTGCGTCAATTGGCGGTTCTTCCTGATAACCTGGAAGCCCAATGAAATACTGGTAATACGGATTTTCTGTCAGCTGTTCAACGAGTTCTCTGTCAGAATACTGATATTTCGTTTGGATGATCAATGAGCCAAGAGCAAGACGTAATGGCTTGGCTACCCGGCCATTCTTTCCTTTGAACAGGCGGGAATATTTCTTTTCAAAGACTTCCCATGGAATCGCATCTGCCATTTTTACCCATCTGTTTTCAGGGTTCATGTGAAGTCCTATTGGCTGATTGAAATCCAAGAAGTTGCTTTGTGTATTATCGGTATATTTGTACATTATTTTTCGCTCCGTAAATGGTATTTTTCTATTGAAAACTGCACGAAAAAAGATTTAAGATCTGTTAAAACCGTGCACTTTATTATACCATCTTTGAGCAGAAAACACAGTAAAATCAATAGTTTTAAGCTCATTTTCTTTTAATCAGCAGACACTATTTAAATCAGGAATATGCAAAGATACCTCAAACCCAACGATTTCTCCACCGCTTCTAAGCTGAGTAAAAT
>CAKSNY010000061.1 GCA_934476455.1 uncultured Clostridia bacterium | reverse complement strand
AAGAGAAGTCAGCTGATTCCAACTGCAATCAAGCAATGTGAGAGATGTAAAATATTCAATTCCTTTTAAACTGGAAATATTTTTATACCCGACGTTAATCTCTGTTACTGCCGCTATTTCATCGGCTGTAAGTATACCGTCCCCACCGACTTTATTTCTATTGCTGTCTGCAAGTTCAGATTTAATATAATCTCTGAAAATTTCGTCCGGGAAGTTTGTTTCATTTACAGCTATTCCAAACCCAACGCTACAGGTTATTGTTTCGTCTGCATCATTATACACATAATCATAAGTAACTTTCCCGCTGCCTTCATCAGGTTTTATAACACCATTTGTAACAGTACCGCCAGTAATACTACCACTTTTAATCTTATCAGGATTTATGTGTTTATCTGCAAGTACTAATTCATTTCCATCTTCCACCATAAACATATATAATGAATCTGCGGAAAATGCTGATGGTTTCGCACTGCCGCAATCAAGCGAAAGAATTGGATTATCTACTATTGATATATTACTAATTAGCAGATTATTAGTAAGATCAAGTGATGTTATATTATTTGAATTACAATTAAGAAACGAAAGTTTCGTATTTTTGCTAACATCAAGTGATGTAAGCTGATTTTCATAGCAGTAAAAATTCTCAAGTTTTGTATTTGTACTTACATTAATTGATGTAAGCTGATTTTGCTGACAGCAAAGTGTTTTAATTTCAGTATTTTTACTAACATCAAGTGATTTCAACTGATTTAAATCACAAAATAATGATACAATCTTTGTGTTCTGGCTTACATCAAGCGAAGTCAGGTTATTGTTACAACAATTGAGGTATGTAATATTTGTAAAATATTCAATTCCTTTTAAATCTGAAATTGACTTGTTTAAAACAATAATTTTCGTTACTGCCGCTATTTCATCGGCTGTAAGTATACCGTCCCCACCGACTTTATTTCCATTGCTGTCTGTAAGTTCAGTTTTAACATAATTTCTGAAAATTTCGTCTGGGAAGTTTGTTTCATTGATTTCGACAGACCCTTCTGTCAGATTTTCTGAACCTGTTCCGCCCTCTGTTGTATCGTCAGCCGCAGAAACTGTTACTGATGCCGTTATCGGAAAAGCATCACTAAACGGAGTTGACGCAGTTATTACAGAAAGTGCCGCCGCCAGTGCAAATGCGGATAATCTTGTAAAATGTCTTTTTTTCATATGTCCTCCTTTAATGTGGTTTACTCGTCAAATTTGTATTTATCATATTGCAGATGCGGATACAAATCTTTTAACTTTATATTGTTTATTATAATACTTTAATCACTTTTTGTCAATAAATTTGAAATAATTTCTTCACATCAAACGAATCATTTATAGCAATTTCACAAATCACTGCACATAGCCAAAATGTCTTTGTTAAAGCCTAGAAAAAAGCCGGATTTTCAGAATGAATTATTCTGAAAATCCGGCTAAAGTATTATTCAAACCACGCAGATGCGTGACATAATAAAAGTGCTATGCAATTGCCAATAAAAATTTTTTTCATAATTAATAGCCTTATTTTTTTGCCCTTTCAATTTTACATGATTGCCTTTTCGTTTCCTTATCATAGTTGATACCAACCAACAATACATCTCCTGAGTAATCTTGTAGGCAATCCATATATTGTTTTTCTTTTATCTGTTCAACTGCATTTTCAGCAGAACTATCATATTTGAGTTCAACAACAAGGGCAGGGGAGTGGCAATTACTTCTCGGCTTAAA
>CAKSNY010000060.1 GCA_934476455.1 uncultured Clostridia bacterium | reverse complement strand
CCGGCAGACAGGTTTGAAAAAGATGACGCGATATTTAAAATTATGCCGAATGTAAAAAGTGTTATAGGTCTTGGGTTCAGGGTTCTTCGTGGAATTTACCGCGGCGTTGAAGAAGGCACAACCTATTACCAATACACGACCATGGGTGTGGAAAATCTTGAGGAAACCGTAATGCCCCTTGCGCTTATAAACGTGAGCAATTTCATAGAGGACAGCGGGTTTGAGGCTATTCCCCAAAGAATTAACCCACTTATTCAAAATGCCCCCGATAAAACAAATCCCGAGGTTGACTATACCGATATGCGCCGCGGCGTAACGGCAGAAAATCAGATAGATTTTTTAGAATGTGCGGTAAAGTGCGGCCTTGGTGAAAAAAGTATGATAAATACGCTTTTAACAAAAGATTACGGACCGTTTATAAGATATTGCTTTATACTGACGGATATGGAGCTTGAGCCGTCACCGCTTAAAACAAAAAGCCTGTGTGACAGCTGCGGAGAGTGCATAAAGGCATGCCCCGGAAAGGCGATAGACAACGGCGGAAAACTTGATTCCTGGAGATGCGCGGTTTATTATAACGGGGCAAACGGAAGCAAAAATCCGTTTATGCCGCCGGACGCATTCAGGGATTTTGAAAACAGGCTGGATATTATAAACGGAACGGCACAGTTCGACAATACAGAGGCAAGGCATATTCTCGATAATATTTATTTTTACCCGCCCGCAAAGCATTTTTACAGAACGTCTATATGCGGCAGGGCTTGCGACAGAGCGTGCTATATTCATCTTGAGGAAAAGGGTGTTCTGGGCAAAAGCTTTGTGCGCAAATTCCGCGAAAAAGAGGACTGGAAGCTTGATACCAAGCAATTTGAAACAATGAAAAGAGAAAAAGAGTGGAAGTTTGACAGACTGGTCGAAAAAAAGTAAAGGAGATAAAACAATGAAAGAGAAAATTAAAATTGCAGTTATCGGCTGCGGGCGTTTTTCAAGGTTTTTTATACCGCTGTTCCGCGAGCATCCCGCGATAGAAAAGGTTTATGTGTGCGACCTTAAAAAGGAGCGTGCGGAGGAATTTTCAAAGAAATTTAACGTTGATACAATTTCTTCCTTTGAAGAGGCGCTTGCCTCTGACAAGATAAACAGTGTTGCAATATTTACACAGCGCTTTAAACACGGCAAAATGGTAATTCAAGCTTTAAAAAGCGGAAAAAATGTATACAGTGCGGTGCCCGGCGCTGTCAGCGTGGATGAAATTATAGAAATAGAAGAGCTGGTAAGAAAAACGCGCCTTACGTATTCAATGGGTGAAACGGGATATTACAGAGCGCCTGCAATTTTCTGCCGCAGGGAATTTCAGAAAGGCACCTTCGGTAAGTTTACATACGGTGAGGCGCACTATAATCACGATATAAGAAATATGGAACAAAGCTTCAGAAGCTCCGGCGGGGAGGATTGGAAGCGTTTTGCGGGAATACCGCCGATGTTTTACCCGACACATTCCACATCGATGATTTTAAGTTCTATGCCGGGCGTTTATGCAAAGAAAGTTATGGCATTCGGCTTTGAAGGCAGCCCGCGTACGGATATTTACGGAAGAAACGGCGTAAATAATTATGATAATCCGTTTTCAAACACAACAATGCTTCTTGAGCTTTCAAACGGCGGAATTGCACGTATAAGCGAAAACCGCTGTGTTGGCTGGAAAGCACCCGAAACGTATATTTCGCAGTTTTACGGTACGGACGGCGGATATGAATTTTCCGTGGCACGGCACAGCCTTGCTTTCTGGGATAAGGAGCGCCCCGGCTGTGTGACAATGAAGGACGTTACATCTCTTCTTCAGCCTGAGGCAGTTACCAAGCTTATAGAAAGCGATTATGAAAAGGCAATACAGGAAATTGCCGACGG
>CAKSNY010000059.1 GCA_934476455.1 uncultured Clostridia bacterium | reverse complement strand
ACAGAAATCCAGAAATATCATAAAGAAAAACTGTATGATTGGGAAGTAGGGATTTAATCTCTACTTCCTTTTTAGTTTACATAACAAAAATATCCTGTTTATTTTGCCAACTATAATATGAAAGTGATTTTGATAAATTGATGAATGATATGAAAAAGGATGATGCTATCCATTAGTACCACAAAATTTCTTATTGCAGAATTAGCGGTTGCAGATTATAATTTCCATAGGTGGACAAGCAAACCGACAGAATATTATTCTGTGAATAGCAAACCAACCTGCAAACCACCAGAACTGCACACAATAATGAAAAAATGCAATGGTACTGGAATGGTACTAAAAATATGTGAAACGAAAAATAATGTGTGGAAAAGACACATATTATCAATACAAAACAGTATAGATAACCATATTAAAACAACCAGAATCAAACCAAACTTTGCGAGTTCGAATAACGGACTAAAATGCTGAAAGCCTGTATTTATGCGGGTTTTCTGCATTTGTTTTATCGAATGGCTCTAGTTTGGCTCTATTTGTGGGGAGAGTAATGGAAGGAGACAAAATGTGGAAAAGTAATAAAATTGCAATATTATATTCTGTGATTACTTTATTTGCAACTTTTATCTTAGGGCAAATATTATTAATTTTATATCCTGATGGTAATACAACTGGCTCATCAGTATTGTTTATTTTGATGAATCTGATTCCAATGATTGTTGCTATATTTTTTTCTAAATATGAGAAAAGAAAAAATGTATTAAAGGACATGTTTTTACAGCGTGAAAAATTGGTACCATATCTTTTTGCAATAGGTAGTGTTATTTTATACTATACCATTCCCATAATATTAAGAAATGTAGAATTTACAGGTGGAACACTATTGGCTTTATTAGCTTATATTCCGTGGACGATATTACAAGGTGGTCTTGAAGAATGTGGCTGGCGGTGGTATCTACAAACAAAGTTAGAAATAAATAACTTTGCAGTTAAAATGTTTGTAATATCTATAATATGGTATTTGTGGCATATACCAGTATATCGATTACCTTGGATAACAGCAGGTTCATCAAATTATTTGATTTTTTACTTAATGATATTAGGTAATACTTTTATGTTTGGTGTAATAAAAGAAAAATCCAAAGGTGTTTTGCCATGTGTTGTAGCACATATGTTAATAGATTCTTTCGCGGTATTAATGCTAGTACAGAGTAATTTGATGCCAATAATTATATTGGTGTCAATAGAAATAATATTTAGCTGCCTTTGTGCTAACTTGAAAAAGTAAATATCAGTGCAAGAGTAAAATGTTTGTTGTGATAAACTATAGTTGTAACACACCGACCTAATAAGATATAATCTTAGGAAGAAACGAGGTATGTTACAGATGAATCAACATTATGAACCAGAATTCAAGAAGAAGATTGTCCGCCTTCATCTTGAGGAGGGACGCTCCTTGAAAGGACTTGCAGCTGAATATGGAGTATCAAAAGCAAGTATATCCAACTGGACAAAACAATTTCGTGAAGAATGCCAGAAAAATGAAGAAGCCCAAGCTGATTATGATTTCATGAAGGAGAACCTTAAATTGAAAAGACAGCTTGCAGAACTCCAAAAGGAAAACGACTTCTTAAAAAAAGCGGCGGCATTCATTGCGAAGGAAATCGATTAGAGGCTTATCGATTCATTCAGAAATTCAACAATAAATTTGGACTTAGATGGCTCCTCAGAAAGTTTAATATATGTCCAAATGCTTATTACAATTATCATAAAAATCGAAAGGCTGATTATCATCGTCAAAAAGATGAGATCAAAAACTCTATTTGGGAGTAAGCATGAACTGGTAAACTGCCATTATTTCGGAGGGGATTATGCCGGGACGGAAGGGACGAAAGAACTATGGCAGGAAGTGTTTGATTTTATTACAGAGAGCTA
>CAKSNY010000058.1 GCA_934476455.1 uncultured Clostridia bacterium | reverse complement strand
GATATATATAGTGGATGTAACCCTTATATAAGTAATTTAATTGATATAGATGAAGATGATAAGTTTGAAATTATTGTTGGATGCAGTTATTATAGTGTTGAAGGAACTAAATATAATTTATATAAATTTAATAACTATATGTTTAAATCACTTGTTTCTAACTAGTTTTTGATGATATAATATTTTAAGAAGGAAGAAGGAAATTGTATGAAACTTAAGTTTAGAGCGGACAAAGAAGATGTTACAATATTTTTAGTATTCGCAATATTTTTGTTGTATGTAATTGCAATAGGTGTTGTTAATTTATCATCTTTGGCAGAAAATGGTTATTTATCAGGCTTAAATCCTTTCCCTGCTTTTTCGCCACAATATATAACTGCTACTTTAGTATTTTATTTTATATCATTATTCGGTTTGGTAGTAAGTGTTAGTTCTAGATTCTTTGAAATGGATAAGGGAATTGGTTTTACAACCGAAAAGAAAAATAAAGGATATAGTCGTTGGGCAAAGGAAAAGGAAATGAAAGATGAGCTTTCATTGGTTACCCCTTTACAAAAAAAGTCAAATGTTGCTGGTGTTCCTTTGATTCTTAAAGAAAATGAAGCATGGATTGATGATAGCGAATATCACACATTAGTAATTGGTGCTACTGGTAGTGGTAAAACGCAAACTGTAATAAAACCAACTGTTAAAATTCTTGCAAAAAAAGGTGAAAGTATGATTATTACCGATCCAAAAGGTGAGATTTATGAAAATACAGCTGAAATGTTACGTGCTAAAGGATATCAAATATTATTACTTAATTTCCGTGATCCACAAAATGGTAATGCTTGGAATCCAATGTCTTTACCATACAGGATATATAAAAGTGGTAAACAAGATAAGGCAATAGAGTTATTAGACGACTTAGCTCTAAATATTTTGTACGATGAATCAAATGCTAATGCAGACCCTTTTTGGGAGAAAACTTCAGCAGATTATTTTTCTGGATTAGCTTTGGGATTATTTGAAGATGCAAAAGAAGAAGAAATTAATATCAATAGTATAAACTTAATGAGTACTGTTGGTGAAGATAAATTTGGTGGTTCTACATATATAAAAGAATACTTTGGAGCTAAGGATCCTGCTAGTGCCGCTGCAATTAATGCCTTTGGTACTGTTACAGCTCCTACTGAAACTAAAGGTTCAATTTTATCTGTATTTAAACAAAAAGTAAAATTGTTTGCATCACGTGAAAACTTAAGTGAAATGTTATCTTATAGTGATATAGATTTAGAGTCAATAGGTAAGAGAAAAACAGCAGTGTTTATTGTTATTCAAGATGAAAAAAAGACATACCATTCTCTAGTTACAATCTTATTAAAACAAATTTATGAAACATTAATAGATGTTGCTCAAAAAAATGGTGGTAAACTTCCTGTTAGAACAAATTTCTTACTTGATGAGTTTGCTAATATGCCTCCATTAAAGGATGTAACTACAATGATTACCGCAGCTCGTTCTCGTCAAATTAGATTTACAATGATTATTCAAAACTTTGCTCAGCTTAACAAAGTATATGGTAAAGAAGATGCAGAAACAATAAAAGGAAACTGTGGAAATATTATTTATTTAATTAGTACAGAGTTGGCAGCATTAGAAGAAATCTCTAAAATGTGTGGTGAAGTTAAAAGTAAAAAGGATGATAAAACTGCTTCAACACCTTTAGTCACAGTATCAGATTTACAAAGAATGAAACAATTTGAAACAATTATATTACGTATGCGTAAACAACCATTTAAAACAAAAATGACTCCTGATTTTAAAATAGATTGGGGACAAAAGTATCCAAGAGCTAAATATCCTCATAGAAATAAAATGCCGGTTCATACTTTTGATATAAAAGAATTTGTAAAAAGTGAAAAAAAGAAAAAATTATTAGAAATGATGAATGCATCTGATGAGGATGGTGGTTTG
>CAKSNY010000057.1 GCA_934476455.1 uncultured Clostridia bacterium | reverse complement strand
AAATCCGGATGATATCGTAAGAGATTACGGCGCAGATACCCTGCGTACTTACGAAATGTTTATCGGTGCTTTTGAATTATCTGCATCCTGGTCAGAAGATGGTGTGAAAGGCTGCCGTCGTTTCCTGGAGAGAGTATGGAAGTTACAGGATATTCTCACAGAGGAAACAGGTTTCTCCAAAGACCTGGAGACAAAGATGCATCAGACTATCAAGAAAGTAAGCAACGACTTTGAAAATCTGAAATATAACACAGCGATTGCTGCCATGATGGCTCTTATCAATGAATTCTATAAGAAAAATGCAGTGACAAGGGATGAATTCAAAACACTCCTTACCCTGTTGAATCCGGTAGCACCACATATCACAGAGGAACTGTGGCAGAGAGTCGGATTTGAAGGCAGAGTATATCAGACCTCCTGGCCGGAATACGAGGAGGCAAAGACGGTAGAGTCTACCATAGAAATCGCAGTACAGATTAATGGTAAGACAAGAGCGACCCTTGCTATTGGCAAAGAAGACCCGAAGGATGAAGTCATTGCCAAGGCAAAAGAAGTGATTGCAGATAAATTGACCGGTACAATCGTAAAAGAAATCTATGTTCCGGGAAGAATTGTCAATATCGTACAGAAATAGTTGAGAAGAAATTCTCACAATAGAATAAAGTGCTTGGAAATATTGAAAAGTTCGCTGAAAATCAAGGTTTGCAGACATTTTTCTTCAAAGAAAAGGTATCGTAGAATACCGCAAAATATCGTAATAGATTTTTAAAATGGAGTAAATTTGGAGTAAAAGTTGAAAGAAAATGGAGTAAATATTTCAAAGATGTAATGAGAAATGGCGTAGGTAGTGGGAACATTATCTACGCCATTTTTAAAAATTAAAAAATTTGTGTAACGAAAAATATATGTAAAGTACATATAGGTAAAGGAGGGTAGAGTATGGAAGAAATGGTAGAAATCTATCGAAAATATATGCCACAAGTATATAAATTTTTATTTAGCCTTTGCCATGATGCACATTTAAGCGAAGAACTCACACAAGAAACTTTTTTTCAAGCCCTAAAATCTATTGATAGTTTTCGTGGTGACTGTAAGATATATGTATGGTTATGTTCGATTGCAAAGCATTTATGGTATAAAGAATTAAAGAAGAAAGATAGAGAAGTAGTGGCAGAATATGTAGAAGAAACTACTTGTCAGAAAATCACAGAAAATTCGGCAATACAGAAAATGGAAGTAATAGAGTTGTATAAAAAACTTCATTTGTTGGAAGAGCCGGTGCGAGAAGTTATGTATTTGAGATTAAATGCCGATTTTACATTTAAAGAAATTGGAGAAATTATGGGAAAAGATGAAAATTGGGCAAGAGTGACTTTTTATCGTGGAAAGCAAAGAATAAGAAAGGAGAGCAACCATGAAATGTGAAATGATTAGAGATTTGTTACCTCTATATATTGATGGATTGACAAGCAAAGAAAGTAATCAAGAAATTGAAAAACACTTGAAAAATTGTGAAGAATGTCAAAAGTATTATCAGGAAATGACAGGGGGGATTGCCAATTTTTCAGTGATAACAAATGAAGAAATTGAAGATGTAAATTTGATTAAGAAAATCAAGAAAAAAAATAGAAGAAAAGCATTAGGAATATTCGTTGGAGCGTTTATTTTGTCGGGAGTTCTTATGGGAGTTGGTTTTCACTTGACACATGGTGTGGCAATGTATGAAAATGTTATTTTAAATTATGGGGTGCAAGGGGATACGGCTTATCTTACACTGCAAGGGAAACCAGGATATGAGTTGAATTTTTCGGGGGCAACGGATGAGAATAAATCTAGTTTGAAAGTTATGTATGCTCGAAATATATGGGGGAATGATAAAAATATGGTTCGCTTAGAAGGAGAGAGTAATAGAAGTGGAGAACCACATCAGTGGATATTAGAATTTAAAGACAGAATAATTGTGATTGAAAATGGAGAATTAGTAGATGAGAAAATAAAATAAGGTGTGTAGTGAGGTCAAGGAACAAGGCGAAGCCGATACGCCGTAGGGCAGTCCTTGACGGAACGGACATAGCCAACAGCACTATGATAC
>CAKSNY010000056.1 GCA_934476455.1 uncultured Clostridia bacterium | reverse complement strand
GGTCATTGTAATGGGACGGTCCGAAATGCAGCAGGAAATCCATGTGGAAACCACCCTGTAAGGACTTGTCCGGTTCTCCCCACTCGGAAACCATAGCTGCTTCCGGGAATTTATCATTCAGAAAATCACGGATTTCTTTCCATAACTGAATGGTTCCTTTGCCATCTTCATCATTTTTAACAAGAGAACCCGCCATGTCCACCCGAAAGCCATCACAGCCTAAGGAAAGCCAGAAGCTCATGATATTCATAAGTTCTTTTACGGTAGCCCTTGGACCTTCTGCCTCTACCGGCTGCTGCCAGGATGCCTCCGGTTTATAGAATCCATAGTTTAAAGCCGGCTGATGGGAAAAGAAATTCACCATACAGGAACCGTCCCTGTCAGAAATACCACGGATACAGCCATAATCTGCAGGAGATTCCCAGATACTGTCTGTCCACACATAACGGTCAGTAAACTCATTCTTTTCAGCTTTCATGGACTCTTTAAACCATTTATGTTCCACACTGGTATGTCCCGGAACCAAATCCAGTAAAATGTGCATGCCTCGCTCATGGACTGCCTCAAAAAGTTTTTTCAAATCTGCATTGGTTCCATACCGGGGTGCCGCCTTATAATAATCTGCCACATCATACCCTGCATCCCCAAAGGGAGACTCGAAGCAGGGATTCATCCAGATTGCATTGCAGCCAAGCGTCTGGATATAATCAAGCTTCTCTATAATTCCCTGAAAATCCCCAATACCATCTGCGTTGGTATCCAGAAAGGATTGTGGATATATTTCATAGAAAATTGCGTTATCTAACCATGCCGGATGTGTCATAAGCTGTTCCTCCATATTTTGTGTTGTTTTGTAGTTACTAATATGATATCGTACAGTTACCGGATAATCCACCAATATATTATTCATTTTCTGATACTATCCTACTTTAAAGAAGGGCAACCTGGAATTTCTGTTGAAAAGACATACAACAAATTCCATCGTGCGAACCTGTTTATTCGCAGAGACAAACCCGGTATATGCAAAGAGCCTGCTCAGATATGGAGATTACTATGAATGATTTAAAGTCCAAGGAAAACCGAATCCACAGTTCTGCACAAAAACCCTATTCCTTTTATAGCTGTACTCTCCCCGACCAGTTCGGATACGTTCCCATGCACTGGCATGAAGAATTCGAGTTAAACTATATGTTATCAGGAGCTGCCGATTTCATCTGTGGAGAAGAGAAATTCGTTGCCAACGCAGGCGATATTATCATTATCCAGCCAAACATTACCCACTCGATTTATCCGCATCCTGGCTTTCATCCGATTTATGACACCCTGGTTTTTCATGCTGATATGCTGGGAAATTCCCCATCTGACCGCTATGTCCAGACCTGTGTCGCTCCGCTCATCAACGGTGCACTGCGTTTACAGCCCCATCTTACGTCTGCATCCAATCATTATGAATCATTACAGGAAACAGTCAAAAGTATTTTTTTCTGCGCTAAAGGAAATACACCGCAACTTGATATGCTAATGCGAAGTGACATTCTGCGCCTACTCTTTCTTCTGGAGCAGAATGCAACAAAAGCGACACCCAAAACAAAAGAAAATGAACTCATCCGAACTGTTCTTTTATATATCCAGGAGCATTTCAGAGAGCCTATTACCATTCATCAGCTCTCCGAATATGTCCATCTGAGTGAAAGTTATTTTATGTCCCAGTTCAAAAAGAACGTGGGCTTTAGTGCTGTGGAATATATCTTACATTACCGAATCAACTATGCCTGCAAGCAGCTTGCTGATACCTCCCTCACGATATCAGAAATTGCTTATGAGAGTGGATTTCGCAATCTTTCTAACTTCAACCGGCAATTTATCCGCATCATAGGCTGTACCCCACTTAAGTACCGGAAGAAAACTGCCGCACCATCTCCATGAAATCCTTTTCTGCCAAAAGTGCCAGTCCCTGGGCTTCGTCCCCCAATACAATCAACGTGTCTCCGGGTTCTATGCCAAACAGCTTCCTTGCCTTTGCCGGTATCACAATCTGTCCTTTATCCCCCACTGTCACCATGCCGAAAACATGTTTCCCTTTGGGTGGAACTCCAAGTCCTCCGACCTCTCTGTCGTAATTGACCAAATCATCCAGCGTGACGTCCAATACCTCTGCCAGCCGTTTACACTTTTCGATATCAGGCAACGCCTCCCCTGTTTCATACTTTGACAGGGTCTGCCTGCTGACACCGATTTGTTCTGCCAGGGCTTCCTGTGACAGTTGTTTCATTTTACGAAGTGAAATCAGATTTTCCTGAAACATGCTTTTTCTCCTTTTTAATTCCCAGAACACACCATCTTACTACCGGTATCCGGGAAAAAATTTCATATAATAAAAATCCGCCTCCAAAAGCAGCCAATGCACTGAGTAAATAA
>CAKSNY010000055.1 GCA_934476455.1 uncultured Clostridia bacterium | reverse complement strand
CAACTCTTTTTTACAACTTTTTTCGTTTTTTTCTTTCTTTAGGTCAAAATGCTGTGTAAAGGGGCTGTTTAAAAGCTGAAAATTCGAGAATTTGGGGAGTTGTCAGAGGGGAAATCCCCTCTGACATAAAAAACGCGGTTTTCGCGGGCGTGCAGTGCAAAAACCGCTCCCTGCAAGGGCCGGTGCGGTTGAGCGCCGCGCAAGCAGAAGCAGATGTGTCGGTATAGCCGACACGCTCAGGGTTATCAATCCGGCGGCAGAGAACGTGCCGCCGCCAAAACGCCGAGCGCGTCACCCACCATAGACAAAAAAACGCCCCAGAGGGCAAGTTCCTGTGCACTCATATTCTTGCCCATCGCATTTGCAACGGCTGTTGCCAAAACGTTCAGGTTTTCCCCGTTCACGATTTTTCCTCCTCCAGAAAGCCCATAAGGAGAAGATATCCCAATGCCAGGAGAAGAATGTAATCGTCACACCCTTCAAAAATAAGCACGATGATAAGCCCGGCGAGGATATAATCGTCTTTTTCAAGTTTTGACAAAAAGCCGTGCAGCTTTTCCCCGCGCCCGTTAAAAAGAAAATTCCACGGAAAAGTCGCCTTTTCGTCCTCGCGCGGCGGTTCGTTTGCCGGCTGCGCGGCGTATGATTGCCGCGGCGGCTGAAAGCCGCGGCGGGAAAACGGGGGAGGCGAGGCAGCACTCATCTGAATTACACGCATAAAATCCTCCTTTCGGGCAATGCTTTGCCGTTATTTGAATATTTCAGTAATTTTACCCATTTTTATAAGACGCAGAATCATAACGGCGCTGTCCATATACGGGGCGCGTTTCTCGCTTAGGAAAGGTTTTATTGCCATAAGAAGACGTGTGCGGTCGTCCTGCATATTTCCGAGCGCCGCCAGAGAATTTTTCAGCATATCGGTATCCGACGGCGCCGCATTTTCCGCTTTATCCGCATCTCCCTGCCCGAGAGAGGATAAAATACCGCTTACCTTATTCATTATTTCGGGATCTGCCAATGCCTTTGACAGTTCTTTTTCTATATCCATAAAATCACCCTTTGCCGCCTAAAAACTCCGCAATTTTTTTTGCTGCCTCCGGATTGTTTTTAAGCGCCGATATTATTTCGTTTTGTTTATCGCCCGCAACAGGCAGCGAATCTATCGCTTCGCCGCGCTTAAGCTTTTCTATTGCGGCTTTACCCTGCGGGGTTTGGGCAAACTGCTGTGCCTTTTTTACTGCTTCGTTTATTTGGTTTCTGTTAAGATTTTTAAGCATACCGAAAATATCGTTCACGGCTATCATCCTTTCAAAATATCTTCTCCTTTTAATATATGAGGCATTGACATATTTCGTTCTGTAATATAAACTGTAAAAGAAGTTTTTTAAAGGAAGTGAAGTGTATGCGCGCGGTAATTCTTTCGGACAGCCACGGTAACACCGATATGTGCGACAAAGCAATAAGTGCGGCAGGAAAGGTTGATTTTATCATTCATCTTGGCGATATTGCGCGCGACTGCGACTATATAGAAAGCGTGTATGCGCCCGTGCCTTGTATAAGCGTTGTGGGGAATAACGATTTTTTCTGCGGCGATGCAAGGGAACGCGTTTTTGATTTTGACGGACACAAGCTGTTTTTGTGCCACGGACATACGCGCGGAGTACAAAGAGAAAAGGGGGCGCTTATCCGTGCGGCAAAAGAGCGCGGGTGTGAGACGGCGCTTTTCGGGCACACACATATTCCCTTTCTTGAAAGGGAGGACGGCATACTTTTGCTTAACCCCGGCAGCTGCGCCTGTCCGCGCGGCGGCGGAAAAAAAACGTTTGCGGTTTTGGAAACGGAAGAAAAAAAGCTGTCGGCTGTAATTGTTGATTGGGTTTTGTAGGAGGTATATATGGAAAAGAAAGAGCTTTACCGCGCGGCGGCGAAGGCGCCCCGAAATATGCGGCAGACCATAGCTGCACTGATAATTGTTATTTTATGCGTTGCGGCGGTATTTTCCGCAGCGCCCTTTTTGCCGTTTGAGTGGTTTTTTGAAATAGCCGCCATTGCGGCAGGTGCAATTTATACAAATAAAATTCTGCGCCGCGGCACATTTACGATTACATATGTATTGTATGAGGACAGGCTGATTGAGCTTACACGCGTCGGGCTTTTGGAATCGCAAACGGGCGAATATCCGCTTTCCGACACCTTATTTTATGCGGACAGGCTTGTATATATGGGCCGCACGAAAGAGTTTTACCCCGATGAAACGCTTAAAAAACTTCTTAAACTGCGTCTTTTGTCATAGTATAGTAGGGGTGATTGTATTGAATACGCTGTATATAATTTTCGGTATTTGCGCCGCCGCCTTGTTTTTTTTAAATCTCCGCGCCGCGGCAGAGCTTTTATGTAAAACGATTTTCGGATTGTCCCTGCTTGTTATATACAATATGGCAGGCGCGTCAGCCGCGCTTACGCCGATAGGTATAAATGCCGTTTCGGCGCTTGTTGTGGGCGTCTTGGGGCTTCCCGGCGGTGTTATGCTGTATGCAATCGAAAAATTTTTGTAAAAAATACCTCCGACTTAATAATCGGATGTGAGCGTGCCGATAAAGTCGACACGCTTCAAACCGAAAACAAGCTTTCGGCTTAAGGACAAGGGCTTAAGCAGATGTGTTAGTATCCGAACACGTTTATTGCCCGGATTTTCACGCCACTGCTGTGTTAAAATA
>CAKSNY010000054.1 GCA_934476455.1 uncultured Clostridia bacterium | reverse complement strand
TTCCTTTCTCTAGATTCTATCAATACATCTCTATAAAACATTTTCCCCGGTTTCTTTCAAATATCAAGAAGGGAATTTCTGCTTTTGCCAGCATACTATTATTAACTGGAACATATTCATAATTTTCAATATCTGGTATACACTTTATGGCTCTCTTTTTATCTATACCATATAAATTATTTTCACTGCTGTTCCATAAAGCCTTAATCTTCAAAACAACACATTTTGTTTGAACCATCACCTTATATTTTTCAAGCCTGCTTTTTTCTATCTCCTTTGATTTGTCGCCATAAGAAATAGTAATATATCTGGAGTTGGATTTTATAATGCGAACATCTCCATTCCTTACTGCCTCTTTAGGGAATCCCAAATCTTCAAAAAAACTATCATAATCTGTAATGCATTCTGGGAGTTCCATTTTGACTGCATAACTGCTATTTATAATATTCTGTATATCCTTATCATCAGCCCTGAACATATAAATATTCCATCCCGTGCTATCGCCATCATCATCTAATATTGGAATAGAACCATAAGGATTAAACATATGTAAATTAGACAAATCATCTTTTGTTGGCTTTTTAAATTTGACTATTTCAAATGTTATGCTCATAAATGTTCTCCTTTTCCGTCGCTTTTTTCGTCACTTTTTTAGCGACGAATTATTTTATACATCTTGCTTTTCGTCATTGCAAACTAACTTCTTATGCCCAAACAATTGTTTTAACAATTCTTTTGCGCTAATGGTTAGAACTGCGATTAGTATCTATGTACCTGGTAAAATCAATTACCTTTGCAGGCTTTCTCTTAGGAATAATTCCTAATCGTTCCATGTCTAATTTAAAGAGTTCACTTGGATATCCATATGCATCGAATCCCTCTGGCTGACAAATATCTCTGTTAAGATACTCACTCAGTTCCCACTGATATTTTGTATCTTTCTCCAGTTTCTTATCAAAATACTGCGCATCCGTTACCATTCTATTAATGCCGCCAACCGATTTCTTCCCATGTGTCTTTGTCACAATCATATCGCCTGACATTTTAAAATATTGTGCTATCTGTTCTTCAGAATATCCCATTTCCTGCATCACGCCATGGATCACGCGGCTGATATACATTGCATAGTAATTCCAGTTTCTTGGTTCAATATCTGTCATTGCTATTGTATAACGATTACTGGCATTTACAATAAACAAGACATTTCTTCCTTTTATTTTCGTCAAATGTGTGTCCCAGCAGAACACAAGTGAAGCACCTTTGCTTTCTTCAATCTTTGTTGTTTTTAGTCGATCTTGAACTGCTTTTGTTGCACCAATCTCCATATGTATCACCTGCTCATCTCAAGTATTCTTTTTACTTCATTCTGTAATTCATCACTAAAGTCTGATAAATCGTCATATGTAATTACTTTCAATCTAATAAGACGAACGATATCCCATATCACCTCTGACTTACTCATCTCCATGATAACTCCCGGATGACGCTTATCTTCTTTTATCCGTTTTTCAAGTTCCCAGAATTTCTCTGATGCAGGCTTTTTATCATCATTCAGAAAATTTGCATACTCTTTAACAAGACCTTCCATATAATTTTCCTGCCAGCCTGATAATCTTTCTCGAAATAATTTCCAATCCTTTTTGCTTATGTTCATGATTTTGAACCTCCTCAGTCTCATGTTAGTCTCAACAAACAATTTCAAAAATGAGACTGTCTTGAGACTACAACTTTATAATTCACCTGCAAATACCGATTTTATCGCATTTTGCTATATCATAGAGTCTCACTCAGTCTCAAATCTCGTGAGACTTCGTTGAGACTAACTTTGGAATATTCGTTTTTTAAGAAATCACTATAAGAATATTTGCCTTTGAAGGTTCATTATATTTATGCTATTCAATTACCGACTTTTTGGAATCAATCAACGACTTATTGACTACAACAGCTAACTTTTTCAGTTAATCAGCGGTTTTTTCAATAATAACATTTCCCACTTATAAAGTATAACTAACCACCTACAATAGTAAACGCACCGTAAAGTTTTACTTCCACATTATCCATTAGCATACCTCTAACTCATTATTTCCCCCGCAAATGTAACCTTTTGATAAAGCATGTGCCGGAGCCTGCATAAATACAGGCTTTGGGCATTCTAATGCATCATTCAAACTTTTTCTAGTTCAATTTTTATTATAAAAGCAGTTATTTTCTTATATGATTCTAGTGCCGAACATATAAATATCTATGTCTCCCTTCATATACTGATATATCCGCTTCTTTATTAGGCGTAAGTTTTTCAAAATTATAGATTTTATCCACCATATGTTTCTCCTTACTATGTACCAACTTGATTTTTCTCGATATTACACTATATTTATGCTTCATAAAATTTTAATTTTAAAATCTTTTTGTTTAAAATCTTTTTGTAAAAGTGTATTGGCTTTAATATCATGTAACCATGCTGCTATAATCACAGTTTCTTTGTCAGCACCATATTTTTCTGCCAGTATCTCTGCATTTTTCACCACTGCTTCAATGTGATAATAGCACCCCATTCCAAATTTGTTAGTTGGTTGCTTGCACCTGTGATATACTTCTTTCTGTAAATATTCTATGATATCAGTTCTCATTTTTTATTCCTCTAAAATTCACATATCTGTTAATAGATATCTCTATGTCCCTCTATTTTTTTATACTTTCAGTTATATCTTTGAAAGAAGAAATCATATCTACTACGTTGCCCATCTTTCGTGCTTTTTTCCTTGCTATTCTTCTAGAGTCTCCTGATATGGTTGAAAAATCATATGTGAATTTTTCAATAATTTTCTTAATTACCCACACAACAAGAGCTGTTGTCAAAAACGGTATAATATATGGCATAAATATAATAATTGCTTGCAACAT
>CAKSNY010000053.1 GCA_934476455.1 uncultured Clostridia bacterium | reverse complement strand
TCCGTTGTGCCGATGATACTTGGCGGGTGACTGCCCGGGAAAGCAGGTATTCGCCGGATACTTCAAAACATATTTAAAAAATGCCTTGCTGAAAAGCAGGGCATTTTTTCTGGTATGTGGTCTATGTATGTTTGCTGCATCTATGCTTTTGTATCTGTTTGAGTTGAAAAGCAGTTTTTTTGCTTTATGCGGTCTGTGGATTTTGTTGCAGACTTCGTTTTTGTATCTGTTTATATCTGCTTGATATGAGGATTGTAATAAGTGAAATTTTTATTTGTATTTATTTTTTCAAGATAGCACATGCTTGCGTAAAGCAAGAAAAACAACCCTTAGAAGTAAGCAATCGTTTTTCGTTATGTATTTGTATCATTCAAACAATTTTTACTGTTGAAATTTGGTTATAATTTACAAATTCACAAAAATACCTTGACAATCTATGTCTAATGTGGTAGACTATATATGTCGACGAGAGTAGAATATATTGGAGGTATGTATTGTGAAAAATATAAATATAGGTGAAGCGGAGCTTGAAATTATGAAGGTTGTATGGAAAGCAGATGAGCCGATAGGCTCGACGGCAATCGGAAAAGCTGTTGAGGAGAAAGGCTGGAAACGTACAACGATTGCCACATTTCTTGCAAGACTTGTTGAAAAGGGCGCATTATCCGCCGAAAGACGTGGCAAAGCATGGTATTATACACCGATTTTGACAGCAAGGGAATATAAAAAATCGCAGGTAAAAAGCCTTATTAAAAATCTGTTTGACGGCTCAGCCGAAAATTTGGTTGCCGCACTTTTTGAGGAGGAGCAGTTTTCGGAAAAGGATATACGTGAACTGAAAGCGATTTTTGAGAAAAAGGAGGGATAAACTTGATTGGTGAATTATTTAAAGCTCTTTTAATCACATCACTTGCCGGCTCTGTCCTTGCGGTTGTTATCAGTCTGCTTCGCCCGATTACAAAAAAGCTTTTCGGGTATTCGTGGCATTATTACATATGGCTGTGCGTGCTTTTTGTAATGCTTATGCCGGTGCGGTTTAATGTAAATCCGATGCCTGCACCGAACATTGCAACGCAAACGATACAGACACAACAAGAGGCTGTCAGTGAACAACCCGAAACAACCGAGAATATTGTGCAGACAGCCCCTGCTCAAAAGCCGCAGCTTTTGCAGAAAGCAACTGTTATATGGGATAGGATAATTTATAACCGAATGAATATTTTAGCGTATGTATGGCTTATCGGCGCAATAGCTTTAATGCTCTTAAATGTTGTACGCTATGTAAGGCTGAATATTAAAATACGCAAAAACGGCGAGGTTATATCCTGCCCCGAAACAGGAGAGTACACCGACAGGAAAATCAATGTTCGGGTATGGGAAAATATTGCGTCGCCGTTTATGACGGGCGTATTCAGACCAATGCTTATTTTACCGAAAACGGAGTTATCAGGCGAACAGTTAGACAACATACTGCGCCACGAAATGACGCATTTTAAGCGGCACGATATTTTATATAAATGGTTTGCCGAATTTGTAAAATGCGTGCATTGGTTTAACCCTATCTCGTGGTATGTTTCAAAGCAAATTGCATCCGAGTGCGAAATATCCTGTGATATATCGGTTACAAAAAATATGACAGACAGCGAGGAAATGAGCTATATAAGCACAATTATTTCCCTGCTTCCGACAGGAAAATCCAAACAGCTTCCGCTTACCACACAAATGGCAAGCAGTAAAAAATTTTTGAAAAGGAGATTTGTTATGATTAAGAATAAGAGGACAACAAGCAGATTTATGTCGGTATTGTCAGCGGTCATTGCGGTTATTATGCTTTCGACAACGGTTTTTGCAAGCGGCATATTATCGGATTTGACGACTGATGATTACACTATTGAAATTTTGAATAACGGCGAAAAGATTGAACTTAAGAACAAACCCTTTATCGAAAACGGAGAGGTATATGTTCCGCTTAGAGAAGTAATTGATAAGAGCTTTTCAAAAGACGACGGGGTTACAGATATAAAATGGAATGACGGAACAATAGATGTAACTATTGCGTACTATCAGGGTGAATCGGGAATGTATCGCCTGAAAATAGGCAGCAATCTATTAGGATTAAAGCATATTTCTTTTGATGAACACGATAAAAATTTTGATGAAATAGAAAACAATGTCGGTATCAGTCAGGGTTTAAAACAAACTCCTGTATTAAAAAAGTCAACGACATATATTCCTTTGAGAAATGCAAGTTATATGTTGTTTGGTTTTACAAACAGACGTGATGAAAACAAAGTACCTCACGAGCTTACATATGACGTTTATGACAAAAGCGGAAATATAATTGATTACAGCGGTTTCTATCATATCGTTATGGGAGAGTATACGATTAAAATTCCTAAAAGCTGGAGCGGAAAATATTCCGTTGAGATGGCAAACGATATGGTCAGCTTTGTTCAAAAGGCAGCCTATGATAAATACGGTATCGGCACATTATTCCGCATTGAAAAAACAAATGCAGAAAATGCAGATGAAATATTAAATATGCCGGGCGGAAGCCAACTGCTTTACAAAGATGATGTGTATGCGTATATTTTTGAAGTTCCGACCGATGTTCAATATCCGATATGGGAAGGCAGAGATGAAAACGATATTGAAATTGCGGCTGAATATGAAAAAATGTTCAAATATGTTGCACAGATTGCCGGCAGCTTTCAGGATGAATCAAATGCGGAGCATCTTTCTTATGAATAAATGCAAAAGTTTTAAGCGGAAGTTGATATCGGACGTTTTCTATGGCGGCTTGACCCTAATGCTGTCATTTTAGAATTTATGGACAAACAAGGTCTTTCGGGCGGAAAGATAACAGCTCTTGCCGGTGCTGAAACAGTTTCAGCCACTTATGTATGCAATAACATTGAATACGAGATTGAGTTATACAGACCGATATACAAATGGGAACAGGGAATTTTGGTTGTAAAAAATTTTTTAAAGAAATAACAACTGTCATTTGATACAGTAAATACCCAAAATCAACAGACAGAAAAATTTAATCTAATAAATTTATTTGTGTATATAAA
>CAKSNY010000052.1 GCA_934476455.1 uncultured Clostridia bacterium | reverse complement strand
CCGTACGCCTTTGCCATAAAATCATACGCAATCCATACCAGGCAGTTAGGTATATATATCGCACGGTAATATTTCGCATTGCTTTGCGCAACGCTTAACACAAAAAGCATTGAGGCAATAAGCGCAAAAACGTCGTACCACGCCTTAAACGTTATTAAATTAACCGCCAAAAATGCCGCCGAGTGTACAGCTATAACAGCCGCAGGGATTTTCCTTCCCCTTACCGTAAAGCTGTAATTTATAAGAAGCTGTACTGCCGCCGCAAAACAGATTGCGCTGCCGCTTATTCCCCCTACCAGGATATAGCTTGTACCAACCAATACGTTCCCAACGAAGCTAAAAACCAACACGGTTTTCATTTTTTTGTTAAACGGCTCCAACAAGCTTAAAACCGTTGCAATAAATGATGCTATGTATGATATTGTTTCCATATGGTTCCTCCGATGTTTAGTGCCGCTTTTTTCTTACGGCTGTTTTGTCGTTTGCGTTAAATGCAAGATTTGTATTTCCTGCCGTCTTTTTTACATCCGTATGTATAAGTGAAAAAAGCGTTTCCCTGTCAATATAATTTTCGGGCGCAAAGCTTTCGCCCGCGGCATATTCAATTATTTTTTCTTTAAGGTACTTTGCGCCGGGGTCTTTTTCACCAAGGTTAAAACCGCATACTATGATTTTGCCGTTTATTGCCCTGTATTCAAACAGCGCCGCCTGCCTTACCGCGCATTTATGTGTGGATGCTACCTCTATAATTGGCAAAAACGCGGCTTTGTCACTTTCAAAGCAGATTGCACTGCCGCCCTCAAGCATTCCCGCAAACTGCCATCCGCAGAATCCTTCGTGCGGAAAATCCTTTAAAATCGGGTGCTTGTAAATTACCGTTGCCAAATTGCCCGAGCTTCGCCCTGCCAATGATATACGAAAGCTTGTCGGAAGGGTTACAAACGGCTCTGCGCCGAACAGCACTATGTTTTTGCCCTGCTCCAGCAGTGAAAAGAGCTGTTCCTCCTCCGCATTATACAAAATTTCGGTATTTTCCGGAATTTTCTTTTTTGTTTTGGGGAACAGGTACATCTCCCATTCATTCTCCGCAAAAAAGCCGTCGCCGTCCAATGACGCATACAGGCGCATTTTCTGCGGTCTGTCTGTTTTCGGAAGTGCTTTGGAAAATGCCGCAAGCGGTGTAATTTCTCCGCTTTGTATTTTTTTAATACTGTACACGCTGCACTCTTCTGCGTTTTCTCCCACAAAAAGCCTTATTGTAAGGCGAGTATTGCCGAGCATTTTTCTGCCGTAATATGACACAAAAATATTGCAGCAAAAGCTCTCTCCCTCTTCATAGTTTCTTTTTTTGCCGATGTCCGTAAGAATAACCGATTCCGAATTGTACATTCTTACGTTTCTCAGTGTTTCGCCGGGCTTAAGCTCGTAAAATTCATTCATCATACCTACGTCATACCCGAATGTATGCCAGTGCGTATCAATAGGTCCTAAAAAATCGTACCCCGATATACTGCCGCTGAGCCGCACATTTTCAAAGCAAAATTTTCTGACGCGCCTTTGCCATTCGCACGAATTTTTAAAATAAACCGGCGCTTTGTCCAGTATCCCCTTTTCTTCAAGGTGCTTTTCTATGGAGGAAAACATTTGCGTTTCACCCACACGCAGCCCCTTGTAACGCCGCTTAAGGCTTAAATCCGTATATGTTCCGTCTATACATATTTCGTGGCTTAAGCGCGGTTTTTGATATACCTTTGCATATTCGTCAATTTTTTTCGGCTCACAGCCGAGCGAAAAATAGCTGTGCGCGCCGTTTGGATACGTGCAGTAAACATCGCAAAACTCACCGAGGGCTTTAAGCCTGCGCGGATGGTGCTTAAAGGGCTTTTCCTTAAGCTCTTTTTCCTGCTCCGGCTCGCACCAGAAGTATTCTATGCCGCGCATGGCGCTCATCGGGGCAAACAGCGCGTCCGTATTGGTATGAACATCGGCTGCACACTCTTTCAGGTATTCAATAAACGGGTCGTCAATCAAAAGCTCGTTTCCGCAGCAGTAGATAATTACCGATGTGTGCCGTCTGCAAAAGCGCACAATTTCGCTCCATTCGCGGTTTGTTGTGTTGTTGGGGCATTCCACCTGCAAAAGCATACCCAGCTCATCGGCTGCCTGCATATATTCCTCCGGCGGAACATATGTGTGAAACCTTATAAAATTAAACCCCGGCTTTTTCAGATTTTCTATAACCGCTTGGTAATAAGCTTTGTCGTGCACGGGGTGAATTGTTTTCGGAAAATAGCAGTGCTCGCACGCACCTCTGAGAAGATATTTATATCCGTTAAGATAAAGTGCTTCGTTATCCGCAGTAAGGCGGCGCACGCCGAACTTTCTTTCCGTTTCCGCCTCTCCGCACTTTATTTTTAAGGTGTACAGCATTGGGTCCTCGGGCGACCACAGCTTTAAGCCATCCGTCGAAAATGAAAAGCCGCCGTTTGCCGTTCCGCTTTTAATAACCTTGCTTTTATCGCATACAAACCATGAAAGCGGCGCTTTGCCCTCTGCATAAACATCGGCGCTTTTTAAATCTTCAGAAATTAAAACCGCAATATCCTTTATTTCGCTTTTATACGTTCTTATTTCCACATCTCCGGTAATACCGCCTGTGCACTCGTTCGCCGCGCGCGACGTAAGCCCCGATACAGGCTCGTCCATATATCCTTTAAGGCGATGGTTTGACACAGACAGCACGATTGTATTTTCACCGTCTGTCATACATTCCTCCGGAATTTTAATTTCAAACGGTGTGCTGTAGCCGAGGTGCCTGCCTAAATACACATCGTTAATCCATGCGGATACGCTGTTTTGCACACCCTCAAAATGAAGCGTTTTATCGCCATTTGTTTTTGAATACGAAAATGTTTTTCTATAGAAAAACGTACCCGTAATATTCGGCAGTGCCATATCCGGCGGATTTCCCGCTATCGGATATTTTTGCACGCCGTATTCGGGGTTAAACCTTAATTTCGAGTAAAACGACGCCATCTGAAAAGCCCCTGTCATATCCTCCCAATATCCGGGAACGGCATTTTCTATGAAATCTCCGCATATGCTTTTTGGCTCTGTTCCGGCTAAGTCTTCCTCTTCCGATATATTTTTAAACGGGTTCTCCTCGGAGCAGTAACCCTCCTCCGTGTATTTCATTTCCCATGTTCCGTTTAGTGACACTGCCTTAAACAGCATACAGCTACAGCTCCTTTTCT
>CAKSNY010000051.1 GCA_934476455.1 uncultured Clostridia bacterium | reverse complement strand
GGATAGTGGGACTTGAACCCACACGGTATTACTACCAAGGGAGTTTAAGTCCCTTACGGCTACCTATTACGTCATACCCCTATTTTGGTGGGACAGGATGGTATCGAACCACCTACACGAAGATTTTCAATCTTCTGCTCTACCTCCTAAGGCATACGGCTTTCCAATGTGAATTATTTGAATAGACTAAATGTTGTAAATTGCATATTACTTAGCGTATGCGAATTTGAAGAACTCGCTTCTATAACCTTTCCGATATTTCTTTTTTCTTTCTTTTGTTTGGCTAAGAAATTCATCAATGGAAAGATTTGGGGAAAATATTAGGTACTTTAGATATTCACCAGTGACAAGACCCATATCTTTCACAAAGAACTCGTTGCCGTATTTAACTGTTAAGAGTTTTCCTTGTGTTTGACCACCATGTTTCTTTCCTCTACACGAAAAGCTTACACGTAATCTTTGTCTTACATACCCATCTAGTGCGCCTGTTTTTAAGGTAGGGATACCATACATAGTTCTACCCATCTCTTTAAGTATTGGCTCTAATTCCTTTTTGACTTCAAATGGGATTAGGAAGTAGTTGAACTTTCCTCTTAGGATTGGATTTAAGATTTCTTTCCATTTCTCAAACGAGTATGTCCAACTCTTCTTTGTTTTAGCCTTAATATCGGTTTTAAATTTCTTCATCGATTTGATAGAAGGGCTGAATGTGTAATACAGTCTATCCCCGTTTTTGTTTAATCTTAAATGATTAAACGTAAAGCCTAAGAAGTCAAAGTCTTTGTCATGGAAGTCGATATCATCACTTTTATCTTCAGCTAGTTCTAATCCAAGTTTCTCTAAAGTATCGTGCACCAAAACTTTAGCTTTCTCTAATTCTTCTTTAGATTTGCACATGACTATTGAGTCATCCGCATATCTTACAAACTCTAGATTTTCCTTAGCTAATTCCCAATCAAGTTCATTAAGATAAACGTTTGCCAACAATGGCGAAATGACCCCGCCTTGCTGCGTGCCGCTTACTGTCTCGTACTTGATTTCATCTTCCATATAACCTGCTTTTAGGGTTTTCCAAATAATATCTAGCACTGTTCCATCGGATACATACTTGTTAATAACCTTCATAAGTTTCTTATGAGGTATATTGTCAAAGTAGCCTTTTATATCAAAATCGTAGATATAAAGATATCCACTTTCAAGTCTTGATACAACTTTCTTGATAGCTAGTTTTACATCTCTTTGAGGTCTAAACCCACAAGAGTTTTCATGGAATACCTTTTCTTCAAAGAATGGTTCAAGTTTCATTACTAGAGCTTGTTGAACAATTCTATCCTTGATTGTTGGGATACCAAGTGGCCTTAGTTTCCCGTTTTTCTTAGGTATATACTTTCTTCTTACAGGTGAAGGCTTATAAGTTTTAGTTTTAAGTTCATTTAAGATTACTTCGATGTTTTCATCTAAGTGTTCTTCAAACTTTTTAATACTTACTTTATCAACACCTGCGCACCCATTGTTCTTCTTTACTCTTTTAAAAGATTCTAAAAGAACATCTTTGTGTAGGATTTGTCCATACACACTAAATAATTTGAATTTTAATGGTTCATTCATAGCGTCTATTCTTATCTCCTTTCTTCTGATATGCAATATCTTCTAAGGTTAATAATGATTGTTTATCAGTATTCTTAGATTTAACACTTACATATCGACACTTACTCAAAGCCCACAAGGTGCCACCGCTTCGCTCCATCATATTTCTATAACTTCTTAACTACTATCAGTGACTCTGACTTCTTCGTACACTATTCATCACTTCGCTACGCTTATAGATGGTAGTCCATTAAATACGAAGACCTCACAGGATTATCTGTGCCTTCCCTTGAACTCATGCCTCCTGCTTTCACACTTAGTACTATTAGATATCGACATAGTCTTTGATATCTAATCATAGGACTTCTATAATTTTCGCTACATCATCACTACTAAATGCCACTGTGCATTGATATATTGGTGCCTAAGTTCTTGCGTAACTCCCTTCACACACCACCTCACGATGATGCATTGAGTCTAACTTACTACTTGGCTATATCCTTAGTAGATAGGTATTTCAACCTATTGGGAATATTTTACTTCCATGCCTTTGTATATAGTGATACTAGTATCTTTTATACCTAGACATATAAAATAAAACAGTTAGTGTTATCTAGTGATGACACTAACTATAAGCACGACTGCCTGTCGTACAAAAAACGAAGAGATTAATCTTCGTTCTTCATCACTAACCTAATGACTTAACATAAGCAATAAGCCCTTCAAGGTGATTAACCAAGGAACTGTTTTCTCGTAAGAATTGTCTGTGAACTGGGTCAAGTCTTTCTAACTGATCGATGTTAGAATATCTTAAACAAGTGCTTTCAGCTAGTTCTTGTGGAGAAATTTGTCGATCTTTATTTGTCTCTAAAAAAGCTCTATTCCCAAAAGAAATTGGGATAACAGACATTATAGACGGGCAAACCATTCTTGTACCCCTACCTTCACTTAAAGTTAAATAATTTTTGATATTAGCATCATTGATGTCTTCAACTTTAACTAACGTACCATCACACTTAAAATAAGGAGCATATTCGGGTAAAAAGATTACCTGAGTGTAAGGAATGCCTTTTGATTGCAAATTTTCTGTTTCACCCTTCATGTTTTCAAAGTAGTTAACAGCATTTTGCGAATAATTGGTACAAGGAAACTTAATTCCTAAACACGCAACAGGGCTTCCGTTTTTCAATACACAAATATCCACCTTCTTGGCATTATCACTACCTTGAACAATTTGTTCTTTGTTATCACCAATGCCTAAACTCTTTACCTCATACTTATCGCCAAGAGCACTTTGTAATGTTCTTGCGATAAAGCCATGTAAAGGAATAAGTTTTTCATTGCTTCGTGGATTACTAGTTGCGATTTTATAAGATTCAGAAATCGCATTAAGCAAACCTTCTGAAAAACTATCGTAACTAACCTTTAACCCAACAAGCTGTACACTTACAAGCGTGTCATCTTCATAAACACTCTTAATCTTGTATTTCTTGCCAAGATATTCATCCTTATTACGCCAAGGGCATTGAACATCCTTATAATATATATTCAATTCATTGAGTGTATTCATTGAAATAATTGGAGAAATTCCCTTCTCCTTGTCTAACCAGTCGATGCAATCGATATACAACTCAACGAGCTTTCCCATTACATCTAATTCAAGTCGTTCTTTACGACATTCACTTAAAGCGTAATTTACAATTACTTCTTTTGGAAAATCGTTTTCAATTGCTAGTGTTAAATATTCTTCGTTCATAAAATCAACCTTTCTTTTCGTTAACACGAATGGAAGATTTTACTCATGCGACAAGTTGATTTTTCAGCATTAAAAAAGACGAACCTAATCGTCTAAAAATGTTAATATTATGTTGACCTGCTTTTTTGATCATCCCGTAACATCCCTTTTAAGCAGGTTTTTCAATTCCATACTC
>CAKSNY010000050.1 GCA_934476455.1 uncultured Clostridia bacterium | reverse complement strand
ACCTTACAGATAGTCGAGCAGGTGATTTCGCCAGACTTGACATCACATCAAGTCTTTCGCAAAACCACCTGTTTCAATGCTATCTTCTCATTCCGGTGCATCTTTTATGGGTAAAAAATGCACCGGAGTATCAATACCTATGAAAGAGTTTCGTCCCAATCTTCTTCTGTTGTTCCCTCGTGAGTTGAATTATAGCTCTGGCAAAACCCACCTTCAATCTCGATGTCGATCACCTCAACATTCGGAGCGTTGTAATTATTCTTCTTTTTCATAATTGTCATCATTATTTTATGATTGAAATCAATACGAACATTTATTTAGATATGGTCGTAGAAGCACCAGAAGTTATTGGTCCATTATCAATAAATACTGGAGAAGGCAACCTTTGCAAAGAGGTGTTATTCTTTTGAGATATGCGACGTTCAGCTATATTAGAAACTAACTTTGCATTTTGATCAAATGCGACAAATGTCTCATAATCATATACGAAAGAATCATCTGCCAATGAATTCACATTTTTATAAATAGCCTCACGACATGGTGCATTAAACCCTGTGGTAGCACTCCCCATAATACTATTCTCCGTAGGACGCCAGATACCACAAGCATATTTCTCAAACCCACCTTCAAATACTCCGAGTCCTTGATTGGAATAACGTTCATCTGATAGAAAACGATACCACTTTACAGCATTTGAATCGTTAGTTATGTCCACATTAGGCCAAAAGCCTTTTGAACTCTCCTGTTTGAAGTTGTACTGGTCATAAAATGTCAATCCTTCTTGATCATATTCGTCAGCAAGTTTCCCTATAGCATGTCCGAACTCATGACATATTACTGCATGAAAATCAGAGTCATCTGTTTCTAAAGATGTCAGAACCACCGATGAGCCAGAAGTGAAGGAATATGTGACTCCTGCATGCAGATGGCAATTAGATACAATTATGATATATGGTATCGGTCTTCCTGTTGAGAACTCATATCCATAACTTGGAAGGGTGGCCCTCATATAATCATCGATTGTACCATCAAATGCAGCATCAATATGCGATGACATATCTTTGAATACCAATGAAAATGCCGTGATGCCTTCTATTTTTTCGTGCTCTGAAACTGCATATGTAACATAGACATTAAAGTAGTCCCTTAATGATTTTAGTGGTTCCTCAGAAAATATATTCTCAATGGCATTTCCAAGATCTTGATCGTATGTTCCGTCATTGATAAGCCTATCCGAATAGGCATCTCCCATAATAACAATATCGATTCCTTTGCCCACTGTTGCCTTTTGAATGAGTTTATATGTATAATCCTTACTATAATCCGTGCTCTTGTAGAATCCTGCAAATTTGTCTTCAAGTGCAGGGAACGCCTCATCGGGTGTAATCCTTTTGATGTAATAATTCATAGAAGCATACGGCATATCCGCATTATCACTACACATCTTACTCCATGTTAAATCAGAAGCCTTCACGATACATTGTTTACGCTTAATAGCTATTCTACTACACATGCTAGTTATATCCACAGAAGATAAATCAAATTTTGATAAATCAAGTTTTTCTAGACTAGTGCAATTATTGAATATCCCTATTATTTCTTTACAGCGTTGTGTATCAAAAGAACAAAGATTCAATTCTCTCAAATTTCGACACCCCTCGAACATGGCGGACATATCAATCACATGTTCTGTGTTAAAGGAGGATAAATCCAACCTTTCAAGGTTCTTGCAATTACGAAACATTGACCAGAAATTGACGGCACTTGATGTATTAATGCATTCAGTGTTCAATTCTTTCAAATTATGGCACTCTCCAAAGAAATATACAAAGTCTGTAGCTTCCGAGGTATCCACTCCTGTAAAATCGACTTTTACCAAGGATTCCCAATTCCAAAACATATGGGATGTCACATTTTTCAAATTGAAAGACTCTTTCGGCGTATAATAATTGACGATGGTGTCATTCAATTCAAAATATATCGGGCTTTCTTCTGTCCCAAGATTTGTTTCAGTTGTTTTACTGCTTGACGGATGAAAATAGACTTCGGTTATGCTTTTATTGTCCACGCCATCTGGCAATGTCGACATCATTATAGCCTCATCTTTTATTGGGACAAAAGTCAGGTCTTTATCTTTATTATATAGCCTTTTGAAGACAGAGCGTTTGATTTGCGCCTTACCTTCTGTTAAGTATGTGGCTTTCTCATTATCCTTTCTAAATGTAACAAGAAGTGGAAATTGTTTTTCATAAGGATACGCTGTCTCATCATGTTCAAAAGGGAACATTACAGCATAATAATACTTTCCAACCTCAAAATATGTACTACCTTTAGGTCGAACAATTATCTCTGGAAATGTGGTGTTTCCTGCTATCTGGTTTTTATCATTTTCGAAATCATAGTTCAAATGAATTAATCCTGAGAGTGCATAACCATTAAGATTTTTGAAAGAAACTTCTTTAATACCATCTTGCGAAACAGAAAATTTTATACCGCCACATATATTCCTAAACTGAAGATTCTCATCTTTAGATATAGCGACACTGGCAAATGCCTTATGATCAAATGTTCCACATGGCGCCATTTGAACTGTCGGTATGGTAACAAGTATATATTTAGACTTAAATGCGATATTCTCACTATTATAAGGGAATACAGCCACATATTCGTCTGATTGTCGGAAATCATCCCCATTATAGACAAAATCAGTAGATGGAGACGCCCCTTCTGTTGTTGAAATAAATTTAAAAGGATGTGTATAGTAGCCACCATAAGAATCGTCATAATACTGGGGAAATAAATTTATCTCATCTCCTGGTGACCACCAGACGCTTCCGTCTTCCTGTAGGACGGTCTTTGTCTCCGGTGCCCAGCTGGCGTGGAAAACGACTTCGTGCGGATTTTCTTGAGGTTGACGCTGTTCAATTTCTTTTACGCACCCTATCAATAACGAGGGTACAAGAAAGACAAATAAGTTCTTGATTCTATTATTCATGGTTGTTATTTTGTGTTTGAATGAATTTCCAGAAGTCATGACGAGGGAAAGATGGTGCGACTCCACCTACAGCGTGCTCAAAGTCGTCTTTTGACAGCTGGCCGACAAGCTGAAGATTTCTGTCTGCAAGTTCGCTTTCAAGAGATGATATTATTCGTCCCAGATACAAATAATCAGGTTCTATCCCTGTTGATTCAATAAATGAGAGCACACATTTCAAAGTCTCTGGATCGCACCTTGATGACATCCACTTGCTCCACTCTTCAACAGATGGCTTAAGACATACGATGTCACAATTGTCCGAAAACTGCTCTTCCCTGAAATTGCAAGAAGAATTTGCCTGAACACAAGCAATCAATACACAGTCATCAGGGAGTTGACCTTTATTATTAGTGTGACTGTTCACAAACTTTATCCAGTTGTCAGTTTCATTTGTCATGAAACAGCCAGTATTGAACAAAATACGACAAGGTTTATAGCCGTACATTTCTTCGTACTCACAAAATGCCAGACCTTTAGAATAATCTTCATCTTGAAAGCAGAAATCTGAATAGCGAAACCAGATTTGATTGTCCGGATGGATTCCATTATAATCCATGCAGCATTGTTCCATTACTTCATATTCAATGCTGTCTTGAGTATAACGTCCATTCCACAATAGAAGAGAACGATTCGCATAAGCTTTAGGGTTGGACAGTCGTTCGGAGACAAGTCTCTCAAAATCGGCAATACTGATAGTTTCCATATTGTTTGTTGTTTCTGTCCGGTGACTGCCCGACCCGAACGGGTACAAAAAAGACGTGGGAGTCATACTCTTGCTCACCCTGGGTACTGGCCTTGGCTGCCTTCTACAGAGATAAGCAAGGCAGCTAGCCCACGTCAAGATGATATGCAGTACAACACCACGCCTATGCGAAGACGTGGATGACCGAATTGTCATCACAAGTGGACGCTCCCTTTGCCGTTTCTTTCTGTAGAATCCAAATTGC
>CAKSNY010000049.1 GCA_934476455.1 uncultured Clostridia bacterium | reverse complement strand
TGAAAGGAAAAGCGCAACAATACCCCAAAGGGCAAGGTCGATTTGCCTGAATACAATAAGCGATGAAACAATTACAAGTGCATCTACAATAAGCAGAAGCTTCCCGATTTTAAAATGGGGAAAGAAATGCTGCAGAAGACGTCCCAAAATATCAGTTCCACCCGTTGAACCGCCCGAAAGGAAGGTAAGACCTATACCAAAGCCATATAAAAGTTAACCAAATATGGTCGCAAGAATAATGTCATTTGTCATAGGCGGCAGATAAGAAAAAATCTGAACAAAAAGTGAAATTGAGGCTGCACCGATAAGCGTTTTGAAAACAAAAGCCTTGCCTAAAAATTTAAGATTTAATTCCTTTGAAAGGCAGGTTACTCAATGAAAAAATCAGTTAAAGCATATTTGAGAGAAAAGAAAGGCTCAAAATGTTATTCATGTATATTAAAATGGGAGGAAGATGGTAAACTTAAAAACAAAGAAACAAGTACAGGAATTGAAATAAAGGGAAATAACAAACGTCTCGCTAAAAAACGTGTAGAGGAAATCAGGGAAGATTTCGAAAAAAAGGTCACAAGAAATGGATTTACTGAATATAAAGATATGTTATTTGAAACTTACATTGAAAAATGGGTTGATGAACAGGAGAACTTCTTAAAACCAACAACATTATCAGGCTATAGGGGAATTGTTAAAAATCATATAGTCCCATTTTTCTCAAAAAAGCAAATTTTGCTTGTCGATATCAATCCTCAACATATTCAGGAGTATTATAATTCTAAAGTCAAATCAGGACTTTCACCCGGAAGTATTCAAAGACATCATTCTTTGATACGGAAAGCTTTGCAAAATGCAGTGTTAAAGGACGCAGTTTTGTTTAATGCTGCTGATAGGACTCAAAGACCAAAGCAAACAAAATATGCTCCAAAGGTTTATGATGCAAATCAGTTAAAAACTTTATTAGTTGCCGTTAAAGGCACACCAATAGAAGTCCCGATAACAATATCTTGTCATTATGCATTAAGGCGTGGTGAGGTTTTAGGACTTCAATGGAAAAACATTGACTTTGGTCGGCGAACAATAACTATATGCAGCAGTGTAGTACGTGCAGGCAAAACGATTTTTCAAAACAGCACAAAAACACAAAGCAGTAACAGAATACTTCCTATGGATGAAGATATTTATAATTTTCTTATGCTACATAAGAAACATCAAGAAAGCAATAGAAAATTGTTTGGAAATATGTATACTGATAATGATTTTGTTTGCACTTGGAACGATGGAAGACCGTTTTCTCCGGAATACCTTTCACACGCTTTTAAACGTATTCTGAAAAAGAATAATCTTCCCACTATAAGATTTCACGATATACGACACAGTGTTGCGACAGGACTTCTTAATAGCGGGATTGATTTAAAATTAATACAGGAGTATCTCGGACACTCAACAATTGGTATTACAGCAAACTATTATTTACATCCTGATATTAATGAAAAATCAAAAGCACTGCATCAAATAAATAAACTTTTACAGTAATTAAATAAAATTTTTTGGTGGAAATTTGGTGGAAATATCCATAAAATACCAAATTTTCCGTTTGAGCAAAAAAATAGAGAATGGCATAAACCGTAATGGTTAAGCCATTCTCTCTGGTGCTCGAGACCGGGATCGAACCGGTACGCCTTTATGGGGCACGGGATTTTAAGTCCCGGGCGTCTGCCTGTTCCGCCACTCGAGCGAACAAATTGTATTATAATATAAAAAAGATAAATTGTCAATGCCTTTCAAACAAAAAATGGGGTGCCGAGAGCAATCGGCACCCCATATCTTATAAATGTTTATTTGTCCTCGACCTTTCCGTAAAGGTTAAGACGGAATAAACGGCTCTCATCCTCTTCGTTTTCACATTCAATTGTTGCATGGCTAAGTTTTGCACCTTGAAGAATACTCATCAATCCAACAACGCGGCAAAAAGCGGACATAAGATTTATTTTGTCGCCTTCCTCCGTTGTCATCCATACCTGACCGGTACAGTTGTTAAGCTCCTTTACAAATGCAGAAACATCCAAATCATGAATCTCAAAGCTTCTCATAAAAATTGCCTCCTTCAACAAATTCTACTAACAGCATAATCCATAAAAAGGAATATGTCAATAGCTGTAACAAAATTTTAATTTAGTTTAATTTAATGCTGTTGCTTTTTTATTCGGTTTGCTTCTTTTGCGCGCAAATCGGTATCTAATATGCGCTTTCTGATTCTGAGAAAATGCGGCGTAACCTCGAGCAATTCATCATCATTTAAAAATTCGAGAGATTCTTCAAGGCTCATATTTTTCGGCGGTGTCAGTCTGAGAGCGTCATCGCTTCCGGCAGCGCGCATATTTGTTGCCTGTTTGCGTTTGCATACATTGACTACAATATCTTCAAGACGGCTGCATTCACCTACAACCATACCCTGATAAACTTTTTCGCCGGGACCGATAAACAAAAGACCGCGGTCCTGCGAGTTAAAAAGTCCGTAAGCAACCGATTCACCGGTTTCATATGCAACAAGACTTCCGCGGGTGCGTGTGGTAAATTCGCCTTGAATAAAAGGTTTGTATGAATCGAAAACATGGTTTATAACACCGGTTCCCTTTGTTGCCGTTAAAAGCTCGCCGCGATAGCCGATGAGTCCGCGAGAGGGGATGTTAAATTCAAGCTTTGTATATCCGGCAGCACCCGGTGCCATATTTGTAAGCGTACCCTTTCTAACGCCTATGCCTTCCATAACAACTCCGGTAAATTCATCGGGAACATCAATTGTCAAATTTTCAAACGGTTCACACAAAACGCCGTCTATTTCTTTATTTATTGTACGTGCCTTGCTTACTTGGAATTCATATCCTTCACGGCGCATATTTTCTATCAGGACAGACAAATGAAGCTCACCGCGCCCCGATACAGTAAAGCTGTCGGGAGAGTCGGTCTCGTCAACGCGAAGCGCGATATTGCTTTCAAGCTCTTTTGTAAGGCGGTCACGAAGATGGCGGCTTGTTACATAATCGCCGTCTTGCCCGGCAAAAGGACTGTTGTTTACACTGAACGTCATAGAAAGAACGGGTTCGTCGACGGGTGTAAACGGCAGCGGCTCGACAATGCCCGAGGCACAGATTGTGTCACCGATATTTATCTTTTCTATACCGCTTATAGCAACAATTTCGCCGGCGCCTGCCTCGTCAATAACTTTCTTATTCAAATTGTTATAACAAAAAAGCTTGGATATGCGCCCGTTATAAGGAGAAATATCCCGACGGCTTACTGTTATTGACATATTTGTTTTTACTATGCCACGATTTATTCTGCCGACCGCAATTCTGCCGGTAAATGTGTCGTAGTCTATATTTGAAACCAACATTTGAAACTCGCCGTCGCGTGTATCTTCGGGAGCAGGAATGTGAGAAAGAATTGTATCAAACAATACCTTCAAATCATCAGGATGATTGTCGGGAGACAGGCTTGCCCAACCGTCACGTCCGGAAACATAAATAACAGGGGAGTCAAGCTGTTCATCGGTTGCATCAAGGTCAATAAAAAGCTCAAGCAGCTCGTCCGTAACCTCATACGGGCGCGCGTTGGGTCTGTCGACTTTATTTATTATCATAATAATAGAGAGATTAAGCTCAAGCGCTTTTTTCAGAACAAAGCGCGTTTGAGGCATACATCCTTCAAACGCATCTACCAACAGCAAAACACCGTCTGCCATTTTTAAACCGCGTTCAACCTCTCCGCCGAAATCGGCATGACCGGGAGTATCTATAATGTTTATTTTTGTGCCATTATACATAAGGCTTGTATTTTTTGCAAGTATTGTGATGCCGCGCTCGCGTTCTATATCATTTGAATCCATTACGCGTTCTTCAACCTGTTCGTTTTCGCGAAATACACCGCTTTGCCGAAGCATTGCATCAACAAGGGTGGTTTTTCCATGGTCAACATGGGCAATAATTGCTATATTTCTTATATTTTGTGGTTCTGTCATCAATATTTCTTCCTTTCAAATAATTAGGCTTTCGTATGCTTTTCGGTAACAAATGTGCTCCATGTATCTGCATATTGCAAAAGAAGGAGCAGCGGAGTTTCCTTTGTTGCAACCGATTTATTGTCATCAACATACTGACCGTCGTGGTACATAACTGCCTGAACTTCTTCTTCCGTAAGATGTATAAAAGGCAACGCAAGATATAAGCTGCGTAACGGAACACTCAAATAAACAAGTTTGTCATTCATATGATACGGAACGGACGGCCCAAAACCGTACTGCCGTTGCTTGGCTGTCGGTTCATTTGGGATATATTGGGGCTGTCCCGGCATCCCGGCTTTGCCAAGGTCGTGGATGAGTGCTGATATGATGCAGCTTTCGTCATCAATATCGGGAGAAACTGCATTCTTGAATTTCAACATTGTTTCGGCGACATTTACACTGTGCTCCAAAAGTCCTTGCCGTCTGCACAGGTGAAAACGTGTGCTTGCCGGAGAGATAAGGTAATCCGTTTCGTTTTCCATAAAGTCAACAAGACGGGAAAACTCTTCTTTCCTTTTAACAACACGAGCTTTGAGAGCCTCGTACCTTTCAGTTACAGTCATATAAAAACCTCACTTTACACATATAACCTATGTATTATACTTCATATAAAGTGATTTTTCAACATTAAAAGTAAAAAATATTGAATAAAGCTCAGAAAAAAGTATATTTCTAAGTAAAAAACGAAAAAAGTTGTAAAAAAGAGTTGACAAAAAGGGGATAAAGTGGTAATATAAACAAGCTGTCCGTTGGGG
>CAKSNY010000048.1 GCA_934476455.1 uncultured Clostridia bacterium | reverse complement strand
GCCGTATACGCCGGTATTACGGCCGCCTGTTTCCTTGCCAAATCTTAAGCTTCGGCCTTCAAAACTGCTTCGCACCCTGTAAATAATAATTTTTGATAAATTTTAAGGCAAAAAAGAGGATGCTCCTGTCGGATTTCGAGCCTTTTTAACGCAGAAAACCGCAAAAAAGATGCTTGGCAGGGCAATACTTCCTTGCCTGCTTTGGCTGAGAAAGCGCCGGATTTTTATTTTTGTATTCTTTTTACAGCATACGGTAAACGCCTATTACCTTGCCCAAAACAGATACGCTGTCGACAATAATGGGCTCCATAAAGTCGTTTTCCGGCTGAAGACGAAAATGTCCGTTTTCTTTATAAAAGGTTTTTACGGTTGCACTGTCGTCAACAAGAGCAACTATCATTTCGCCGTTGTTCGCTACGGCGCAGCGTTCAACAATAACATAGTCGCCGTCAAGTATTCCGGCGTTTATCATACTTTCACCGTGAACGTGAAGCATAAACACGTCATTCTTTTTCGCAAAATCCATAGGAAGAGGGAATGTCCGCTCTCTGTTTTCTTCGGCAAGAATAGGCAGACCCGCACTTACGCGCCCTATAACGGGAACCTCCATATATTCCTTTTCGACAGGTGCAAGCGGCGACAGCGGCACGCAATCGGCACTTCCTTTGGAGGTACTGCACAGCCGAAGCCCGCGCGAACTTCCCTGTGATTTAACAAGATACCCCTTTTTTTCAAGCCGGTTGAGATAGCCGTGTACCGTAGAAGGTGAATTAAGACCTACCCCGTGGCATATTTCACGCACCGTCGGCGGAAAGCCGTTTTCCTGCGTGTACTCTTCTATAAAACTTAATATCTGCATTTGTTTATCAATGTTAGCTGCCATAAGCTCCCCTCCCAAATCTGTATAACAACATTATAACACATATAAAACCAAATTTCAAACATTTGTTCGAAAAAAATTAAATATCCACAAGCATATGCGTGGCTTTGTATTTTGCGGGGGTCATTTTGCAGATGGCGTGAAATGTTTTTGTAAAATGGCTCGCAGAGGAAAAGCCCGTTTCAAATGCAATTGTGCCAATGTCAAGGTCGGTTGTCATAAGGGCGTTTTTTGCCATACGCACCCTGTAGTTTACAATATATTTGTGCAAAGTCATCCCCGTAATTTCTTTAAAAAGTGTACTTATGTAATACGGATGGTAATTAAAGCGTTTTGCTATAGTGGTGTTGTTTAAATCGGAGCTTGCGTAAAAAATATGGATGTACGACAAAATTTCGTCAACAATTTTATTGCTGACGGAGGTGTGCGTGCTTTTGTTTATTAACTCTAAAAGGCAAAGCTTAAGCAGTGCAGAGGATTTTTCACGGTAAAATGTACTGTGCGTAAGAAAATTTTGCGTACAACCGTTAAGACTTTCGGAAAGTGACGTGCAGTCTGTAACCACCAGAGGTTCGGACAAGGCATCGCCGCAAACGGACAGTTTAATCTTTTTTTTGTCAAAATTTTTGTGATTAGCCGTACCGAGAGACTTTTCAAATTCTGAAAATTCGTCTGTCAGGTCAAAATTAAGCACAATCATTTTGCAGCTTGCATTATCATAAAAATTAAGACGGTATGCGCTTTCAGGCGGTAAATAGATTGCGGTATTTTCGTAAAATTCATATTTTTTGTTGTCAGCAATTAAAACACCTTTGCCGCTCTTTATGAAAAAAAGGCGGCAGTCGTAACAAATGCTGTCACGGTTCCAAACTATATGCCCTGAATGTACCCGCGCATAGCGAATAAAAGGATTTAGCTTATACAGGCTCATAATGCGCCCCCCTTTGCAATTAACATAATAACAAATTTTTTGGGGATATTCAAGCGAAATATTTGTTTTTTTATATTTTGCATTTGTTTAATTATAGCAATAAAAAAACAATAAGTCTATAATATAGTTAAAAGGCTGGGTTGTGCTATGAAATACTGCGTCGGATACAGGATTGAAGAAAATGACAATTACATAAATAAAATAATCGAGCTTTCAAAAGGCATTTCGGAGGTTTATTTTGCCTGGGGAGATTTTGAAAACGGAAGGAACAGCACGCTGTCCGTAAACGGAATAACCCCATGGGAGGCACAGCAAAAGCAAATGCGCGATTTAAAAAGACTGTCGGAAAAATCGATCGGTCTTAATATGCTGTTTAACGCTATGTGTTACGGAGAAAAAAGCCAGTCGAGAAAGTTTTTTCAAAAAATAGGCGATACAATTGAGTTTGCAGGCAGCGAATACAATCTTTTATCAATAACAACCACATCGCCCCTTATTGCAAGATTTACAAAGGAAAATTTCCCTGAAACAGAGGTTCGCGCCTCCGTTAATATGAACATAGGAAGCATCGAGGGAATGGAATATGTTTCGGATGTGTTCGACAGCTTTTATTTGCAGCGCGAACAAAACAGAAATTTTGCCGTGATACGAAAAATAAAAGACTGGTGCGATGCAAACGGAAAACGGCTTTTCGGACTTGCGAACAGCGGATGCCTTAACAATTGTTCGGCACATACCTTTCACGATAATCTTGTAGCGCATGAGGCACAAATAAGCGCATATGATAACGGGTATGAATTTTTTGGGGTGTGCAGGAAATTTCTTAAAAATAACCCGCAGCGCTTTCTTGATGTTACGGGATTTATACGCCCGGAGGATACAGCGCTGTACGAAAATCTTTTCGACGGAATAAAGCTTGCAACGCGTGTAGTAAAAAATCCTTATCCGATTTTGGAGGCTTATATAGAAAAGGGGCATTTTTCCGGGAATCTGCCCGGGCTTCTAGAGCCGGACCACAGCGGCGTTTTTTATCCGTACATAATAGAAAACAGCCTTATTAAAAGCTGTGTAAAGGATGAAAAACTTATATACTGTAATTTAAACAATGCAAAAATAAAATTGGAGGACGGCATATGCTGATAAACGAAAAAATTAAAGAGGCCGCCGCTTTTGCCGGTGCCGACAAATGCGCAATAGGTCCGATGTCACGGTTTGAGGGCGCGCCGAAAGAAATGGATCCGAGATACCTGTTTCCGAATGCAAAAAGCTGTATAGCGTTTGCTTTCAGAATACCGCGCGGGGTACAGCGCGGTATAGAGGAGGGGACACAATTTTACCAGTACCCGTCTATGGCATACGGCGGCATAAACGAGATTTATGCGCCGGCAGTGCTTTACCATGTGGGAAAGGTGATAGAGGACGCAGGCTATGAGGCTGTTGTCTATCGTAACACCGGCGCAAGGGGCGTTGTGTCTGATATGGATGGAACGCCGGGAAATACCCTTTCTCCGGAGGAACAGATTGAGGTAAGCAAGCACGCAAAGGGTAAAACAGCACATCACAGAAGCGTGCAGTTTACGCGTGAAGCCGAGGAGGGCAAGGTCCCGCCGGATTTGCAGTTCCAGTTCAGAATTGCCGCCGTGGCTTGCGGGCTTGGCGAAATAGGGTGGAGCAAGATGCTTCTTACCCCGGAATTCGGACCGCTGCAGCGTGTTGCTTTTATCTTTACGGATGCTGAATTTGACAAGTACGACGAAATGTATTCGGGAAACTCCCTTTGCAGAAAATGCGGGGCGTGCGTGCGCGAATGTCCGGGGGGGTGTATTCCCGCAATAAATTCGGGAAAAACCGTTCGTGTAAACATAGCGGGTAAAATATGCGAATGGGGAGATATAGATATGTGGCGCTGCTATGCGTTTTACACGCACGGCGGCAGATATTTCAACCCGTTTGTACCTAAAGAGGTGTTTGACAAAAACGAAAACGGAATGCTTGATTTGCTTGAGGGCGTTACCGATAAAGCCGACGAAAAGGAAGTAATGAAGGTTTATACGGCGCTTGAAAAATATTTTCCGAGCTGGGTAGGCTACAATATGGCAAAATGCGGCGGATGTATACGGGCATGCGTAAGTATGCTTGAAAAGAAGGGCGGCTGTATGGAAGGCAGATTTCACAGACCGCTTCGAGAGCGGAAACAGGCATGGAAAATGGACAGGTAAGGGGGAGAAATATGAATTCGGCAGATATAAAGAAAGCGGCGCGCGAGCTTGGCGCTGCCGTGTGCGGAATAGGAAATATCGAGCTTATGCGCAAAGAAACGCCACAGCGCAACCCATTTGCTATTTTGCCGCACGCGAAAAGTATTATAGGCTTCGGAATAAAAATTCCGCGAGGTCTTTATGACGCGATGGAAAACAAAGCCCAGTATTACAATTATACAAATCTCGGCATTAAGTACATAGACGAAAGCTTTGCGGAAATATTTTTGCTTAAGATGGGCGCGCTGATAGAAAACGAAGGCTACGATGCCTGTCTGCAGCGCGGTATACCCGGTTTTAAAATAAAGGGCGACAAAACAACCAATCCCGAGGTAAGCCGTATATATGAATTGCAGTATGCAAGCCCTGTTGAAGAGGGAAAGCCCGTTCCCGACGTTATAATAGATTATAACCGCGCGGCAGAGGTGTGCGGACTGGGTAAGGCGGGTATCCACGGTAAGGTAATAACGCCGAAGTACGGTACATATATGCGCTTTGTATATATTATCACCGATATGCCGCTTGAATTTGACGCACCGTTTGAAAAAGATTTGTGCGACGGCTGCGGAGAGTGCATAAAGGCATGCCCCGGAAAGGCAATAGGAAGCAGCGGTCCGGACACATGGCAGTGCAGCGTATATTACCGCGGTGCGCATAAATCAAACCCGTTTATGACGGAGGATTTCTTAAAGGATGACCCACGGCGCGAAAAAGTAATAAACGGTGATATGGCGTTTGATTCCGAAAGCGCAAAAGAAATATATCCGTATTTGAATTTCCTGCCAAATACGCATTTTGGGTATGTTCCGTGTCTTTGCGGAAAAAAGTGCGAAACAGCGTGCTATAAGCATCTTAAGGGGGCAGGTATAATATGAATAAACAAATAGAAGAGCTTGCAAAGCGCTACGATGCGGACATTGTCGGGTTTGCACCGGCAGACAGGTTTGAAAAAGATGACGCGATATTTAAAATTATGCCGAATGTAAAAAGTGTTATAGGTCTTGGGTT
>CAKSNY010000047.1 GCA_934476455.1 uncultured Clostridia bacterium | reverse complement strand
AAAATCGTAAACGACCGCACAATGCTCCCTGCCCGTTTTGTTGCTGAAAGTCTTGGGGCTGTTGTTACTTGGAACGGTGAAAAGCAAGAAGTAACCATAAAGGGTAAAAATGCAAAAAATGAGGATATAATGATTTTGATTTATATTGACTCGGACATTGCATATGTAAATGACGAACAGGTAAAACTTGATTCTCCGGCATTTATCGAAAATGACCGTACCTACACACCTATCCGTTTCATTTCCGAACGGCTTGGCGCAAGCATTGAATGGAACGAAGAAACACAACAGGTTATTATAACAAAGAAATAACTTGAATTTTTGAAAAAGGCGGTCTATGACCGTCTTTTTCAAAATAATTTACTCTAAAAACATTATAAATTTCTTGTATAAACTGACGAAAAAACAGTAATCGTCTTGAAAAATGCACAAAAATGTGGTAAAATAATTGTAATAAGTTTATTGTGATAAGGAGTAATGTTTATAGTTAAAACTACATCTGAATACGGAGGATAGCTATATGATTGAACCTGTTTATTTTCGGCAAAAGGATATTTTAGTATATGAGTGTATACTATGTCCTTTTGCCTTTTTTATTATAGATTAAATCTCAAAAACACACAAAGAAAGGTCGTGAACTATATGAGTATGAGAAAGATAAATAAAATTATTTCGTTATTTCTTACAGCTTGTATATTGTTGATAAGTGTTTTTTCAACAGGAATAATTATATCATTTGCAGAAGAAGCAACTGAAAAGCAAGATATAACATTAAAAGACGATTTAATTGAAAATATAAATAGTGATACCGACAGTTCCGAGCTTAGTGTTCGGGTTATCAAACAAAACGGCGATAATCAAACGACTGTTTTTACGGGAAAACTAAAAGATTATGATAATGGAAGATGGAGCAATGTTGATTTTTCGGACATTCAGTTTTTTGTATTGCTTGATTGGGACAGTATGGAAAATGAAGCAATATATATCGTGCCTTTATCAAACGATACCGAAATTGAAAATAACACCGATGTATCAAAACCATCTGATGAAACAGTCAATGAAACTCTATCAAACGGTACAACATTGACAGCACAAAACAGCAGCATACAGTGTGATGTTAATCTGATGTATGACGGGGCTTATTCAGAAAAAGTAATCATACGTAATAAACAGCTCACGGTTCCGGTTAAAATTACAAACAGTAGTGGTATGGATAAAAATATCGTCTGTTATATAGCGGAATATGATGAAAACGGGGTGCTGCGAAACACAATAGCCGGTTCAACCGTTACAGTTGCAAAAAACAAATCTGTTGCAACACAAGTAACAAAGGTGTTTTCGCAAGGTACAAAGACAGTTAAAATTTTTGTTTGGAACTCCGAAACCTTACAGCCTATTACGGGAGCGATAAGCCTTGACGAAACCGAACAGGACTATTACGCAAATACGGCAACAGAAGCACAAGAATATGATATTACTTATCAGATAAAAGGAAAAATCAACACTTCAAGCGATGTTGACTATATAAAGTTTGTGCCGAAAACAAGCGGCGAATATACTTTTAACTGTATCAGCACAACCAATGCGGCAACAGCTTTGTATGGTTCAAATCAAAACATATTAAAATCGGCAACGTCAAGCTATAAATGTTCGCTTACGGCAGGACAAGCATATTATTTGAAAACAACAGGTAATATCGGAGATTATGTTTTAAGCGTTCAATATAATGTGCCGAGCGAAGCGGACAGCTTTGATGTATATAAATTTGATGTCGATACGAACATATACAAAAAATCAATAAAGGACACTTGCGATAGTTTGTATTATTCCAACAAGGGCTTGGCAAAGCAGATGTATGACGAATATGAGGATATATTGGGCAATGAAGCGAAGTTACATAGATTACCCGACTTCCTTTCGGATCATCCGAAAGATTTGAGCAACTTTGATGATTTGCTTAACAGGTATTACGGAACAAAATATGAGGCATTTTCGGCGGTCAGACAAAAATATATTGACCTTATAGACAGATATGCGGAGCTTGCAAACAGTGCATCAAGCAATACCTCCTCTGCTGTATCTTCCGAAATTGCGGAGGATATTAGCAAAGACACTGTGGACGCAACTCAAAATGAAACAACCGATAGCGAAATCATACCCGACAACGAGCCGCATCCGATTATAGGAAAATATATTCCACAAGGCAAACAACGTGAAAACATCGAAATCGGTGATATTCGCCCCGGCGAGGAAATACAGGCAACGCAAGCGACGCCGAGTTTAACTATTGTCAGCAAAACAGGTACATCTATTACATATAAAGCTACTTTTCCTGTTTCCGGACAATGGGGTAATATTATAAGAATTATTGATTTTAATGCGGACGATGGTTTTACTGTTGAAAAAAATCTATATGGAACTGATGAAGAAAGAACAAGTGGGCAATATACAATAAGCGGATTATCATCCGGCGGAATATATATTGTTGGTATGTGGTGGTCAACTGATGGAGAAAATTGCGGCTATAATAATTCAATATACCGCTTTGTTCAACTGCCTAATAATACGACAGAAAAACTCACTTTATATTCGGGAGGCAGAGTTACGGCACGACTTGACACATCAGATAAAGAGTTGGCTACAAACTCAAATTTCAACGCTTGGCTTAGTCGTATGGATAAGGTATATAACTGCTATAAGGATTTGACAGGATATACACCCTACAACTCAAAGAAAATTGAGATGCGTTCAACAAGAGATAATTTGAACGATTATTTTGATATAACCGACGGCAATAACTATTGGTGGGTTGTTTTCGGGTATTTTGACGGTACCAACATATTCAAATACGGAAACGCTTATTATAAGGGGCTTATGCGTCGACTTAAATATGGTGATTGGGGTTGGCTGCCTATGCACGAAATGAGTCACGTTTTTGATTATTATAAGTGGAATTTTGATTCTGAAACTTTAGCTCAATTCAAAGCATACTATGCAATGGAACAGTTGGGTGCAAAAGTGTATGACTGCACAGAAAACGAAGAAGTTTTATGGTATACGGGTTCGGAGTATTACGATTACCTGAGAAATAACCGTTTCAAAGAATCATATGCTAACAGCTTTGAAAAAGGAATATATAAATCAGAAGGCTTTGCGGCTTTGTTAATTGATATTGAAAGAGAAATCGGTTGGGATGCGTTTAAGAAAACATTTAGGTATTTCGGCAGTTTATCAAAATATCTGAGTGACGGCGAGAAACTAAAACTATTTCTGACAAAACTCAAAGATTACTCTGGTAAAGATGTATTGGGATATATCAATAGCCGAGATACACGAATTATAGAATCGCAATTTGATATAGATTTGGAATATGTGGAGCCGGAATATCCGAAAGTGTCCGGCGGCAGCGGCGGTGGCGGTCGTTCTGAAATAAATGTAGATAAGGGCAATTATTCGGTATTTCAATTTACGCCGACAACATCGGGAAACTATTATATCTATACATCGCCGTATGCAGGCAGCGGCGTAAGCAACGACACCTATATAGAAGTGTATACAAACGCTAATCTTTCCGGAACGCCTATTACTTCAAACGATGATTATGACGGCGGACGATTTTCAAAGGTAAGCATTGCAGCAACCGAAAATACAACTTACTATATCAAGGTGCGGCATTATGCAAGCGGTCAACTTCACGCAGAACTGAATATCACAAAAGACGCTCCCGTGCAGCCGTTGACTTTGGATGGTAATCAAGATATAATAACATCAAGCGGAGAGTTTGCGTTATTCAGCTTTACACCTGATAATGTAGGTGTATATAGTTTTGAGGTCGGAAACTATAACGGTGGCACAACGGCATACGATACATATATAAAATTGTATGATAACATAAGTATGACGAAACGGCTCGGAAATGATGAAAAGAAAATTGTGGCTAATTTGCAAGCCGGGCATACATATTATCTGCAATTCAGTGGCTTTCTTATGAAATACGCACGGGGGCGAATATCAGTGTCGCAGGGGCAAACGCTTCAATTCACAAAGCGAAGTGACAGCAGTTTCATATATGTAAACAGCCCGGAGTATTTAACGAGAATTGATATTGTTGACGATAGTTGCCATACTAATTCGTCAAGCTCAAATATTGGAATACAGCCATATATGAAGATTTTTGAACAGGAAAATGTGACAGGTAAAAACACATATTACCAAACACATACAGCGTGGTGGGGTGCTGAACCGGGTATATATGAACCTAATGCAAGTTTCTACATAGATGTAGATTTTTATAATCCTACCGGAAATGCAATAACAATTTCTGTGAATAACTTGGCATACGGAACAGAATATAGCGTGTTGGAAAACTATTATAATGGGAATGGAGTAAATACCGACATTATTGTTCCGGCATATAGCCATAGTCTTTTGTTTGAAACGCTAAATGCACCATTGATAATGTCGCATCCCGGTCCTACTGTTGGTGGAAACGGTTGGGACTGGTCAAGGCATCGTTCACCGATAATTCTGTTTGATTTTCAAGTGAAAACAGGAAATATTGTTATAAGTTCATTAGCCGCATATGACAATAGAAATCTCTATTTGCGTGAAGGAAGCAAAAACATCATAGACAGCAGTGGCGGAATAACAGAAAATGGTGAGGTTATATCAGATTTGTCCCAAAGACCGAATGAAACGGACTTATATGGCAAAATGAAAGGTATTGCAAAAAATGAATCAGCGTGGATAGACTCGAATGTTGAGCTTGTAATAGATGATAACACAGAACTTGGAACGCCTATACCGCTGACATTAAAAGATAGATATTATACATATGGAATTGCTAATCCGAAATGGTCTTGGAAATCATCTATAAACCCATTGAATGATGCGTGGGACGGCGTACTCACAATGCTTCCAAACGGACTGCACAATTTCAAATATCATTACAATAATACAAACAGACAATGGTATTTTGATTTTCAGCACAGAGATTTACGGGATTGCGATATAAACGGCAGCAGTGTTTCGGTCAACAACCCCGTTCCGGCAGATATTATTGACAACGCAAAGCGTGATATGGCAGCGGGGACTAAAAATCATTTTCCGGATGAGTATGACTCAAATACAGGAGAAAATAAAGGACACGCACCGGATGAGTATTCAATGAGTATTGGTGAATGGGGTGCTACATATCATTACACAGTTACAGTTAAAAATACCACAAGTAATAATCGCACTGCAAATATAAAAATGTGGTCTGCTGAAAATATGATATTCGGCTTGAAAAAGCAAGGTGAAACAGCGTATTCAACCAATTACTACGCAAAAATATATAATACACCAAATACACCGACAAATACCGCAACGGTAAGCGTCCCGGCAAACAGCACGACAACATTTGAATTTGTAACCTTGCTTGGCGGCGGTTTGGGCGGCTTAAACCATTCAATAGTAATAGAATAAAATATATAAAAGAAAGGTTGATTTTACTATGAAAAAAATATTTTTGATATTCATTTCATTTTTAATGTTGGTTTATGGTATAACCCCTGTGTTTTCGGCAGAAAACAATGTGCAAATATCCGGAGCAGACGAATTATTAGATGAAATATGCCTAAGCAGTGACTCTAATGCAAGCGTAAGAGAAAAAATACAAGAAACATATCAAACATATCTTGAAAGACTAATACCTCAAATAATGGGAAACCCCGATTCCGCAAAGCAAAAGATGGGGATAGAGGTTGGTAACGCTGAATATGAAGAACAACAAATACGAGATATGTTTGCTCTTAATATGAATACAGGCTTATTAAACAGCAACATAATAACAAGTGAATACTTAAATCAATATTCAACAAAGCAATGTCTTTCATATTTGTTTTCGGATACAAAGGTATTTGATGTTAAATGTAATGTTCACGGTGGAGCTACATTCACAGCAGATGGAAATCTGTTGCAAGATGATGAGATAAAAACATCAAGAGTTTTAACTGATGATAATGTGTATAATTATCTTAATGATAGAACTCAGCTTAAAACAGATTTGGCAGCAAAAGGAGAATATCAAGTTACAGACATAAGGCTTTTTGGTTTGGGAAATTTGTCTTTGTTGTATGTTAAGTGTGGTTTGAACGAGTATTTGATAAAACTATATGATTACGGCAATACAATTTTACCTAAGATAGAATTATATAGGTTATATGAGGCAAATGAAATAATGAATGCTTTTAATGATTTAGATGTGCAAAATTCTCCATATTCGCAAGTTTTATCAAAACTTGTGCTTGAAACAAAACCCACATATGAAACTGAAGCGGAAAGCCTGCAAGCGGACGGTTTGCTCAAAGGAAACGAAAACGGACTTGATTTATTAAAGCCCCTTACAAGAATTGAAGCTACTGCAATACTTGTTCGTGCAATGGGATATGAGGACGCACAAACATCCGGTACATCATATTTTGCGGATATACAAAGTGATAATTGGGGTGCTAAATATGCGAATATAGCAAAGGATAAAGGAATTGCCGCCGGGGTGGGCGATGATAAATTTGCTCCGAATGACGCTATTACGGCAAGTCAGTTTGCAACGCTCATACTTCGCAATATGGGCGAAAGTCCCGACTGGCAGACGGCTATAAACACATTTGTGGAAAGGGGACTTATCACATCGGAACAGGCTGAAAAGATGGACTTATTCACTCGTGGGGATATGGCAAAGATTATATTTGAGGCAAAGCAAAAAAATATGTTCTGATGAATCGACTTATTTTTAATATACAACAGCTGAAATATTAAAAGCAAATAATATTAAGATGAAAGCCGTTTGTCATTTGATATATATCATTTTGCAAACGGCTTTTATTACTTATTAGTTATACTTGCGAAAAAGCAGCCTTCAATGGAGAGGGCGGAAATATCTGTATAAGCCACTCAACATAAAGATTTTACATTCCTTTTTGTCGGTGGCTTTTTTGTTTGCGGTTTGCGAAGGGTTGTTACAAAGACACATTTAATTTTAATAGCGGAATAGCAATAATTTGGTGTGGCATATCTGCCCGCAAGACATACCCTCCTCCTGCTTTGCCAGATATGCCGTGCGGTTAGGAGTGGGATTATGACAAGCAATAAAATTATAACCGTGCATAGCATAAGGCGAGAGCATAAAAAACATAAGACAAAGCAAAAAGCTCCCAAGCAATCAGATGACTATCACACGGACACCTAAAACACGCTGACCGTACAGCCAAATTTACCCGTATTTTTATAACGGGCAAGTTTGGCTGTTTTTGTTTGAAATTTATTGGTAAACATAGCCGTGCGCCGCCACGCTCTTTTGTGCAATTTTAACGAAATTTACACGAAAGGGCGATTTTATGAAAATATTTTTTGAAAGTTACAATGAGCTTGTGACATTAAGTGTTAGAATGTTTTTTGGAAGGAGGTGTAACGGCTGTGACGGGTAAATTGTCTACCTTTGAAAGACGGATAGAAATACTGTTTTTTATAATAAGTTCAAAAAAAGTTACTTTGTCCGAATTATCAAAAAGGTATTCCGTACATAAAAACACGGTATATAACGATATTGCCTTTTTAGGTCGTTACGCTCCCATCCGTGCAAAAAGCGGTGTAAACGGCGGAATATTCTTGATGGAGGATTATCACAACAGAGTTTTCCGGTATTTATCCTATGATGAAGAAAGAGTGCTTACTGAAATTATAGACACTCTCGACCAGCCGGAGAAAAACATTGTGAGCAACATCATCAATAAGTTTTCAATGCCCAAGACCGCAATATAATTTTTTACAAAGAAAGCACGCAAGATAACGGCGGTGCAGTATAACGGCAAACAGATACATTCCGGTATGGACGAGCCAAGC
>CAKSNY010000046.1 GCA_934476455.1 uncultured Clostridia bacterium | reverse complement strand
TGTAAAAGTTATAGTTTTTTCCTTGAATATATCCAAAAACAAAAACTACAAAATATAGAAGGCTTAGAAATAGAGTTAAACTTAAGTTATAAAAAAGGAACAAATCAGTCATATAAAAATCATGAAAATCTATTCAAAATTATTTTTAAACCATATAATATAAAACTTATAAGAAAATCCAATTATAATGAGCAAATAATGAATCAAATTGAAATTAATTTAAATGAAATACTATCGTCATTCAAAACAGTAAATACAGTTTTTTGTAGCAAGTAGGATAGTGTTATAATAGAAACATTAGGATCATAATACCAATAAATATAGGGTATTCGTATATGAAATAATTAAAATGGAGGCAATAAAAATGTATAATGATACAATGTATACGAAGGAGTGGTTGTTTTGGAAAAATTGGGAGTAAATGAGATACGTGAAAGATTTCTCAGCTTTTTTGAAAGCAAGGGGCATCTTAGGTTAGAATCGTTTCCGCTTGTACCGCAGAACGATAACAGCCTTTTGCTGATAAATGCGGGTATGGCGCCGCTAAAACCGTATTTTACGGGAAAGGAAATTCCGCCGAGAAAGCGTGTTACGACATGCCAAAAGTGTATAAGAACACCCGATATAGAGCGCGTGGGCAAAACGGCACGCCACGGCACATTTTTTGAAATGCTGGGCAATTTCTCTTTCGGCGATTATTTTAAGCACGAAGCTACCGCCTGGGCGTGGGAATTTGTGACAAAAGACCTTAAATTTCCGATAGACAGGCTGTATGTTACCATATACGAGGATGATGACGAAGCCTTTGATATCTGGACAAAAGAGGTCGGGGTTGACCCGTCTCATATATCGCGCATGGGTAAAGAGGACAATTTCTGGGAAATAGGTCTTGGTCCGTGCGGCCCGTGCAGCGAGATATATTTCGACCGCGGCGAAAAGTACGGCTGCGGAAAGCCCGACTGTAAGGTAGGGTGCGACTGTGACAGGTTTGTGGAATTTTGGAACCTTGTATTTACGCAGTTTGACAAAGACGAAAACGGAAATTACAACCGCCTGGCGCATCCTAATATAGATACCGGTATGGGACTGGAGCGTATGGCTGTAATAATGCAGGATGTAAATAATCTTTTTGAGGTTGACACGATAAGAAATATAATGCTTGAAATAAGCAAGGTTGCGGGCGTTTCTTACGGGAAAGACGAAAAAAGCGACGTGTCGCTCAGAGTTATAACAGACCATATACGAAGCACAACCTTTATGGTATGTGACGGCGTGTGTCCGTCAAACGAGGGGCGCGGATATGTTTTGCGCAGGCTTTTAAGACGTGCCGCACGCCACGGAAAGCTGCTCGGAATAGAGGGTACGTTCCTTTATAAAATAGCCGATACCGTCATAAGGGAATCTATGGGGGCTTACCCGCAGCTTGAACAGAAAAAAGATTATATAAAGCGCGTTATAAAAACAGAGGAGGAGCGATTCTCCGAAACGATAGACAGCGGACTTGCAATGCTTGAAGATGAGATTTCGCGCCTTGAAGAGGAAAATAAAAAGGTACTCGGCGGGGAGGACGCTTTCAGGCTTTACGATACCTACGGTTTCCCGATAGACCTTACGGTTGAAATTTTGGAAGAAAGAGGACTGGATGTAGATACAAAAGCCTTTGAAGAGGCTATGCAGGCGCAAAAGACGCGTTCACGCGAAGGGCGCAAGGTCGGTGAAGAAGCAGCCTGGAGCGAGGATATTTATCAGACGCTTTCAAAGGATATAACAACGGAATTTATAGGATATGATAATTTCGAGTGTGATGCCACGGTAACCGTTATCATAAAGGACGGAAAGCTTGCGGAGGATGTTAAAGACGGCGAAAACGCTGTGCTTATTCTCGACCGCACCGTCGTGTACGGTGAAAGCGGAGGTCAGCAGGGTGACCGCGCAACTGCATACGGCGATGGTTTTAAGCTTACCGTTACAGATGCGAAAAAGCTTGGCGACGGTAAAATTTTGCACCACATAACCCTTGACGAGGGCGTTCTTAACAAGAATTCAAAAATTCACGTTAAGATAGATGAAAAGAAGCGCATTGCAACGGCGAGAAATCACTCTGCAACACATCTTTTACAGAAGGCGCTTCGTGAAGTTTTGGGAAGCCATATAGAACAGGCAGGCAGCTATGTTGACGAAAACAGACTTCGTTTTGACTTTTCACATTTTGAGGCTGTAAGCGAAGCAGAGCTTTGCGAGGTTGAAAAGAAAGTAAACGAAGCAATTTTGGCTGCATATCCGATAGATATAAAGGTTATGCCCGTTAATGAGGCGAAAAAGCTTGGCGCAATGGCACTTTTCGGCGAGAAGTACGGAGAAAATGTACGCGTTGTAAATATGGGCGGCTATTCCATAGAATTTTGCGGCGGCTGTCACCTTAAAAACACAAGCGAGGCGGGGCTGTTTAAAATTCTTTCTGAAGGCGGCGTTGCGGCAGGCGTAAGGCGTATAGAGGCTGTTACCGGAAACGGAGTTTTAGAGTATATTGCGGAAAGAAACGAAATAATAGAAGAAACAGCAAAAACGATAAAGTCAACCGCAGCAGAGCTTGCGCACAAGGCTGCGGCACTTATGGAAAATCTTGCACAAACACAAAAGAAGCTTGACGCTGCAATGGATAAATTGGCAAGTGCAGCCGCACAGAGCGCACTTTCCGACGCAGAAAAAATCGGCAGCATAAACCTTTACAAAAGGCGCAGCGACGGTGCGGCAATAGACGATATAAGAAAAACGGGCGACGCCGTAAAGAGCGCGGACAATATGGCGCTTGTAGTAACGGCAGCGGTAACCGGCGGGAAAATAACGTTTATGGCAACTGCCTCAAAGGGGGCAGTGGATAAGGGAATTCACTGCGGAAAGCTTATAAAGGAAATAACAGCAGTTGCGGGCGGTTCCGGCGGCGGAAAGCCCGACAGTGCACAAGGCGGCGGAAAAGACGAAAAGTGTGTTGACGCTGCACTCGAAAAAGTTTCGGATATTGTAAAAGCACAGCTTGGCTAAAATAAAAAGGTTTAATAAAGGGGGGGAATATATGGATTGTCTGTTTTGTAAGATTATAGCCGGTGAAATACCGTCCGACAAGGTGTATGAGGACGAGTATGTATATGCATTCCGTGATATAGAGCCGCAGGCGCCGGTACACATTCTTATAATACCGAAAGAGCACATAAAAAGCGCAAACGAACTTGACGAAACAAACAGCGGTGTTGTGTCAAAGGTTTTTTGCGCTGCGGCAAAGATTGCAAAAGCAGAGGGAATTTCCGAGGACGGATACCGCATAGTAAACAACTGCGGCGAGTATGCCGGACAAAGCGTTAAACATCTGCATTTTCATATGCTCGGCGGAAGGCTTTTGTCGTGGCCTCCCGGCTGACGGATGCTTGACAAAATTAAAAGGCGAATATAGTTTTTGGCACAGGCGATATGCCTCTGTTTTTGAGAAAACAGAGGCATATCGCCTGTGCCGTTTATTTAGAATTATTCAGCGCCTTTTTATATTGCATTGGTGTACACAACATTTTTTTCTTGAAAACATATGTCATATACGCCTGAGAGGAAAAACCACTGTCGGAAGCAATTTCGGAAAATGATTTGTCGGTCATCGTAAGCAAAAATTTCACGTTATCTATGCGCCTGGAAATTAAATAATTGTGCGGCGTTTGCCCGGTTGCCTTAAGAAAGAAATTGTGAAAGTAAATCTTGCTTAAGTGTACGTGTAAAGCTATATCGTCAAGGGATATGTTTTGCGTGTAATTATTATCGATAAATTCTACGGCGTTATGTATAATTTTCATATTTTCATTTATAATCGGAGATTCGTATTTGGCATTTTTTGACGCTTTAATCAGCAGGGATAATATTTCTAAAAATTTAATAGATATATCAATGCTGTTCCGGCGGTCGGGAAATTTTATTTGCGCAATAAGGTCGTAAAATATTGCTTCAAAAACATCGGCATTGACCGGCGTAAAAAAGCTCGGAACAGAATTGAGAAGAGAGCGAAGCGCATCGTCTTCAACGGAGGTGTGGATGTACAGACATTTATACGGCAGGTCGGTGTGCCTTAATTGCCCGGGCTTTGCAAATATAATATTTCCTTTTTTTATGGGCGTTATCTTGTTATCCATATAAGATGTTCCACCGCTTTGTGTTACATATTCTATTTCGTATAATGCGGTTTTTCTCGGCTTTGTGGAAATAATGTCGCCGTGTATTAAAGCGGCATCGTACACGCCGATATTGACAATTTTGGGGAATAACTTCATAAACTTCAGCCCTTTAAGATAATATTTCTATAAAATATAATAACATTTTGTATTTAATCGGTCAAGCGTATATGTTAAAATACTTCGCGAGGTGATAATATATGAAAAAATTTGAAGTGGAAGGGCACGAGCCGAGCTATTTACCCGAAGGGGAATGGAAGCTTGTATGGGCAGACGAATTTGACGCAGCGGAGCTTGACAGAAGCAAATGGGATTTAAGGTTAAATTTTTGGGGTAAGCCGTTTGACGCCTACACCGACAACGGCGTTGTTTTAAACGGAAAAAGCCATATTGAATTACATAGAACGGAAAGAAACGGATGCTATGTTTCTCCGCAGCTTCAGACAGGTTCCAATTCTTTTGACATCCCGAAAAGCAACACGCAAAATCCGTGGGGGCAGGATGAAATATGGCCGTTGGGTGTGCTTGAAGAGTCTAAATTTGTTCATAGATACGGATATTATGAATGCAGATGTAAATTCCAAAAATATCCCGAAACGATGTGGAGCGCATTTTGGACGCAATCTCCGTCAATAGGAACAAGGTTTGAGCCTGAATGGTGCGGGATAGAATCAGATATTATGGAATGTTTTAAGAAAGGAACGGCGACCACGGGTAATATTATGTGCGGTTACGGCAAGCAGTACCGACAGGAAGGCAGAGTTGAATATGAGCTTGGCGAGGGCGAAGACGGCTGGCACTATTTCGGTATGAATTGGCAGCCCGACGGATACGTTTTCTACTGTGACGGAAAGGAAGTTTCAAGATGCAGCGGTAATGTGTCGCACGTTCCGCAGTTTATTTTATTGACAACGGAGGTACAGGGGTATCGTTCTGTGAAAACAAAAGAGGAAGAAGGAAAAAGCAGCGAGCCCGCTCCTTTTGAAATTAAGGGCGATTTTGTTGACGATGCATTTATTGTGGACTTCGTCAGGGTGTATGACAAGGTATAATGCGGTGATTTCTGAAGGCACATATTAAAAACAAACGGGAAAAGGAGAAAATACTGTATGCAAATCACGTGGATAGGGCAGGCAGGCCTTTTGGCAGACACGGGAAATTTTAAAATTATGGTTGACCCTTACCTGTCAGACAGCATTGCAAAGACAAATCCGAAAAACTACCGCAGGGTCTGCGTAAATGAAAAACTATTTGATGAAAAAGCAGAAGTGGTTTTAATAACCCACGACCATTTAGACCATTTAGATCCGGAAACGCTTTCAAGAATACTTGACACGGACAGAAGCATAACCGTGCTTGCGCCGCACAATGCATGGGAAAAGATGCGGCAGTATAAAGGAAAGCATAACTACGTAATGTTTAACAGCGGAACTGTTTGGACACATAAAAACGTTAAGTTTACAGCGGTGAAAGCGGAACACTCGGACAGAACGGCAATAGGCTGTATTATAGATGACGGAAATATAAAGCTGTATATAACGGGGGATACTTTGTATAATAAAGAGATTTTTAAAGATTTACCGAAAGATATTTATGCTGTATTTCTTCCGATAAACGGTGTAGGCAATAATATGAATATAGCCGATGCAAAAAAGTTTGCGATTAAAACGGGGGCAAAATGGGCGGTTCCGGTTCACTTCGGAATGTTTGACAATATAGACCCCAAAGAATTTGATATTAAAAATGCGGTTATTCCGGAATTGTACAAGCAAATTGAATTTTAAAACGGAAAGAGAAACGAAAATGGAAATTACAGATATAAAAACCTTTGCGGTTGATTGTTTCCGCACGAATTGGGTGTTTGTCAAGGTTTGCACAGACGAAGGAATTGACGGCGTGGGAGAGGCAACGCTTGAATATAAGGAAAAGGCACTTTTCGGTGCAATAGAACATATAAAAGAATATTTGGTGGGCAAAAATCCTCTTAATATCGAACAGCACTGGCACAACATTTACAGAGATGCATATTGGCGCGGCGGCGCTGTGCTTATGAGCGCCCTGTCTGCCGTGGAAACAGCGCTTTGGGATATTTTGGGCAAGAGTCTGGGCGTTCCCGTTTATCAGCTTATGGGCGGAAAAGTGCACGATAAGGTGAGAATTTATGTAAACGGCTGGTTTGCAGGTGCAAATACACCCAAGGAGTTTGGCGAAAAAGCAAAAGAGGCTGTAAAAAAAGGCGTCACCGCAATGAAATGGGATCCGTTCGGGAAAAATTATATGGAAATTTCAAACAAGGATTTAAACAATGCGCTTGAATGTATATCAGAGGTAAGGTCGGCTGTCGGCGATGATGTTGACCTTTTGATTGAGGGACACGGCAGATTTAATATTCCGACGGGAATTATGATTGCAAAAGAACTTGAGCAGTTTCATCCGATGTTTTTTGAAGAACCCGTTCCGCCGGACAATCTCGACGCCATAAAAGCGGTGAAGGATAAGTCGCCCGTTGCCGTTTCCGCCGGCGAACGACTGTATACAAGATGGGATTATAAAAGAATGTTCGATTTGATGGCGGCAGATTATATTCAGCCGGATATTTCGCATGCCGGCGGAATTATGGAATTGAAAAAAATTGCAGCCGAGGCGGAATGCAGATATATACCGTTTGCTCCGCACAATCCGTCAGGACCCGTTGCCAATGCGGCAACACTTCAGCTTGCGGCAAGCTGCCCCAATTTTTGTATTTTAGAGATTATGTATTCTGATGTTGTGTACAGAAAAGATGTAACGAACGAAAATCTTGAATACAGGGACGGATATATGAAAATTCCGGACAAACCCGGTTTGGGAATAGAATTAAACGAGGAAGAATGTTTAAAGCATCCGTACCAACCACACACATTACGGCATTATACGGGTGCGCTGACAAATATTCGTCCGCCGGAAACAAAATTTTACTTTTAAAAGGGGACACATATTATGGAGGCAGTTTTAATTACCGGAGCATGTAAAAATACAGGCGTTGCAATAGTTGAAGAGTTTGCCAAAAGGGGAAAGGCGGTTGTTTTCACCGGCAGAAATGATGAAGAGGTGCATTTTGCCGAAAGCAGATATAAAAAGAAATTTCCCGATTCCGAAATCATAGGTTACACGATAAATTCCTCAGCAGGAGAAAATACTGTTAACGATGAAGCGGTCTATAAGATGTTTAAGTATTTTGACAACAACGATATATTTATCAAAACATTGGTGCTAAACGCAGCGGATCAGGGGTTGGGAATTAAGGCGTTTGAAAATCCGCTTTCGGATTTTATACGCGTTATTAACACAAATATGGTTTGGAATTATTGTATGTCTGTTGAAGCGGCAAAACGAATGAAAAAAAACGGCGGCGGAAGTATAACGTTTATCAATTCCAACACTGCATACAGGGCTATTCCGGACAGAATTGCATATTCTGCGTCAAAAAGCGGTCAGCTCGGAATGATGAGAGCAATGGCGCTTGATTTTGGAAAATATAACGTCAGGGTAAATGCAGTACTTCCCGGAATGATAAAAACGGACAGATGGGACAAAAATCCGGATTTTTATAAAAATGTGCCGTCGCGCTATACCCCGATAGGTGATGTGGCAACAGGAAAAGATATTGCAGAGGCTGTGTGGTATTTTGCGGAGCACGCAAGAAATACCACGGGCGCGGAACTGGTTGTTGACGGCGGAAATATGATACAGTTATATCCGATAACAGACAGAAAAGACGACAGTATTTGAATAAAGCAAGGCGACAAGAAACCCCGGAGCGGTTATTCTCCGGGGTTTTTCTTATGCAGATACGTAAAAACTCCGCAGCAAGCTTTACCTGCTGCGGAGCCTTACCACTATCGCGAACATAAAAAGTTCGGATAATAACATTATGGTGGGCCTTCAGGGACTCGAACCCCGGACCGACCGGTTATGAGCCGGTTGCTCTAACCAACTGAGCTAAAAGCCCGAATAATGGTGACCCGTACGAGATTTGAACTCGTGTTACCGCCGTGAAAGGGCGGTGTCTTAACCGCTTGACCAACGGGCCGAA
>CAKSNY010000045.1 GCA_934476455.1 uncultured Clostridia bacterium | reverse complement strand
TTCAAGCAAAAGGCATATTGGGTTCTATTGCATTATGCCTGAAGTTTGTCCGTTCTGAAGCTTTTTTTCCTATCCCCCCTGAGCAAAGGAGCTGTTTAAAAGGTCAATTGACCTTTTAAACAGCTCCTTTGGGTCTTCGGGGAAATATTTCTTTTTTCAGCCCGTGCTTTTTTACACCTGCGTTTTTTAGTTGCCAATGGGCTTGTAATGTTGTATAATAAGTGTATATTTGTAACGGGAGGGCTGTATATGATTAAAAAAATTGCGTTGGCTGCCGCAGCAATTTTTTCGCTGCTTTTTACGGCGGCGGGTGCGGTAGATGTAACAGTCGACGGTATAGGGGTGAATTTTAACGAAAGCACCGGATACCCGTATGTTGAAAACGGCAGAACAATGGTGCCGCTTAGGGCAAGTATGGAAAAAATGGGAGCGCAGGTTTCGTGGGATGACGACCTTCAAACGGCGATTGTAAGAAAAGGAACAACAACCGTTATCTGCACGGTGGGCGAAAGCTGTATATACAGAAACGGAACACGGATTGAAAACGATGCCCCCGCTGTTGTAAGAAACGACCGTACGTATCTTCCGATAAGGGTTGTTGCCGAAGCGCTTGACGCAGCCGTTTTGTGGGACGGAAACGTTCAAATAACAAGCGGTAGCGCCGGGCGGCTTATATATGATATTGAAAACAGCCAAAGCCACGTTCCTCCGGCGCAATTGTGGAAAATGTGGGACAGCGCTCTTTTAAAAAAGGCAGCGGCGGAATATCAAGGTGCAATAGAAACAATAAAAACTATTGCTCCCGATTTTATAAGCGCAAATGACGGAAACAGCAACGCCGTTTTATATAAACACCTGGGCGAATGTTACAGCGCGCTTAATATGTCTGCGGAGGCGGCAGAGTGCTTTAAGCGCGAGGCACAGTTCTGGCAGCAAATGGGAAAAGAGCAGGAAACCATCGACGCAAACCGAAGAAGCAACATAATTTTATCCTCTGTACAGATATATGCGAAAACGCAGGACCCCGCCTTCAGCGCGCGAAAAAGCTTTAACCAAAAATTTGAACAGAACTTCGGCGTGTATTTGGGCGCATATGCCGAGGGCGACAGAGCCGTGCATAATCCCGATACGGGCTCGCCGTTTTATATGGATGAATTTCCAAAGCTTGTAGGAAAGGATATGGCAAGCTACCTTTTGTATTTGCCCGACAGCTCGCCGATTTCCTTGTATGACAGCCACATAAAGGCTGCACGGCTGAAAAATAAAATTATGCAGATAGCAATAGAGCCGCAAAGCCTGGAAACGATAACACCGGAGGATTCCAGATACGTTGAAACGGCAAAATATATGGAGGAAAGCGGCGCAAAGTTCTTTGTACGCTTTGCAAGCGAAATGAACGAGATAAGCTGCCCGTGGTATACGGAAAATTCCGCGCTGTATATAGAAAAATTCCGCATAGTTTCGGACATTTTCCATAAATACGCACCAAATGCGGCGGCGGTTGTATGGTCGCCGAACTTTTACCCGTCAAACAACATAGAAAAGTATTATCCCGGCGACAAATACGTAGACTATGTAGGAATATCCTCGTATATGAACCATCAGCCCGAAACAGACCCGCTCGGGCAAAATATTGACCGCAACCGCTGGAGCAGCCAGCTTGATGCCATATGCAGCCTGTACGCGTATAAAAAGCCGATTATAGTTTCAGAGGGCGGCGCGTCGTATATGGATTACAACACATGGGGCGATATTACGGATTTTGCCTCCGACAGGCTTTACGATTTTTACACGTATCTGCCGATAAAATACCCCGAGGTCAGAGCCGTATATATCTATGATAACGACCGTGAAAGATACCGCTTCAGCCTGTCCGCAAATGAAAAGTATCTTTCGGCGTATAAAAGGGCTGTAAGCTCGGAGGATTACCTGTCAAACATTGAAAACGGAAAATACGGTTATTACGAGCTTGGCGAAAACACACCGGCAGAGCCGAAAAATGTGGAAATTTCGTCATATATAAAAACCGTGGAAAACGATATTGCATATGTGGTATACCGCATAAACGGGGCGGACGCTGCCACGGCGTATGCAATTCCGTACTCGGTAAATATTGATTTTTCAAAGTACAGCAATCAGACAGTAAGCATAAGCGCGCTTGCGTTTAATGCCGACGGAGTGCCGCGTGCGCAGAAAACATATAACATAAAGGTAAAATGACATTTTGAACAGGTATAAAGGTGTGAAAAAATGGAACTTATAAAAAAGCTTGAGAGTGAGAAAAACCTTTCGGACAGTGAATTTAAGGCTATTCTTGAAACAGATAAATACGACGCCTCTCTTCAAAACAGGGCAGACTGTGTGCGCAGACAGATTTATTCAAACGATGTGTATATACGCGGGCTTATAGAATTTACAAACTATTGCAAAAACAACTGCCTGTACTGCGGTATACGCCATGATAATAAAAATGCGCGGCGCTACCGCCTTACAAAAGAGGAAATACTTTCCTGCTGCGACGAGGGCTACAGGCTCGGTTTCCGCACGTTTGTGCTCCAGGGCGGTGAGGACGAATTTTACACGGATGAAATTCTGTGCGGCATTGTTTCTGAAATACGCCGGCGCTTTCCCGACTGCGCAATAACGCTTTCTGCGGGCGAAAAACCGCGGGAGAGTTATAAGGCGCTTTATGATGCGGGCGCAAACAGGTATTTGCTTCGGCACGAAACGGCAGAAGAGGAGCATTATAACAAGCTTCACCCGCACAGTATGAGCCTGAAAAACAGAAAACGCTGCCTTTTCGATTTAAAGGAGATAGGCTATCAGGTGGGGTCGGGCTTTATGGTGGGCAGCCCCTATCAGACAACCGAAAATCTGATTGCCGATTTGCGTTTTTTGCAGGAACTAAGCCCCGATATGATAGGTATAGGACCCTATATAACGCACAGGGAAACGCCGTTTAAGGACTTTAAAAGCGGCAGTGTGGATCTTACGCTGCGCCTTATATCAATTCTTCGGCTGATGTTTCCGTACGCACTTATTCCGTCTACAACGGCGCTCGGTACGCTTGACCCGGGCGGGCGCGAAAAAGGGCTTAAGGCAGGGGCAAATGTTGTTATGCCGAACCTTTCGCCCGTAAACGTACGAAAGCTGTATGACCTGTACGAAAATAAAATATGCACAGGCGAGGAGGCGGCGCAGTGCCGCGCCTGTCTTAAAAAAAGGGTGGAAAGCGCGGGATATGAAATAGTAACCGATATAGGAAACGTAAAAAGATAAAGGGCGGAAAAAATATGCTTAACCAATTTTCAAGAACAGAGCTTTTGCTCGGAAAAGACGCTGTAAAAAGGCTGGAAAATGCGCACGTTGCGATTTTCGGTATAGGCGGCGTGGGCGGCTACACGGCAGAGGCATTGGCACGCAGCGGCGTCGGGAAAATAGATTTGATAGACCCCGACCGCGTAAGCGTAACAAATATTAACAGGCAGATATATGCAACCACGGACACCGTGGGAATGTACAAAACGGAGGTTGCAAAAAAGCGCATAGAAAAAATAAACCCCGCGGCAGAGGTTTCGTGCCGCAATGTGTTTTTTCTTCCGGAAAATGCGGATATGTTCGACTTTTCAGAATACGACTACGTTGTAGACGCCATAGATACCGTAACGGGCAAGATAGGGCTTGTTATTAAAGCAAAGGAAAGCAAAACGCCGATTATAAGCGCAATGGGTGCCGGCAACAAGCTTGACCCGGCGGGTTTTACAGTGGCGGATATTTACGAAACGTCAATCTGCCCGCTTGCGCGCGTTATGCGGCGCGAGCTGAAAAAACGCGGGGTGAAGTCGCTTAAGGTGGTGTATTCAAAGGAAAAGCCCGTTGAACCGAAAGGCGAAATATTAAACAGCCTGAAGGAGGAAAACCCCGCACGCAGGCAGGTTCCCGGCAGCTGCGCCTTTGTGCCGGCTGTATGCGGACTTATTATAGCCGGCGAAGTTGTACGTACAATAGCAGGTGTCTGATAATTAGAGATAAAAAACAACATATTGTGCCTGACCGGCAGGTCAGGCGTTTTTTATTACAAAATATGTTACATTTTAAATGTAAAATGTGTAATAAATAAAAAATCGCGTCATAAATATTACAAAACAAAAAATACTGTCAGATGCCTGAAATAGGCGTATTTTCAAGCGAATAATTAACTAAATGTTACAAAGTTATAACAAAATTTCGTGAAAAAGCTTGACAAATTGTGTTTTTTTGTTTATAATAGTCAACGGTAAGGACGTGATAGGAATGAATTTTACAAAGAAAATTCGTGCATTTGCCGCAGTTGCAAGTGCAACATCAATATTTATCGCCAATTCTCAGACGGCGATAGCAGCACCCCTCGCAGGGGAGGGCAGTGTGCGTGAACGCGCATTGGGCGAATATCTTTCGGGCAACGGTTATGTTGTTGCGATGACATCCTCCGCTGCGGCTATGGTGGACGCAGCCTACAAGGCAGCGGCGGAAACATCCGCCGTAACATATGAAGAGGTTACGGAAACAAAAACTATAGCGTACAACACAGTAAAAAGGCTTAATAAAAACCTTGAAGCGGGAAAAACGGTAACCGTTCGTGAAGGCTCGGACGGGGAAAAGGTTTTAACCTACAAGGTGAAATCGATAAACGGTGATGTGGTTTCCAAAGAGGTTGTGGCAGAAACAGTGAATACACAGCCCGTTGATAAGATTGTGGAATACGGAAATAAAAACGCCACGGCTGACGCACCCGTAAATAACGGTGTTCTTGATTATAAGTATGTTATAGAGTGCAATGCCACCGCATATGATATGTCACCTGCGGAAAACGGCGGCTACGGCGGGCAGACGGCTACGGGCGTTCCGCTTGATAAGGGCGTAATAGCTGTTGACCCGAAGGTTATACCGCTCGGCTCGAGAGTGTATATAGAAGCCGTAGACGGAAGCTGGAGCTACGGATATGCGGTAGCGGCAGACACGGGCGGCGCAATAAAGGGAAACCGTGTTGACCTGTGCTACAGAACCCGTTCGGAATGTATACAGTTCGGCAGAAGAAAATGCAGAGTGTATGTATTAAGTTAAATAAAGGGAATGTTAGAAAAGTCCGGACTGCAAAGCTTTTTTCCTATCCTCTTGAATGGAATGTGCTGTAGCAAAATAAAAGCCCAAAAGAGAAAAATGAGGACGATTGCAAAAGCCACAACCCGATAAGGAAGCATTGGTTTTGAAGCCGTATTTTAAGTTTATACTTAGTAAAAAAGACACCGTAACTTATGTATACGGTGCCTTTTTTCTTGCCTGAATCTTAAACTCCGACATTCAAAACTGTTTTGCACCCTGTAAACAATAATTTTTGATGAATTTCAAGGCAAAAAAACGAGTAATCCTGTCGGATTTCGAGCCTTTTTTAACACAGAAATTCGTAAAAAAATGTTTATCAGGGAAATACTTCCTTACCGGGCTGTGCCTAATTGCAAAAGTCCTCATTTTTGGTATAATTGAATTGTGAAAAACAATAACACCATAAGGAGATTATACCAAAATGAAGAGAAATATTCAGCTGCTGATTTCAGAAGAATTTGCAGAAAAAACAATTTCTGAAAACGATAGTGTTCGTTTGCTTGATGAAGTAATTGACGAAATAGATCTTACAGCACTTTACCATACATATTCTCCTTTAGGAAGAAGAAGTGCAACCACTCCCCGAACTATGCTCAAAGTAGTAATACACTGATATGTTTAGATACAAGAGTAAAAGGCAAAAACTAATGCGGCAGCTTAAGCTGCCGCACCAATTCCATTTTATTTTACCCCAACTGTTGACAAAGAGCCTTAAAATACTGTTATGCAAGCTCTGCGAAGTACTTAATTGTACGAACCATCTGGCTTGTATAAGAGTTTTCGTTATCGTACCAGGAAACAACCTGTACCTGATAGAGATCATCTGCAATCTGAGCAACCATTGTCTGTGTTGCGTCAAACAAAGAGCCGTAACGGATACCTACGATATCGGAAGAAACGATCATATCTTCGTTGTAACCGAAAGAATCGCTGGAAGCGTTCTTCATTGCAGCGTTGATAGCTTCCTTAGTAATATCCTTACCCTTAACAACTGCTGTAAGAATTGTTGTGGAACCTGTCGGAACGGGTACCCGCTGAGCAGCGCCGATAAGCTTTCCGTTAAGCTCGGGAATTACAAGACCGATAGCCTTTGCAGCACCTGTAGAGTTGGGAACGATGTTTACAGCGCCTGCACGTGCACGGCGAAGGTCGCCTTTTCTGTGCGGACCGTCAAGGATCATCTGGTCACCTGTGTAAGCGTGGATTGTAGCCATAATACCCGACTGAATGGGTGCAAAATCGTTAAGAGCCTTAGCCATGGGAGCAAGGCAGTTTGTTGTGCAGGATGCAGCGGAAATGATTGTATCGTCCTTTGTAAGAGTACCCTCGTTTACGCTGTATACAATTGTCTTAAGGTCGTTTCCTGCCGGAGCGGAAATAACAACCTTCTTGGCACCTGCATCGATGTGTGCCTGTGACTTTTCCTTAGAGCAGTAGAAACCTGTGCATTCCAAAACAACGTCTACACCGATTTCACCCCAGGGAAGGTCTGCAGCCTTAGGCTCGCTGTAAATGGTGATTTTCTTACCGTCTACAACTATATAGTTTTCGCCTGCTTCTACAGTATGACCGTCGTATCTGCCCTGAGAAGAGTCATACTTAAGAAGATGAGCAAGCATCTTGGGATCTGTAAGATCGTTAATTGCTACTACTTCGTAGCCTTCTGCACCGAACATCTGACGGAATGCCAGACGACCGATACGTCCAAAACCGTTAATTGCAACTTTTACTGCCATTTTAAAACATCCTTTCATGTTTAAAAAATATATAATAAAATTATTTATTACCTTATATTATGGTGATAGATTTAATTACGGGCGCCTTCTTCGGCGTTTGTGCGTCAAACCCGACGGGGGTATCCGCAATTTCGTCCACAACGTTCATCCCGCTTGTAACCTTTCCGAAAGCAGCATAGCTGCCGTCAAGGTGGGGGGCGTCCTCATGCATAATGAAAAACTGGCTCGATGCGCTGTTCGGATTCATTGAACGCGCCATGGATATAATGCCGCGCGTATGCTTAAGGGGGTTATCAAACCCGTTTTGCAAAAATTCACCGGTTATTGTTTTTTCACTTCCGCCCATACCGTTGCCCAACGGGTCTCCGCCCTGAATCATAAAGCCTTTTATAATTCTGTGAAAGGTAAGCCCGTCGTAAAAACCGCTTTCGGCAAGTTCTTTAAAATTTGCCACGGTTTCGGGCGCGGTATCAGGATAAAGCTCCAGCGTTATTTCGCCGCCGTTTTCCATTGTTATTTTAACATTTACGTTTTCTGCCATTTTATCACCTCATAAAATATATGAAGAATACATATCGTTACTATTATATCGTTTTATCATTTTCATTGCAAGCATTTTTTCTGCTTTTTTTAAAATACTATTTTATTTCGTTTCCGTTTTCGTCATAACCGAAAATGCTTTCGCGTACATCGGCAATTTCGTTCGTGCGCGGAATAACGTACGAAATTTCACCTATATACTTCGGGTCGTTCGGAAGGGTAATGGTCTGTATATTTTCCTTTCCGGCAGTCATAATCTGCATTGCGCCCTGCACGGCGTCGTCCGGCGTCATGGAGGTTTCCATATTTTTTGCAACTATCCTGTAAATTTTATTGATTTTGCTGATGTTTTTAACCTGAAGCTTTTGTTCTGTAAGGGCGTGCAAAAAGTCCTGCTGAACCTTTATACGGTCAATATCGCCGTTTTTGTAGCGCCTGAAGCGCACAAGCTGCTCTGCCTTGTCCCCGTCAAGAACCTGAAGCCCTTTTTTAAGGTGAATGTGAAGATCCTGGTATGGGTCGTCATAGTTCATATTACGCGGAACGTCAAACTCCACCCCGCCGAGGGCGTCTATACAATCGCGGAAAGCCGTAAAATTTATCTTGACAAAATGGTTTACGGGGATCCCCGTAAGGTCTTTTACGGCAAGAATTGCCGCCTCGATACCTTCGGGTGCGCCTTTTCTGAAGCCCGTTGCATGAACGGCGTTAATCTTCATCCAGCTTCCTTTGTATTTAACGCGCGTGTCACGCGGAATACTCATCACCGTTACCTTTGAATTGTCCGGGTCAATCTGGGCAAGCATCATAACGTCTGTAAGCGAGCCGGCCTTATCCGTTCCCATAAGCAAAATGTTGCACTTGTCCTTTGAAATTTCAACCTCGTCAAGCGTATTTTCGTCAAGCCGGCTGACAAGGTCGCTGCTGTAGGGGGTTGTAAAAAGCTTTGCGCAGTATATTCCGCTGCCTGCGGCAAAAACCATTAAAAGCGATATTAAAAGCGTAGTAAGGGGACTTTTAAGCCCCGATTTGCGTTTCCTTTTTTTTGACATAAAAAAACCTCACAATCATTTGTGAAAACAATTCTAAGATAATATATCATAAAATGGCGAATTAGTCAATATTTGAAAGCTTTAATTATTTGTAAACAAGATAATTATACCCAAAACGCCGTGATAATACTCAAATAAAAAATGAATAAGATAAAATAAAAAAGTTTAAAAAAAGTATTGACATTTAAATAATCATTTGCTATAATAACAGACGTTGTCGGCACTGCCGATATTTGGGAGCATAGCTCAGCTGGGAGAGCATCTGCCTTACAAGCAGAGGGTCATAGGTTCGAGCCCTATTGTTCCCAC
>CAKSNY010000044.1 GCA_934476455.1 uncultured Clostridia bacterium | reverse complement strand
CTTGGCGGGAAGCTGCCCGGGAGAGTAGGTCGTCGCCGGAACAAAAGAAGGACGGACTTCGTTTGAGGTTCGTTCTTCTTTTGCTGTTTTGTTAAGATGGCTGTTGAAGAAACAAAAACTCTATTGAGTGGTTACTCCAATAGATATTATAGAGCCTACAAAAATAGCATAGTTTCTACTTGACTTTTAATAATGTGTGTGGTAACATTGCAGGTGTGTTCCGTTTATGAACATAAGAAATGAAGGGAGAATATACTAATGTCGATTATTTTTCGCGGAAATGATAAAGAAGCTTTCAGAGATCCTACAGCAGTATTTTTTGATGGAAGTTATCACTTGTTTTTTACTAAATCAATAAAAGAAAACGGATACATGTATAATTTTGTTGCTCATAGCGTCAGCTCGGATTTGATACATTGGACGGAACCAAGGGTAATAACAGGAAAGGACAGATTGAAAAATTATTGCAGTCCCGGAAATATAATTAAATACAAAGATGAATTTTTTTTATGTGTAACGTCCTACCCTATGCCAAAACCATACGATGAGCAATTTTATGCAGATGATACGGCACGAATTTTCTTTATAAAAACAACTGATTTTAAAAGCTTTACTGAACCTGAAATCATTTATGCAAAAGGTGGCGAAAATATAGAAGAAATGGGCCGAATGATAGACCCGTTTGTCCTTAGGGACAAGGATAACCCAGACAGATATCTACTCTTTTTCAAACAGAATGGTCTAAGCATATCAGAGTCATACGATATGAAAAATTGGAAATTCATTGGAAGTTCAGATGCCGGTGAAAATGCGTGTGTTATTGTCAAGGATGGAAAGTATATGCTTATTCATTCTCCGGAGGACGGCATAGGAATAAAAATCTCTGAGGATTTATTATCGTGGGAGGATAGGGGTGTTATATACCTAAACCGTAAGTGCTGGGATTGGGCAAACGGAAGATTGACTGCAGCATTTGTGATGGAGTCCTGCGGTAAAACCAAATACAAGTACATTATATTCTTTCACGGCTCGCGCAAAGAATGTTCGCCAGAAACACATGGCGCTGCAACGCTTGCAGTCGCATATACAGATGATTTTATAAATTTCAGTTATGAACCATAAGGTGATATTTAGGACGTTCACTATCTGTCAAAAGCTCTGAAAACGAGCTTTCGGCTTGAAGCGTGTCGATAAATCTGATACGCGCAAAAACGGCTTCTCCGTTATGCAGGAGCCGTTTTTTGTGCTTTTTATTCGATCTTTTGAAGCCTGACCGCAGCACCGTTAAAATGGTAAATACGGCGCTGTATGTCATATATCTGCGGTGCGCGGTGAAAAATACGGTTACAATATTTTAACGGGGATGATAGAATATGCTTAAAAGAAAGGACGGGTGATTTTATAGAGTAGGTCGCCGGAACAAAAGAAGGATGGACTTCGTTTGAGGTTCGTTCTTTTTTGCTATTTTGTATCACTCGAATCCAATAAGCTAAATTATCAAAATTAGGCATAAATCTAAAGCCAAGTGATGCAAATTTGATTTCGGGTTCGCCGTACCGATATGATTGATAACTGCACATGTCGGGAATATAAAATATGTCACCTTCGCTGATAAGCGCTATAATCCGGAGGTTGTTCAGTTGCACAAGAATATAAAAGACGAAAAATACAGTGAAATATACGCTGTTGAGGCACAGATGTGGAGATGGGCAGTTTTGAACGCCTACAGCTTGTTGTATGCGGTACAATTGAGATTAAAACGCTTGAATGGACTGGCGGAGAAAGTGAGAATGTTTTCCACGCAAACGACAAGATGTAAAAACTGCGGTGGCAGACTGTCGAAAAACTGAAAACTCGAGAATTTTTTCAGTTTGCATAAATTTTCTTGATTGAAGCAAAAAATAATTTTTTTTACAGCAAAAGTCTTGCATTGTACATCAATGTGCGATATATAATAAAGAAGGTGTGCAGAGAGCAGAGTTCGGTGTACGTTGGAGGTGAATTTGTCCCGGACGTTATGCGTTTAAGCGCAAAACAATAAAAGAAGCATAAAAATGATTTTTTGATTAGAAAAAAACAGAGCAAGCTTTATATCGCCTGCCCTGACTGGTGCGGATAAGAGGACTTGAACCTCCATGAAATTGCTTTCACATGGACCTGAACCATGCGCGTCTGCCGATTCCGCCATATCCGCATATGTAACCAACGAATGTTATTATACAACATACTTTGGGAAAAATCAAGCAGAATTTAAGAAAAATCGAAAAAATTCGCAGGATAAAAATTGAAAGCACTTTTTTAAAATTGCGCAGAATATTTAAATTTTGAAAGGAAGATAATTATGTTGAAAAAGTTTATCAGTGTGATTACTTTGGTGTGTCTGATTGCAGCACTTCCGTGCATAGGATTTGCCGTAGATGAGGGGCTTGAGGTTGAAAAAGCAAGAAAAGCTATTGACAGTGCAACAAAAACCGTTGAGCTTTTTAATGATATAACAATGGATGAGTTTTTTTCTACAATAAAAAAAGTCCTTCCTGAGGGCAGCGAGGTTAAGCTTTCCTTTGACAAAGAGTCGGACTTTCGTGTTTACAACGCAACAAGCGAGAAAGACGGAAGCGTTTTTGCCAATATCAACCTTACTTTAAACAGATACTCAAAGCATGAAATGTACAGCTTTAAAATTCCGAAGCTTACTGGTGATGTTGCGGCAAACAATGCAAAATTTGCAGAGGACAAAGCTGCTGTAGCGGCTGTGTTTAAGGGTGTATCATTTGACAGCGATATTACAGCGGAGGCAATTCTTGAAAAAGTAAAGGCTGTAATAAAGAACGGTACACAGGTAAAATGGGCAGACGGATTTGTAAAAGTTGATTCAACGGACACAAAGAAAGGCTCTGTAAAAGGAGTTCTTGAGCTTTCGTTAAACGGAGATAAAGCTACAATAAAGGTATATAACGGACTTCGTCTTGCGAACGCAGAAAGCAAAACAGAAACAAGCACGCCTGACACATCAAACACACCTCAAAGCTTTACAGATGTTAAAGCAGACGCATATTATGCCGCAGCCGTGGCATGGGCTGTTGACAAAAAAATAACGGCAGGAACATCAAATACAACGTTTTCGCCCGATATGACATGCACAAGAGCGCAGATTATAACGTTTTTGTGGCGTGCGGTAGGTTCTCCTAAAACTGAAGACGCAAACCCGTTTTCGGATGTAAAGACAACCGACTATTATTATGACGCTGCAAAGTGGGCAGGAAAAATGGGAATGGTTACAGGCAGCACATTTGCGGCAGATACACCGTGCACACGTGCATTAACGGTTACATATCTTTGGATAAATGCTGGCAAGCCGAGCGCTGATGCGGATACAGCATTTACGGATGTTGCGGAAAACGCCGATTACGCAGAAGCAGTTGCATGGGCAGTTGAAAACAGCGTAACAAGCGGTATGTCAGAAACACAGTTTGCCCCTGATACTATTTGCAGCAGAGGACAGATAGTTACATTCTTAAACAGGGCAATAAAATAAAAAGACAAGGTAAAACGGCGATGCCAAACAGGCATCGCCGTTTTTTTATATTTAAATTTCAGCCGCAATTATTTCTGCAAGCGCATTTTTTATGTTTTCATCAAGATTTGACGTTAAAAGCTCTGATAATTTTCTAGAAGCGGCAATACCGTCATCCGTGAGGAAGTTAAACAGCCTATCCTTATAGACAGTTTTGACAGACGCGTGTTCAATAATATCTTCGAAAATTTCAACTGTGGAATTAACATTTTTTGTGTTTGGATTTGTCAGCTCAATGCGTACTTCACCAAAAGTATTTTCAATGCTTATTTTTATTGCTGCATTGCAGCTGTCAGACGTAAATTTCACAGGCTTGCTATCTGCTGTAACAGAAATCTCGTCATATGCGTTTATGCCGATAAATTCAACCTCATAGCCGCGGTTTGAAACGGGGGAATAAGCACCTGTAGGCTGAGATATTGTAAATACTGCATTTTTGCCCCAATCAAGCGACAGCCTTGTAATAGCGGAGGAACCGTTCTTATAATCATTTGATATACCGTCATCCTCATAAAGCTCAAAGCTGTTTGACGCACCGGCATATACTTTTATTTTCATATTTTGCGGATTTTCGGTATCGTTAATATGTGTAAGCTTTGCAAGAGGGATTATTCCGCCGGCTTTAACAAGCACGGGAATAGAATAAATATTTCTGTAGAGCTTTAGTGTTCTTCCTCCGCTGTAGCGGATGTTTGTAAAGAAGTCATACCAGTAACCTTCGGGAATATATGTGTCCGCACAGCCGAGATGGGTTACACTGTCACACGGGGCGGTTATCGGCGAAACTATCATCTCCGTGCCGAAGGAATATTCATTTTTATATCTGTAGCATTCGTCGCCGCTCCATTTGTAGTATAGCGGCATAACAAGCGGCTCGTCATACACGTTTGCGCGGTAATTCATAGAATAAAGATACGGTATAAGCTCGTGGCGAAGCTTTAAGAAACTTTTCATTGCGGTTTCATATTGCTTTTCGTATTTCCACGGTTCCTTGCCCAAAAAGCGGGAGGAGGTACTGTGAAGCCTGTTTATCGGAGAAAATACGCCGTATTGTATCCAGCGGCAGGTAAGCTCCTCATCGCGCACGCCCGCCATATGCCCGCCTATATCGTGACTCCACCAACCATAGCCTATATTTGAAGCGACAGCCGTAAAATATGCCTGAAAGTCGAGTGATTCCCAGGATATAAAGGTGTCGCCCGAAAAACCTATCGGATAACGGTGACTGCCCGGACCGCTGTAGCGGGAAAATATTAAAGGTCTTTTATTGTTTCTGTCGCTGTCGATATAATGGTAGTGATTTAACATCCATAACGGGTCAAGCCCTGGAATATGTGTAGTGTTACCCTGCTGCCAGTCCATCCACCAGAAATCAACGCCTTCATCTTCAAGCGGATGGTGCAAAATGTCAAAATAATTTTTCAAAAACCGTTTATTTGTAATGTCAAACTCAACACGTTCTTCACTTTTTGGGTCAATACCCATACTTTTTGCCATTTCGGGATAAGCTTCTTCATGTGCGCTTACGCCGTCGGCAGGATGCAGATTAAGCGTTACGCCAAGCCCTTCTTTGTGAAGAAAATTTAAAAACGCCTTATGGTCGGGGAAAAGCCCTTTGTCCCAAGTATAGCCTGTCCATCCCCTGCCGTATTTCGGGTCTATGTTTACATAGTGCCAGTCCATATCTATTACAGCTACGCTGAAGGGAATATCCTCGCGCTTAAAGCGCAGCATAAGGTCCTCATATTCCTTTTGAGTATAGGCATGGTATCTGCTCCACCAATTGCCGAGGATATAACGCGGAAGAAGAGGTGTTTTTCCGGTAAGTGCGTAAAAATCGCGAAGACAGCCCAAATAGTCATATTTTCTTTTATCGGAAACACCGTAGCAAAACAGGTATATATCAATACATTTTTCACTTCTGGGAAGAATATCTCCGTTTTCTGCAATAATTAAAGCTGAGCTGTCATCGAGCATATTGATCGGTCCATTGCTCATAATGCTTTTTTCGAGGGGACAGCTTCCGTCAACACCGTCAAGTGTGCGGGTGGTTCCCGGAAAAGAATAATCGCTTTTTTCATCGCCAAAGTACCATACTTCGTCTATTTTACTGTTTTTGCCGCAGTAACGTGCGCTGAGGCTGTTTTTTGAAAACGGCTGTCCTGTATATGTAAGAAGTACATCGTCTGTCTTGATTGTTAAAATACCGTTATCGTTTTTAATGGTGAAACTTACGGGCGGAAAATTTCTGTTGACAACGGTTTGCGTTGCCCTGTCCTCAAAAGCTCCGGTTTCGCTGTATTCTATTCTGATAAGACGCGAGGTAAGAACGGTAAAACGATATTTGTCGCCGCATACGCAAGCCTCTTTACAAGAAACGGGCGACAGCTTTATTGTGTTGTTTTTTTCATTTGCCATAATTGTTACACTTCCTTTCAAAAAAAATATAGCAAAATTAAAAATAATATGATACAATAAATTTGTCTGAAAATATCAAATTTTTGTCATTGGGGTGATTTCTATAAAAAGCGGAATAGACGAGGGGCTTTACGATAAAGACGGCGTGAAAAGTTCAATTCATTGTCTTACACAAAAAAGCATAAATAAAGAGCGGCTTTCCACCGTGCATTATCATAATTATATTGAAATTCTTTACGGGATAGATTGCAACGCAACCGTATGGGCAGACGAGAAAAGGCTTCGCTTTAAAAGCGGCGATTTATGCCTTATAAGACCGAATGAAACGCACTATTTATATTCCAAAAACAGCTACAATTACTATTATGTTATTAAATTTTTGCCGGAGCTTTTGATTTCGCGGGAGGTATCGCTTAAGGAAACCGCATACATTATGCCGATTACGGTAAACAGAGAGGATATGCCGCCGATATTGATAGAAAAGCAATATGTAACGGATAAAATGAAGAATGCTGTAAAAGATATATTTGAAGAGTGGAACGGTGGAAAAAACGGCTATGAATTTGCAATAAAGGGCAGTATTTTACAGCTGTTTTCGGAAATAATACGTGTGCAATATAAAAAAACAGAGATAGTACCTTATTTGAAGGAAAACAGCGCTCTTGCCGCAACAATATATTCGGCTGCGGAGGACATAATGAAAGACTGCGCGTTTATAACCGAAAACGAAGCTGCACGCAGGTGTAATATGAGTTACAGCTATTTTTCGCGCAATTTTAAAAGTGTAATGGGAAAAAGCTTTACACAATTTGTCTGCGCCGCGAGGATTGACAGCGCAAAGAGAATGCTTTTAACAGAGGACATAAGCATTACGGAAATTGCAATGCGCATGGGCTTTTCGTCTGCAAGCCACTTTGCGGCAAGCTTTAAAAGACACACCGGCAAATCGCCTTTGGTATACAAAAAATCAGTGATGTTTTAAATTTAAAAATAAGTAAAGGAAGTGTTTCTATGGCAGAGATAAATTTAACTGCGGAAAATTTTGAGGAAGAGGTACTTAACTCGAAAATTCCGGTTGTTGTGGATTTTTGGGCGCAGTGGTGCGGACCGTGTAAAATGATGGCGCCGGTAGTTTCTGAAATTGCACGGGATTTTACAAACATCAAGGTTTGCAAGCTCGATATAGATGCCTGCGCGGAGCTTGCAATCAGGTATAATGTTATGAGTATACCCACGCTTGTACTTTTTGAAAACGGGAAAGAAGGTAAAAGAACTGTCGGGTATATGGAAAAAGAAGAAATCTGCACTGCCCTCGGAATAAACAAATAAAAAAGAGCCAAATGGGTGTCCTCAATAAAACAGTAATATTGTTTTCCTCGAAACGGCATAGTTTGTTCTATGCCGTTTCGTTGTTTTGCTTTAATAATGACATCGGCAATATGCCGACCAAGTCATAGCAAATATCAATTTGCTGTGTGCGTTTTCCGTCGATAATCTGCGGTGCGTGAACATATACCCGTTTTACCATATCATTCAGAATTGACGGTGTTAATTCCTGCAAATCAAGATATTTATGTATCTTTGAAATAAACCGTTCCAAATTATCGCTTTGTTCCTCTGTATCGGATATTTCGGCAGACAACCGAGTGATTTTCAATTCCAATTCCTGCTGTTCGGCTTCATAATCGTCTGCAAGCATTTGAAATCTGTTTTCGCTTAAAATCCCTTTTGCTTTGTCCTCATAAATACTCTTGAAAAGACGGTCTAATTCGCTGATACGATTTTCGCATTTTGCAAGCAGTTTTTTCTTTGCAGATATTTCTTTTTTTATCTCTGCTTTCTGCCTTGCACCCATAATTTCACGGAACTGATTTTCATAAGCTGCAACAAAGCCTATCACATATTTAAGGTGTGCAAGTACGCCCTTTTCAAGAACAACAGCACGAATAAAATGTGTCGAACAATTTTCCTTGCCCTTGCGTGAGGTTGAACACACAAAATGGTCTTGCCTGCTTTCAAAATAATTACTTGTGCAGTAGTAGAGTTTCTGACTGCAGTCGGCACAATAGGCTATTCCCGAAAACATATTGCTTTTTCCTGTGCGTGACGGTCTGCGTTTATTTTTTCGCAGCTCCTGCACTCTTTCCCAAGTATCAGCGTCAATAATCGGTTCGTGAGTGTTCTCGAAAATCATTTGTTTTTCTTCGGGGTTATGTAACTTCTTTTTGCTTTTGTATGATTGCTTATAGGTCTTGAAATTTACGGTATGCCCTAAATATTCTTTCTTTTCAAGCATAGTTGAAATTGTATCGGATACCCAGCGATATGGATTATCGGGCACAGGCAAATTTGTTATCCGTCCTATACTTTGCCAGTATGCAGCAGGGGTCAAAACTTTTTCTTTCTGCAAAAATTTTGCTATTTGAGAAGGTCCGTACCCCTCCATACACAGTCCGAAAATTTTTCGGACAATATCCGCTGCCGGCTCGTCAGCAACCCACTTTGTGTTATCATCGGGGCTTTTCATATAACCGAACGGCGGAATTGTTGTCAATGTTTTTCCCGATTCGCCTTTTGCTTTCATAACCGCCTTGATTTTCTTGCTTGTGTCCTTTGCATACCACTCGTTTATGATATTCAAAAATGGAGTAAAATCGCTGTCGGTTTGATTATTACTGTCAATGCCGTTATTGACGGCGATAAACCGTATGTTCTTTTCGACAAACAGGATTTCGGTATAAAAACCTACTTTCAGATAATCACGCCCAAGTCTTGACATATCCTTTACAATAATTGTTTCAACCTTGTCATTCTCTATAAGTTCCAGCAACTCATTCCAGCCGGGGCGCTGAAAACTCGTTCCAGAATAACCGTCATCAACTATGAACTGTGTATTTTTGAAACCGTTGTCCTTTGCATATTTGCTTAAAATATTCTTTTGATTTACAATACTGTTGCTGTCGCCCTGCAGCTCGTCATCACGGCTGAGACGGCAATATAAAACTGTAATTTTTTCAGACTGTCTCATATAATTTTTATCCTCCTTTTCGTTCGGACAGCCTGTCAAAACAGAATTGCTTGTGTTTATTTTAACGCCCATTTTCTTATTTGTCAGCCCCTTTCGCAGAAATTTTGTCGTTATCAATCATTTTCAGCAGTTTTGACGAAACTGCCCTGCTGCCTTCATATGTGCCGGTAAAAATATATTCTGTCTTGCAATCGTCAAATCTGACTGTAATATTCGGCAATTCGTAGTCAAGCATACTGCTGATTGACACCTTAAATTTGTTCTCATTATCCATTAAATAACACCTCTGTTTTCGTTTTTTTGAGAGTAGCAAGCAAAGCGAGTGAGTACCCACTCACCAAAAATCAAATTTGTTTTGCCTGCCATTCTTGTGGAATAGCAAGCAAAGCGTGTGCGGCCACACACGGCAAATTTGATTTTGGATTTTTGGGATATTCCCAAACCCTTTTTGATAAAAATTTTTCTTTCGCCCTCTATATAAGTAGTGCAGAAAATTCCGTTTCGGCAACCTTGAAAGCAAAAATTTTTTATCTTATTTTGCCCCTCATATAAGTAACAAATAAAATGCCGAAAAAACAACTTTTTACGAAAATTTTTCAATTTTTTTACTTGTCCTTCT
>CAKSNY010000043.1 GCA_934476455.1 uncultured Clostridia bacterium | reverse complement strand
GGTGACCCGTACGAGATTTGAACTCGTGTTACCGCCGTGAAAGGGCGGTGTCTTAACCGCTTGACCAACGGGCCGAATAATGGTCGGTTAAGCGAGAACAACCACATAACGAACACTTGTAATAGTATACAGTAGGTGTAGTAATTTGTCAAGTTTTTTTTTGAAAATATTTGCAAATTTTGTGCACCGTTAAAACTTTATCTTTAAAATAAAGAAAAAAGGTGTTGACAAATGCTGCTTTTTTGTGTATACTGTAATGGTTGTAAAGTTTAACGGCTTTACAGTGATGATGAAGAAACGGAAAGGAGCGGCGGTTGTATGGAAAAAAACCTTAAATACAGTGAGCTTCTTGACATATATAAAGCACTGCTCACGGATAAGCAGGCAGAGGCTTTGGAATATTATTATAATGACGATTATTCGCTGGGCGAAATTTCGGAGCTTATGGATATATCGCGCCAGGGTGTGAGGGATTTTATAAAACGCGGCGAAGCGGTAATGGACGAAACGGAAGACAAGCTTCGTCTTAACGAAAAGCTGCGCCGTGCGGCAAGGATTGAGGAATCGGCGCGCCAAATCAAAGCAATAAATAAAAAGCTTGCGGAAAGCCGCGATATTGCAGCTCTTTCCGAACAGATAATAGACGATGCCGCATTTATCGGAAACGGGGTGGTGTAATGGCATTTGAAGCGTTGGGTGAAAAGCTGCAGGAAACCTTTAAAAAGCTTAAAGGGCAGGGCGTAGTAACCGAAAAAGATATTAAAGGCGCTATGCGTGAGGTGCGAATGGCGCTTTTGGAGGCTGACGTAGGGTATAAGGTTGTAAAGGAATTTGAAAAGCGCGTGTTTGAGAAGGCGACGGGTAAAGAGGTGCTTGAAAGCCTTACCCCCGGTCAGCAGATTATAAAAATTGTGCGTGACGAGCTTACGTGGCTTATGGGCGGGGCGCAGTCAAAGCTTGCGGTGTCGTCCAAACCGCCGACGGTTTATATGCTTGTAGGGCTTCAGGGTGCAGGTAAAACAACCACTGCGGCAAAGCTTGGCGGCGTTTTAAAAAAGCAGGGCAAGAAGGTTTTGCTTGTCGGCTGTGACGTATACCGTCCGGCGGCAATAAAGCAGCTGGAGGTTGTCGGCGGTCAACTGGGTCTTGCGGTTTATGCCGATTACGACGAAAAATCGCCGGTAAAAATAGCAAAAACGGCTGTGGAAAAATGCGATACCTCTCTTTACGATACAATTATTGTAGATACGGCGGGGCGGCTTCATATTGACGAAAAACTGATGGAGGAGCTTCGGGAGATAAAGTCGGGCGTACACCCGATGGAAATTTTGCTTGTTGTAGACGCTATGACAGGGCAAGACGCCGTGACCGTTGCGGAAAGCTTTGATGAGCAGCTTGGGTTAGACGGAATAATTTTGACAAAGCTTGACGGTGATACACGCGGCGGCGCTGCTCTTTCGGTGCGTGCGGCAACGGGTAAAAATATTAAGTTTGTGGGTATGGGTGAAAAGCTTACGGATCTTGAGCCTTTCCACCCCGACAGAATGGCTTCGCGTATATTGGGAATGGGCGATATGCTTTCTCTTATCGACAAAGCCCAGGAGGCGTTTGATGAAAAAAAAGCGGTAGAGCTTGAAAAAAAGCTTCGTGCGCAAAAGTTTGACCTTAACGATTATTTAGAGCAGCTGCGGCAGATGAAAAATATGGGCTCGCTCGAAAGCTTGCTTGCCATGGTGCCGGGAATGGGAAAAGCGCTTCGCGGTGCAAAGGTGGACGAGCGCCAGCTTGTGCGGGTGGAAGCGATAATATGCTCTATGACAAATAAGGAAAGGCAAAACCCGGAAATAATAAACGGCAGCCGAAAAAAACGTATTGCCGCGGGCTGCGGGCTTGGCGTGCAGGATATAAATTTGTTTTTGAAACAGTTTGAACAGATGCAGAAAATGATGAAAATGTTTTCAGACCCGAAGAAAATGCGTAAAATGCGTTTTCCGTTTTAAAGGTTAATAACGAAAGTTATTATATATGACTAATTTTTCGGAGGTGAAAGAAATGGCAGTTAAAATCAGACTTAGAAGAGTAGGTGCTAAAAAGGCGCCGTTTTACCGTGTTGTGGTTGCTGATTCGCGCTATCCGCGTGACGGCAGATTTATAGAGGAGGTTGGAACATACAATCCCCTTACGGAGCCGTCTGCATTTACTGTTGATGCCGATAAGGTTAAGCAGTGGATTGCAAACGGTGCGCAGCCTACCGATACGGTGAAGAGCTTGCTCAAGAAAAACGGTATTGTTGACTAATTTATACTGTTTGCCCATAAAAAGAGTTTTCTTTTTACGTGGGGCAAAGCGGAAAGGTTGAATTGCTATGAAAGAGCTTTTGGAAGCTATTGTAAAGCCGCTTGTACAGTTCCCCGACGAGGTAAATGTTACCCTTACGGAGCGTGAGGACGGGGTTCTTTTGGAATTGCGCGTTGCCGCGTCCGACATGGGCAAGGTTATCGGCAAGCAGGGGCGTATTGCAAAAGCAATCAGAACAGTTATGCGTGCTGCTGCAAAGGGCGACGGTAAAAAGGTTATTGTTGATATCGTCGAATAACAGAGCACAAGGTACATTAAAAAACAGCGCCGCAAGCGTTTTTTGCGCTTGCGGCGCTGTTTTTTTAGGGGATAGGGAAAAAAGCTTCAGAACGGACAAACTTCAGGCATAATACAACAGAACCCGATATGGTTTAAAAAGGAAAATTTCGCATAATGCCGCAGAAAATTCTGCAAATATACGTCAGTATTATTTTTAAATTTTCCTTGCCTTATATCAAAATTTTCTCTTTTTATTATATTTACCTTTTGCGGTCTGGACTTTTTTTACATCCCCTTTTTATGGATTTACTCGTTGTGACTAAGCAAAATATCGCCTATTTTATAAACATTGCCGGCACCCATGGTTATAACCACATCACCGCGTTTGGCGTGTTCCTTTACAAAGACGGCGGCGTCCTCAAAGGTTTTTTTATAGACGGCACCGGGAATTGCCGCAGCAAGCTCCTGCGCGGAAACAAGCCCCGTATCAACCTCGCGTGCGGCGTATATATCTGTTATCACTATGTTTGCTCCGCTTTCGGAAAGAACCTTAACAAAGTCGTCAAAAAGCGTTTTTGTTCGCGTATAGGTATGCGGCTGGAATACGCACCAAATGTTATTGTATTTCATTTCGCGCGCTGCGCAAAGGGTTGCTTTAATTTCTGTGGGGTGGTGGGCATAATCGTCAACAACTACTATGCCGCCCATTATGCCGCGCGTTTCAAAGCGGCGGTGCGTACCGCCGAAATGGTACAGAGAATCGCAAATATCCTCTCCCGGTATGCCGAGGTAGTCTGCCGCCGCATACGCCGCCAAAGCGTCGTAAACGTTATGCACGCCCGGAACAGAGAGCCGCACATCACCGATAGGGCTACCGTGCTTAAGCACGGTAAACGTGTAATGGTTAAATCCGTCATGTGTAAGATTATCTATTGTGTAGTCAAAATCGCCGTGAATACCGAATGTGATAATTCTGCGGTCAATTCCGTCAATTGCTTTGTGTATGTTTTTATCTTCGCCGTTAATTATAACTGCGCCGTCCCCGGGCGTAAGAAGCGCCAGAGAGCGGAAGGTTTCTATTATGTGATCAATATCGCGGAAATAGTCGAGGTGATCGGCCTCGATATTCGTTATAATTGAAATCTTTGGGAAAAAGCGCAGAAAGCTCTGGTGGTATTCGCAGGCTTCCGCAATGAAATATTTTTTACTGCCTATGTGAACGTTGCCGTGGATAATATCAAGCTCGCCGCCGACTGTAACGGTGGGGTTTTTGCCGCATTCCACAAAAATATGCGTAAGCATTCCGCTGGTTGTTGTTTTGCCGTGTGTTCCGCTTACGGCTATGGGGCATTCGTACCCCTTCATAATTATACCAAGCATTTCGGCACGGTCAATCTGCGGTATGCCAAGCTCTTGGGCACGCACACGTTCGGGATTATCGGCATTTATTGCGGCGCTGTATACGACAAGGTCACAGTCGTGCACATTGTCTGCGTTATGCCCTATATAAACCTTTATGCCGAGCTCTGTAAGTTTGTCTGTCAGGGGGGAGGCGGCACGGTCCGAACCCGAAACAACACATTCATCCTTTAAAAGCATTTGTGCAATTCCGGACATACTTATTCCGCCTATACCTATAAGGTATACCCGCAGACCTTTTTTAATGGTAATATTGCTCAAAAAAATCACTCGCCTTTATATAAAACTTGTAAAAACAGAAATTTTTTCATATTTTTGTTGAAATATCGTTCAATATTTGATATTATACATATTGGGAAGAAAAATCAATAGTAAAATAAAAAAAATATTAAAAAAATTGATTTTCGGAGGGAAAAAGATGGAAATTACAGACATTAGGGTGAGAAAGGTTACAGCTGAAGGCAAGATGAAGGCAATTGTTTCGGTGACGTTTGACAATGCTTTTGTAGTACACGACATTAAGGTTATCGAAGGGCACGAAAAGCTTTTTGCCGCGATGCCCAGCAGAAAATCGGCAGACGGTACATATCGTGATATTGTTCATCCGATAACTCCTCAGATGCGCCAGCAGCTGCAAGATGCGGTTTTGGCAAAGTATGAAGAATACCTTGAAAACAACCCTGAGGAAGAAACCGCACAGTAACAGTATGACGGGGGTGTAAAAAATCAAGTTTTTTACACCCCTTTTTGTGTGACAGATAGGAGTGTTTTTATATGACAGAAATTTCGGCGGTAATACTTGCTGCCGGCGAGGGTAAACGGATGAAAAGCAAACTCTCAAAGGTAGTACATAAGGTTTGCGGAAAGGAAATGATTAACCACTGCATAGACGCATCTTACGCCGCCGGTGCGGATGAGTGCTGCGTTGTTATAGGGCATGCCGGTGATACGGTAATTGAAGCAGTGGGGGAGGAAGCCTCTTTCGTATGGCAGAACGAAAGGCTCGGAACAGGGCATGCGGTAATGCAGGCAAAAGAGCGCATAGCGCTTTGCGAAAATGTGCTTGTCTTAACGGGCGATACGCCGCTTATTACGGGCGATACACTGAAAAGTGCGATAAAGTGCCATATTGAAAACTCGAACGATGCGACCGTTATTACAGCCGTGGCAGACAATCCTTTCGGTTACGGGCGTATAGTACGTAAAGACGGACGCGTGGAAAAAATTGTAGAGCAGAAGGACACCTCAAAGCAGCAGCAGGAAATAAAGGAAATAAATTCGGGGATGTATGTTTTCAGGTCAAAGGAACTTTTACAGTCGCTTGACAAAATCAAAAACGATAACGCCCAGGGCGAGTATTATCTTACGGATGTGCTTGAAATATTAAACAGCATGGGGAAAAAGGTTGGTGCGTTCACCGCGCCCGACCCCAACGAAATACTGGGCGTGAACGATAGGGTTCAGCTTGCCGAGGCAGAGAAAATAATGCGCCGCAGAATAAATGAGAAATTTATGCGCGCCGGCGTTACAATAAAAGACCCCGACAATACATATATATGCGCGGACGCGATTATTGGCATAGATACGGTAATCTATCCCGGCGCGGTTATAGAGGGAAAGTGCGTTATCGGTGAAAATGTTTATATCGGGCATGAGTGCTTTTTGCAAAATGCCGTGATAGGAAGCTTTACCGATGTTAATATATCAACAATTATTGACAGCTCCGTGGGAGAAAATACACATGTCGGACCGTATGCTTACATAAGACCCGGCTGCGACGTGGGCTCAAACTGCAAGGTGGGGGATTTTGTAGAGCTTAAAAAGGCGCATATAGGCGACGGAACAAAGCTTAGCCACCTTACCTATGTGGGGGATGCAACAGTCGGGAAAAATGTAAACTTCGGCTGCGGTACGGTTGTTGTAAATTATGACGGAAAGAAAAAATATCAGACGGTAATAAAGGATAACGCATTTATAGGCTGCAATTCAAACCTTGTGTCGCCGGTAACGGTGAACGAAGGGGCATATATTGCGGCCGGATCCACAATAACGGACGAGGTTCCGGCAGACGCACTGGCTATAGCGAGAGCGCGCCAGGTAGTAAAAACAAATTGGAGCGACAGACGTAAAAAAAATTAAATTTATAATACGGAGGAATACTAAAATGATACCACACGGTAAAAACATCAAGCTGTTTGCGGCAAATTCCAACCCGCGCCTTGCAGCAGAAATTGCGGACAGGCTTCACCTTAAAATAGGCGAGTCGAAGGTTGGTTTGTTTTCGGACGGAGAAATCTTTGTAAACATCGGAGAAACTGTGCGCGGCAGCGATGTGTTTGTAGTGCAGTCTACAAGTTCGCCGGTTAATGACAACCTTATGGAAATGCTTATAATGATAGACGCATTTAAACGCGCGTCGGCGGGAAGAATAACAGCGGTTATTCCCTATTTCGGCTATGCCCGCCAGGACAGAAAGGCAAAAGCGCGTGACCCGATCAGTGCAAAGCTTGTTGCAGACCTTATCGCAAAAGCAGGTGCGGACAGGGTGCTTACAATGGATTTGCACGCAGCGCAGATACAGGGCTTTTTCAATATTCCCGTGGATCATTTGCTCGGGGTACCGATTCTTGCACCGTATTATGTTGAAAAGTTTAAAAATGATATGGAAGATATAGTAGTAGTATCGCCGGATTTCGGCAGCGTAACGCGCGCGCGTAACTTTGCGCAGAAGCTTGACGTGCCGATTGCAATTATTGACAAGCGCCGTCCGAAGCCGAACGTAAGCGAGGTTATGAATATTATAGGCGAGATAAAGGATAAGCGCGTTATATTGGTAGACGATATGATAGACACCGCAGGAACCATAGTTCACGGTGCGGAGGCGTTGATAGAAAAAGGCGCGAAAGAGGTTTACGCGTGCTGCACGCATCCGGTGCTGAGCGGCCCGGCAATAGAACGCCTTGAAAAAAGCCCCATAAAGGAGCTTGTGTGCCTTAATACGATAGAATTGCCCGAGGAAAAGATAATGGAGAAAACGAAGATTTTAAGCGTTGCCCCCATATTTGCCGAGGCAATTGAGCGTATTTACGAGGATATTTCGGTAAGTCCGCTTTTTGTATAAAAAATAAAATAACAGTAAAAGCTGCAGCAGGGGGCATAATCTGCTGCGGCTTTTTGCCCGTGAGGTGAAAATATGTATTTAATAGCAGGATTGGGAAATCCGGGAAAAGAATATGAAAAAACACGCCATAACGTTGGATTTACGGCTGCCGCGTACCTTGCGCAGTGCTGCGGAATAAAGCTTAGCAAGCTTAAATTTAAGGCAATTTACGGCGTGGGAGACATTGCCGGAGAAAAATGTATTATTATGCAGCCGCAAACCTATATGAACTTAAGCGGCGAGAGCGTGCGTGACGCGGCGGCGTTCTATAAAATACCGCCGGAAAATATAATAATAATGTATGACGATATAAACCTTGCCCCCGGGAAGGTGCGCATACGCCCGTCGGGAAGTGCGGGCGGACACAACGGTATGAAAAGCATAATTTATCTTTTAAATTCCGATAATTTTGTGCGTATACGCTTTGGCGTCGGAATGCCGGAGCATAACCTTGCAGATTACGTTTTGGGTAATTTTAACGAGAAGGACGGAATAAGCGTGACAAATGCCGTGAAAAAAACAGAGGAAATGGTTACTGAAATAATACGCAACGGCGTGGGCGATGCAATGAGTAAGTTTAACAACAAGGTGTTGTAATAATTCGGAGGAACAAAAAAGGTATGGACGTATTTAACGGGTTGCTTGACAAATCGGACGAATTTTGCACAATATTGGACAGTGTAAAAGGCGGGGTGTTCCCGCTCGGAATAACGGGAACGGCAGATGCCCAAAAGGCGCATATTATAAGCTCGCTGTGCGCAAAAACCGGTAAGAAGGCATTTGTTATAACCTATAATGACCTTCAGGCAAAGCGGCTTTTTAACGATATAAGCTTCTTTTATAAGGGAGAATGTGCATATATCCCCCCTAAAGAGGTTGTTTTATACAAGGTGGACGCGGCAGACCACGAAATAGAAAATAAACGCGCAGAGGCATTGGCACAGCTGTCCTGCGGGGCGTGGGGTATAGTATCTGTAGAATCGCTTTTACACTTTGTTATGCCCAAGGAAAAGCTTGAGGAAATGAAAATGGTCTTTGAATACGGAAAGACCGCGCCTGCACAAGAGCTGCCGCAGCTGCTTTCCGATATGGGCTATACAAGGGTTGACACAGTGCTTTTAAAAGGGCAGTTTGCAATCCGCGGGGGCATTGTCGACATTTTTTCGCCTGACGCGCAAGACCCTATGCGTATGGAGCTTTTCGGTGACGATATAGATTCTTTGCGTATTTTCGACTGCGAAACACAGCTAAGTATAAAAAAGGTTGACAGTGCAGAGATTGTGCCTGTGTCTTTTGACGGGGCGAGAACGTCTATGCTCACGTATATTGACGATTCGTATATCATTTTCGCGGATGAGCCGCCGCGCATAAGCGAAGCGGCAAAGGCTGTGGAGTGGGAAATAGGCGAAAATATAAAAACAGCCGCCGATAATATAGCCGTGAAAGATATTTCGGAATATGTAAACAGCTATAAAGACATAACATCCGCAATGGAAAAAAGAAAAATGATATGTCTTAGCGCAATATCGGAAAATTACCCCGATTACAAAGTGAAAAAGCGCCTTTTTATAACCACAAAGGCAATAAGCAGCTACAGCGGAAATATAGAGTTTTTGGAAAACGACCTGTCCGCATGGAAAAAAGAAGGGCAGCGCGTGATTATCTTGGGCGGCAGCAGCGAGCGTGCAAAGAAAATAACGCAAATGTTAAACGAACGGCAAATCGGTGCGGTATACGAAAAACACCCGTGTGAGCTGAGGGGGGATTTTGTAACCGTTACGGTAGGCAGCATTACAAAAGGCTTTGAATATCCGACGGAAAAATGTGTTATCATAAGCGACCGCGAAATATTTGCGGAGGAAAAGAAAAAACGTGCCGCGCGCCGCGATAAGGACACCGTAAAAATAAAAAGTGCAGACCAGCTGCAGCCGGGCGACTATGTGGTTCACCGTGCGCACGGTATAGGCAGATATATCGGCATAACACGGATGAAGGTAAGCGGCGTTATAAAAGATTATATAAAAATAGAATACCGCGGGGAGGACCATTTATATCTGCCGGTAGGTCAGCTTGACGCCGTAAGCAAATACACAGGCGGCAGTGAAAACAGGGCAATACGATTAAACAAGCTTGGATCAAACGAATGGGCGAATGCAAAGCGTAAGGTGCGCCAATCGGTTGAGGAAATGGCGCAGCGCCTTGTAAAGCTGTACGCCGAAAGGCAGCAGAGCATGGGTGTGGCGTTTGGCCCCGATACGCCGTGGCAGCGCGATTTTGAGAGCGCTTTTTTGTACGAGGAAACGGAGGACCAGCTCAGAAGCACCGAGGAAATGAAAAAGGATATGGAAAGCGCACGCCCGATGGACAGACTGCTGTGCGGTGACGTCGGATACGGAAAAACCGAGGTAGCAATGCGCGGCGCATTTAAAGCTGTTATGGACGGATACCAGGTAGCATACCTTGTGCCGACTACAATATTGGCGGCACAGCATTACAAAAACTTTAAGGAAAGAATGAAAAATTATCCGATAAAGGTGTGTATGCTGTCACGCTTTTGCACACCGTCAGAGTCGGCACAAACACTTAAAAAGCTGAAGAGCGGCGAATGTGACATTGTTGTCGGAACACATAAGCTACTTTCAAAAAATGTTATATTTAAAAAACTGGGCTTTCTGATTGTTGACGAGGAGCAGCGTTTCGGCGTCACGCATAAGGAAAAAATAAAGGAAATGAAAAAAAATGTGGACGTTTTAACTCTAAGTGCAACGCCTATTCCGAGAACGCTTCATATGGCGATGATAGGAATACGCGATATGAGCGTGCTTACCACCCCGCCGGGCGACAGATACCCCGTGCAGACATATGTGCTTGAATATAATGAAGGAGTAATAAAAAACGCGATTGAGCGCGAGCTTTCGCGCGGGGGGCAGGTATATTATCTGCATAACCGTGTAAACTCAATATATAAGGCGGCAGAGCGGATATCCTCTCTCATACCCGAAGCAAAGGTTTCGGTAGCGCACGGCAGAATGAGCGAAACCGAGCTTGACGACGTAATGCTTAAGGTGCAGGACGGAGAGGTAAACGTTTTGGTTTGCACAACAATAATAGAAACAGGGCTTGATATATCAAACGTAAACACAATTATAATGGAAAATGCAGACACACTCGGGCTGAGCCAGCTTTATCAGCTGAGGGGGCGTGTGGGAAGAACAAACAGGCTTGCCTACGCATATCTTACTTACAGAAAAGACAAAATTTTAGACGAGGTTGCGGAAAAAAGGCTTCGCGCAATAAGAGAGTTTACAGAGTTCGGGTCGGGCTTTAGGATAGCCATGCGCGACCTTGAAATACGCGGTGCGGGGAATATATTGGGTCCGGAGCAGCACGGCTTTATGGCAAGCGTGGGGTATGATATGTATTGCTCGATACTTTCCGACGCTGTGAACGAAGCAATGGGGCTTGAACCCGAAGCCGAGAAACAGGAAACCGTGATAGACCTTAACGTAAGCGCATTTATTCCGGAGAATTACATCCCCTCCTCACAGATGCGGATTGAGGCGTATAAGCAAATTGCGTCGATTGAAAATATCGGTGATCGCTACGCTGTGGAGGAAAGCTTTGAGGACCGTTACGGCGAGCTGCCGGATGAAACCTACGCACTGCTCGAAATACAGTCTTTAAAGACAAAAGCGCAGGAAATAGGTATAATTGAGATATGCCACGCGGAAGCGGGGATAATGTTTAAGCTTAAGTCGGCAGACGGAGAAACGGTGGAAAAAATATCTAAGCTGGCTGCCGCGCGCCGCGGAAAAATACTTTTCGGTGCGGGAGAAAGACCGTATATTCTTCTGCGCGAAAAAGCGCTTAAACAGGGACAAATTATCGAATGTGTAAATAATGTATTAAATGACTTGCAAAACGAAAATCAATAGTGTATAATAACAAAGATGCGGGTAGAACCCGAAAAAAGAAAGGATTGGGTACAGATGAAAAAAAGATTGACGGTATTTATCGCGCTTATGCTTTGCGCAGCGCTTATGCTGTGCGGCTGCACTGCCGGAAAGGGTGACAGAATAAGCGTGGTGACAGACGATGACAAATCGCTTAACAAGGATATCGTGATGACTGTCGGAGAGCAGAAAATCTCTCAGGCAGATTTTAACTTTATATACAAGCTTGTTTACGACAATATGTCGCAGTATGCAAACTATTACGGCGCCGACTGGGAAAATATGGAGGTTGAAGAAGGCAAAACAATGGCCGACTTTATGCAGACAAATACCATCGAGCAGGTAAAGCAGATGGCGGCTGCCGTAGCGCTCGGCAAGGATTATAAGATTACAGCCGACAGAGATGTGCAAAAAACCGTGACAGAGCAAAAGAAGAATATTGTGGAAAAAAACTACAACGGTGTCGACGGATACAGAAAGTATCTTTTGGGGGCGCATACTACCGACGCTGCGTTTGACCGTTATCTTGAAATTTGCGAGATATACAGCAGACTCTTTAAAGAGCTTTCCAAGTCAGGCGGCGCACTTAAGGTTGACGAAAAGAAGCTTGAAGAGGATTTCATCAAAGAAAACGAAGGCAAAATGAGAGTTCAGCATGTGCTTATATCGACGCAGGAGCAGCAGGGCGAAAAAGGCGAGAAGAAAGAAGCCCGTTCCGATGCGGATGCCAAAAAGCTTGCGAATGAGGTTATTGCACAGCTTGACAGCGGCAAGGAATTTGACGACCTTATTGAAAAGTACAACGAAGACCCGGGTATGTCAAAGGGCAAGTATTATCTTTTCGGCGAAGGTGAGATGGTACCCGAGTTTGAGGAAGCATCAAAAAACCTTAAGGTTGGCGAATACACAAAGGAACCCGTTAAAACAAGCTACGGATACCATGTGATAAAGCGCTATGAGATTGATAAAAACACTGACGAGTTTAAGACGTATAAGGAAAACGCTCTTCAGGAAAAGCTTATGAAAAAGCTTGACAAAAAGCTTAAAAAACTTAAGGTAAGTACAGAGGAAAAGACAATAGAAAAGTATCTTAAGAAATGGTCAAAGGAAAGAGCGGCAGAAGCAAAGAAGCAGGAGGGCGCGCAAAAGGATAACGCACAAAACAGCACCTCGGGAAGCTCGGACAAGAAACAGTCTGCAGACAAAAAGGCTTCTGAATAAAAAAATAATATTTTCTTCGGGGGCGGGTGAAATTCCCTACCGGCGGTACAGTCCGCGAGCCGTAAACGGCTGATGCAGTGAGATTCTGCAACCGACGGTTACAGTCCGGATGAAAGAAGAAAAAATGCAGCCCCTTATACGGGGCTGCATTTTTAATGGAGGAAGCAAGCTATGAATAAAACAAAAAAAATTACTGCAATTGCACTTTTGTGCGCAATGAGCTATATTGCGGTGTTTATCGCAAAATTGCTGCCGATAAGTATAATATCGTTTTTAAAATATGACCCAAAGGACGCCGTTATAGTTATGGGTGGATTTATGTTTGGTCCTGCCTGTGCCGCGGTAATATCCGTTTTGGTGTCACTTGCGGAAATGCTGACCATCAGCGAAACGTTTTTGTACGGATTTTTTATGAACGTGATATCAACATGTGCGTTTGCCTGCACGGCGGCGGCAATTTACCGCAGACACAGAAGCTTTAACGGTGCGATTGCCGCCCTTTTGGCGGGAAGTGTATGCATGGCGGCGGCAATGCTTGTTTTTAATTACATAATAACGCCGTTTTATATGGGGATGCCGCGCGAGGCAATTTTAAAAATGCTGCTTCCCGTATTTTTGCCGTTTAATACTATTAAGTGCCTTTTAAACAGCGCTTTGGCAATGCTTTTATACAAGCCGTTTGTGCAGGTGCTTCGCCGGCGCGGTATGCTTGAAAGCGGAACGGGCAATACAAAAAGGAACAGCATTGAAAGCTTTATTGCGGCGTTCGTTTTAATAATAATGTGTATGTTGGCAAGAATTATTTTAAGAGCATCCGGAAAATAACTTTTTC
>CAKSNY010000042.1 GCA_934476455.1 uncultured Clostridia bacterium | reverse complement strand
GTGTATGACCGCAAAAAAAATAGCGAGAATAAATTTTCTTGCAAAAAAGCAGCGCGAGGGGGCGCTTACTCCGAAAGAAGCTGCAGAGCAAAAGGCGCTCAGGGAAGAATATTTGGCTGCCGTTCGCAGAAATTTCAGACAAACATTGGAAAGTATCGAATACACAGATTGACAAAGGGGTGTTTTTTATGAAAAGCTATAACATATTTTTAAAATCCATTGTAGATGTAAAAAACTTTGTAAACATTGTAAATGAGTATGATTTTGATATTGATTTGGAATCGGGCAGATATATTGTTGATGCAAAAAGCATTATGGGTATTTTCTCGCTTGATTTGTCAAAGCCGATAAAAATGCGCATTTATACGGATGATGTTTCGGAGATTGAGCCGCGCATTGCCTGCTTCGAAAAAAATTAACCTCAAAGGCGCAAATTTTTCTTGACATTCAGCTGCCGGTTGAATATAATGTACTGGTAGCATATTTAGGGGTATAGTTCAGTTGGTAGAATAACGGTCTCCAAAACCGCAGGTCGTGGGTTCAAGTCCTACTGCCCCTGCCATAACAAACACAGCCGAACAATTATCAATAGTTGTTTGGCGAAATGTCTTCGCCATAGCGTTGGTATCGGGTGAAGATTAAAAAGCGCCGCAGCAGGTATGTCCTGTTGCGGCGCCTTTTTATTCCCATTTTTACAGCGTTCCCCTAAGCTTGTTTGCAATCTTTCTGCACAGCCGGTAAACGTCCTCGTCCGCCGTGTACCAGCAGTGGTACATCTGTTAGAGAAGCCGCAAGAATACAATCTTTCCCTGATTCATTTGTTTTTTACGGTAACAAAGGTTCGCAAATGAAACAAGTAGGAAATGCCGTTCCTCTGTTACTCGCTAAAGCAATTGCTGATGTTATAATGGCTGATTTGCAAAAGAAATAAGTGCAAGGTGGCGATACAATGACAGCTGTAATATATGCGCGATATTCAAGTGATAATCAGCGTGAGGAGTCTATCAAAGGTCAATTGCGAGAGTGTAAGGCATTTGCTGAAAAGAACGATATCCAAATTGTCGGTACATATATTGACCGAGCTTTCTCTGCCGGAACGGATAACCGTCCTGATTTTCAGAAGATGATAAAGGATAGTGCAAGCAAGAAGTTCGAGCTTATGTCTGTTTTATAACCGTAAAAATGCCGTCAAGTCAAGGGTGAAATAAACCTCTCAATCCGTTTGTACTCAGTGTGGATTTTCTCATCATTTTGTGTTTTTTCTGCGCATATTCGTGCTATCGTTTGCCGAATTCTTTTCGGATTCATAAAGTTCACATCTTTCCTTTAACCCATCGTTTTTTTATTCTTTCCATCATAGCAACAACCACTGCATAATTAACCGCAAAATTGAAAATCAAAATTGCCGCAATCACACCGGCACTTATGCAGGCGGCGTAAAGACCCCACACAAACAGATTATCCGCCGAAATCGTTACTGTTTTCCCTATCAGCCATACAAGCACAATGCCGAATATAATGTTAAGTGCGGCATCCTTTATGAATAAAGCAAGCTTTCTGTTCAAAAGATTATGTGATAAATACCAAGCCATATAAACAGTTCTTGCCGCCATAGCAATCATCGTACCGAAAGCTACGCCGCAGATACCGAATCGTGGCAGAAGCAATAACGAAATTGCCATATTAAGAATTACCTCCATATAAGCGCCGTTTTTTGTTTGGCGGTAGTGTCCCGCCGCGCTTATTATGTTATTATACGGTATTCTCATACAAAAAAACCACTGTGCGGCAATCATCATATATGCGAAGGCAGGGCGCACATAAACCGCATCGGTAACGCCTTTTGTATATATTGTTACAAATGGAATAACAAGCGCCGCCTCGGCAACGCACACAAAGGTTGCCGCCGCAGTATTTACTATCCTGTAAAATTCAAACGAGGTCTTAAGCGCGGCGCTTTCCCCTTTTGCTATTAAATTTCCGACGGCTGCCGATATACTGTCCGAAATTGTTGTAAAGAAGCTTTCCACCGCGTAAATAATCGAGTTATACACGGAATATACCGAAACCTCCTTTGTTCCGCAGGCAATTGAAACCAGCACTATATCAGTGTTCATATGGATAAAATAAGCAATCTGGTGTATCATACCGTCACGCTTGCGCGGAAAGGCACGCCTTTCATCATACATTTTGTCCGTTATACTGTAATGCCGTCTAACATACAGTCTGAACACAACGGGATTCAGCAGAAATACAATCGCACTCACCGCTTTTACGGTATGGATTCCGAAGCCGAGGCGTATAGCGGCAACACATATAACCGTGTTTAAAATAAGCGTTACGCTTTGTATCGCCTGCAAAATCCTGATTTTCTGGTCGGCGCGTATCAAAAGCCTGTGCGTCAGTGCAAAATAATATGTAAAATAGTAGCTTATTCCCAAAATAAGCGTCAGAGCGCTTACGTATGCAAAATCATAATTCGTGCGGATAATTCCTTTTGCCGAAACCGCAAGCACAAGCACAAGCCCTATATACACATATGAAAGCTTGTTAAAAAATCTCTTTGAATAATTAAAAATATCCGACACGGCTTTTTTATCCCCGACGGCGAGAGGCTTGTAAAAGGTTGCCATAATAAGCCCCCCGAAACCGCACTCCATAATAACTGTGTAGTTTAAAAGCTGGCTTATCGCCTGCAATATTCCGTTTACATCAGAGCCGAAGGAAAGCAGTATGTATCTCGGAAGTATTAAAGAACATACCGCCGCCGTAATCTGATATATAACGGACACGGCTATATTTGCCGCAGTCTGGCGGCACAATCCGTTTTTATTAACTTTTGTATTCACTGCGTTTTTCCCTCAGCAGCAAGATTTTTTCTTTAAAAAAGAACATCAGGAACAATATATACAGATGCCCTTTTTCGGCAAGATGAAGCTTTGCTTTTAATTTTTTGTCTATATTCACCCGTCTTGCCGTATCAAATACTTCCTTAAATCTCGGATGATGTATATAGCTTTTCAGCTCTTTCACTTTTTTTGTCAACGATTTTGTCCTATTAAACAGCAGCTCGTTGCGTATGCCGAACATCAGCTGTGACGCCGCATAACAGTTCAGCTGTATTTCCCCGTCAAAATTGCGTTTTTCAAATTCCGCATCAAATATCGATATCAAAAGCGGCAGCTTTCCCATAAGCCGCCTGTCGTATTTTCTTGAAAGAGAATACTTTGTGTTTTTGTATCTGTAAAAATACTTATCCTTTGTAAAATACACCGTTTGCGCGTCAAGCAGGCATGGATATGAGCACACGGCGTCCTCGCCGTAATAAATACTTTCATCTGCGCCGAGAATAATCTTTTTAAGCAAGCTTCTGCGTATTATTTTATTGCACAGGCTGGGTGCAATAAGCGGTCTGTTTTCAGCAACCGAAAACAGCATATAAGGATAGATTTCTTTTTTCAGTTTTTCTTTATCGTAAAAGCCTCCGGAAATGCCGCCGCACATCGGAAAGCTTGAATTTTCCGTTTCAATCATAATATCGCAAATGCCTATATCTGCATTATATTTTTCTATTTTTTCCATCATATATTCATACATTTCCGAAGCGATACTGTCGTCACTGTCTATATAGGAAATATATTCTCCGCAGGCGGTCAAAAATCCGGCTTTTCTTGTCTGTGTAGGGCCGCCGTGTTCTTTGTGAATTACTTTTATAAAATCGTATTTTCCGGCGTAAGAATCGCATATTTCGCCGCTTGCGTCTGTAGAAGAATCGTCAACCAAAATAATTTCGTAGTCTTTATAGCTCTGATTAAGAATGCTGCGTATACATTTGTCAAGATATTTTTCGGTATTGTAAATCGGAATTATTACACTTAATTTCGGTTTCATCTTCTCGCCGCCTGTTCTTAAAAATAGGTTTGGAGCGGCAGCAGTAAGGTACTGCCGTCCGTTTCAATTACCTTTTAACCACACTTATGCACATAAATATGATTATTGATAGTCATCAAGTACATTCCTTCTGTTTCGAAGTTCTATATTGACATATCCGTCATCATCATATGCGCTTGTTGCTTTCAGCATGGTTTTATAATACCATTTGCTTTCATCAAGGTCTTTGAATCCGTAGGTTTCGGCAGTGATTTTCTCACCGTCAGCCGTTACAAGCTTTGCCCCGTCTCTGCCGATAATACGGTTGTAGATAGTGCAAAATTCGGCTCTTGTAATCAGCTTCCAGACATTCAAATTTCCATTTTCGTCACCCTGAATATATCCCGCTTTCTTTAAGATTGCGGCATAACTGTCATACGGGAGACCGGTCTTTTCGCTGAATCCAAGACCCAAGCATATGATTTTAAAGGTTTCACCGCGTGTTACGTCAACATACGGATATACGCTGTCGCCGCCTTTAAAAGCGCCCTTGTAGTTTATAAACTCGATACCGCTTCTAAACCATTCACCCCCGATATCACCGAAAGCCGGAGGATTGGCTTCGTTGTACACAAAGCTGTCGAGCCTATTGTTCTGTTTTACAAGACGGTGTACCATTGCAGACACCTCGCTGCGGCGCAGATTGTTGTCCGCTGCCATAGCGTTATCGCTGTATCCGTAGATATAAGCGAAGTTGCTTGTGTACTCGAAAGCCTCGCCGTGATCCTGATCCTCATCCTCATAAACGGGCGGTGTATAGCCCGGATCACTCGGATCAACAATTTCAATCGGTTTCTGAGTTTCCTTTTCCACAACAACGCCGTCTACGTGCCACACGTCATCAACCATCCATAACCCTTCTTCGCACTTTAATACATACCAGCGCATTTCATAGTTATCGGTTGTGAACTTGTCCCATTTTACGGCTTTTCCGTTACTTGCAAGAATGTAACCGCCGTTATATGCGTCCTTGATTTTCGCAAGGATTTGCGCATCGTCAGGCTTTGTTACAACCTCACTGATGACATCATCAGAAGAAACAACTCCTTCTTTGTACACGACATGATAATCTGATGAACGTGGTCCTTCCGTCAAATTCGAATCGAATACGGAAGCGGTAAAGTACGAAGTGCTTTGAGAGGTTACATTTCCTTCTTCATCCATCTGAGCGCCGTAACGCTGAACAAAGAATTGGGTTGCGGTCGCAATGGTACTGTGTGCGGCAAAAGCCGGCATACTCATCCCCAAAATCATCGCAATACCTAAAAGCATTGCAAAAAACTTCCTCGTTTTTCTCATCTCTTTTCACCTCCTTCCTCTGTGTGATTTGAAGTAAATATATATACAAGTCGCCTTACCGGCTCGTATATCAAGTATCAATGTCCTCTGATAAGAGCAGCCAACAATTTTAAAAACTCCCCGTCAGATTCAGCTATGATTCCTTTATCCTTTGGAATCTGCTCCTTTGCCGCCGCATAGTTTGTTGTCAGTACCGGCGTTTTCAGTATCAGCGCCTCACCGATTACAAGAGGATAACCCTCATATGCCGAGAAAAGCGCAAACAAATCAGAATTATATATATAAGGGTATGGATTTGTTTTCTCGCCCTCAAAAATGACAATGTCCTCCACACCCAGTTTTTTTGCAAGTTCAATATTTCTTTTCATATCGGGACCGTCCCCGACAATTCTCCACTTAAAGTTTGTAATCCCTAAACGTTTAACCTGATAACAGATATTTATGATTCCGTCAATTCTTTTTGATGCGTTATCTATTCTTGCAACGGTAACAATATCAAATTTTGATTTTTCAAACGGCTCATACACTTGTGCAAGCTCTTTAATTTCTTTTTCGTCAAATACATTATGCTGCGTTTTCGTCTTATCGGCATATTCCGGAAGAAATGCATTGAATTTTTCCCGCACTGCGTCCGACACGCATATAATTTTATCAAACGGCTCATATATTTTTTGGCAATATTTTTTATCAAAGCCGCCAGAAACAGGATCTGTATGGATAAAAGCATACTTTTCGCCGGCATTTACGAAATCGGATATGTATAAATTCGTTCCCTTATTAAATACACCTGCCGGTATGTCTGTAAAATAAGAAACGGCAATGTCATATTTTTTATTTCTCTTTTTAAAGCACAGCCGGTAAAACCGCTTTGTTCCGATAGTTTTCGCAAATACGGTTATCAACATTCTAAGAAAAATATCAAACACACTGCCGTTTTTTCTTATATCGCCAAAGGACTGTGCCGACAGCCCCAAAAGTCTTCCGCCATATTCAAGCTTAATACCCTCCGGAAGCTTTTTCGAAAGCACGCCGCCCGTAAAAGCAAATACGCTTATTTCATATTCGCCGCTTTCCGACAGCTTTTTCAAATAATTTACAAAAGCCTTCTGCACGCCGCCGATATTAAGATTCTGTGCTGCAAATAAAATCTTTTTTTTATCCATCCGTTCCGTCTCTCCGTATAACATATTTATATAACAGCCGCGAAGCATTATCCAAACCGAGCGTATATACCGCCAGGCGAACAAGGCGTATTTTATTTGTTTTCCCTTTTGCAAGAAGAAACCGCAGCGCCTTTATTCTGTCTTTATATTTTTTTCTCGTTTCAGACGGCAGGGCTCCGTAAAACGGAAGAACGATTGCATACTGAAACGCAAGGAACGCTAAGATGTGTTTTTTGCTTTCACTATGCATTGATTTGTTCAGCCACTTCTCTATAATTTTCAGCTGATCATCAAGACTTTTTTCGTTGCCGTAGGAACGTCTTGTGTTTTCGGATATTCGGTAGTAATAAATTCCGTCCTCATAAACGTCTGCCGATTTCATGACGGATACAAGCTGCAGAGTCCAGTCTATGTCCTCGCCGATAAAACCCTCTCTAAATCGGATATTGTTTGATCTTAAAAACTCTGTTTGTATGATTTTTCCGCCCGAACTTGCCGGGAATTTTGAACACTCCGATATTGCCTTTAATACCTCATTCGCCGGTTTCCCATAAATTTTTTCACGTTTGAGTCCCTCCGCCATGGGTCTTTTTGTTCCATCCGGAAGGATTTTTATTATAGTATAAAAAATGATGTCTGCACCGTGGTCAGCTGCTCCTTCGTCAAGCTGCTTGATAAAATTTTCGCTTATATAATCATCCGCGTCCACAAATATGCAGTACCGCCCGCCTGCCATTTCGCAGCCGAAATTTCTTGCCGCGGCAGGACCTTTGTTTTCTTTGTGATAAACCCTTACGCGTTCATACTTCTTGGCATATATATCGCAAATTCCACCCGATAAATCCTTAGAGCCGTCGTCTATTAAAATCAGCTCGCACCGCTCGCCCTGCTTTAAAATGCTTTCTATGCACTCGCTTATATATTTTTCTTTGTTGTATACAGGAACAATAAAGCTATATTTATACTCACAGTGCGGCACTCTTTTCACCTCGTCCTGAACTGTCCTTTTCGTCCGGGAAGTATATCCGTGACAATTCCTCTTTTATAATTTTTATGTCGTATTTGCGGATATGCTCTTTATTGTAGCTGCCCATTTCGCGGCGCAGTGCGGGGTCAATTACAAGCTTTTCTATTCCTTCGGCAAAGCCGTCCGCATCTTTTGCGGAATATAAAAATCCGCCCTTGCCCGCAACAATCAAATCTCTGTTTCCGCGTACATTTGATACCACCGCGGGAAGTCCCGCCGCCATCGCCTCCGCAAGGGCGAGCGGCATACCCTCGCGCGTTGACGGGAAACAAAAAATGTCGCTTGATTTCAAAAGGTCAAACACGTCATCCCGAAAGCCCGGCAGATGAACTCTGCCTTTAATTCCAAGCTTTTCGGCAAGCGCCGAAAGCACGCCCGAAAGCGGGCCGCAGCCTGCTATAATATAATGCAGGTTTTCGTTGTCCGTCCTTGCCATTGCTTTTAGTATTGTTTCATGGTTTTTCAGCTTTCTAAGCTCGCCTACCGATATAAGCACCGTATCGCTCTCTTTTATGCCGAATTCGCTGCGCACCTTTCTTATATCCGGGCGGCTGCTTTCTATTCTTTCTATGTCTACTCCTATTCCATCTATAAGGACTATTTGTTTTGCCTTAAACTTTTTCCGCGCTTTTTCGTAATCCTCGCGGTTAACTGTAACAAGAACGTCCGTAATATGCGCCAGCAGCTTTTCGATAGGATAAAACACCAGCCATGAAATACGTGCGCCGCCCTTAAAAAAGTGAAATCCGTGAGCAATGTAAATCACCTTTGTTCCTTTTTTCCGCGCTTTTCTTGCGGCAATTCTGCCGATGACGCCGCCTATGGGGGTATTGCACTCTATAATATCAAAATTTCCGTTGTCGATTACCGATTTCAGCATTTTATATGCCTTGATATTGCTTGCCGAAAACGGATTCCTTGCAAAAGGAATGTCTATATATAAATCGCAGTTCGGAATATTTACGCCGCCGTCCTCATAATCGTTTTTTGCGGCAACCACCGTTTCGCAGCCGCGCTCCTTAAACATTTTTATATACGGCAAATGGAAGGTGTTTATATGCGTTTTTACCACGGTAGCTATAAACAAAACTTTTTTCATTTGCCGCAACCCCGCTCCGGTTTATTTTGTCCGCCGCCCTTTACAACAACCGACACCGTTAACAAAAGTATTTTAATATCCAATAAAAGAGAGCGCTTTTTTATATACTCTATATCATATATTATTTTTTCCTCCGGTCTTAAAAACATTCCTGTTATCTGGGCAAGCCCCGTAATACCGGGCTTTACCATAAGCCTTTGCGAAAAACCGTGGATATATGTTTCAAAGCACTCGTAAAAAACTGCTCTTTCCGGCCGCGGCCCCACAAGAGATAAATCCCCTGCAAGGCAGTTAAAAAGCTGCGGTATCTCGTCAAATTTAAACCTTCTTAAAACTCTGCCCACAGACGTCAGCCGTTCGTCATTCTCTCCGAGCGACCACCGTATTCCGTCCTCCTCGGCATTTTCGTACATTGTTCTGAATTTGTATATGTAAAACTTTCTGCCGTTAAGCCCCAGCCGTTCCTGTCTGTATATCGGATTTCCCTTCGATGTCGCCGCCACGCACATATATACGATAAGCATCGGCGCGGAAAGGAAAATAATTCCCGTAAAAGAAGCTATAATGTCAACCGTACGCTTTACAAAGCCGTACAGCGGTTTTGGCGGCAGCTTTGATATTTTTTCAACCTCATATACTTCATCCGTTCTCCTAAACGGCAATATAACCTTTTCGGCATTGTATTCCGTTACGGTTTCCATCGCATTCATCTCTTTTCTTCAATTTGTTTTTTCAGCGCCGCAAAACCTTTTTTAACCTCCGCTTCATAGCGTTCGTCCATCTTGAAGTTAAGCGGCCCCGACATTAAAAATTTTTGAATTTCCTCCACATTCACAGAGGAAATATCACACCCCTTTACGGGATATGAAACATCGGATATCAGATTCCGTATTTTTTGCCTGTAAATAACCGGATAAAAATCTATATTCATCTTAAGGCTCAGTACGGCTGAATGAAATCTTGCACCGACAATTTTGCGGCACTCGGAAAAGGCTTTCGGAATTTCTCCGTTTGCGCCGTGTTCTACAATTTCAACCATATCCTTATGCTTTATAAGTCCTTTTACTTCCTTGCATAAAGACGTATCGTCCTCCGTACCGACGTCAAAAGCAAAAAGTATTACGCCTTTTCCTGTTGTTTCAATCCAATAATCGGCAATTTGCGCCATTTTGCAACAATAGCCGTCCCTATCCGTATCATAGCAAAAAAGCGAGATGCCCAGCTTATCTCCACCTGTTTTTTCCGGCAGCCAAGCCTTTGGCATTGCAAACAGAATATCCGGCATATACGAAACCTTCGTATCCGGGCATTTTTGCCGAAACCATAAAAGGCTGTTTTTGTCGCGGCATATAATATATTTGAATTTTTTTAGCTTTTGCACGACAAACCATTCGTCAATTTTATTTTTAAACGGCTCTATATTGCAGCCGACACAGTAGTCCGCGATATGCTTTCGCATTAAAAACCAAACAATCTCGCGCCTTAACGCCGCACGGCTGTTTACCATAAACCCGGAACCCGTCACCAAAAGCTTTGGAAGCTTTTTTGTTTGTCCGCCGCTTTTTATGCTTACGTTCTTTTCTTCAAGCAGCAAGGGCGACGGGCGGTTATGTTCGTCAACGTAAAAATCATATTCCGGCATATAATGCGCCGCTGTTTTTTGTATATAATCGTCGCCGAAATTATTATCGAAATATCCGCACAATTCAAAAACCATATCATTCTCCCGCAGTTTCCGCTTCCGTCTCATTTTTCTTTATATAAACCAACACCCCGCATATCAGAAAGCCGAACATTAAGGCAAGCACAAAACCCACAGCATAATAAAACACCGTGTTTACCGTTTTATGTGCCACAACTCCTGAAACACAAGCTATGCTTTGGGCGGATTTGTATGCGTTGTAATCGCCTATTGTATTTTTTGTAAGCGCATACAGCTTGTTAAACTTTTCGCACGTGTTTTCAAGACTCTTTTCAAGTACATTTTGAAGCTCCTTATTTGAAAATCCGTCCGGAAAGCTGTTCGCATCGCTCTCATAGCGTTGTCTGTCAATCTCCGTATTCAAAGCGGTCGTGCGATATTTTACATAGTCTAAAACAAGCTGATCGTACACCGACATATTCCGGATGTATTTTACGTCGCGCTCGGTATTTTCACGCACCTGCGCGCTTTCGCTGTCGCCATCGCTGTTCCTTTTATCTCTGTCCCATAAATACTGCCTGTTCTTTTTGGAATAAACCTTCATAAGGCTTTTTTGCGTTTTCGCATTTTTATTGTTAAGGTCAATATCAAATTCCGCGTCCGTAATCTTGTTTTTTAACGTATTTCTCAGGTACCACGCATTTTTCGTAATGCCGTTTTCGATAATCATACGCTCTGCAACAGACAGGTCATGGTCTGAAATAGATTTGTACTCCGCAATCAAATCCAAAAGCGAATACCCCGTCCGCGGCGAACGGTAATCCTTCTCCGCCTCGTACACTCTCGAAAGATATTCGGTGTTGGATTTTATCTTCTTTCGCAGCATATCCACCGTATCGTAATAATCATACTGCATAGCCGCCTCGCCGGACAGATTGGTTATATCATAGCTGTAGGTATAGTTTTCAACATAATACCTGCGGTACTGGCTGAAAACTGCGCTTAGCATACGCTTTGCATAGTCATTGCCCTTTGATGTGGTGTATTTTACCGAGTAATATACCGTATTCTTTTTTTCATCCTCGTTTTTTTCATAATCCGAAAATTTATCTATCCATGACGCATACTTTTCCTGTTCGGCTGTGGGAATAATGGAGGTAACTGTAATATTACGGCTGATTTCATCAATATTTACGGGCTTAAGCCCAAGCTCTGCCAAAGCGTTTTTAATAACGATGGAGCTTTTAATCTCATAAGGATTTATTTTTTTCCCGTTTTCGGAAAGCCCGTCCTCAGCGCTTGCACCTATGTACTTTATCAAAATTTCAGACGTATAGCTTTCGTCAAGCTTAAGCTTAAAAGAGCAAATCACAACGCTGACGGCTATCAGTATCACAAATATTTTTTTATACTTGTAAAGCCCTTCCAAAAAATCACGCAGCAGCATTATTGTTTTCCTCCTTTAGGGTCTTTTTTCTTTTCAACAGGCCGTAAAGAAGCCGCAGTATATAAAGTGCAGCAGACCATATAACCGTTATTTTTGCAACTGTCACGACGGAGTAAACAATCCCGTGTCCGCAGCCTATGCCGTTTGTTGAAAGCATTTCATATGATACTGTGGTAATGTACTCTCTGTTTACGGCTGCCGCTTTTTTTAAAAAAGCTTCTATTTTCTCCGTAATATCATTGCACTGCTTATCTGCGGCTTGCTTTATCCATTCCTCGCTGTTTTCAACTGCCGAAAACCGCTCTATCAGATAGTCGTAATAATCCGCCGCATTTTCCGACTCGTCTCCGGCAATATTTGCTTTGCTTGCGTTTTCCGTCAGATAATCTATGCCGATTTTTGTTCTGTTCATATAAAACACATTTTCCGAATCCAGTGCAGGAATAAAAACAACCTTTGTAACAAGCGGGTCGTATATGGATATACCGTCCAGCATAACAGCATACTCGCCGCGGTTTCTTTGCATCTGCTCGTAATTTCCTTTGGAAACATAGCGAAGCTGCTTTAAAAGCTTATCCCTGTCTCCGGTAATGCCGTTTTGAATAACAAACGCTTTATACGCTTCAAGATCGTTGTCCGCTATTCTTGAAAGCTCTGCGCTCAAATCGCCGAAGCTTACCCCCTCTTTTGAAACAAACCTAACGTCCTCGTCATATCTGCCGGATAAATACCTGTTCATACGGTTTATTATGTTTTTCAGCGAGCTTGCACGGTTGAAATAATCAAGCGAGTTTGTTTCCGACCAGTCCACGCTGAACACAGAGCCGGTAAAAACATATTTATCCACATAATAATCCTTGTAGCTTTCGGCAACGGCGGCTAATATTTTTGTTTTTGGCGGCAGCGTAAACTGTTTCAAAGCCGCCGCAACAGTTGCCGGCAAGCCGTTTGCCTTAATGGAATCGGAAACAACCGAATACGAAATTGTATATTTGGACGGAAAGTACGAATACGTGTCGTTTCCGTCGAGAACGTTTTGCCGTATTGCATTAAAGCTTCCGTCTGTGGTTATACCCGTAACGGATATATGTTCTTTCAGTGCCTCCGGCGTTAACCTGTTATCCAGCTTGTCGCAGGCGCTTTTTAAAACCTCATCGCTTAAAACCTCGTAAATATCAAACGGAGAGCCGTCCGGATTACAGCCCTTTGTTATTTCCGAAAATGAAATCGAAACGGTTGTGTATACCGTGTTCAGATTTCCCGCAATAACGCATACCGCTGCAACCGCCGCAATCATTATTACGCACAGCATAAAATAACCAAGCCTTGTTTTCGGCGCCTTGGTTATATTGTCGTTATCAAACAGCGTATCCGCAGAGTTTTTCGTCTCATCTTTTAAGGTCCTTTGTTTCGGATAAGGCGTTTTATTCCTGAATATCATTTTGCGCTGTCTCCTTTTGTTTTTTTGGTAAATTGAAGGAAAATGCCGCATATATCAGCAAGTTCCAAAATGCTTTTATACTTTGGTTTATTGTAAGCGTCATAGAAAGCGCCAGCATACCGAGCATTGCCGCAGAGATATATCCCCTCTTTTTTATATTTCTTAACACTGCCGCAAAGGACATCAGGCTAAACATTACAAGCCCCGGTATACCCTGATTGTAAAGCGACTGTATAAATTGGTTATGTGCCACCACGCTTACCATTTTTCCGTCTATCATCATTTCATGATGGGCAAATATTCCCCTGCCGCGAATAAGTTCCCAAGACGAATTTTTTATTGTGTCAAGCATTGAAAGCCATATATCGCCCCTCGCCGTTCCGCGGGATTCGATAATGCTTTTAATACTGAAACGCACAGAAACATCCTCGGGCAAAACCGGCATTACAACCGTCCAGAAAACAATCGCTGTGAAAATTGCCGCACAGATTCCAATAATGCGCTGCTTTGTTCCCCCTGCGTTGATAAACACAAACGAAATTATCATAACCGCAAGTCCGAGCAGCCCCCCTCGCGAGCCGGAGGAAAAAACCATATACGCCCCCAGTACAAACAATACCGCGCATATAACGGCATAAATTTTGTTTTCGCGGATTTTCTTCAGTGCAACAGCCATTGGAAACAGAAAAAAACCGGTAAAATAATTCGGATCGCTTGTCGCTCCGAATATTATCATTGTGTTTCTGTCACCGTACCAATCCGCACCGATAAATCCGAGCGCAACCATTATTCCAAGCAGTGCAAGCTGCGCAAGCTCAAACGTTTTGATTTCATTTTCCGTGTATTTTCGCATTGTTATAAGAAACATCAAGCCTATCGTTTCAAAATAGCCTCTTACATACTGCAGCGCGTCCGCACTTCTGTCTGCAAACAGCGTCATAACAACCGTTATTAAAAATAAAAACGAAAACAAATGAATAATATTCAGTTCAAGCTTTTCCCGGTAAAAAAACCAGCTTACCGTAAAATAGCCGACTATCGGAATGGTCAGCATTTTTAAAAAAGAATTGCCTGCGGAATTGATCGTAATCGTAAGCGGCAGCGCAAGAAAATATACACAGGCAAGAATACACGGAAGCCCGATGTTCGCTTTTTTAAGCTTATTTATCAATTCTTACACGCCTCCGCTTCATATCAAATTTAATTTTTTCGGACAAGGCATGCCTGCCGCAGCCGTTTCCATAGTCAGCCCTCTCAATTATACAGCGCCAATCTGCCGGCAAATCCCATCATTACCGCGTTTACAACATAATAACAATTATGTTGTAAAAGGTAAAAAACCGTAAAAAAAAGCGGCTTTTACTGACTTTTGCCGCA
>CAKSNY010000041.1 GCA_934476455.1 uncultured Clostridia bacterium | reverse complement strand
CTCCTCCGTGTATTTCATTTCCCATGTTCCGTTTAGTGACACTGCCTTAAACAGCATACAGCTACAGCTCCTTTTCTGCTTATTAAATAATTCGGTAATATGCGGGGATATAAAAAAAATTTTACATCCCCGCATAACACTGTTGTTATCTGAATGAATTTAAAATTTTTGCTGCTTGTGCGCGCGTTGCAGCAACATTCGGCTCGAAGCATCCGTTTGTATTTCCTGCCAAAATATCAGCAGAGGAAAGTACGCTGATCGCCTCTTTTGCATAGTCGCTTATTTCTGACGAATCCGAAAATTTCACGGTTGAATGTGCTTTTTTCAGCTCAAGCTGCCGCAACATTGCAATTCTGTATATAATTGTTGCTGCATCCTGTCTGGTAATGATTTCTCCTATGCCGAAGCTTCCGTCACCAATTCCGTTACTTATTCCGAAATATTTAGCGCTGCAAATATATTTATAGTACCACGCCGTCTTGTCAACATCTGTAAATGATACGTCCTGCGAGCTGTTTTTCAGATTGAAAAATTCACAGACCATCTTAACAAATTCTTCTCTGAGCACAGGCTCCTCCGGTGAAAATAAAGTTCGCGTCTTTCCGTTAATACATCCTTCTCTGTATAAATTAAGTATGTATTCATATGCCCAGTGATCTTTTGAAACATCGGTAAACGGCATTGTGCCTTCCACAGAGGAATTATTGCCCGTTTCGCTGCCCTTACCGGCTGACGGAATATAAACAATGGATGAAGACCCGCCTGACGGAGGTGTTGCGGCGTTATTCCCGCTGCCCTTTACAATCACAGTTACCGACTGACTTAACCTTTCCGAATTTTTTTCCGCTGTAATCGTAACAGTAACCGGTGTATCACCTTTCGGGCGCGTCACACTGCCGTCTGCGGCTATTATCTGTTCATTATCGCTTACGTAGCTTATTACAGAGCCGTATCTGCCTTGAACAAAAGGTAAATTTTCCGTAACACTGTTTAAATTGATACTGTTAAGCATATCAACAGCATATTTAAGGTCGGCGGCTACCGCATCCGCATCCGTTTTTATAGCCGCTGACAGGCTTTTTACCGTAACCTCATACGTTTTGACAAGCGTTCTGTCATCGTATAAAAATTCTACGGTTAATATAACCTTCTCATCCTGCTCTCCGGGCGTTACTTTTCCGTTTTTATCCAAAGCCTTGGGATTGCTTGAGCTTATTTTTATAGTTTCTCCCATACTCGGGGTCGGAAAAGCAATGTCTTGCGTTACATTTGCAAGATCCGTTTTCCCCAAAAGCTCCTTTTCAAAATTTATTGCAGCTTCTGTCAGTGTTTCACTGTGAGATTCCCTATAGTCAATGCGCATGTTATCAACACAAACAATACTGTCTTCCGAAACTGCCGAGCCTTCAAGGGTGAAACGGTATCCCTTTATATCGCGTGTCCGCGTTTTATCAAATGTGTAAATAAAGCCTATTCCCTTTGTCGAGTCAAAATCTGTTCCGCTTTGTTCATTGACAAGCCTCCCGTTTGCGGTGATACAAACCTCGGTGCCGTCATCATTTATAATAAACACGTGGTATTTCTGCGATTCTGTATTCATTTCAACACGGAAATTCACCCATTTTCCCCTTGTATAATATGGCTCTTTCGTTACCGTAACAGATTGTGTTTCCTCGTCAAGCGCACCTACAAACTTTACTGTGCCGTCCGTATTAAAATATATTTGTATCTGCGAGCCTGTTCCCGTAAGTCCTTCCGCATACAAATATGTGCTGCACACATCATTCATAAAGAATCTTCCGCTCATGGTGAGCTCTCCGAGCTGCCCCTTTTCACTTCTGAAGTACATCTGTCCGTTGCCTGTCGGTGACAAGCCGGCACGTCTGCGCATCATAAATACCTGGTTGCTGCTGTCAAGAGGGTCCGTTTCTATAAGCATATCCACATTGGTTGTATCGGGGAAGCTCCACTCATTAGAGTCGTTTTCTTTTTTAAACTCATATGTTCCGACATCTGCCCATTCGTAATCGTGAACAAACAGATTGCTGTATTCCGCCGCTTCTTTAACGGTAATATAAAATGTTTTTTCTTTTGAAATTTTACCGTCTGTAATTATTGCTTTCAGCTGTGCGGTTTTATCGCCCTTTCCGAAGTCTGCTCTGCAAACCTTGGCGCTTGACCCCGTTGACGAATTTATAACCGCCGCGCCGTCTCCGCTGCTGCTCCACGATATTGTTGTTGCGTATTTCCATACCGTCGGAAGTGAAATATCTTTCGTTACATTATCTATCGCTTCATCATGAAATGCACTGAAAATAAGCGTTGCGGCGGCTTTTTTCATCTTCTCTTCGTCGGATGAAAATGCCTTCACTGTTATGTTATCAAAAACCTTTTCCAAATATGTATTATTCTTTTGAATACACGCTTTCAGAGTAATGCTGCAATCACTTTCTCCCACATTCGGATTTATAACCTCACCTGTAGGCAGTAAAACATTTTCATTGCTGCTGCTCCACACACATTTTACACCATTGCCGAAATCAGTAAGCAATGACAGGTTTCTAAACACATTGTCGTATGTATCAAGGCTTATACTTTCCCATGTAAGAGCATCGTAAACGCTTTGAACCATATCTGTGTCCGATAAAAGCGCCTTAACCGTAATGGGGAAATTTATCAGAACAGAGCCGCCCTCTACAAGAAATTTTGCCGTAAGGGTTATATTCTTATCTCCGTCCGCATATTCCGGACGTGTAATAATTATGCTTCCGCCGTTTTTCACCTTCGCATATGCCGTATTTGATGATGACCATTTAATCGTCAAGCCATAGTGACTTCCCGTAAGCGGCAGTGTAAAATTATCGGTTACGGCATCCGCATTTTGAATAATTATATCGTTTGCTTCAATCTGCGCCATTGCTTCGGGCGATATTTTTACAACAAAATCAAAGTTTTTCGTATCGGCTGCGGTTCCCAATAAAAATGCTGCTGTCAGGGTTACCGCTTTGTCTTCCTCTCTTCTCTTAAGTACGCCGCCCGGGGTCATAACGCGCTGATCGCTCGATTGCCACGTGATATCCACATCGTACAGCCCTTTTGTCGGAAGCACAAGGTTTTGCGTTACAGGCTCGTCCTGCGATTCGTAACTCATATTTTCCCAAACCACGGCATCTTTCGCAGCGGCAACCTTCTCTTCGTCAGACAGCTGCCTTTTAACCGTAAGTAAAAATTCCTTTTCTGCCTGCACAATTGTTCCGTTCCCGTCATCTATACTGACAGTTGCCTTAAGTGAAACTTCAGCGTTACCCTGCGAATAATCCGGGCGGGTAACAACACCGCTGTCCGTTATGTAAGGCGAGCCGCCCGTGCTCCACTCTATTACGGCACCGTCGGGACCGTCGGTCGGCAATTTAAGGTCTTTCGTTATTGCAGAAACCGGCTCATCCGTAAATTTGTCCGCTGTGAGATAAATATTTGCAATATCTTGTACAAGCTTTGCTTTATCGACATCCATTTGCGGTAAAACCGTAATATCAAACTTCTTTTTTGTGTGGGCGTTTTGATAAACTTCTGCGCCGTCATCATACACAATATCAGCAGTAAGCGTAACTTTCTGCGTATATGAGCGGCATATAACCGTTCCGTCTGATTTAATTGCATTTTCATCGCTGCTGCTCCATGTTATGCGAAAATCTTCACCTATTGACTCCGGCAGCGACAAATTGTGCCGCACACCATCTATGCTGTCTGTACTTATATTTTCCCATGCGAGCTCATCCGACGCACCCTTCACCTCCGGCGCGCAGTCTTTCCATACTGCTATATCGTCAAAGTAAATTTTATTTTGGTCTTTGCTGAATCTGTTTATATCAAACTGTACTATCGAAATGTGATTCCACTTGTCCTCTGTTCCGAGAACGTAATACCTAAGCGGATCGGTGCCTATTTTCTCACCGTTTACATACAGCCATCCCGCACGCTGTTCTGTGTCGACCTCAAGCCTGACGTCAGACCATCCGGAGGTTGGGAAAGCCTTTTCAGCAAGCTTCATATCACCGTTTTCCGTAGCGTAGTAAATATCCCCTGAAGAATTTACATCTATTCTGAACATATATTCACCAAGCTGTACACTGTTTGAGTAAGAATTTCGCAATCCGAAATTAAACGACCCGCTCGGGAAATTAACCGGTTTTACCCTAAACGTAAGGTTAATCTTTCCTGTCAGCTTTCTTGTATACAGTCCGTCCTTTAAAATGTACCACGCATGTTCATTGGTTGTTGTGTTTTTTTCCAATCTGTGAAGCTGAAGCAGCTTGTTTCTTTCCTTATAGGAATTCCCTGTAAGGTCATCGGGATCTATAATAATTGTTGAGGCAAGCGTTGGCTCAACAAGAATCGTCGACAATGTCCAGTTGTCCCATCCTTCAACGGATTTTCCCAAGTCCTTGCCTGTAGCCTTTTCAAAATCCATAAAATCATACACGTGCTGCCCGGGTAAAAAGCTTGTCTTTTCGTCTTCGTCCGGTGGTGTTTCGTCCTCCGGCTTTGTTAAAAGAGAAAGCTTAATATCATCTATGTATTTCGTTGTAAGTACATCTATTCCCCTGTCTATATTAAAGCAAATTCTTGATATATCCATAGGCTCCGAATCCGTTTTGAAAAAGGTCCTTGCAGCATCATTTGCCTTGCTTCCGTTTATGTATATGTCAAACTGCCGAAGCTCCGTGTTTAAAATAACATCAACCTTTACCCACTCATCGTTTTGCGGATATGAAGCTATCTGTGTACCGCTGTCCTCTCTGACCTTACCGCCGCCGAAATACAGATACACCAGCCTGTCGCCCGGTGCACCGCCGCCGTAATCGCCGGAGGAAGAACTTGTTTTAAGCGAGAACGCAAGATTTTTTTCGGCACCGTCTGTTTCAAGGAAGCGAAAACTTGCCTTAACATCACCTGTTGCTTTTATTACTTTTTTGTTTCTTTCAAAGCTTTTGTATATACGCTCATTTGCACTTGTATTTTTTGAAGTGCGCTGCAGCTGCATAACCATATTTGAAGCGTCCTTCGGGTCTTTCCAAAGCTTTGCGTCCATTGTTCTGGGATTGGGGCGTGACTGCGGCGTCCATCCGTCTGTTCCCCAAATTGAATCCTCTGTCGGCACTGTAAGCGCCATGTCATCAAAAACATCCGTATCCCAATCGTACCATGTGTCGCCAAGGGTTTTAAGCTGCTTATTTTCAGGAGGCGGTGTCTGAAGGCATATATTTATGTCATCAATATACTTTGTTGTAAGAACATCTATCGACCTGTCTATATTAAAGCAAATTCTTGATATATCCATAGGCTCCGAATCTGTTTTAAAAAATGTCAGAGGCGCTCCGTTTGCCTTGTTTCCGTTTATATACAAATCGAATTTCTTAAGATTTGTGTTCAGGATAATATCGACACTTATCCAGCTTCCGTTCTGCACGTACGACGCTACAATATTTCCGCTGTCCTCTCTGACCTTGCCGCCGCCGAAATACAGATACACCAGCCTGTCGCCCGGGGCGCCGCCGCCGTAATCGCCGGAGGAAGAGCTTGTTTTAAGCGAGAACGCAAGATTTTTGTTCAAAGCGTCATCTTCCAAAAACCTAAACCCAACCCTTATATCCCCTGTTGCCTTAATCACCTGTCCTTCGTGATTAAAGCTCTTATAAATACGCTCGTTGGCACTTGTGTTTTTTGCGGTACGCTTGATACGCATAACCTTATTTTCCGCATCAAGCGGGTCCTTTTGCAGGGTTGAATCCATTGTTTTATTTTTTGGTTTCGCCTGCGGTGTCCAGCCGTCAACATCCCACAGTGTATCACCTTCGTTTATATCGAGGTTTTCAAAATCATCCGTACCGTAGGTGTACCAGGTGTCTGTCAATAATTTTAATTGCGGCGTATCATCTGCCATAGCACCCGTTACGGGCAGCATACATACAGCAACAATCAGCGCAATCAGCTTTTTCATATCACACCTCCGTTATTTGACAATAATAATCTCTCTGACACTGTTGTGTCTCTGACGTACGAAAACAGTGTCTCCTATATTTATGTCCTCCTGTGTGCATACACTGACCTTTTTCTTCTCTTTATCGTATGTAAGCACCACAGTTCCTCCGTTTAGCATATAAGGAACCTCTGTTAAAGCACCGTTACGCTCCACATCTGCAATTACGCAGGGCAAATCCTTTCTTGTAACGGTTCCCACCGACGTGCATATAGAGGCATTGTGTGCCCTTATATCCCCATAGTTCCACGAAATGAAGGAAGCCGGAGATTCAACGCTCAAATCTGCCAAAACAACATACGACGCTATCATTTTGTCATAATCCGAAGAATATGCACGGTCAAGCACAATCTGGTTTGTTTCGTACTGAATTACAACTCCGCGGCGAAAAACGTCACGCGCATAGTCGTCGGGTATAATTTCTTCAACATATTTTTTCCCTACATATCCGCGTACAACGGCATATGATACACCGTCCGAATTGACTGTTCCGCCGACGCTTTCTATAATCATAACCGGAGAATTTACCTTGTCCACCACAATTTCATTTCCGTCCTCCGGAAGAAAATAAGTATCAACGACAGGCGTTACAACCATAGCGCCCACATGCAGATTTTTTATATCGTAAAGCGTCATATTTGTCGAGCTTCCGCTTTCGAGGTAATCTATAGCCTTAGTTGCCCTGAAAAGCTCGGGGTATTTTAATTCGTTCGGAACGTGAAAAAGCACCGTTTCTTCATCTATGTACCAATATTGGTCCAAAAGCCCGTTGCTGTAGGTTCCGCCAAAGGTGTTTTGATCCTTTGATATATATTCGTTATTGGTGCTTGTATCTGCCAGATAAACCTCTTTAAGCTTTCCGTTTTCATCCAGCGCATACTGTAAAATCTGCCGGCAGTCTTCACCCTGCCCCACTATAGATAAAATTTCTTCGGGTGACCGCCTTTCCACAGAATACGAGCTGCCGTTATTATATCCGAAACGAATCTTTTTTCCGCTTGTTTCAAATACCTTAAACTTATTGTCTTCTGTCATAATCTGCATTTGAAGGGTTGAACCCAGTGACCCTGAAACGCCCGCATCTACCAAAAATCCGTATTCAAGCTCTTTTTTGCTTTCTTCTATCTCTTCTGCAAATGCTATTTCACCGAAAACGTTCATATAAAGAACAAAGTCATTGCCCAAAACAAGTTTTTTTGCATCGCTGTGATTTGCCGCAAGTGCATCGGAAAAGCTTTTTGCAAGCGGAAATTCCTGTTGTGCGCCGTCATCGGAAACAGTATATCTTACGCGGGATGAATCATCCTCCCGGGCAATTATCTCCGCTTCTGTCTGAATTCCAACGCCCACAACCTTCGTAAAATCGCCGTCGGCGCTTATTGAAACGCTTAAAACATCATTTCTCTTATAGTCTGTAGGCAAAGCAAGTTCGCCGTTTTTGTAAAACAGATAGCTTTTTTGTGTGCTGTCAAGGTCATATTCAAAGCTTCTGCCAAACACATCATATATTTTTTTATCACTTACGGAAAGTACAACATACGTTTCATACTCCTCTATAATTACCGTATCATAAACTGAATTGTTTTCACTTGAACGCAATTTTATTTTTCCCGATTCTATAAGGTATATACCGTCATTCATTTGCGAAGCTGCCATCGGTCTTCCGTTGTAGATAATCGCCAGAGCGCCGCTTGAAAGGCTTTGGCTGTGTTCTTTTTTATCGGCATAGTAATAAATGTTGCGAAGAGTGCTTTTTTCGGAAACGTCCTGTGCATATATAACAATGTCCGAATCCTGCCTTGCGTCTACATAATAAACCTTTTTCCTGCCGTTTTCTTCATCTGTTGATATATAATACTCTACCTTAAGCCCAATATAGCTTGATAAATCCGTAAAGTTTGAATAATATATCTCTCCGTCAATTTCAATTTCATTTTTGGAAAGCGGTTTCTTAGAGCTTGTCGATACACCGGGTGCCCCTGTAAGTATACCTTTTTTCTTTTCTATCCCGAGGTTTGAAAGGACAGTACTGTCGCCTATCTGCATTGTAATATTATCGCCCGTTCCGCCGGCATATTCCGGAAGCTTAACCTCAAGCGAATTATATAAAATCTGTGCAACGGCTGCCCTTGTAATGGCGCCGCCTTCATTTTTAAGCTTATCAAGCAGCTTAAGTCTCAGCGCAACGGCATTGTAGCCGGTCGGGTATCCGCCCTTTTGCTGTGCCTCGTAGTCAAATCCCAATGCAGACACAATAATTTTCACTGTTTCGTCCATGGATATATTTCTTTCCGGTCCGAAGGTTTTATCGGGATATCCGTCAATAAGATTCATAGAGGCAGCATAGTTTATATATGCCGCTGCCCAGTGGTCTTGTGTAACATCGGAAAAAATTTGCCTGTCCGTTCCTGCAATGTCCGAAAGCCCGAGCAGCCTTATAATAAGCGTTACAAGCTCTGCACGTGTAATATTGCTTTCGGGTCTGAAGGAACCGTCCTCATAACCGTTTATAAGCTCCAGACCACACAAAATTTCTATTGCCTCTTCGTTATAATGACCCGCTGTATCAATCGGAGCTGCCGCCCCGAATACGTTTACGGCGCTTTGTAAAATCAAGGCAGCTGCAAAAACGGCTGCAAAAAATTTTTTAATATTAAACATCCTTATCCCTCCACTATAACCTCTACCGTAACCTTGGCATTTGCATCCGGCGATATACCGGTTAAAACGGTTCTTCCCGCACTTACGGCATATATTTCTCCTTCTTCTTCATCAAATCTTGCAACATTTGCATTTGAACTCAGCCAAAAAATGTCTTGGTCGGTTGCATCGTTGGGCTCTACGGTGTAATTCATCGGAACGCGCTCTCCCACATGCATCAGATACATTGTATTTTCGGGTATAATATCCGTTACCTTAACATCCTTCACTTTATCCGTATAAACCGTAAGCTGGTCCTGCGCTTTCCATTGATACCGCCCGTTATCATACAAAATATCACTGTTAAAATAACCTTGGTACTGCTTGTAAACAGGGATTTTGTCTGCTCTGCCCAAAAGCACAGCCTCTAAATATAAAAGCGAATACGGCGTTTCCACATCTGCGCCGGAAAGACGCACATTGACCTTGCTGCTTGAACCGAATAAACCGTTGTGGTAATTATCTTTTATCAGGCGGTTTGCCATAATCCGCGCCGCATCAAGAAATTCGGGGATTTGCGTAGCCTCATAAAGGTATACCAGCGCAAGCAGCGTATTGTCCTCTGCATAAGAGCAGTTGCTGTTGTATTTAACCGTTCCGTCACCCGGATAGTTTTCTCCGAACTCGCCTATTCCCCAGCCCTTCATACAACCGTTTATGAGATTCCACATATTTTTAAGATATGTATCTGCCTCTCCGCCGAAGGTTATTCCGGCTTCCTTTGCATTGACCGTTTCAAGATAGGTTTTGCAGTATGCTAAAAATGTGTCTGCCCTTGAGGCAATTTCCGTCCAGCGGGTACCCGCATTTCCGGCATACCCTCTTATTTTAAAGGTAAATCCCGTCAAATCCGTACCATCGGCAAGAATAGGACGTGTGCTGTTTGTCGCCTCGTCATACGCATAATACGAATAGCTCGATAATCTGCGTGATATATACTTCATAACACGCTCATAGCCTGCCATATCCCCGCTTTCTTTCAGCGCCTTTGCAAACTCTACATCCAGAAACGGGTCATTTCGCGTACCGCTGGTATTTGTAAGGAAATACGGATCCAGGCACAGCTTCGGCGCGTCCTCAGCGCTTATCCAGCCTTCCTCAACCATTTGCTTTGAAAACTGATTGTAATATCTGTCACCGTAGCGCACATTTCCGTAGATACTGACATAGCCTTCTGTTTCCCACCATTTATCGGGTACATCATATTTGCCGGGTGCAAGGTTTGCGTTTGTAGGAACATATCCTCCAAGCCCCGTAGTAGGCCATGCCGCATTTTCATATCTGCTCCACAGATGCATGGCATGCGTCATTGCAACCTCGTCCCCTGTATGCCTGAACAGCTCTACCGCCATATCGAGATAATCGTTTGCGGCTTCTCGGAAGGGAAGATACAATGTTGGGATAAGCCCTTTTATGGAATCGTCAAACCTGTCTGCCATTGTATCCCACTTTGTAAAATCTACGTCCTTGTTGTAGTAGCCGTGCCGTTCAAAAATCATCAGCTGCCAGTCCTTCATATGGCTGATCCATACGCTTTTAACGGTCTTTTTCATCTGCTCTGTATCAAGTTCAAAGAAAGGTTCGAGGTACGGATAATGGTTTTTAACCTCGTGTATATAATCGTGATTTGCCGCAAAAATAACGTTGCCGGTTTTAAGATCAATCGCCGAATGTCCGCCCCAGTAAATCAACCCGTTATCGGCTATGTAGTTTTCCAGATAGTATTTATAAATTTCTCTTATCCTGTCGGAATAAGTTTTATCTCCGTAAAGGGCACTAAAGCCCTCCATAATACGCATTAAATTGCCTTGATTTGCAAGGTTTGTCATCGCAACCTTTTTGCCGGTGGGGAACCGCCACTCGAACGGCTCGCCCGTTTCCCATACAAGCGCGTCTACAATAAGCGGGGTACCGCCAAACGGATCTGTGCCCTTGCTTAAAACATTTCCCAAGTATTCGCGCACCGTGTTTATCCTCGCCTCGTCCGCAATATATGTACCCAGTCCCGCTAACGTAACAGGATAGCTTGCGGCAATGCCGCCGTCCGCTGTTGCTTTAACTATTATTTGCTTATCTTCATATTGCTTTAAATCGCCCGTAACCGTCAGTACGCCCGTAGCCGAATCTATACAAACGACATCGGGCACTTGTGTAAGACCGCTTCCCGGCTCTACCCCAAAGCTGCAGGAAAGCCCCGAAATTTCATTTCCGAGAGAGTCCAGATAAACCGCTTTATATTGATATTCTTTTAAGTTATGTTTTGGTGAATATGTAATTCGCATGGGACCTGTAACATTTAATTTGCTTAGGCTTTGGCTTTGAAGCGTTACCGTTTTTCTGCCCTCCGGAAAGTTCGGCGCATTTGCGGTTATCTCTGCAACGGTATTTGCGGCAGCGCTGCTCGTTACCGTAAGGGTAAGCTTGCCGCCCTCCGTTTTATAGCTTACACCGCTTGGGCAGCTTGCCGCCATTGTAAAAGCCGCACCCTTAATTGCAACACCGTTTTTATCTGCTGCCTTTGCTGTAAATACATATTGTATTTCACCGTCAGACGGAATCGAAACGCGCGCCGGGCCGTCTATCGATACGTCGTTTACTATTTTATCCGTTCTTATCCGAAAATTATCTATATAATACCCCGGTGAAACATTTGTGTATGATGTAACAGATTTAAGTGTATCGTCATTTTTTAAAAAAGCTGCCCCTGTGTATACTATGCTGTTGTCTACATACAAATCCGCTTTTTGGGTGTATAGGTTAACCTCTGCGGAAATCTTATACCACCTGTTGACCTTGTAATCCTTTACCAATTCGGTATAATCGCCGCCTGCCGTTTCATAGCCTATGTCCCCGCCGCAGGTCTTGATGCGCATAAAGCAGCCGAGACCCCCGATTGCTTCCATAATAACGGTCCCGTCGGCTTTAATTTCATGCTGCATAAACAAAATCTCTATAACAGCCGTTTCATCTTTAAGCGTATCGAAGCGTTTTGTCACAGAGCAATACATACCCTCTGACGTATTTTCTATAAAAAGCGCCTTGTTTGAGGCTCCTTCAATACTCGGTATTTCTTTAACGCTTACTCCGCCGCCGGATGAGTTTATTTCAAGCGATGTCGGCACCGCGTCAAGCTCGTATCCTTCAAAATCCTCTGCAAAGTTCATATTAAGCTCGGCAAAAATCACCTGCTGACCAAACACCTGCAAAACAAGCAGCACACAAAGTACATAAGCGGTAATTTTTTTCATATTCCTGTTATCTCCTTTCAGATTGCGCAAGCGCCCCGGCATCACTTATTATTGTATATCTTATAGAGAGCCGAAAAGAACATAAGCGCTATTCCGTGCCCGTAATTTGCTTCTATGTAAGGTCTGTCAAGATAACCCCCGCGCCCCTGCGGGTTTGTTCCCGCAGAAATATACTTTATCCATTCGCTGCCGTCATACTCAACACATTTTTCAATCTGCTTTGCCCACAACAAATACTTTTCCGGCAGCAGCTTGCTTTCTGCGCCGTTTAATGCCGCGTACCCGAAAAGCATCGACGCCGACATTTCCTTATACGCTTCGTTATCTGTTATCAGTGTTCTCAGCATTCCGTTTTCAAGCCTGTTTTGGTAAGCGGAATCCATAGCTTTTACAAACACTGATTTGTATTTATCCATATTATAGCCTTTGTTTTCCAATATAGGAATAAGCCTGGACAATGCAGCAACTACCCAGCCGTTGCCCCTGCCCCAAATCTGCCCCATATGCTCTTTTTTGTTACAGTGATATCCGTGATAGAAAAGCCCCGTTTTTTCATCGCGCAAACAATCAATATGGATTTCAAGCTGTTTAAATGCGGCATTTATAAGGCTTTCATCCTCTTTCATAATACCGTAATCAAACATAAACATAACAGCCATAAATATAGTATCTGCCCATATCTGGTTTTTGTAATCTCCCGTTTCGGCTTCACTCCAAATGTGCGATATCCCGCCGTTTATTGTTTTTAAGGATGTTGTCGTACACCACTTTTCATAATCGTCAAGCACTTCTTTATAACAGGGCTTTTTCTCTTTTTGGTAAAGGTATAAAAGCGCTTCACAGGGGATAACACAATTTACGGTGGTTATTCTGCGGTTTTCCATATTGTCATCAAACCACTTTTTAATAAAATCCAAATATATATTGTCACCTGTTGCCTGATGCGCCTCTTTTACGCCGAAAAGCCCCACGCCCGAGCCCCAATCCCAAAAATTAAGCGTTCTGGACCAGCTGCCGTCTGTTATAACCATTCTTTCAAGCACATATTCCATTTGTTTGCGCAATTCCATATTATATACCCCTTTTCAGCTATTTTCTACCGTAAAAATTTGGCAAAAGCGGGAGGGGCTGTGCATCTCCCGCTTTTACTTTTTGTAAATATTTATTGTTTTGATATGCTCACACTCTTTTTTGTATATCCGTAGAGGAATGTCACGCTTGCACTATCCCCCGACACGGAAACATCATCCGCACTGACAGTTATGCCCTTGTTAAGCGCATTAACAGTTTGTGCGATACCGTCTTGTGTAAAGGTTTGATACGAAGCCGCCTCAACGGCAGCTGCGATCCCGTCCGCCGGATCGGTCGTATATGCAGAGTTTGTAACAGCTTTCGGATTTGCCATCATATTTTGTGCAGACTCCTTAATTATACTCCATATGCTGTCTGTAAAATCGCCCTTCCATTCATAATCTCCCGTTGTCACGGGTGCAGTGTGAAGCGCGCTGTAATAATCAAGGTTTTTTGCACCGTCCAAAACATCTTTGTACTCATCAAATATCTTTGCGAACACAGCTGTTCCCACAAGGTATCTGCCCAGCTCATAGCTGCAGTGGGTCTGGTCGCGCTCAAGCAGGCTGTAGTTCTGAATTGTGCCCTTTGCCCAGTCATTGTTTTTTGTGTTGTTGTAGCAGTCCTCCGCGTTAAGCGTCGTCGCCAGGTAAGATGTTCTTGCATTTTGAAGTGCCGTTCCCATCGGTATAATAAAATCTGGCTTGTCATTTTTCATTGCTTCAACCGCATTTATTATTGAAAGAGAATTTGTTTCAAACAGATTTTTCACCTTTCCCCTTGTCTCTTCACTGTTGTCGCCGTATTTTCCCTGACTTCCCTCAAATGCACCAAGGCTCCCCTTATCGGTCCAATCCGCAAGCCATGCGATTTTTGCATTGGGCTGCTTGTCCCTGAGCCATCTCATTGTCTTTGCAAGCCCTGTTGTAAAGCTTGTTTTGCCGAGAGCCGACTCTCTGTAATCCTGAATAATAACAAGATCATACTTATAATTGCCAAGCTTATCCGCATATTCGTCGTACAGGCTGCTTACTTTATTTGTGCCCTGTACATAATGGCTCTTTTTTCCTCCGTAGCTTGTATCGTCGTAATCGGTATCATACATCTGATAACCGCCGTTTCTTATACTTTCAAAAACGACTTCCGTTTTCATTCCGGCATCTTTCAAATCCTTAAAGATAAGATCTCTCCACTGGCTGTAATCGGAGGTATGGCTGTTGCCTATGCTTAAAATCCTTAAAGACTTAAGATAAAATGTTACATTTGACGCCGTTTTTGCAAACGTTTCCGCTGCCGAATTTGAACTTCCGTACATTGTAATGCTTTTTTTCGGTAAGGCAGCGCCGCTTATATATTCAACGCTTTCGGGAACGGTTATACTTTCGAGAGAGTCAAAGCCCGAGAAAGCATTTGAACCCACATATGTGATGCCGTCCGCAATTTCTACATTTTTTATGCCTTCCGCCTTGCTCCACGGAGCGTCGGCAAATACCGCATATTCGCCTATCCCGCCGTTGCCGCCGATTGTCAGTGTGTTTCCTTCGGCGCTGTATGTAACGGCAGAGCTTTTCACAC
>CAKSNY010000040.1 GCA_934476455.1 uncultured Clostridia bacterium | reverse complement strand
AGTCTGAGGCGTGCGGCAAAAGTATTTTGCCGCACGCCTCTTTATGGACTTTTTATTTAAAATATCGTGCCGCAGCCTTAAACATCTTTATATCATAATTTCCCGAAACATTTTTATACAGATTTTCGGCTATTCTTTCGCTGTGACCCATTTTTCCGAATACGCGCCCGTCGGGAGAGGTTATCCCCTCTATCGCATACATTGAACCGTTCGGGTTAAAATGTATGTCATCCGTCGCATTTCCCTCAAAATCGACATACTGTGTTGCAATCTGTCCGTTTTTTGCAAGCCTTTGTATAAATTCCTTCTCCGCAACAAAGCGCCCTTCACCGTGCGATACAGGCACCATATAAACCTCGCCGGGGTTTGTAAGCGAAAGCCACGGCGACATATTTGACGCAACCCTTGTGCGTACAATACGCGACTGATGCCTTGCAATTGTATTAAATGTAAGCGTTGGGCTTTTTTCATCGGTATCGGTTATTTTTCCGTACGGAACAAGCCCAAGCTTTATAAGCGCCTGGAAACCGTTACATATGCCGCACATAAGCCCGCCGCGAACGTCCAAAAGATTGGTTATGCTTTCTTTTATAACGGCATTTCTGAAAAATGCGGTTATAAATTTTCCGCTGCCGTCCGGTTCGTCCCCGCCGGAAAAACCGCCGGGAAGAAATACCGTTTGCGCGTTTTGTATTTTCTTTGCCAAAAGCGCGGCGCTTTTTGAAATGGAATCCGGCGTTTTATTGTTAATTACAAATATATCCGCTTCAAAGCCTGCCTCCTCTGCGGCACGCGCGCTGTCATACTCGCAATTTGTACCGGGAAATACGGGAATAACCACGCGCGGCTTCGCCTTTAAGGGAACAGACATATATTTTTTTGTGTTGTTATATGTAAACGTTTGATTATTTACAATATCCTGCTTTATATTGCAGCTGTACACACTTTCCAGCTTGTTTTCGTAAATCGGCAAAATTTCCGTAACGGATACTGCCTCTTTCCCGCAGCATATTACAGGCTCTGCCTTTACGTTTCCTATAATTTCACCTATGCCGATATCTTCTGTAACCTCGGCTATAAAGCTTGCGTAATGCTCTTTAAATATTCTGTTTTTATCAAATGACGCGCTGTACTCAAAACCAAGCATATTACCCATGCACATTTTCATTATGCCTGCGCCTATGCCGCCCATCCCGGGAGTATAGCACGATATTATTTTCTTTTGCTTTACAAGGCGCGCCACCGTTTCCGAGATTTTCAAAAACGATTGTGCGTCCGCAAGGTTATTTTCGTCATACAAAGGCGAAATCAAAACAACGCGGTTGCCCGCCTTTTTAAACTCGGGCGAAATAATGTGCTGTGCCTTTTGCATTGTTACCGCAAACGAAACAAGCGTAGGCGGAACACAAAGGTTTTCAAAGCTTCCGCTCATAGAGTCCTTACCGCCGATTGCCGCAATTTTAAGTTCTGTCTGCGCTTTAAAAGCACCCAAAAGAGCCGCAAGCGGCTTTCCCCAGCTTTTTTTATCGGCGCCGGGTTTTTCAAAATATTCCTGAAAAGTAAGGTAAACCTCTTTTAAATCCGCGCCGGTTGCAACCAGCTTTCCGACCGATTCCAAAACGGCTGTATATGCCCCGCAAAACGGGCTTCTCTCTGTAAGGTACGGATTGTAGCCGTACGCCATAAGCGAGCAATCGTCTGTATGCCCGCTCCGAAGCGAAACCTTCTGCACCATACTTTGCACCGGCGTAAGCTGGTATTTTCCGCCGAACGGCATAAGCACACTGCCTGCGCCTATGGTAGAGTCAAACCTTTCTGCCAGACCGCGTTTTGAGCATATGTTAAGATCCCCGGCAATGCTCCGCATCTGTATTTCAAAGCTTGGGGCTTCTTCTTTTGCAATCGGCTTTGGCGCCTCTACCTCAATATCTATATGTTTTTGCGCACCGTTGGAATTTAAAAATTCGCGGCTGATGTTAACCACTGCTTTTTTGTTATACTCCATTACGAGATACGCGCTGTCCGTTACCTCCGCAACAACGGTTGCCGAAAGGTTTTCTTCATCTGCAAGGCTTAAAAAGCTTTGAACGTCTTTATCTTCGACAACAACCGCCATTCTTTCCTGGGATTCGCTTATTGCAAGCTCGGTTGCGTCAAGACCTTCATATTTTTTAGGTACTGCGTTTAAATTTATCAAAAGACCGTCCGCAAGCTCGCCTATAGCTACCGACACACCGCCCGCGCCGAAGTCGTTGCAGCGCTTTATCATACGGCTTGCCTCTGCGTTTCTGAAAAGGCGCTGAAGCTTCCTTTCCTCCGGTGCATTACCTTTTTGCACTTGTGCGCCGCACTTTTCAAGCGAGCTTTCATCGTGCGACTTGGAAGAGCCGGTTGCGCCGCCGCAGCCGTCGCGCCCTGTAGCACCACCTATCAGTATAACTTTATCCCCGGGTGCGGGTCTTTCGCGCCGCACGTTTTTTTGCGGCGCAGCGCCTATAACGGCGCCTATCTCCATATGCTTTGCAGCATAACCGGGGTGGTATATCTCGTCTACTATACCCGTTGCAAGCCCTATCTGGTTTCCGTAGGAGGAATAGCCGGCAGCCGCACCCGTTACAATTTTTCTTTGCGGAAGCTTGCCCTTTATTGTTTTTTCAACAGGTGTAAGCGGGTCTGCCGCACCGGTTACGCGCATTGCGCCGTAAACGTATGCCCTGCCGGAAAGGGGGTCGCGTATTGCGCCGCCTATGCACGTTGCCGCGCCGCCGAAAGGTTCTATTTCGGTTGGATGATTATGCGTTTCGTTTTTAAAAAGAAGCAGCCACGGCTCTTTTTTTCCGTCTATCTCCACCTCTGTTTTTACGGTGCAGGCGTTTATTTCCTCCGATTCGTCAAGCTTTTCCAAAAGACCCTGTTTTTTAAGATATTTTGCCGCAACGGTTGCAATATCCATAAGGCATACGGGCTTGCTCCGCCCAAGTTCTTTCCTGACTCTTAAGTAATGCTCGTATTCCTTTTGTGCTGCCTTGTCCGAAAATTTAACGCTGTCAATCTGTGTTAAAAAAGTGGTATGGCGGCAGTGGTCAGACCAGTATGTATCTATTACGCGTATTTCCGTAACAGTTGGGTTACGGTTTTCTTTCTTAAAGTAGCTTTGGCAAAGCAAAAGGTCGTCTATATCCATCGCAAGGGAAAAATCCTGCAAAAGCTTTTCAAGCTCCTCTTTTGTAAGCTGTATAAATCCGTCAAGCACCATTGGGGGAGAAACCGTTTCGCTTTTTATATCTATTTCCGTCGGATTTTCCATAGACGCCTCGCGCGATTCAACAGGGTTTATTACATATGCCTTTATCTTCTTTATTTCATCCTCTTTAATGTCGCCGCGAAGCATATATATCTTTGCCGTTCTTACGGTAGGGCGCTCGCCGCATGAAATCATCTGTATGCACTGAGCTGCCGAATCCGCCCTTTGGTCAAACTGTCCCGGCAAATATTCCACCGCAAACGAAAAATCGCATTCGCCTATAGGCTTGTCGCTTACAATGTCTGTCTGCGGCTCGGAAAAAACGGTTTTCTTTGCGTAATCAAAAAGCTCCGGCGATATATTGGACGCGCTGTAGCGGTTTATTACGCGCACCTCCTTAAGCGCCTTTATTCCGAGAAAGGTGTTTACGTCCGATAAAAGCGCCTTTGCCTCGTTGGCAAATTCCTTTTTCTTTTCGGTAAATACTGTATAAACCACTATCTTCCCTCCCTTTCTTTGAGAGCGCGCGTACCTATGTCCGTTCTGTAATAGGCATTTTCAAAATGTATGCGTGAAACCTTTTCATAAGAAAGCTTTATCGCCTCTTCAAGGGTATCGGCAACAGACGTTACACCGAGAACTCTTCCGCCGTTTGTTAATATTTTTCCGTTCTTTTCCGAAACACCCGCACCGTAAACGTCCTTTTCTATGTCCTCGGGAACAGTTATTTCAAAGCCTTTTTCATAGCTTTGCGGATACCCTTTTGAAGCCATTATTACGCAGCAGGCACATTTGTCATCGGATTTAACCTCCGTGCTTTCCAATGTTCCGTTTGTAACGCTTTTCATTATTTCAAGCAAGTTACCCTTTAAAAGCGGCAATACAACCTGTGTTTCGGGGTCGCCGAAGCGACAGTTGTATTCTATAACCTTGGGACCCTTTTCCGTAAGCATAAGCCCAAAGTACAAGCATCCGCGAAACTGCCTGTTTTCTTCGTTCATTGCCTTAACTGTGGGAATAAATATTTTTTCCGTACATTCTTTTTCTATTTCCTTGCTGTACAGCGGGTTCGGTGCAATTGTTCCCATTCCGCCGGTGTTTAAACCCGTATCGCCGTTTCCTATGCGCTTGTGATCCATCGACGAAACCATAGGCTTAATAGTTTTTCCGTCGGTGAAAGCAAGCACGGACACCTCCGGACCTGTTAAAAATTCTTCTATGACAATTCTTTCTCCGCTTGCGCCGAACTTTTTGTCACGCATAATTTCGCAGACTGCGTCTTTTGCCTCCTCACGCGTTTGGGCAATTATTACGCCCTTTCCCAGTGCCGGTCCGTCTGCCTTTATAACCGTGGGGATGCTTGCCTTTTCAAGGTACAAAAGCGCCTCTTCGGCATTGTCGAACACCTCATATTCCGCTGTCGGAATATTGTATTTCTTCATCAAATTTTTTGCAAACGACTTGCTGCCCTCGATAATTGCGGCGTTCTTTCTCGGTCCGAAGCACGGTATGCCGCACGCTTCAAGCTTGTCCACACAGCCTGCTATAAGCGGGTCGTCGGGGGCAACTATGGCATAATCTATGCCCTCCGTCTTGGCAAAGCTGGCTATTTCATCTATATCCGTCGCATTTATATCCACACAAATTGCATCGCTTTTTATTGCCCCGTTCCCCGGGAGTGCAAACACAGTGCAGTCGTTATCCTGCTTTATCTTTTTTATTATGGCGTGTTCTCTTCCGCCGCCGCCCACAACAAGTATTTTCATATGTCGTACTCCTTTTTTATTTTAATGATGAAACAGCCTTACCTTTGAAAATGCCATTACCATATTGTATTTGTTGCAGCAATTTATTACGTCATCATCCCGTATTGAACCGCCCGGCTGTGCAATATATTTTACACCGCTGCGGTGTGCGCGCTCGATATTGTCATAAAACGGGAAAAACGCGTCCGACCCGAGCGAAACGCCGCTTATTTTTCCCAAATATTCTCGTTTTTCTTCCTCTGTAAGCGGATTTGGGCGGTACTTAAAATATTTTTGCCATACCCCATCTTTGCAGACGTCTTCTTCATTGTTATTTATATATCCGTCGATAACGTTGTCACGGTCGGGACGTTTTATACCGTCAACAAACGGAAGCGCCAAAACCTTTTCATGCATACGCAAAAACCACGTATCCGCTTTTGACGCGGCAAGCCGCGTACAATGTATGCGCGACTGCTGCCCCGCACCGACGCCGATTGCCTGCCCTTCATAAGAAAAGCATACCGAGTTTGACTGTGTGTATTTAAGCGTTATAAGCGCTACCAAAAGGTCACGTGCGGCGCTTTCGGGAAGGTCTTTATTCTCTGTAACAATATCCGAAAGCAAATTTTTGTCAATTTTTACATTGTTTCTCTTTTGTTCAAAGGTAATTCCGAAAACCTCTTTTGTTTCCGTTTCCTCCGGAATATAGTTTTTGTCTATTTTTACTATGTTGTACTTTCCGCCGCGTTTTGTTTTTAATATTTCAAGCGCCTCTTTCGTATATCCCGGCGCTATAACGCCGTCCGACACTTCGCGTTTTAACAAAAGCGCTGTTTTTTCGTCGCATACATCGGAAAGCGCCGCCCAATCTCCGAAAGAGCACATCCGGTCTGTGCCGCGCGCACGCGCATATGCGCACGCAAGGGGAGAATTTTCAAGCCCATCCACATCATCCGTAAAGCACGCCTTTTTTAATTTTTCGTCAAGAGGTATACCAAGCGCCGCCGAGGTTGGACTTACGTGCTTGAAAGACGCTGCCGCGGGAATGCCGGTTGCTTCTTTAAGCTCTTTTACAAGCTGCCAGCCGTTAAAAGCGTCCAGAAAATTTATATAACCCGGTCTGCCGCACAAAATTTCTATCGGAAGCTCTTTTCCTCCCTTTAAATATATTCTTGCCGGGCTTTGGTTGGGGTTACAACCGTATTTAAGCTCAAAAACGTTCATAAATTATATCTCCCCCGTGTTTTTATTTATCAGCTTTTCTTTTGTTTCCATACTTTTAAGGTTTGTATATCTTACATAAAGGGATATTTTGTTATCATAATCAAGTGAATTCCATATTTTGTTTGAAAAAACGTCCATATCATTTTCAATGAAAACACGCTCCGGCTCGCCCGTAAAGGTGGGCAGGGGGCTTCCGTCGCCCATATACGTGTGCAGAAAATGCCCGAGTCCCCTTTGCGGCTCATACTCGAAAAAGCTGCGCATACAGCCTTTTCCCTCGCTGTCTGTGCTTTTTAATATGCTCATTTTATATTTAAAGCCGCCGCTTTCAAACGCTAAAATTGCGCTTATACGGGGGGTAAAATTTGGCGCGTCCGGCTCAAAGGTACGTGTGCGCAAAGCGTCCTCAAACGTTTTGCCTGCCTCAAGCGCGTGAAAAACCGTGTCTGTTTGATCGCCGTTTGTTACTATAAGACGGTTTTCATATTCACGCACGGCAGCATATATAATAAGGCTCGGGTCCTGCGTTAAAGACGGGTTAAACGGTTTTGTATAAAGGTCGCCCCCGCGTTTTTCAAAAACACGGTTTCGGCTGTTTTTTGAACGTCCCATTATAAAATATGCCGCGCAGGCATATTCGCCGTTTTCTGTTTCCCCTGTTATAATTCCGCGCCCCGGGTATGTATTTTTTGAAAGAAGCTTGTCCGCTTCGTTTATTTTGTAAACGCTCATTTTGCACACTCCTTTTTTAATTTGCCGCAAACCTCCTCTGCGGCTGCGGGCAGAATTTTCTGCTCTGCCAGGCGCATTACCCTTTTTTGCAGCGTTTTCGGTGTGTCGCCGGGCTGTACGCGCACTGCTTTTTGCATAATTATTTTCCCGCCGTCCGGAATTTCATTTACAAAATGTACCGTTGCGCCCGTCACCTTTACGCCTTTTTCAAGCGCCGCCTCGTGCACCTTCAGCCCGTAAAAGCCTTCTCCGCAAAAAGACGGGATAAGTGAGGGGTGGATGTTAATTATTCTGTTTTCGTACTCTTTTATAAAATCTGCGCTCAGTATGCACATAAAGCCCGCCAAAACAATAATTTGTGCGCCGCACTCTCTGAGCTTTTCCAAAATACGCTTTTCAAACTCTTCCCCGGAAAGCTTTTTTCTGTCAACCGCACAGTGAAAAATGCCCGCGCGTTCCGCGCGTTTAAGTGCATATGCACTTTCACTGCTTGAAATTACGGCGCATATTTCCCCGCTTTTTAAAATGCCTTTTTTCTGTGCGTTTATAAGTGCCTGCAAATTTGTTCCGCCGCCGGAAACCAGCACGGCAATTCTTATTTTTTTATCTTTCATATTATCACTCAATTACTATTTTTTCGTCATTTTCCGTTATCTCGCCTATTATGTACGGATTTTCCCCGTTTTCTTTAAGTATTTCAAGCGCCCTGTCTGCGTCGTTTTTGTCTACCGTAATACTCATCCCGACGCCCATATTAAAGGTGTTGAACATATCGCGCTCGCAGATATTGCCGCGTTTTGCTATAAGCTCAAATATCGGAAGCACCTTAACCGCGCTGCGCTCTATTCTTGCGCACATTCCGTCTTTAATACTGCGCGGTATATTTTCGTAAAATCCGCCGCCGGTAATATGTGAAATTCCTTTAACGGTTATTTCGTTTAAAAGGGCAAGAACGCTTTTTACATATATCCGCGTAGGCGTAAGAAGCACCTCGCCTATGCTTTTTTTATCAAGAAAATCGCACGGAGCGGTTATATCTGCGTTTTCCACGTCAAACACCTTGCGCACAAGCGAAAATCCGTTCGAGTGCACGCCCGAGGACGGAAGCGCTATTATAACATCGCCCGCGCGCATTTTTTTGTTGTCTGTTATCTTCTCTTTATCAACAATACCCGTGCAATACCCCGCAAGGTCATATTCGTTTTCCGGATAAAAGCCCGGCATTTCTGCGGTTTCACCGCCTATAAGCGCCGCACCCGACTCCACACATCCGCTGCAAACGCCCTTTACGATATCGGCTATTTTTTCTGGAACGTTTTTGCCGCACGCAATATAGTCGAGAAAGAAAAGCGGCTTTGCCCCGCAGCAGATAATATCGTTTACGCACATTGCAACGCAGTCTATACCTACCGTGTCGTGCTTGTCCATTATAAAGGCAAGCTTAAGCTTTGTTCCCACGCCGTCTGTTCCGCTTACCAAAACAGGCTTTGTTATGCCCGTCATATCAAGCTCAAACAAACCGCCGAAGCCGCCGACGTCCGAAAGCGCGCCCTTTGTGAGCGTTGTTTTTATATGCTTTTTCATAAGCTCTACGGCTCTGTAACCTGCGGTGATATCCACACCGGCATTTTTATAGGTTTCACTGCTGCTTATCATCTGTTTTCTCCTTTTCGCTTATTTTTTTCTCAAACCTATCTTTTTCTCCATGCTCGGGGATTTGCGTCGGATAATCGTTGTCAAAGCACGCACTGCAATATCCGCATTTGTTTTCTGTTCCTATCAGCATTGACAGATGGTCTTTGTTTAAAAAGCCAAGTGTGTCAACGCCTATCATTTTCTCCATTTCACTGTGCGTATAGTTGCATGCAATAAGATTCTCGCGCGAGTCTATGTCTGTGCCGTAATAGCAGGGGTTAAGAAACGGCGGTGCGGAAACGCGCATATGAACCTCCCGCGCGCCGGCGTCGCGCAGCAATTTTACAATACGTGCGCTTGTCGTTCCGCGCACGATTGAATCGTCAATCAAAATAACGCGTTTTCCCTTTACTGTTTCCACAATCGGGTTAAGCTTTATGCGCACCTTGTCCTCGCGCGATTTTTGCCCCGGAGATATAAACGTTCTGCCTATATATTTGTTTTTGATAAATCCCATTTCGTATGGTATGCCCGACTGGCGGGAATAGCCTATTGCAGCGTCAATTCCGCTGTCGGGAACGCCTATTACAACATCGGCGTGTACGGGATGTTCCATTGCCAGGCATGCGCCGGCACGTATTCTTGCCTCGTGTACACTGCAAGAGTTTATGACAGAGTCCGGGCGTGCAAAATATATATATTCAAAAATACACATTGTGGGCTTTTTTCTGCCGCAGTGGTTTTTTATACTGCGCACACCGCTTTTTTCAAAAACGACAATTTCCCCCGGCTCAATGTCACGTACAAATTCCGCATTAACGGCGTCTAAAGCGCAGCTTTCGGACGCTACAACGTATGCCCCGTCTGCGGTTTTGCCGTAGCATAACGGGCGAAACCCGTTTTCGTCGCGCACTGCCATAAGCTTTGAAGGCGACATTATAACAAGTGAATATGCGCCCTTTATTTTGTCCATTGAAAGGTTTACCGCCTCTTCAATAGACGGTGCGCTTATTCTTTCCTTCGTTATGATATAGGATATAACCTCTGTATCGCTTGTTGTATGAAATATAGAACCCTGCATTTCAAGCTCGCGCCGTAAAGCGGCTGAATTTACAAGATTTCCGTTATGTGCAAGCGCCATATGCCCTTTTATGTGGTTTACCACAATCGGCTGTGCGTTCTTTCTTCCGTCGTTGCCGGTTGTCGAATAGCGCACATGCCCGACCGCTATCTGCCCCTCGCCCAGGCGTGAAAGGTTTTGGTGCGTAAACACATCGTTTACAAGCCCGGTGTCTTTATATGCGTTAAAAATGCCGTCGTCGTTTACAACTATTCCGCAGCTTTCCTGCCCGCGGTGCTGAAGCGCGTAAAGCCCATAGTAAACATCGGCTGCTATGTCATACTTTTCCGGGCTGTATATTCCGAAAACGCCGCATTCCTCGTGTAATTTATTCATTGTACATCTCCCGTCAGATTATTTTATGCAAAGCCTTCTCATTACTTCGTTATATGCTTCCTCTACACCGCCCATATCACGGCGAAATCTGTCTTTATCAAGCTTTTCGTTTGTATCTGCATCCCAAAGGCGGCAGGTATCGGGCGATATTTCATCGGCAAGCACAATTTTTCCGCCGCTTGTTTTGCCGAATTCGATTTTAAAATCTATAAGCTTTATATTAAGCCCGAGGAAATACTCTTTCATAATATCGTTTATCTTAAATGCCATTTCTTTTATGGTATTTATCTCCTCCTTTGTTGCCAAAGAAAGAGCAGCCGCATGGTACGAATTTATAAGCGGGTCGCCAAGCTCATCGTTCTTGTACGAAAACTCTATGGTGGGGAAATCAAATACTATTCCTTCCTCCACACCGTATCTCTTTGCAAAAGACCCTGCCGAAACATTTCTTATAATAACCTCCAGCGGAACAATAGAAACCTTTTTAACAAGCGTTTCACGCTCTGAAAGCTCTTTTATGAAATGTGTTGAAATTCCGTTTTTTTCAAGCAGCTGCATTATGTAGTTTGTCATTTTGTTGTTTATTGCGCCTTTTCCCGCTATTGTGCCCTTTTTTATGCCGTTAAACGCGGTGGCGTCATCCTTATAGGACACCAAAAGCACATTTTCATCGTCGGTTTTGTAAACCTTTTTAGCCTTTCCCTCGTAAAGCAGTTCTTTCTTTTCCATAAAACAACCTCCAAAGCTTATTTATTAAATTTTTGAGAAATCAGTTTATCCTTTTCAAGTACGGCGTTTTTTTCTTCTTCGCGCAAATCGCAAAGCTTTTTTGTAAGCGCCGCATCTCCCAGTGCAAGAATTTGCGCTGCCAAAAGCGCCGCGTTTTTTCCGCCGCCTATACCTACCGCCGCAACCGGAACGCCGGAGGGCATCTGTACGGTGGACAAAAGCGCGTCCATTCCGTCAAGTAATTTTCCGCTGCACGCAACACCTATAACGGGAATAATCGTATTTGCCGCCAACACACCCGCAAGATGTGCCGCCATCCCGGCAAAGGCTATTATAACGCCGAAATTTTTTTCACGCGCGTTTTTTGCAAAATCAATTGCCGCTTCCGGTGTGCGGTGTGCGGAATATACGTGCACCTCGTACGGCACGCCCAGCCTGTCAAGTATGTTTGCAGCGCCCTGCACAACGGGAAGGTCGCTGTCACTGCCCATTACAATACCGATTTTTCTCATAATGACCTCCTAAAATAATATAAAAGGGCACACTCAAGCCATTGCTTAAGTGTGCCCAGACGGTCGGCAGGAACAAAAAAGTTCCGCTGTCTGCCCGCTCCCCTGCAGTGTTCTGCATAAAACCGTCAGTCACGGGCAACATCTCATGCTTTGATTATACCAAAGCGCTCTGAGATTGTCAAGCCGTAAAAACGATTGTTTTTTTTTTGCCGTAAATATCTTTTATAAATACTTTTTAACAATTCCTTCCATTTTATCAAACTTTGACTCGATATCCTCAACAAGTTTAAGCTGTGTGCGTGCGCGGTCAAGGTTGTGGTGTTCGCGGTGTATCTTAAAATACACATCGCCGTTTAAATAGTCTGCCAAAAACCTTATTCCGCACTCATACGTAAGAATAAGAACGGAAACGGGCAAAAGCTCAATCTCTTTTTGTGTAAGGCAGGAGCCTACCTCGCCCAGAAATCCGCGTGTAAATTCTTCAAACTTTTCAAGGTCAAAATACACCTTGTCAAGGTCTGTTTCATCCTCCTGCGCACTGGAAGCCCCGAAGCGGAGCGCGTCGCCGTAATCGTAAAGAAGTGACCCGCCCATAACCGTGTCAAGGTCTATAACGCAAATCGCCTTATCCGTGTCTTTGTCAAAAAGAACGTTGTTAAGCTTTGTATCGTTATGTGTTACGCGGTTGGGCACAGTGCCTTTTTCCATTTCCTCCACTATTACCGGCGCATACTTTGAATATTTTATCGCGGTATCAATCTCGGGCTGTATATTTTTTGCGCGGTTGTTGTAATTTTTCTTTATTGCCGCATTAAGCTGGTCTACCCTGTCGGGTGTGTAATGAAAATGGGGGATTGTTTCGTACAAATCCTCAACCTTAAAATCGTCAAGCATACGCTGAAATCTGCCGAATGCCTTGCCCGCCTCTCTTAATTGGCGCGGATTTTCAACAATATCATACCCTATGGTGTTGTCTATGTATTTGTACATTCTGTAATAGTTATCGCTGTCTGCCATATAAAAATCCTTACCTGTCTTTGTGCGTACCACGTTAAGCGTTTCACGCTCGGGATCGCCGTCGTTTTTTTCGATTTTGCTGCGCAGATGGCGTGTTACGGAAACAATGTTTTTCATCACCTCGTCGGGGTGTTTAAACACGTTTATATTTATTCTCTGCAAAATATACCCGGGGTTGCTTTCGCAAAGATATGTGTCGTTTATATGCCCGTTTCCGTAAGGCTCGATATTTGTTTCGATTTCAAAATTTTCTAAAATTGATTTAAGATTGTTACTACTCATTTTCATTTCCTCCGTTTTACTGAAGCAATGCCGCACCGATTGCGCCCGCATCATTTTTTAATACAGATATTTCAACAGGTATGTCTGTTTTAAGCTTATCCTTAAGCGGCTGTATCAAAAGGTCGCCCATATTCGTTATTCCGCCGGAAAGGACAAACAAATCGGGGTCAAATATGCTTGCAAGGCTGTCTATCCCCATTGCAAGGCTGCCTGTGTAAATATCCACTGCCGCCTTTGCCGCAGCGCAGCCCTTTTCAAGCGCGTTTTTAATGTCTACACCGCTGAGCCTGCCGCCGTTTTCTTTATAAATTTTGCCTAAGATGCTGTCGGGGCTTTGCTGCACCCGGCTGCAAGCCTCTTTAATAAGCGCCGTTGCCGAAGCATACTGCTCAAAGCAGCCTTTTTTGCCGCAGGGGCATTCTCTGCCGTTTTCCTTTATGCAAAAATGCCCTATTTCGCCCGCGCTGCCGTTGCCCTCGTAAATTTTGTTATCTATTACTATTCCGCCGCCTATACCTGTTCCCAGCGATATCATAATAATGTTTTTCTCCTTTTCTCCGACGCCGCATATAGCCTCTCCCAGTGCTGCACAGTTTGCGTCATTGCTTACGCGCACGGGAAGCCCTACCTCTTTTGAAAGGCTTTTCGCAAGCTCGAAATCCTTAAACGGTAAATTAACCGCACTTACGGCAGAATTTTTTATAATGCCCGGCGTTCCCACGCCTACGGCGGTTATTGAAAAGTTTTTCGCAATTTCGCGGCATTTTTCGGAAATTTCGCCTACAAGCTTTTGCGCGCTTTCCTTTTCCGTCGTAACAGATTCTTTATGCACAAGCTTGTTGTTATCGTCAAGCACACAAAGCTTTATATCTGTTCCGCCTATATCTATGCCTATTCTCTGGCTGTAATATGCCGCCTTGTCACATATTAAAACAACATCGTAATGCAGATTAAGCACGGTCGCGGGTACGTCTGTGTCTATGCTTTCCTTAAGCATTGCCTTTACCGCACGGTGCTTTGCCGCACCGCTTGCCATAAGAATTATTTTCTTTGATTTAAGAATTGTTGCAATTCCCATTGTAAGAGCGCGGTCCGGCACATCCTCAACGGAATCGAAAAATCTTGAATTTGCGTTTATCGTGCTTTTGGTAAGCTCCGTAAGATGCGTTTTCGTGTTTAACTTGGTGCTCGGCTCGTTAAAGCCTATATGCCCGTTTTCGCCTATTCCCAAAATCTGCAAATCAATGCCGCCGCTTTGGTCAATCATCTTTTCAAAATTGCGGCATTCCTCCTCGGGGTCTTCTGCCAAGCCGTTTAAAATGTGTGTGTTTTCTTTTTTAATGTTTACCTTGCTGAAAAGATTTTCGTTCATAAAATAATGATAACTCTGCTCATTATCTGCCGAAAGCGGATAATATTCGTCAAGGTTGAAGCTTTTTACGTTTGAAAAATCAAGCTCGCCGCTTTGGCACATTTTTGCAAGCTCGTTATACATTCCGACAGGCGTTGATCCCGTTGCAAGCCCAAGCACACAGTCGGGCTTAAGCATAATCTGCCCTGCCACTATTTTAGCGGCGGCTTCTGACATTTCCTTATAGTTGTCGCAAAGAATTACTCTCATAAAAACTCTCCTCACTCAAAAAATTCGCCGTTTATCACTGTTTTTTTAATATTAAGCTTTTCATCGCACAGCAAAAAGTCTGCATCATAACCCACCTGTATTTTACCTTTGTTAATCTTCATCATTGCCGCCGGCGTTTCAGACGCCATCTTTATCGCCTCGTACTTATCTATACCCATTGAAATTGCGCTTTTTACGCATTGCATAAGTGTGGAGGTGCTGCCCGCAATTGCCCCGTCCGGCGTGCGTGCAACGCCGCCCTCTACGGTTATTTCCTGTCCGCCGAATTCATACTTTCCGTCACACATACCCGCAGCGCGCATACTGTCGCTTATAAGAATCATTCTGTCCGAGCCGAAAATTCTGTACAGCGCCAAAACAGCAGCCCTGTGAAGATGCAGCCCGTCTGCAATAACCTGAACATACATATCCTCTGTTATCGCCGCGCCTATAAGCGACGGCTCTCTGTGGTGGAAAGGCGGCATCGCATTAAACGTATGTGTAAGACATTTTGCACCCGCACGTGCCGCACATACCGACTGTTCGTAATTTGCCGCACTGTGCCCCAAACAAACCACGGCGCCGCATTTTCTTATAAAATCCTCCGCGCCGTCAAGCTCGGGCGCTATTGTAACAAGCTTTATGTTTTCAATGCTTTTAAACTCTTCAAGCTCGGGGGCTTTAATATATTTTTCGTTTTGCGCACCTTTGTATTTCTTTGCTATGTACGGTCCTTCCATATGAAAGCCCAATATATTTGCCCCTCTGTGTGCGGTCGCACCGCACGCCTTTTTTATACGCTGCAAAGACTCTGTCATTGTTGTGGGATACCACGAAAGAGTGCCGCATTTTGCGAGATAACACGCCATATCCTCAAGCTTGCCGTCCATCGTGTCTTTTCCTATACATCCGTGCGCATGGATGTCCACAAGCCCCGGTATTATCTCCAGCCCGCACGCGTCGTATCCTTCCGCGCTGCACTGCCCTATATAAGCAATCTTTCCGTTCAGTACCTCTATGTCGCACTTTTTTCCGTTGATAACTGCATTTTTTATAATCATTATCATCACCACGGCACAATTATACGCTTTTGTCCTTATAATGTATTTGCATTTTTAAACATTTTTTTTGCACTATTGACTTTTTTTTCGTGTATGATATACTTAATTTACGGAGGTGCAATATGAAAAAATACAAGGCTTCTGTTTTATACGACGACATAAGCATACGTAAAATTTATTCGGTGCATTACTTTGAATACTCGCCGGACTACAAATTTGTGGGAGAGACGCACCCCTTTTGGGAAATGATTTACATAGATAAAGGAGAGGCGCTGATAACCTCGGATAAGAGCGATTTTTTGCTTTCACAGGGGGAGGCTTATTTTCACCGCCCCGGGGAATGGCATAACATAACCTCCAACAAAACCGCACCGGGCGTAGCTATAATAACCTTTGAATGTACCGGTGAGGCTATGCGGTTTTTTGAAGGCAAGCGCCTGCGGGTCGGTCAAAAACAAAAAGAGCTTATTTCAAAAATAATATCCGAATATACCAATTGCTTTAAAACGCCGCTTAACCGTGTTTTTTGCTACAGCCTGGCGCGGCGCAGCGACCCTGTTTTCGGTTCGCAGCAGCTTTTGAAAAATTATATAGCCGAGCTTTTGATACTCTTTATCCGTTCATCGCTTCCCGACAGGCAATATTCGCTTATAAGCAAGAATAACTATGACGCGCTTTTAAATGTCATTGTAAACTATATGCATGCGCACCTCGGCGAAACCGTTACAATGGCAGAGCTTGAAAAATGCTCTTCCCTTAATAAAAGTACAATAAACCACCTTTTTATGCAGGCGTTTGAAACCTCGCCCATACAATATTTTCTGACGCTGAAAATTGACCGTGCAAAGCAGCTTTTAAGGGAGGACAATTACAACGTTTCCCAGATTTCCGAGCTTTTGGGCTATTCTGCGATACACTATTTTTCGCGCCAGTTTAAAAAGTTTACAGGGATGAGTCCTGTGGAATACTCGCGCTCTATAAAAGCTTTAATACCCTAAAAGGGGATGTTAAAAAAGTTGAGACCGCAAAAAAGCAAATATAATAAAAAGGCTGTCGAAAAACTGAAAATTCGAGAATTTGGGGAGTTGTCAGAGGGGAAATCCCCTCTGACGTAAAAAGCGCGGTTT
>CAKSNY010000039.1 GCA_934476455.1 uncultured Clostridia bacterium | reverse complement strand
TTTTCACACTGTTTGCTATGGGCAAATCAAACTTTTTAATGCCCTCGGCAACAAAAGCCGCTGCAAGCTTTGCACCCCTTACAGAAAGGTGGGTGTCGTCGGCAATATCTCTTGAAGAATCGTAATTAACGCTGTCCGGGTTGTATTCGGAAACACTCCAGCGATAATCCGCCGCATATGAGCCGTCATATGCCGTGTGGTTGTAATATGCTTTCAGACTTTCCGCATCCATACCGTTTTTGAAAATATTCCAGCTTGTATAAAGGTCAATTACAGGTGCATTGTTTTTTTCCGCAATCTCCTTAAACCAGCTTGTGTGATTTTCAAAACTATCCTTCCACTCTGTTTCTTCCGTTCTGAAATAAGGTGATGTAACGAACACGCACCTTGCGCCGTGTGACGCCGCCGTATCAACGTATTTCTGAAGATTACTTTTATAAGTTGTTTCATCTATACTTTTAAAGCAATCATTGTGAACGGTAGAGACAAACAAATAATCCCCCGGCTTTATTCTGTCTTCTATCGCCTTAAGCCTGCCGTTTGCTATAAAGTCTGACGATGTATTTCCCGAGGCGGCACGGTTAATAACACGTACCTCTTTTGAATTGAACAGGGCTTTTAATTCATAGCCCCATCCATCACGCGGAAACTCTGCCGCGTCGTAGTTTGTGTTGATGGAATCTCCCGTAAGATATATCGTGGAAACAGGGCTTACACCGTAAGTGTAAGCCTCTGTCAACGGATTTAAATTCGATTCACTGTCAAAAACAAATAAACGGATGCTGCATCCGTCCTCCCATTTTTCGGGAAGCGATGTATCTGTAAGCGTAATTGTTTTAACCCCTGTTCCGGTTGATTTTGAAAGCGGTGTTTTTGTAACGCCCGCCAGGGTCTTATCTTTATTGTATACAGCTGCAAATATAACCTTGTCGCTGTCAAGCGCGGCGGTGTTGTTAATTGTAACGCTTTTAATTTTACCGCCGGACACCGGAACCGCCGATTCCTCTCCTCCGCTTTCAAAGGTTACTTTGTTAATGCGGATGTTATGCTCCGCAGGCGTCTGTGTTACCACCACGTTGTTTACGTACATAGGTGTACTCAGCGCCTCAAAGCCGATGCGTGCAACCAGTCCCTTATCCTCAGGTGCAACCGTGGAATAAAAATCAAGCGCCCCTGTGTTAATTTTTGTGCCGTCAATATATATATCAAACGTTCTGTTTGTCATATCCGCAACAGCCTTTAACGTAAACCAGCTGCCGAGCGGATAGTTATACGTTCCGGCAAGTTCCTCCCATTCAACCTGGGAAGCGCCCTGCCTGTCCGGGGACTCGCTCTCCGCAAAACCGTTTTTTATGCTGTATTGGTCAAGGCGAATTTCTGCAAGTCTTTCGCCGTTTTCGTCCGCCAGGTACATTTTGTACGGAAGCATTTTTGAATTATGGTTTGAAATATATATGTCAGCCTGTGCGGTTACTATGCCGTTTTGAGCCTCAAACGCACCGTAAACGCCGCTGTTTTCTTTGAGATACAGCACGTGGTCCTTTTCGTTCGCAGGGTTAATCGTTGTCACTGCCTCGCCCGTTGTATTTGTCCACGATGCGGGAATTGAAATCTGCTCTGAAAGATTTTCCGTTACATCCTCTTTTTCCACCGTGTTATATCCGCTGAGAACCGAAACCGTAATGTCATCTACAAGCCATGTGCCGTTTCCCGCATTTCTTTGTATCATAGTGATAAGGTTTCCTATGTTCCAGTCAAAATCACTTGACTGACTTGTAAGGAATGACGCTTCTGTCACATCACTTAAACCTGTTCCGCTTTTTGCTCTATATGCCACTCTTTGGTTATTTACATATACTGTTACCTTGTTTGTGTTAAGGTTGTATACAATATCAACCGGAAACCAATCTTTTTTGTCGTACAATCCCTCCATATAGGCGACATAGTTACTGTCAATTTCTGTATAAGTCGGTTGGAGCTGCACCTTGCAGGCATCACCATCGCAATACAGCCTTACCTTATTAAGACCATAACCACCGTTCACGCTATCCCCCGAGTCCGGGTTAATCTGCCCTGTATAAGACCAATTACTTTCCGTCGTGGCATATAAATAAAGATCGCTGTCTCCTGCGTCTTTGGCATTTAATCTTGTGCTGATTTTTACAAGACCGTCGGTAATATTTCCGCCGTTTTTAAATATTCTCCACCATGGGCGAATATTTTGATCGGCAGTTTTGGGAAGATTTATGCTTAAAACCTTGTTAGAGCTTGCAAAATCTACCGATGAATCCTCCGCAAGTATTTCTACTTTTTGGTAATTGCTGTAATTTCCCGGAGCTCCGCTTCTGATTTTCCACTGCTTCGTTCCCCAGCTGTTAAGGCTGTCTGTTTCAATCTTTTGTGTTGCAGATTCGAAATCTTCACCTGAAACCTTTTCCCATTTGGGGTCGCCGGGTGTGGGCATCCCGCTTGTTTTATAACCGGGATCTGTATATGTTTGCACCTCAAGGTCGTCGGCATACCACGACACCAGCTTGTTTTCATCGGCACTATTTTTAAATGCAGTATTTCCGCCCTTATCGACACTGTAAGCAATAAGATTTACGGTTTTGGATTCGCCGACATATTCTCCGCCGCCAAGCTTTTCACCGTCTATAAAAATGCTCCATGCCCTTGTTGTTGTATCAAGCTCAATTGCAAGCTCAAACCACTTTCCTATCGGAATGCCGGAAAATGAACTCTTTACCACGTTTGAACTGTCGCCGTAATTTGTTCTTACTTCTACGTTTGCGCCGGCAATTTCTGCGTTTATAAGACGCTTTTCCAGCGCTTCACTGTCTTCACTTTCCTTGTCTCCCACTATAAAATTGAAGGCTACATTTTTTCCTTCCTCCGTACTTGCATTATAAAGCTTTGTTTTAATCCGCACCTTGCCGCTGCGAGGGGTTGTAAGAATTTTATTTACATGAAAATTTGATCCGCAGGTTATTTCACCGCTCGGTCTTCCTATGGTGTTATAAATACCTTTTAATGTAAAATTCATAACCTTGTTGGCAGAGGAAAAGTCTTTGTCGCTGTCCTCAGGCGCCTTTTCTACGGTTGCCGTCATAAAATTGCCGTATACAGAGGCATTATTGTTTTTCCAATCATCCCAACCGTTCCAGCCGATCATGCTTTCCCCTTCCATAGATTTAATCACAGCACCGTCAACCGAAATGGGGTCATTCAGAACGGTCTTTTGTTCTGCTGCCCAACCGGTAACAACACTTCCTGTGAGCGCTATTGCCAAAACAAGCAATACGCATGCAAATTTTTTCAACATAATACCACTCCTCCTATATAAATCAAAATTATATTTACCACAAGCCGACATCGTTTACCTTCGTGCTTATTTTATTCATTGTAATAAGGAATATAAAGTTAATTACCGAGTTAAAAAGCCCCGTTGCCGCACTGTAGCTCCAGTCAAGATCTATAAGACCCTTTCTGTAAACATAGGTTGAAATAACGTCTGCCACGCTGAGCGTTGCATTGTTATAAAGAAGAATTATTTTCTCAAAACCTACATTTAAAAGACTGCCCACTCTAAGTATCAGCATTGTGGCAATCGTCGGCATTATCCCCGGCAGTGTGATGTGCAGCGCCTTTTTCCAGCCATTGGCGCCGTCAAGGTCTGCCGATTCATACAGCTGCGGGTCAACCGAGGTAAGCGCCGCCAGATATACAATAGAATCCCACCCCATTTGCTGCCATATGTCAGACACCACATAAATAGGGGTAAAATACTCGGGATAATTAAGCAGCGATTTACGTTCAAACCCAAAAAACGCCAGCATTGTGCTGATTATACCTGTATCCATTGTAAAGTCTCTTATAAGACCGCAAATAACAACCAATGAAATGAAATGCGGAAGATATGTTGCATTTTGAACCAGCTTGGCAAATTTTGTGCTTTTAATTTCGTTTATCAAAAGTGCAAGTATAATCGGTGCCGGAAACCCGAAAACAAGCGTTGACAAACTTATCCTAAGCGTGTTCCACAATATTTCCGTAAAGGAAGGATTTGTAAAAAACTTTCTGAAATGTTCCAATCCTACCCAGGGGCTGCCCATTATGCCTATTTGCGGTTTAAAATCTTTAAACGCTATTATCGCCCCGTACATCGGTATATAGTGAAAGCATATAAAATAGACTATTACGGGCAGAATCATTAAATACAGGCTTTTATTTCGCCAGAAATCTTTAGTTACAACCGTGCTCCAGGATTCGGAGCGGTTTTGTTTTTTCATATGTACCGCTCCCCTCATCCTTTTACGGCGCCTATCATAGCGCCCTTTACAAAATATTTCTGCAAAAACGGATATGCGCATAAAATCGGAAGTGTTGCAACAACAACCACCGCATATTTAACGCTTTCACCGATAGACTGCTGATCCCCCGCAGAGGACCCCTGCGTCATCGATGCGGTATCGTTGTTTATAAGGATTTCGCGCAGTATCAACTGTATAGGATACTTTTCTCTGTCCTTAAGGAAGATACTTGCGTTAAACCACGCATTCCAGTGCCCTACCGCATAATACAGTGTGATTACCGCCAAAACCGGAAGCGATATTGGAAGCACCACCTGGAAAAGCACTCTCCAGTGTCCGGCGCCGTCGATTTTTGCCGCCTCCTCAAGCGCTGCCGGAATTCCTAAAAAAGACGTCCGCATAATAATAACGTTGTATGTACTTACAAGCGTCGGCAAAATTACAGCCCAGTAGCTGTTATTAAGATGATACATTTTTGTAACCGTAAGATACAGCGGAATAAGCCCGCCGGAAAAAAACATTGTTACAACAATCATCATCATAACAAATTTTGCCCAATAGACATTCTTTCTGGACAAAAAATATGCCGCCAGCGTCGTAAACAGAAGATTCAGCACAACGCCCGTAACAAGTATGAAAAGCGTATTTGCATATCCGCGGACTATCATCGGATTTTCCATCATCAATTTATAAGCGCCCGTCGTGAAGCCAAGCGGCTTTATAAGCAGATTTGTATTTTTTACAAGCAGGTTACTGTCACTGAATGAAGCTACCAGCACGTACCATATGGGATAAATCATAACAATCATAATAATTATCATAAGGCACACATTAAAAATGTCAAAAATCCTCCTTCCGCGGGATTCTTTTATTTTCATGTTGCCATCTCCCCCGCGTTTAGTTTTGATACCATCTTTCTTCTCCGTCCTTTCATAAATTAAGTTGCCGCTGCCGCCCTTGTACCGGGTGCTTTGATTTTGCAAATTCATTATACCCTAATCCCACCGCCGATAAAAGACACAAAACCCCAACTATGATAGACAGAAAACCAACTCCCGCAAAAAAAGCGCCGTAAAGCGGGGTTGGGCTTTTGTCTGTCATTGTTGCTCATTTGTCTATTGATAAGTTGCTTTAATCTACGTTATAATGTTCTTAAACAAAAACATATCGGAAAGGATGTTTAAAATGAAAAAAACCAACCTTTTTCTTGCCGGTGCGCTGGCGGCTTCTCTTATGCTCACCGCGTGCGGTTCAAAAAAGGAAACCATTCAAACCTCGAAAAGCGATTTATCCGGCTATCCTATTAAAACGGATACTCAGCTTACATACTGGAGCGCTATTACCGGTAACGTTTCCGCCTCCACATCTAATCTGGGCGAAACACCGTTTGCCAAAGAACTTGCCGAAAAAACCGGCGTAAAGGTTAAATATATTCATCCCCCTCTCGGGCAGGAAAACGAGCAGTTTTCACTGCTTGTTGCGTCCAACGAGCTTCCGGATATGATTCAGTGGGACTGGCTTACCGCGCTCGGCGGTCCGGATGCGTCGATAGGTGATAAGGTAATTGTAAAGCTTAACGACTATTTTTCTAAATATGCGCCCAATCTTACCAAGGTTTTGGCAGACAATAAGGATTTTGACAAAATGGTGAAATCGGACAACGGAGACTACTACGTATTTCCGTTCCTGAAAGGTGACGAAATGCTTCTTACAACCTCCGGAATGATTGTTCGCCAAGACTGGCTCAACGATTTGGGGCTTGATGCACCGAAAACGGTAGATGATTGGGAAAACGTTCTCACAGCTTTTCGTGATAAGAAAGGTGCGGTTGCTCCGCTCACTGTTAAAGGCGTGGAATACGAGGTTTTGTTCCGTCTTCTTAATACGCATATTGAGTTTTACCGTGAAAACGGAAAGGTCGTTTACGGACCGCTTACGCCCGAGTACAAACAGGCTGTTATCAAGCTTAAGGAATGGTTTGACAAAGGGCTGCTTGACAAAAACTTCGCCTCTGTTGATAACACAATTTTAAGTGCAAATATGCTTAACGGAAAATCGGGCGCAACCTTCGGCACAGGCGGCGGCTGCCTCGGAAAATGGCTGCAAACCGCACAGTCTACCGGCTCTAAGGTAAATCTTGCCGGAATTCCTATGTATGCGGCAGACGGAAAATCTCCCTCCCACTTTATGTACGCAAGCCTGCCGTACAGCCCATGGGGCAGTGTTGCCGTTTCAACCGCCTGCAAAGATATTCCGCTGGCAGTAAAATACCTTGACTACGGCTACGGCGAAGAAGGCTATATGCTGAATAATTTCGGAATTGAGGGAAAGAGCTACAATATGGTTGACGGCTATCCCACATTTACTAAGGATATTACAAATAATCCCGACGGGCTTACGATGAGCCAGGCAATGTCGCGCTATGTGAGAAGCTGTGACAGCGGACCGTTTGTTCAGGCAAAGGAATACATAGAACAGTATTATTCAATGCCGCAGCAAAAGAAGGCTCTTGAAAGCTGGACCTTCGGCACAGACGAAACGCTTTCCACACAAATGCCGCAAATTACTATGACGGCAGACGAAAGCGACGAATTTTCAACACTTTACGCCGAAATAAAGAAGGTACGTGATACTATGACAACCTCATTTATCACAGGCGTAGTGTCTATAGACAAGTATGACGAGTTTATTCAAAAGCTTCATCAGCTTAACGTAGATAAGGCGATAGAGCTTGAACAGTCCGCCCTTGACAGATACAACAGCCGTAAATAACAACTGTTTCTCCACATATAAAAAGCCGTTTCTGCATTTTGAAATGCAGAAACGGCTTTTTATACTATGTTTTTATTTTTGCCAATCTTAATCTGTAATTATTCATCTTCTTTAAAGCATAAGCCCAGGTTTGTGTATCGCCCCAGTGAGTGAAGGTCCTCTAATAATCCTTGTACGGAATCCCCCATATTTAAGGGTAACTGCAAAGCATGTTTATGTTTGCCTAAGGCTGTTTCGCTGTACAATTCTTTCAATATTTCGTGTACGAATATCGGTTAAAGAATACTCTGTTTCCGTTGCTCTTTCATTGGAGGGACCTTCGACTATTACAAATACACTCTTTTTAATGCCATTCGATTCGAATGCAATGTAATAGTGACATATTCCTTCAAAAACCAATACATAATTATATTTTGATACATTATCTATGCTATTTTTGCTGTCATTGATTTATAAATTTGTTGACAAACTAACGGTTTTAAATAATGTGAAGCAACACTTAATAATAAAATAAAACGCGCTGCATACCCCCTTTTTCAAAACGGGCAGCGTTCTTATTCAAAACAGTTTTTCCTTGTTTTCTCACATTTCCATTTTGCCATCGGGTGTTCTTTTACATTTTCCAAAATATCACCGTCAAACAATAATTCCGGCATAAAATATCCTTTCTTGAATTGATTTATAAATTCCTGCTCCTGTTGACTTAGAGTAAGAAGATTTTGCAAATAATTTATCACCTTTTCACGGGCAGGCTTTAAGTCAAAATATGCACCGAAGCGAAGAACGGGCAGTAAATCTGTTTTTATCTTGTTCTGCGGCATTTTATCAAGGCTTTCAAATGCGAATTTATTGCGTGCTTTTTCGGAGCCTATACAAGAATAAAACACAACACATTTTCGCAGCATATCCTACTCACTTTCATCAAAAAGTCCAAACTCCAAAAGATTATGTATATCATATAAATCCCTCGGTGCGCTGCGGTTTATAAGCGCCACGATTTTTGAAGCCAATATTTCCATAGGCGCTACACTTAAAACCGACAAATCCTCTGAAAGCCACGGAAGATTTACTTTTCTTTTGGTTACAGGCAAAATGTGACATCTTATCATATAGTTAATTTCAATTTTTATATTATCTTTCATTTCGCCGACATTTTGATATTCAAAAGCAAAAGAATCCAGTGCGTAGTTCTGTTTTGATTTTATCACAAAACGACTGTAAAAACAATAATTTTGTAAAAATTATAAAACAGTTTTGCAATTTTTAAGGCTCTCATCCATAAAAATGAGAGCCTTATGCTACTTTAAGCAGATGTGTTCGTATGCTGACACATCTGCTTAACCGCTGTGTAACATTGCACTTATTGCACCTTTATAAAACGGTCTGTAGTTACTTTCCGATTGCATTGATAATTCTATCAGTCCATTTACGGCAATTGCCGCCGCTGACGAATCTCTTTCCTGGTTGCTTGTATCACTGAATACCAAATCCCAGTAAGGAATATAATCATCGGGGAGTCTGTTCATAAAAAAATTTGCAATTTTACAACAGGTGTCGATAAAATCCGGAATTTTTGTATACCTGTACGCAATAGAAAATCCGGATATTCCCCACGCCTGTCCTCTTGCCCATGCGGAATTTTTCATTTCTTCATTTTTAGTTATATTATAACCCGCCACACATGAGGGAGAATATAAAAAGCCCATATCATGATGATCGACTGCAATTTTTTTATCTATTCTGTTTTTAAAGCTTTTACATTGAATTTCAGCAGTTTTTAAGAACTTAGGATTTCCTGTATATTCGTAACAAAGCCATAACAAACCTGTGAAAAATCCATTTGTCCAGTCAATATTTTCCGTTTTTTCATACATTAGCTCTTTGCTTGCGGAAGACGGAAAACAGTCTGTAAAATCAGCTATATTTTCATCTGTTTTCTTTACAACATAATCCATCGCAGCAGCTGCCTCGTCTTTTGAAAAAGGTTTTACATTCAAAAACTTACTTTTATTTTTTATTCCCTCGTCAATAATCATTACCCAATTCCACCTTTCCTTTTAACGCTCACTTACTTCAATAAATTGTTTTGAATTATCGGTAATTTCAATTTCGTAGGTTTTGCCGCGGAACACGCTCCTGTTCTCTCCACGGCGTGGGTGTGTTGTATTTGTCAAAGGTTATTTCCCTCTGCTCATTATTAAATTTATACATAACTTTCCTCACATTCAAAAACAACATTTGAAACTTCCAATACCAAATTTCTCTTCTTTTCCAAAACGCAATTTAAATTTTCTCTTCAATATGCCTTTTTCCTCAAGTTATGATCCCATTATCACAGGCGATTATTATAACCGTTATTATTCATTCAATATATATGTTTCCCAACACTCCGCAATTGTCATTGTGCATTTTAAAAACAATGGTTGCACATACGTTCTTCCCCTGTAAGCACTGTGGTATTTCAATTCTTATATTTGAGTGAACTCCGTTTTCCATTTCAAGCATAAGTTTCTTTTCAAAATATAAGTCGAAACTTCCTTCAATTTTTTCAATTACAAAATCCGCTTTTGAATCAGGCGAAGTGAAAGAACCTGCAATCATTCCGTATCCGTATTTTCCCGAAAACATTAAAATTTTGCCGTATCCGACTGTTGTGGGTATCCACGCAAACACCAAGTCACCTATATTTTTGCTCGGATACCCTCCCAAGATGGTATGTTTTGGGCAAATCGGGAACGCTTCAAATAGATAGCTGGGATTGTGAAGGCAAGGTTGTACGCTGCATTGATAAGGAAAATTCCTGGGCAGAAGAAATTGTGTATACTAAAGCAGGTCCAACAAAGACAATGGCGCCGAGGAACGCAAACAGTGTGGAAACAATACAGCTTCACGAGCCGTTGGATGTTGAGGACAATCTAGACCCTGTATATCGTCAGCTTACTGATGCCATTGAAGGTAAAGCGGAACTTAAAATCAAGCCTGAAGAAGCATTAAGAGTGATAAAAGTTATGGAAGCGGCAATGCTTTCATGGGAGAAAAACGAAGTTATAAAAACAAATATATAATTATTGTTGGAATTTGTGCAAAGTCTTTATGGAGCAAAAAAGGAACATTCCGCTTGGAATGTTCCTTTGAGCGTGTCGATAAAGACGACACGCTTCAAGCCGAAAGCTCGCTTTCGGAGCTTTCGTTTGAGAACAAGGGCTTTCGCTCGCGCGGCTATCCGCGCCAGCCCTTGCAGGGAGCGGTTTTTGCACTGCACGCCCGCGAAAACCGCGTTTTTTACGTCAGAGGGGATTTCCCCTCTGACAACTCCCCAATTTCTCAAATTTTAAGTTTTTCGACAGTCTGAAATGTTCCTTTTTTACATTTATTTATAAAACCTATCCAAAATCTCGTTGTAAAGCAGCTCTGTTTTGGAAAAATCCATTGCCTCCACATAATAGCGCTCTAATTCATCGTGAAGCATTTTTGCGCTTTTTACCTCGCCGCATGCCTTTTCAAGGAGCAGCGCCGCCGTTTCTTTTCTTTGCGCAAAGATGTGTTCATCCTCGATTTTTTCGTAAAGGTCGTTATATATTTCGGCGTTTTTGCAATGAATGCCCGACTTAAATGTTGTAATAAAAAGCCCCGTCGCGGGAATGTACAAGTGCTCGTACCTTTCTTTTGACACGCTGCACGGGAAGCTTATTACGCCAATTCCCCTCTCCGACGCGCAGCTTATTACAAATTTAATAAGTCTGTCGGTGTATGCGCCCCACGCATCGTCTATTACAACGGTTTTTTGAGAAAGCACCGATACCGTTTCTTCAAACCGCACTATTTCGCCTACGGAAACGGCGCTTAAAAGCCGTTTGATTTCTTTTCCTCCGCTGTCGGCCGGAAGATTTCGCACAATTTTTTCCGAAACCTTATAAAAGCTGTCGTTTTTTATGTAGGCTTCGCTTTTTTTTGCATTTTCACCAAGCAGCGCGCCCGCACCTTTTATATATGCCGCTGCGGAGCTGTGAAGCGCGTTTATTCTTTCCGTAAGGCATATTATATCGCCCTTGTTTTTTTCAAGCAGGTCACAGTTCCACAAATTACCTGTGTACATAATGTGCTGAAGCGCGCCCGGGTAGTGCGGGTCTTCAACGTGCGGGGCAGTGCCGTCAACCATTGCAAAGCCCTTTGTTAAATCAATAAAAGCGTCAAGCGATTGTTTGTCTGACGCGCACGGCACGTACTCTACCGTATGCCCGTTTTCCTGCGCATATGCCGCAACGCGTTTCATAAGTGTGGATTTTCCGCTGCCGGGGCCTCCCTTTAAAATAAGCAGCTGCAAAGACGCAGACGCATCCTGTAGCTGCTTAAAATAAGAAACAAACCCTTTATCCGAATTAGCACCGAGAAAATATTTAACTTTTTCAGCCATTTTTACCACCCCTCGGAACATTATACGCCCGAGCGCGGGAAAAATGTTATTTTTCTATCGAAACCGTGGATTTTTCAGCATCCCACGAAACCTTTGCCCCTGTGCCGTTTTCTATAACGGCGGCGGGGACGAGCGTTCTGTCGTCCTTAAGAACGGGTACGGCGTCAAGCTTAAAGGAATCCCCGTTTAAAAACATAAGCTCGTTACCTATCTGTATTGTTGTTATATTGCCGTCCAAATCGGCAAAAACAGTATTCGTTTCTTCGTACCAGCTTACATTCGCGCCCATTTTTTCATATATAAATCTGAGCGGAAGCAAAAGATTTTCACCGTCAAGAATAGGCTGTACGTCAAAGGCTATTTCCTCGCCGTTTAAATTAACCTTAATATCTGCTGCAAACGCACCTGCTGCCGCAAAAACCAATGTTAAAGAAAGTATTATCGCCGCAAACTTTTTCATATTCCGTCAACCTCCTGTATTTTATCGTCTGTTTTTTCCTCGGTATTTGTTTTTGGGTTTTCCTCCTGTTTTGTTTCGATGGGAGATGCGGGGCTTGCCTGCGGAACGTCTATTGTATAGAAAGTGCGCCCGCCCTCTGTATTTACATACCACACAAGCTTATTGCCGCGCACGCACAGCCCGCCGTCCGACGGAAGCGCGGCATGCATTGTATGCACGTTTCCCTCTAACTCTCCCTCGGGAGAAAGAATGGCATATGCTACGCTTTCGCTGTATTCATTGGTGGTGCCTTCGGCATTTTCAAACACCTGCCACAGCGCCGCAAGGCGCCCGTCTGAAAGGGAAGCAAGCTGCACCCTTCCTGCGGTTTTGCCGGTATAGGTATAACGTGCAAGGCAGGTATGTTTCATTTTCCATGTATCTTTTTTTATGAAAAGCGCATAAACATCTCTGTTTTCGTAGGGAACACCCTCTACATACAGGCTGTTATACCCTGTCGGCAGCGACGGGTCAAGTGCGTTCAGCGTTACAATATAGCCGCTGTCTGTTTTTGCCATACCGCCTGTCATTATTCCCGTGCAGTTTGCGCCGCCCGCGCCCCCGACGGAAAATATGGACTGTGTACCCAAAACATTTCCCGAAAAGTCCAGCGCTCTCAGGATTGCGCCGCGGTAGGGGGCAGCGTCTGACATATCTGCGGTTATTATTTTGTTGCCGTCAATCACTGCAAACTGGTTTAATGCGTGGCTTGTGTGGTTGGGCTGATATTTGCCGAGCATATTTACAACGCTCCACGTTTTTTTATCGATTATCACGGTAAGCTGCGTCTGCGGGCTTTGCCCGTTTTCGTCTTTATACTGGCTGCGCCCCGTGTGGATTACAATATACCCGTCGTTTTCCGCAATCGCGCAGTTTGTCGCGTCAAAGGGAACAGTGGTTTTGCAGTTGGCGATGGGAACCTCGCTCACCTTTACGAAATTTTTGTCATAAATTACGAGCCGCAAAACCTCGCGCGAGTTATCCATCTGCAAATTTTCCTGACCGAATACTATATAATTAAAATCCTTACCGCTGTAAAAAGCACCGAATATCGGAAGCTCGTATGCTATTGAAAACGATTTTACAAGGTTAAAGCCGGCGTCGTATTTTTCGATATTTATATAGTCCGCCGCTTCAATGGCAGTGTAGCCGCCGTCATCGTCGGCAATAATATTTGACCTTTGCGGCGCGCCCCATCTGCGCAGCGCGTCCGTAACGCTTTCTCCGAGCGCCGCTGCGCCCAACGTGCGTGCGCTTTGCGTTTTTGACGTTACAATGCTTTGGTATCCGTGCTTGTTAATTTTTACGGTGCGGCTGCCCTCGTCCCACATATAACTGCCGCATTTTTGCGCAAAATCATCGGCATATACGCACGTAAGCCCGCCTATATTAAAGCTTTCCATAGGCTGACCGTTAAAATTTGTTGAAATGTCTGTAAAATACACGTCACCCACACTGTCGCCCACAGTGTTGTATGACGGCGCCGCTATATTCGCCGTAGCGGGAGAGGGCGCCCCCTCCTTAACCGTAAGCGTGCGCGCCGCCTCGTCAAACAAAACTTCAAACCCAAACGGCTGAAGCTGCTGCACCACGATTGCCGTGCGCCCCGCAATATTATACGAAACAACGGGCGAATCGTTAATATACGCAGCTATATCGGTACTTAGGATTTTCCCTATAACATCGCCCACATTGTAGGCGCGCGCCGTGCTTTGCGATACAAAGAGCGACACTGAAAGGGTTGTCCCCAGGATAAATTTTGCAAACCTTTTTATCGAAATCTCCACCTTCCGAAACAGATATTCAAAGCTATTATATCACACGCCAAATGCGTATTCAAGCTGAAAAAAATGTAAATTGCTTTTTTGTGTATCAAAGCTTTAAAAGCGCGGCAGTGTAGATTTCAAAACACTTGCGCACCGATTCAAGCGACCAAAACTCGTTCGCCGTATGCGCACAGTCCGGCACGCTTGGGAAAGACGCGCCGAACGCAACGCAGTTTGGGAAAGCCTTTGCATACGTTCCGCCGCCTATTATAATTGTTGTATCCTTTTCCCCCGTGCATTTTGTATAAACGCCCGCAAGTGTTTTTACAAGGGGCGAATCCTCCGGTACATAAAGCGGCCGCTCGTGCGAAATCAGCTTAAAGGAAAAGCCGTTTTCCTCTGCCGAACGGCGCACGCGCTGTACAACCTCGTCGCCGTCCGCCGTTACGGGATAGCGCACGTCATAATCCATATAACATTCCTTTTCGGTGCATTTTGTAATTGCGGGGTTTAATGTAAGGCAGCCCGACGGCTCGTCCGAAATATCGATATTAAGCCCTTTTTTACAGGAAAGCTTTATAAGCCGCAGCGCATCTGTTCCTTCTAAAAGTTCGGCGTATTCATCGGCAAGCTTTAAAATTGCGTTTTCGCCGTTTTGCGGGCAGCTTGCGTGCGCCCCCTTACCTTTTACTGTTACGGTTTTTGTGCCGATTGTAAGCTGTGCGGCGTCCGGCACAATATTTATAACCTTACCGCCCGTAAGAGAAAACGCCTCTTTTGCGCCTGTTTCTTTTTTGTAAATACGAAACTTAAGCATTCCCTTTTCACCGTTTACAACGGGGAAATCGCCATCGGGCGTAAAAGACATATCGGGAATTTCTTCCGTTTTTTCGTAGCGTTCTATACATTGCCATACGCCCGATTCCTCATCGCCGCCTATTATAAGGCGTATGCGCTTGTCCCTTGCGGCGCCCGCCTTTTCTGCCGCCTTCATTACGTGCAGCATTAAAAGCGCCTGCCCCTTATTATCAGCAACACCGCGGCCGTAAAGCACGCCGTCTTTTAAAACACATTCAAATGGGGGCGTATTCCACCCGTCACCCGCAGCAACGGTGTCGGCGTGCGCAATTATTCCGACAAGCTTTTTGCCCGTACCGCATTCTGCATATGCGCACTTTCCGCCAAGCATTTTCGTTTTAAAGCCCATTTCCTTTCCTATTGACAAGATAAACTCCAGCGCGTCGTACACGCCCTGTCCGAGAGGGGCTTTTTCGCTTACCGTGCCGCAGTTTCCGTTTGTGGAATCTATCTTTATAAACTCTTTAAGCTGTTTTATAAACAATTCTTCATCAAAATACATCTCTTTTTTCTCCTTTAGCTGTATGCCTGCTCTACCTTAATTATAGCGTTGTAGCTTGGGTCTTTTTCCTTAATAAATTCGGACAGAGCCGCGGTTATTTCGTCACGCCGTTTAAAAAGCGACGGCGCCGTAACAACGTCAAAAATTATATTTGTTCTGAGCGCCCCGGGCACCATTCTCATATCGTGCACGGTTATGCCGCTGTCAATTTCCTTTGCCCTTTTGCACACCGCCGTGTAAAGTTCTTTAAGAATCGGGTTGTTTACGTCTATCGGATCCATATGTATTACAACCTCGCACCCGAGTTCGTCGTGAATTTGTGTTTCCGCAAGTTCTATCGCGTCGTGCAGAACATACATATCCTTTGACCCGTCCACCTCCATATGCAGCGATACAAACGACCTCCCGGGGCCGTAATCGTGTATAACAAGGTCGTGCATACCCACGGTTTCGGGGTTTTCCTTTACAATACGGGCAATATTTTTTACAAGCTCCGGCGGGGCGGGGCGCCCCAAAAGCGGGGCAGACGTTTCAACAAGCGCGTCTATACCCGTTTTAATAACAAGCAGTGACACAACCGTGCCGACCCAACCGTCAATATTTATTTTTGTAAAGTACGAAAAAACCGCGCTTAAAAGCACCGCGCCGGTTGCAATGCAGTCGCTCACAGAATCGGACGCGGCTGCGTCAAGCGCTGCGGAGTCTATCCTTTTTGAAAGCGTTTTGTTGTAAAACGCCATATACAGCTTTACAACAATCGAAAGAGCCAGCACCGAAAGCACATACCTGTTAAATATAATTTCCTCCGGTGCGAAAATTTTTTCCACAGAGCTTTTTAAAAGCTGTGTTCCCACAACTGTTATAATAACCGAAACCAAAAGCCCCGATATGTATTCTATACGCCCGTGCCCAAAGGGGTGCTCGTCATCGGCGCTGCGCCCCGACAGCCAAAACCCGCACAGCGTAACTACCGAGGAGCCCGCGTCCGACAGGTTGTTAAAAGCGTCGGCGCAGATTGCAATAGACAAGCTTAGGGTGCCTATCAAAAGTTTCAGCACAAAAAGAAGTATGTTAAAAAATATTCCCGCCCCGCCGGATATAAGCCCGCAGCGAGAGCGAAAAACCTCCCTCGGCAAGGTTTCCGGCGCAAAGCGCCTTATTAAAAAAGATACCATAAGCACCCCCGCTTTTCATTTATACGCAAGCATTATTCGTCCAAAAATTCAATCTCGCCTATTTCGCTTTTTGCAACGCGAAGCGACGCGTTTTGCATTTCAAAAGTAAGCTTTTCGTGCATTTTATAAATCATACCCGAGCTGTCCGTCATATAATAGGTAATATCGGCGCAGCTTTCATCACTTGTTACGTCAAACGATGTAACCCACGGGCTTGACCAGCCTATTACAAACTTTCCTTCCTCGCCGTTATTTGCCGTCTGCTCTGCAAGGAAATCCTGCCGCATAGAATCAGACATCATATTATATCTTACAAGGCCGCGCCGCGTTGAAAGCGCATTTGCCCATATAACCGCCTTTTGCGAAACTACATTGTCCGTGTATGCGGTATAGCTCAGCACAGCGCCGGAAAGTCTTGCCCCTATTTCGCGCATAATTGAAATCGGCACATATGTTTTGTCGTTTACAAGAAATGGTGCGTTTTCCGTTTGCAGCATTTTTGAAGCATTGTCCTGCGCCGTTTTTGTACCGATGGTAAGCGATGGGTCGCCTATTTTCAAAAGAAAAACATTTTTTTCCGGATATATGATTATTATGCTTCCGTCATCCCACAAAAGCGAAGCCTCGGGGCATATTTTTTCAAGCGTTTCCCGAAGCGGAACATAAACCTCGCCGCAGATGATTGCGGCTTTGTCGCTCAAAGAAAGGCGAATACCGTTTTTTGCAACATCTACATTGCTTTCCGTATTCTGCGCAAAGCAGCCTGCCGAAAACACCGCCGCAAGAACAAGTGCCAGAAATACCGATACCGTTTTTTTCATTGTCATAATAATACCCCTTTCGTTTTTGTTTTTTTCCTGTTTTCATTATACATTATAACTTTTTAAAATACAACTTATCAAGCCATATTTTTTATTTGTTTGACAATATTTTGAAATTATGTTACCATTAAAAAAAATGACGGAGGTTTTTTTATGTTTTTTTATCTCGGCGGCGGCTTTTATGTCGCAGTGGTACTGATTGCGCTTGTACTTACCGTTCTTGCACTGATTTTTATAGTACCGCAGAAAAAGCGCGAAAGGCTTAACCCCTTCGGAAGGTTTTTGCACGACACCTTTAATTTTAATTACCTTGTAATTGAAAAAATTCTTAAGGCAATATACATATTTGCCACGGTGTTTACAATCCTTGTCGGATTTTTTATGCTGTTTAGGGTACAGCCCTCATATTTCGGCTACGGCGGCGGCTGGATGGGCGGCTGCGGAATATTGGTTATGCTTCTCGGTCCGATTGTTATACGTATTTTTTACGAGCTTATGCTGCTTCCGATTTTGCTTGTAAAGCACGTTGCGCAGATTAACGGAAAAATGAAGGGCGAGCCGGCGCACGATGTTTTCGCCGCACCCGATTTAACGGAAATGAAAGAGGAGCTTCACCGCCGTATTTCACAAGGTTTTGAAGAAATTGACACATTCGGCGAACCTGAAAGCAGCGAAGAAAACAAACCCGAATAAAAGGAAATAAAAGGAGCTGTTTAAAAAGCCAATTGACTTTTTAAACAGCTCCTTCTTTCTAGGGGATAGGGAAAAAAGCTTCAGAACGGACAAACTGAACCCGAAGATGTATACAGATACTTCGAGAGGTGAAGTTTGTTCGTAGCAA
>CAKSNY010000038.1 GCA_934476455.1 uncultured Clostridia bacterium | reverse complement strand
CAAGCTGTCCGAAATCGGTTTTTTGAACAAATGTTAGAAAAATGTTAGAAAAAACAGTCCGCTAAATTTTAATAAACTAAATGTTCAAGATGCCGCGAAACATACGCGTTACAAAGCCCCATTCATTGATGAGAAGCAGAAATAACTACAATGCAGTCATTATTCTCAAAAATTTGTATAATGCAGAAACCCGCAAAGTAATATAATACTTGATATATAACAAGTATTATATTAAACCATAATGTGGATAGTGATAAATCATTTAATGAAGAAAGTATGAGCATAAGCGACCGTGAACTTTATGACAGCGGTATACGGATTCCTTTATCGCCTGCAGATTTCAGAGAATTTGTCGTACAAAGAGTTATAAACGCAGCCGAAGCGGCGGAATTGCTCGAATGTTCAAGACAAAATATAAGCGATCTTGTAAAACGCAATAAGCTTCGCCCGATAAAAGAGTCAGAAAAAAACACTTTATTTCTTAAAAGAAAGTGAAATACAAAAAAGAAAATGGCAGTGATACAAAACAATAAAGATTATTAAAATTTAAGGGGCATAAAAAGCCGTTTCTGCATTTCAAAATGCAGGAACGGCTTTTATATGTGGAGGAACAGTTTTTATTTACGGCTGTTGTATCTGCAAATGGCAGACTGTTCAATCTCTATCGCCTTATCTACGTTAAACCGGTGAAGCTTTTGAATAAATTCGGCATCAAACTCACTGTTAAGACCGTATTTAAGAATTTTTGCAACCGTTATCTTAAACACATCATTAAGGTTATCAAAATTTTTTACATCCGGTTCTTTCATGATATTGCGCTTTTTTCTTTCTTTTTCTGTTGCTGCGTTTGATACAGCAGTAAAGAAATATGAAAACGCTCTTGGTATTTTTTCAAAGATGTCTCAGTATAGCATTTTTTTTTAGCGGTAAAACAATTGCGGTATCTTGTATTTTGAAAGTGCGGTTATATTTCATACGAATTCATAAATTCACGCGGAGATATTCCGGTAAATTTTTTAAATATTTTAGAAAAGTAAAATCGGTCGGAAAAGCCTGTCAGGCATGCAACTTTTTCAATGGAATATCCCCCCGCCAGAAACTGCTTTGCATATTCGATACGTATTTTATTTCGATATGTGGAAGGAGACATATTAAAACATTGTTTGAATGTTTTTTCAAGATTTGAAACACTTGTGGAAGATATTCCGGCAAGTTCGGTTACAGTAGTGTTCTTATTATAAAATTCGTTTATATATGTTAAGGTTTTGGCAATTCGACCAATCCCATAATTTGTGTTCTTTTTTTCGATCCCTTCTGCTGAAAAAATGCTGATCAGTTTCAGTATGTTGCCTATGCAATACGGTACGTATGCAAGGTCGCGTTTTACATAACGATTGTGGGTATCTATAAAAAGCGAGGTATACTTGCTTTCACGGTTTTTATCAAGCCGTGTTAATTTGTCAAAAAGAACAACCGGGCAGTTGCCGTCACGAATCATAAAATCAATTTGATAATATTCGGTATTATCTGAAAGTGTGTAATTTGTGTACGAAGCCCCGTGCGGAATATAAATAATCCCACCTGCACCGCATTTAATTTTGTACGTGCCAAAGTCAAAAATATGTCCGCCGCTTATGTAATACACGAGACCATCGTTTGGTCTGCATGGTTGAACAAATTTACTTGCTACATTGCTTCTGTATAAAACACAGTTTAATTCGATATCGGCTCTGTTTCTAAATTGATACATAAGCTCATTTACGGTAAAACTCATACACAGAGGGAGAGTAATGCCGTATTTTCTCCTTTCATAATTTTTCATAATACAACATAACGCTGAAAGCATAAGTAATTCCGAAAACAGCGATAGCCGCCGGCGGTTGGGATAAGCTTGTTGGTGACATTTCCAGTGTAGCACATAAATATAAAGTTTTCAACACAAATACGATTTTGTACACAAAAATGCTAAATTAGTCAATTGATTATTTGCTGAAATATAGTAATATAACAGTATAGGGATGTAACAGTTTGGAAAGGAGCCCGATTATGAGTTTAATAAAAATAACAAAACCAAGACAAAGGTGGCTTTTTGGGGGCGTTGGTTTTCATAACAGCGAATCAACCATGACGCCGCTAATGTCGGAAAATTTTTTAAACGAAAGAGTACTGAAAGTGTTTAGAGAAATATCTCCGACTTTTTCTCGGGTTTTTATAGGCTATGCCGATTGGTCAAAAGAAGCAATGGACTCTTTTGCGGATTACTATGACAAAACATTCAGAAAGTCAAACACACTGTTATATGCAGTACCCGGCAGAATGCCGATGATAATGGATGATTTCAACATTGAGGAGTACTGCGAAAAGGTTGCGGCTAATCTTGATTATCTTGTAAATGTTCGCAAATGTACAAAGATTCGCTATTACTGCGTTACGAATGAGTTGTCATGCGGTTGCACGTATGCGTACTTGTCAAAAAATTTGGAATTCTTCAAAAAACTTCATGAGTGTTTGTATAAAGCTTTCAAAAGGCATAATTTATATATAGGGCTGATTGCAACCGATTGCTCCGAACCCGAAAATTATCATCAAATAGATTGGGCAATCGAAAATATGAACGAGATTACGGAAATGTATTGTGCCCATTTATATGCTTGGGGACCCGTACCCGGAGATTTGAATAATTACAAATATATGTGCGATTCCTTTGCAAGACCGCTCGCCGGCGTCAAAGCTGTTCAAAAGCGCTTTATGCTTGGTGAGTTTGGATATATCTACCCGGAGAAAAACAAGCTTGGTCTTCCCATGGGGGATGACACCGCATATTGTGTGGATGTGCCGGAAAAAGAGGCGGATTTTGCAATAGCTCTTCCGGAGGTTGCAATGGCTGCCATAAACGGAGGATGTTTTGCTGCCATTTCATGGACCATGTTTGACTATCCGGATCCTTTTATTTGTGAGGACGGCGATACAGAGGCTGAAAAGGAAAGGTACGATGTTGCACGGTTTTCGGGGTACGGGTTATCTTATCGCTATAACAAGCATGGCCTTGTGAAATGGTGCGATGACGAAAAGGACTACAGCTCACGTTCGGCGCTGTATACAATGGGATATATGGCTAAACTTTTCACAAAGGGTTCCAGAGTTTTGAAAAGCGATTGGGATGATATATATCTGCGCTGTTGTGCAGTTACAAATGCAGACGGTTCAGTTTCAATTGCTGTAATTAACTGGAAAAATGAAAAAAACGATGTGACTATAGAGCTTGAACATACCTGTGATAAACCGCTGCGAAAATATGTTTGCGAAGCCGCGGATATTCCATATAATGAATTTTGCGATTTACAGAATTATTCAGAGCTTGTTAATGTAACCGATAACAAAATCAAGACAACGTTGCCGCCGCGGTCAATTATATTTTTAACGACAGATTATACCGACAGAGTTCCCGGCGAAATATCAAATATAAGAATTGAAGACGGCAGGCTGCGCTGGGATGCGTGTGCGGATGACGAACACTGTTATTATCGGGTATATGCTGACGGTAAGCAAATTGCGTCGACCGTTGCAGAGAGCGTGGAGATAGAAAATACAAAGCTTAACTATGAAGTTTTGGATGTTGACAAATGGGGAAACACAAGAGTATAACAACTATAATAAAAATATAGATTTTACAATTTTGGAGATGAACAAAATGATTGAAAGAAAAAAGCAAAGAAACGGGAAAATCGGTGTTTTTGCCGTAGCACACGCAACATATTGGGCTCAGTTTGATGGGCTGCGTGCCAAAATCGAGGGTTATCACAAAGATTTTTGCAATATGGTTAAAAATAACAAAGTAGATGTTGTAGATTTCGGAATGATAGATTCAAATGAAAAAGCTTTTGAGGCAATACCGAAAATTCTTGCAGCAGATGTAGATGTAATTTTCTGCAATATGGTTACATATGCGACATCATCGGTATTTGCACCGATTGTAAAGCAAATTGACAAACCGATTGTTCTTGTAGCTTTACAGCCGCGCCGTGCAATGGACTACACAAAGGCATGCACATTCATGCAGCTTGAGAATGACAACATCTGCTCGGTGCCGGAATTTACAGGTGTGGCTGTGCGTATGGGCAAAGAGGTCAGCGATGTAATTATCGGCTCTCTTTATGATGATGTAAAAGCAGCGGCAGAGGTTTCCGAGTGGTGCGAGATTGCAAAGGTATTGCACGACTTGCGCGGTGCGCGTATGGGGCTTATGGGGCATGTACTCGAAGCAATGTATGATATGCATGCCGATCCGACCGCTGTTGCGAGTGCTTTCGGAATCCATGTTCCGCTTCTTGAAATAGAAGACGTTATTGAATTATACAATGAAGTTACCGATGCCGAAATAGAGGATAAGAAAAAACTTATTATTGCAGAATTTGACACACCGGACCAGGGAAGCGACCCCGTTGCGACAAAACTTACGGATGAGGACCTTACACAGGCGGCGCACTCGGCGGTTGCTCTGGACAAATTTATTGAAAAGTATAACTTGACCGGTCTTGCTTACTATTATGAGGGAAAAGAAGGAACATTGCAGCGAAAAGTTGCCACAACATTTATTGTAGGCAATTCAATTCTAAATGCGCAAGGTATACCGATGTGCGGCGAGTTTGATATAAAAACGTGTATCGCAATGCTGATTATGGACAGACTTGATATTGGCGGCAGTTTTGCAGAGTTTCATCCGTTTGATTTTAATGAGGATTTTATTCTCGTCGGGCATGATGGCCCGCATCATCTTAAAATTGCGCAGGGAAAGCCGGTATTGCGCAGCCTGAGTAAATATCATGGAAAGCCGGGCAGCGGGGCATCGGTCGAATTTAAAATCAAAGAGGGACCGATAACCATGCTTGGAATCACACAAAAGGCGGATGGCAGCTTTAAGTTTGTAATTGGTGAAGGTTATTCCAAAGAGGGAGCAATTCCGCCTACAGGAAACACAAATACAAGAGGATTTTTTGAACCCACCACAAGAGAATTTATAAAAAAATGGGTCATGGAGGGACCAACGCACCACTATGCCCTCGGAATCGGACACCATGCCGACACTATTGCAAAAATAGGTAAGGTATTGGGTATAGAAAGCGTAATTGTGAAATAATATTAAAAAACTTGATAAATGACTTCGGAGATATATTTTGAATAGTATATCTCCGAAGTCTTATGGAAAAATTTTTAATTATTGTTATGTCGGTTTAACGTTTTTCATAAAAGTGGGTTTGAAAAAGCGGATACAGTGGGGTATAATATAAATAAAAATCAACTTTTATAAAATGTATATGGATACACAGCAGGCGTGCCGATACAAGCAAAAGGGGTATTACAAATGAAACCATTTTTTCTACGAAATAAAAACTTAATTGTAACATGGCTTTTTTCATACATTTTGATAATATTGGTTTTGCTTTTCGTAATAGTGCTTGTAGGCGCGGTTTATGAAAGAACAATTGACAAGGCAAACTACGAGTTTAATAATTATGTCCTAAACAGCGTTACATCCAATGTGAACGATACGTTGCTTGATATAAATAACTGTCATTTAAATATAGTCGGAGACGAAAAATTGGAGGGATTTGTATCAAGCCGTAACGGAAAATATTACTCAACGGCACAATTTTATGATATTGTTTCGGATGTGAAAAAATATAACAGAAGCTCGGTGAGCATTGATTTGGTATTTGTGTATTTAAAGCATAATGATACCGTTCTTTCAGAACATGGGGTTACAAGTGCCTCAACATTTTACGATATGCATTTTAAAAATAATAAAATGTCATATGAAACTTGGAGAAAAACCATCATAAATACTGAAACTGACGCATATCAAACAATGTTTTATCAAAATGATGACGGACAAACCACGGATGCAAACGCATTTATTTTCAAAATTTCAACGGTAAACAGTAATGGTGTGGGTGTAATTATCAGTAATAAAGAACATTTCCTTAAGGGAATAAGAAAAATAGAGTGGCGTGATTTATGTGACATTTATATTTATAATACGTCCGGAAATCTCATTTTATATGAGAAAAAAACAACCGGTGAGGCACCGCGTACCATAGAACAGCTGAAGAAGAGTACAAGCGATAAGATATATTATTCCAATATTATGGTAAATAAATATGCATGGCATATTGCTGCCGTAATGCATAAGGGTTGGATCGGTAAAATGATGTTTATCACGCGTACGGCGGTAATCGGTATGGTTTTACTTGGATTGCTGCTGTTAGGTGTTATAGTCAGGTATTTGCTGAAACTTAACTATAAGCCGGTTAAGAGCATAATGGAACTTTTTGGCAGCAGGGAAAAATACAACGAATATGAACAAATCTATTATTTAATAAACAATATGATAGACGAAAACAAGCATCTTGTGAAGGATAAGAAAGTGCATTTAAACAAATTTAAGCACATGGTCATCTCCGAAATTATCAGAGGAACTTCGTCCGAAACAAATATTGAAAAATACGGAATAATTTTTCAGAGCAATTATTACTGTATTCTTTTGTTTTGTCTTGAGGATATTTCCGAGCTTTTTGCCGATGAACAAGATGTGTCCGACCGGGAACGAAAAGAAGAACTTGAATTTATTACAGGGAATATATTTGCAGAGCTGTTTGATAATATAGGGATAACGGTTTATACCGTAAGTGTTGACAATTATATTGTATGTCTTGTAAATCCGATTGAAAAAAATAAAAAAGAAGATATATCGGCGGCTGCCGGCGAAGGAACGGATTTTATAAATAGAGAATTTAATATCAATTTAACCTACGTAATCTCCGACGTGGTGGAAGGTATTCATAATATTGCCGACGCATATTTTTGGTCTATAGATGCAATGGAAAACAAGCTGCTGCTTGGAATTAGCGAGTCGGTCTGTGCGGGAGAAAATTATTTGACAGGCGGGAAAACGGATAACGGCGTTTTAAATTTGTATGAGGAACAGAGGCTTATCCGCAATGTTCAAATAGGAAATACAGACGCAGCGGTTATGCTTGTCGGACAAATAACGGATAATTTAAAAAATGATGAAAGATTATCCGTTGATTATGTAAATACAGCCGTTATGCATATCTATTTTTCAATTATTAACGGAGTTAAAGATGTTGCGGATGAGCATTTCCTGACAGAATTGGAAGTTAGATTTTACAAAAGCGTTAAACGCGACAGGGAAGTAAACAGCGAAAAAATATGTATGAGGCTTACAGAGGATGTAAAACTGATTTGTGAAAGCATAAAGTCGGACAGAGACAGTAAGAAGAGCAAAACACAGGTTCTTATCGAGAAAATTAAAAACCACATAGATGAAAATTACGCGGATCCGAATATGAACGTTATGTCGATAGCTGACAAATTTAATATGAATGCATCATATATTTCAAGACAATTTAAGGAAGCGGTCAATATGTCGATGCTTGATTATATAAATTATTTAAGAATAAAAAAAGCTGTGGAAATGTCAAAGGACGGAGGGCAGCCATACAGGGAAATATATTTAAAGGTGGGATACACCAATGAAAGAACATTTTACAGAATGTTAAAAAAATTTAACGAATAATTAAGCGCATAGGTAATTTTGCGCTGTATCAATGCGTTTTGAGCGCACTTTACATCAAAAACCAAGCAATCTGTCACAAAATAATCATGTTTTGTCACTATGATTGCGTGGTTTTTTTTTGTATAATTACAGTATAGACTAAACGAAAAAGGAGACGAACAAAGTGAAAAACAAATTAAAAAAATCTGTGGCAATTGTATCTGCAGTTTTAATGGCATGTACCGGATGCCAAAAAACGAATACCGATAAAGCCGATGTCGGACTTACCTTATACAGAGAACTTCCGGTAAACATATCTTCATCGGTGAGTAATTTTGGGGATACACCTGTTGCAAAAGAACTTGAAAAAAGAACCGGAATAAAGGTTACATATATTCACCCTGCTGCCGGACAGGCAAGAGAAACGCTGAATCTTATGATTTCATCAAATGATATGCCGGATATGATTGAAAACAATTGGCTGCTTTACTATGCGGGCGGACCTGAAAGAGCAATAAATGATAATATAATCGCCCCGCTCGGAGAATACAAGAAATATGCTCCGGCAATGTTTAAATATCTGGAACAGCATCCGGAATTTGACCGGGCAGCAAAAACCGACAAGGGTGATTACTATATGTTCCCCTCAATCATGCCGACGAACAGGCTGCGCCTTGCCACAGGACCTGCCGTCAGAGCAGATTGGCTGAAAGAGCTTGGGCTTCCCTATCCGGAAACGGTTGACGACTGGGAGGTTATGCTGCAGGCATTTAAAGATAAGAAAAATGCCGAAGCACCGCTTTCCTTTAATTATAATATGTTAACATATACATTGAATATGTTGGGCGCTATATACGATTTTTATCTTGATGACGGAAAAATGGAATTTGGCCCGGCACAGCCCGAATTTAAAAAAGCTCTTACAATATTAAATGATTGGTATAACAAGGGGCTGTTAGATAAAAATATTGTGTCTGTTGATAAAAAACTTATTGACAGCCAAATTCTTACAGGCAAAACCGGTGCCACAATAACTACGGGCGGTGCCGGCATAGGTCAGTATATGAAAGCAGGCCGCGCGCAAAATCCGAATTTTGATTTATGCGGTGTTGTGTATCCGACCTTTAATAAAGGTGATGTTAACGACTGCACGTTTCTTTCCTGCAATGTGACCGGTAACGGTATTGCTATAAATAAGAAATGTAAAAATCCCGAGCTGGCTGCGAAATTCCTGGATTACGGATATACCGATGAGGGACATATGTTCTACTGTTTCGGACAGGAAGGCGTTAGTTATACAATGGAAGACGGATATCCTAAATACACGGATTTAATTATGAATAATCCGGATGGACTGACAATGTCGCAAGCAATGGGACTTAACGTTATTGTCGGCAATTCAGGCGGAATGCCGTTTTATTCGGACGAAAGATATATAGAGCAATATTATAACTTGCCGCAGCAGAAGATGGCGCTTGATAATTGGCTCAAGGGTGTGGAGCAGGCATCGGAAAGATCGGCTCCGTTGGTTACACCTACAGCAGACGAAACAACGGAAATGGCACAACTTTTAAGCGAGGTTAACAAGTACGCGGATCAGATGATTGTAAAGTTTATTACGGGGGTAGAGCCGCTCAGCAAATTTGACAGTTATGTGGAAAAGCTAAATGAGTACGGTTTACCAAAAGTTTTGGAGATTAAGAACAAGGCGTTGAAAAGATACAACAATCGCTGATTATCGTTTGCATTGAAATGCCGGGCCGTACACCGGCGTTTCAATGCAGGTGGTGTCGGCAAATGCGTGATGTATATTAAATACGAAATGGAGTTAAAAATGAAAACATCAATCTCAGAGCGAATTTTTAATGTGTGTAACATAGTATTTATGACCTTTGTAGCTGTCATAATGTTTTACCCGATGTGGCATGTTCTGTGTGCATCACTGAGTAACAGCGATTTAATGATGGCGCACAGCGGTGTACTGCTTTTCCCAAAACAGTTTACGCTGAACGCTTATCATGCAGTGTTTAAAAACCCTATGATTGTAAGGGGTGGTATAAATACGATTACTTTGGTTGCGGGCGGATTGCTGCTTAGCATTGTATTGACGTGCATCGGTGCATATGGGCTTTCGCAAAAAGGTGTATATTGGCAGAAGGCTTTAACAAAGTTTTTTACGGTTACAATGTATATAAACGGCGGTTTGATTCCGATGTATTTGCTTGTAACAAAAACGCTTCACTTGAACGACAGCTATGGAGCAATTCTTTTTCCGCTTGCAATAAATACATATTATTTGATTATTATGCGAACTTCTTTTGCGCAAATTCCGGACAGTTTGATAGAGGCGTCAAAGCTTGACGGGGCTACCCACATTCAAATATTGTTTAAAGTTGTGGTGCCGCTTTCTATGCCGATTATCGCAGTTATAATTTTGTACTACGCGGTTGACCTGTGGAATTCATGGTTCTATGCTGCAATCTACCTTAGGACAAGGACAAAATTCCCGTTGCAGCTTTTGCTTCGTGAAATTTTAATAGAGAACGACACCTCATCTATGGCAGGCGACGCGTCATTTTCTGATCAGTATTCTATAGGCGAAACGATTAAATATGCAGTTACCATAGTATCAACCTTACCTATTTTGGTATTGTTCCCGTTTTTGCAGCGATATTTTGTAAAAGGCGTTATGGTAGGCGCAGTAAAGGAGTAACTTTTATGAACAAACAAATAAAAAATTCACATTTTGATTTTCATATTGCAGAAATTAAAAAGGATTACGTTGTTAACAAATCTCTTTATTTACTGCTTTTACCGGTAATAGCGTACTACATTATATTCTCATATGTACCGCTGTACGGCGCGCTGATTGCATTTATGGATTACACCCCGGGTCTTGGAATGAGCAGCAACTGGGTCGGATTTAAACACTTTATTACATTTTTTACAAGCCCTTCTTTCGGTATTTTGATGAGAAATACCCTGCGTATAAGCCTGTCAACGCTTGTTGTGACATTTCCGGCACCTATTATTCTGGCGCTTTTGTTTAATGAGCTGAAGTCGCAGAAATTTTCCAAGATTATTCAAAATGCATCTTATTTACCGCATTTCATTTCATTGGTTGTTGTGTGCGGTATAATAAAGGACTTTACAAGTGACAGCGGAGTAGTAACCGCCTTCTTATCCTTATTTGGTGTACCGAAAGTATCGCTTTTAAATTATCCGAAGTATTTCGTGCCGGTATATGTTGTATCTGAAGTGTGGAAAGGCGCCGGCTGGGGATCTATTATTTACCTTGCGGCACTTACCGGAATTGACGCTTCATTATATGAGGCAGCAACCATAGACGGCGCGGGAAGGTTTAAACAGTTAATTAATGTAACACTGCCGGGCATTTCCTCAACTATAATAATGATGCTTATCATAAGATTGGGAAATGTGCTGACAGTTGGATATGAAAAATTGATTTTGCTGTATAACGATGCAACTCTTGAGGTTGCCGATGTTATATCGACCTATGTGTACAGAAAGGGCTTGCTCGAACAAAACTGGAGCTTTTCAACGGCTGTCGGACTATTTAATTCTGCGGTAAATTTGATTTTGCTGTTTGCGACGAATTTTATAAGCAGAAAAGTAAGCGATTATGGCTTGTGGTAATGGTTGTTTGAAAAGGTGTTTCGGAAAGGGTTATATAATGAACAGACACATTAAAGTATTTATCAGACGCACTGTTGTTTTCACTTTGGTGGTCGCCATGTCATTTCCTGTCATACCGTGGTTTAATACGGCATATGCGGAGTCAAACGTCATTAAAAGTGTAATACTTGACCAAAATTTTGAAAGCGGGGAAATTTCGGATGTTTTCTCCTGCACGGGTAAAATAACCAAACAGGCTATCGGCGGAACATCATGGATGCACGTCGATTCCTTTTCGGACGGTATCAGCGCCGCTGTTTTAAAAAATTTTGATCCCGTTGAGGGATTAAAGCTCTTTGTATCGGCAGATTTTATGCAGATAGGCAGAAAAACCAACGAAAATGTGCTGTTGTCACTGTTAAACGATAAGGATTTGCCGCTTATATCCATAGAAACGGTTGACGGCGGCATAAAATACAAGACCGAATCGAGCAATGTGGTTTCGGATATATCTTCCTCGGTTACGGGGAGCAAATATCACACGCTGGTGTCGGATTACAGAATCAATACAAAATACACGATTGCCGTTGAACTGGATTTGAAAAACGGGTTTGCGGATGTATATATCAACGGCGACACCGCGGCAAACGGACTTGCGTTTCTCAACAGTGCGGCAAGCGTATCCAAGATGGTTATGAGCACCAAGTATACAACCGGCTTTCTGACGGATAATATTCAGATTTATACGGAGCATGACTTTGGCGGCGATGTGAAAATTATCGGCGGCGACAAAATCTCCGTACCGGAAACGGGAAGCTATGAGTATGATTATACAGTATCGCTCACCGATACGGAGAAACAGCCGATAGGCGGACAAACCGTAGTATGGAGCCTTGAACCAAAGCCTTCGGGGGTTGAGCTTATTACGGATGCCGCCGACAGCTACAGATGCAAAATAGTGCTGAGCAGCGAGGCACCGACTGACGGCAGCCTTGTTTTGAATGCAAAATTCGACGGAATAGTTTATAACGGCAGTGCATTGGAAAAATCAAAAACAATAGGTTTGTCCAAGGCAGAGCTATCGGAAATGAGAATTTCCGGTCCTTATAGGGTTACCAATCCGTCAGATGAGGTTTATAAATACTCCGCGGATTATTATGATGCATTCGGAAATTCTGTTCAAAACAAAGAATGTACATTTAAGTTGGAAGCCGTTGACGAAGGGGTAATTCCGGATGGAGTTTCCGTCAATTCCGAAACGGGAGTGCTGACGGTTGCAGGGGAGGTGCCGTTCGACACAAGCAAGTTTTTTGTTGTCACGGCAACCGCAAAAGATAATCCAGCGGTAAAAAGCTCTATGAGGGTAAACTATGCCGACCAGGATACATATCTGAACGACATGAACAGGCTTAACGCTGTTTTGCAGCATTGCGATAATACTCTCAAGTACGGCAGATCAAAAAATCCGTCACTCCCGCTGCTTGCAGACGGACTCGACAGAAAAACGCTTACACCGATTTACTGGAGACTGCCGAGTAATGCAACATCAGCCAAAGCGGGCGATGTTGTGGAGGAATATTCCGCGCAGGACAATATATACATCAATTACGCTGATATACCGACTTCAAATCTTTCAACTCAGCGAGAAATATTTGAAACCTTTGATTTGATGTCATATCTGACGGGGGACAGCACATATACGGATTTTGTTGATGAGAGCAGCAAGTGGTATCTGGACAACAAAATTTCACCTACGGGATTGATTTACTGGGGCGGCCACGCCTGTGTAAATCTTGACACGGGAGAAACGGTTTATGCAAGCAGCCCGCGAAACATACATGAATTAAAGTCGGTTAATCCTTATTGGGAATCGCTGCTTCGGGTGGATAAGGAAAAAACCCTGAAGATATTTCCGGCAATCTGGCAAGGTCATGTGCAGGATTGGACGAATCTGCTTACGAACCGCCATGCGGCACTTGACAGCGTCAGTGATGAGCAGGTGCAGGGCTGGTATAATATTGATGAATACAGCGAGGAGGCTATGGCAGGCAAGCTGATTCAGAGTACGAACAAAATCGGATTCAGGCTTGCAACGCCCGATTTGATAATGGCGGCTGTGAATTTGTATAAATACAGCTCCGATGAGCAGGAACGTACTCTTGCAAGAACATGGTGCGGCAGACTGATAAGGCATTTTCAGTCAGTCGCTCACCCGGTAACGGGGCTCGGCGGATATATGAATACAACGGCGCACAACGCCCCGGGGCATAAACAGCTGCCTGACGATTGGGAACAGCAGCACGCGGAAACCGGCATAAATTTCGGCAGAGACTATGAGGATTTGTTTTATATGCAGTTCGCCGATGACCTGGTGAACGAGGGTTACGTTGCCCCAGAGAAAAAGGACGAGATATTGGAAGCAAACTATCAGGGAAATCCAAACGGAGTTATGACTTTTGCCGAGTTTGTCCTTTACTTTGCCGATGCCATACGCAAAGATTATCCCGAAGAGGCGGATAACCTGATTGCAAATGCGCTCAAATCGGTTGCTGCTGTTTCAAAGTATCAGTATGATAAAGCAAAACAGGAGGTACATCAGGTACTGTGGGACGGAACCAAGCTTACGGGTTTTATTGTAAAGAAGGATGTTGAATATGACTTTGGAAGCCCGGGAACAGTTTTGAAGACATTGTCACCCTCAAGCTATATATTTCCGGCGGCGATTAAACTCTACCTCGCGTCCGAGGGTATTGACGCAGCTGCGGAAAACAGGGAAGAGGCATGGCAGATGGTAAGGGCATATGCAAGATATCTGAATATAGGAGAAGTTGGGGTATCGGGTCCGGGGGACCGAGTTTCGATTACATGTGACGAAATTACGACTAATCTGTATCATGTTCTTCGCGGTATGCTTGAACTGTATAATGCCACCGGAAATTCGGAGTATCTCAAGGCGGCGCGAAAAATCGGAAACAATATGGTAGAGACCAATTATTTGGACGGATTTTTCGTAGACGGGGGTGCATCCAGGAAGAATGTGTCGCTCGGTGAACACGGCGGCAGTATGCCGCTGATTCTTGCGGCATTGGAGATGGCAATAAGGGGTGAGTCGGACAAAATGCCGGAAGCGTCGGATTTACCGACCAGCGGATTTTTTCATGCATACGTGGTAAGTGACAGATATTATGACGGGGAAAGACCTCAGAGCCAGACAGGCTGGCAGGCAGAAAGAAATGACCCTGTATATGTAACCGGCGTTTATCCGAGTGAAAATTATATAGTGATGAATTCGGGAGATACGAAAAAAATCAATGTTACAATAGAGCCGAGTGATGCATCTTCAAAAGCGCTTAGTTGGTCCAGCTCTGATGTGGAAATTGCGGACATAAGTTCTGAAACAATGACAATTAAGGCATATCGCAAGGGAACAGTTACGCTAAAGGCGGTGTCTGCTGATTTAAAAGCAACCGCATGTATAACTGTGGAAGTTAGGTAGAAAGAGGATATTATGAACAAGATAATGAAAAAAGTAATGTTGCTGATATTTTTATTTTTATTGATTGTTGCAGCTCCGAATGCAATTTTTGCGCAAGAAGAAAGTCTGTCGCAGCAAATGAAACTTGTGCAGGGGCTGGGAATATTCAGAGGTTATGAAGACGGAATGCTGCATCCGGAGTATAAAATAAACAGAGCCGAATTTATAACCCTGATGTTAAGAATATTGGGAATGGAAAGTGTTACGCAAAGTGAAAAAATGTTGTTTTATGATGTCCCGGAAGATTTTTGGGCAAAAGACAACATAAACTTTGGTACAAAAATAGGATTGATAGAGGGTTATGGAAACGGATATTTTGGTATAGATGACGATATATTAACCAAAGATGCTGTTAAAATTTTGGTCAGCGCTTTAGGATATTCCATAAAGGCGGAACAGCTCGGCGGATATCCGACAGGATATATCGCTGCCGCAAACAGCCTCGGAATTACGAAGGGAATTACCTCGCTTGATGATACGGCATCCAGGAATGACGTTGCAATAATGATTTCAAATTCTCTTGAGGTTTACATAATGGAGCAGGATGTATCCAAAGACGAAAAATATTTCATCGGAGAAAAAACAATATGTGACATTTTGAATATAAAAAAGGATAACGGTTTGGTTACGGCAACATTCGGCGGCAACATTAACACAACGCAGCAGCTGCCGCAGGATGAAATTATTATTTCGGGAAATAAATTCAAGACAGATCTTTTGGATACGGAACAATATCTCGGAATCAGAGTTAAATTTTATTACAATACCGTTGATGAAAAAGTGCTGTATATAGAGCCTGCCTCGTTGGATGACAGAATATTTGTGAAGGCGGAAAACATTCGGGACGACAGCAATTTTTCAACATTTAATTACTATGATAACGGAAAACTTAAGAATTTGGGCTTGCCGGCCTCCGGAATAACGGTGCTTTATAACGGAGAAATTTTGAGTGAAGCGGATAAAACAGAAGATAAAATAAAACCGAAAAGCGGCTCTGTTTGTTTTAACGATACTGACAGCGATGGAACATATGACCTGGTAATTATAAAAAGCTATCAAATACTTACGGTTACTTCGGTGATAGAAAGAGGAATATACGGAAGATACAGCCAATTTTGCGATGTTGATTTAATTTCAAACGAAAAAGATGTAAGTATTGTAAAAGATGGAAAAAGGTGTAGCGTAAACGAGATTAAGGCAAACGACGTTTTAAGCATAGCACGCAGCCTGAGCGGGAAAACCGTTTCAATCGTTGCAAGTTCGCGTGTGATAGAGGGTGAAATTACAGAGATTGCAAAAGATGACGGAATAATTTTTACTGTAGACTCGGGCGGCAGTATTGCGGAATTTAAAATGAATTACCTGTATGAGCAACTGTACAACGGCAATACGAATTTTGAAAAACCGGAAATTAAGGATCGAGCCGTATTCTATTTGGACAGCGACGCAAATATTGCCGCGTCCGATAAAATTGCCGGAAATAACGGACAAAACGATGAGTCTTACGGATATTTGGTTGACGCTGCTTTGGAAAGTGATTTAAACGGGACGCTTTCCTGCCGAATTCTTAAAGATAATAATTCGATAGAAAATTTCAGTGCAAAAAGAGGGGAAAAGGTTAAATTCGGAAGAATGGTGTCCGGGGTTTATACAATTACGAAAGAATCCGGCAGTGAAATTTTGGGCGCACTTTATAACAGCAGAGGAAAAGTAGGCAGGCAGATGATAAAGTACAAGACAGATGCAGACGGAAATCTTGAAGCCCTTTACCTTGCGGGAACACCGTCTTCAAATTCAGAATTTGTAAAAAACTGCGAGAAAAGTTCCAGACAATATGTAGAGCGTGTTTTCGAAAAACAGTATTATGTTGACCAGAAAACAAAAGTGTTTGAAATTGCAAACCAGGGATTGTCCGAGGCGGTTTTGTCATCGGGTGAGGCACTCAACTTTTTTTCGACCGGAGCATATACGGTGGAATTATACGATGTTGAGAACTTACATATCGGCGCTATTGCATACTACACCTCTGTTACCAACTACAGTTTGGGAACAAAAGGCCGTTCAGCGATTATAAATAAAACGAACTCTCCTGTTATGCTGATAGAAAGAGTAAGAGTTGTTAATGATGAAAACGGTGAAAATACAGTGGTTGAAGGCTTTGAAAACGGTATAAAGGTGCAGCGGCTTGTAGCAAACGCCCTATCCGCAAAGTCAGACGCAATGTCAAGATTAAAACCCGGAATGCTTATTCAGTATGAAACAAACAGTTGGGAACTATCGAAGGCGTTAACAAGTGAAGATGCGGAAACAATTATGGTTTTTCGCGTGCTTCACGACTGCAACAATATAAATCAGGACTATTATGAAACGTGGGATTACAGCACACTTGTGGCAACCAATGCGTCAATCAATATTATATACGGCGAAGTGGACGACGCTTCGCTGCCGATGATTTCATTATATACAAATAACGCCGAAAGCGCAGGAACAAGAGAACTTATAAATGTGACAGAGGATACCGAAGTTCTCAGGTACAGTGTAAGCAGTAAGGAAATTGTACCTGTAACCAGGATGGAGATTGCAGATGGTATGCGTCTTGCGGTAAGGCGGAGAAACGGTAATGTAAGAGATATTATTATTATCGGAGACTAGATGAACCCGTCTTTGTGAAGGAGAGAGGTGTGGATATTGAAAAAATTAGTTTCGATTTTTTTGGCGGCCGCAATGCTGTTGACGGCATTTCCGCTGTCAGCCGTGTTTGCTGCGGAGGAAATTGATAAATGGGACGGCATAACGGTAGCTGCGGAATTTGACGGCGGCAGCGGAACCGAAGATGACCCGTACATTATTTCTACCGGGGCGCAGCTTGCTCTTTTACGAAACATAGTAAACGAAAGCGACGCAAAATATGACGAGTTATATAAAACAGCATACGGAGAACGCACGGAAGGGGCGGTTGTGTCGGGAAACAATCTGACACATAAGAGATTATCCGGCAAATATTTTAAGCTTGTAAATGATATAGATATGAGCGGCAAAAATATGGGAAAGGGAATCGGAAATTCAACAGGAAATTCTCAGACATTTACATTTGCGGGTAATTTTGACGGCGGCGGTCATATAATAAGAAATTACTATACATCTTATGCGTGGGATTTAAGGGCAATGGGGCTGTTCGGAATAACCGAGGACGCGACAGTTGCCAACCTGGGTATGGAGAACGCAAAAATAAGTATAGCAAATAAAAGTATCGCTTTCGGGTATGCAGTGTTGATCGGAAAGGCTTACGGCTCGCTGAATCTTAGCAACTGCTATGTAAGAAACAGCACAGTTGAGGTGTCGGGCAGCGTCGGGGCGGACACAGACATGGGATTGGGCATTCTGACAGGTGCAATAGGCTATGACAAAAGCAGCGGCAGCACTCACAATATAAATAATTGCTACGCTGTTAACAATACGATGAATTATTCGGGCGAAACTATTGCAAGACAATTTAAAAAGGCTGCTGTGTTCGGCAAAACCGCGGCATACGGAATTGATGTAAACAACTGTTACGCAAGCGGTTTGACATTCACAAACATTAC
>CAKSNY010000037.1 GCA_934476455.1 uncultured Clostridia bacterium | reverse complement strand
TAATAATTTTTTACTCTTTTTCATAGCTTAATCTCCTCCAATATCATTAATTAATTAATTTATAATATTCACATGCCGCTGCAAGCAACATTCCCGTTCCGTGTTCGTCATTTGTAATCGTGTTTAACGAATCGTAATACTTCGGATCATCACTGCACCCCGACCCCGAACAAATCCCCGAAAGATTACCCTCTTCATCAAGGAATGTATCACAAAGTGCCTTCCATGCGTTTTCTGCCGAAATTTTATATGAACTGTCCAGAATGTTATTGCGTATTCCTTTAGAAAAAGCATATAGGAACATGACAGTACAGGATGCCTCTCCATAGGAGCTTTCACTGTCAAGAACATTATTCCATGCACCGCTTTTTGTCTGCAGTTTTCTTATTCCGCCGCTCATCAAAATAAATATGTTTTTTATTTTCTCATAGCAGGCGTGCTCTTTTGGCGCATATTCCAAAAATTCCGACAACGCTATCATTACCCACCCATTGCCTCTGCCCCACGGTACTCGGCTTGCCTTTTCTTTTTTTATAAAGTATATATGTGAGAATATATTCTTATCCTCCATATACATCAGTTTTTTATATTCAATAAGCTGTTTTGCCGCCTTATCAAGATAACGCATATTCTTTGTAATACGCCACAATCTCAGTAAAAACGGCACTGACATAAACAAATCATCAGCCCACATTGTATTTTTTCTGTGAAAAACTCCGTTTTCAAAACATGGAACATTATTCAGTGCGTCTGCCAAATAAAATACAAGTGCTCTCATTGAATCATCGCTCTTTATCAGATATGCGTCTGCCGCATTCATTCCCATAGTACCGATATTATCCAGGATATCAAGCTCAGATGAACGAATGAGCATTGAGGTATCATTTTTAAACATACATTTATCATATCCGGCATATTCACAAAAATCAGCCATGATTTTCATGCTGTTATAAAAATAATCCATGCACCTTTCATCATTGAAGGTTTGCGCAAACTTCGCAAGTCCGAAGTGTCCGCACATTACAGCATAATACCACTGTCCGCAAAAGGCCGTGTTCTGATAAGGCCTGAGATATGTTTTCCCATCGGGAAATCTGAAATACACTTCCTCTTTCTCACTGTTTTGATACGGCTTTTTATATTCCATTTTTTCCTCAGGAGCAAAGATGCGCTCAATTGGATCACCTCTATTTCCAAAACAGCCAATCATCAGCCATGTAGCTGAGTTTTTCCTCTTTGTGACAAGAAACGGAATACAGAGCTTTTCATCATCACAGTCAAAGCCCCACTCTCCATCTGTTCTCACGGCTTTTACCAGAATTTCATCGCCTTTGTTAACCGCTATCTCCGCACTTTCACCCTTTTTAAGGATGACCTTTGCTGCGGAATTCACAAAAATTCTGATAAGGCTTCGGGCAGTAAAGGTAAGCTTAGCGCTTTCCTTTGCATACGTAACAGCGTATGCAAATTCACCCTTTTCGCTGTCGTAAAGCTTTCCAAAGCTTTTGAACACGCATTTTTCCGTACGCTTCGGAAAAACAAATTCGCGTCTGCCCCTTTCAAACTCTTCTGCTTTGTCGGATTCCTCTTTACTGAATTTGCGCGAAAAAGCAATTCCCTCTTCACCGATAAATTCATCAATCGGAAGTCCTTTCCGCATACAAAAGCTGTAATCCTTTGTCCACATATATTTATATTCGGGTGTAGTAAGCGAATACTCAAAACCGAACTGACCATCCCTGCATATACTTCTCAGCATAATTTCGGTTGTCCCGTCCGCCTTTGCCTGAACATCAAAAAATTTGTATTCACCGCTTCCGCTGCCGTCAAAAATCATTTCTCCGTTTACAAAAAGCGCACTATAGTCACGGATACTTAAATATATTTTTTTATCGTATATCGGACATATTCTGAAAACCCCATAGGCAATATCCCCCTCGCATACATCGGAATATATCTTCGTCAGGTCAATTTTTTCACTTCCGAGCATATTTTCCTGAGAAATTGCGTCCGTATAGATAAAAGGTTTAAATACAGGAGAAGCAAATGGATTATTTTCAAGCATTCTTTCCATAACCCTGTATGCTCTTTCTTTTATGTCATAGCTCATATTAAACTCCTTTTCTTAAGGTCTTACGACAACAATTTCTCTGATATATCCGTATCTTCTGTAAAGAAGCACCTTTGTATCTGAATCCGAAGGATAAATCTCCCCGTCCATGTCCGGCTGAACACTTGGAACAACATCATTCATTGAGCCTAATGTTACGCTTTGTTCCGATACATCGTATACGGTAACATATATGACCGCACCGCTTGTTGCGTGCGAGGAAATTGCCCTGTCTGCGCCGTGAGGATTAAGCGTTGATATTGCCTTTGCCGATATGCCGTAAAGCTCACCGTAAACTGCAAGATAGGTATCATTAAATCCCTCTGCAACTTTGACTGCCGTTTTACTTGTACCGTTATGTATGAACGGGGTATTTCTTTCATCGAAATCTGACAGGGATACTATTTTCTGTGCCGCACGCACAGTTTCATTTTTTACTGCTACTCTGAAAACATCACCATTCTTTATTCCCGACGGGAAGATTCCTGCTTCTTCTTCGCAATAGGTAACGGTTTTTCCTCTTGAAATACCGATTATGCATAAATTGCCGTCTGCGTTGTATCTTGCTTTATCCACAACCACAAAGGAAAGCTCGTACTCAGGAGTTTTATCTAATTCCACGACTGCATATTTTGCACAAAGCGTACTGTCTGCCTCATAAAGCTTTATGCTGTATTTCTGGTCGTCGGTTAATGAGGATGGCTTGATTATTTTAAAATCTCCGTCCTCGTACTCCTCCTGCTTTGGAACAGAAAAAATTACTGAGTTTGCGTTAAGGTTATATCTTCCGTCAAATGACATATATGTTGATTTATACAGACTGTTTTCCGCAGAAAAATCAAGCGAAAATGCCTCTGTATTTGTATAGCCGTAACTGCTTGTAACCGGACTGGAAAACATAATGTCTTTAAGATTTCCGTCCTCGTCTATCTTAACCTTGACAAGCTGCCTTACAAAATTTCCGCTGCTGTCAAAAAGCATTGGATAAAGCTGGCTATATTCAATTTTATTTCCTCCGTTAAGCTTTATCTTGCCGCTTACATATGCATCAAATATAACCTCATTTTCAAGGAACATTCTCAGAAGAAAATGTGATTTTATTCCGGAATCCATACTCCCTGCATCAATAAGGTAAGCATATTCGTAAGTTCCCTTCTTAAGTGAAAATTCTGCAACTCTGCCGTACACATCTGCTTTAAATTCGTATACACGCCCACTCTTAAGCAAGGTCTGATAGCTTCCGTTTTTCAGTTTCTGCGCTATCTCCGGCGTAAAGGTGTAGAGCAGTTCATTTACGGTTATCTCCGTCTCCGTAAAATTCTCCCCATCGGAAATTGCACTTATTTCTCCGCCGAAAGTATTTTGGCTGCGATATATCTTCACATATTTTTTATTTTTAGAAACTGCGCAGGTAAGTACGTCTCCGTTTTTTATATCCGAGAGCAGTATTCGCTTATCTGTCTGTCCTTCAAAGGCGTCATAGCTTCCATCCTCCTGCAGCCGTACGGAAAATCCGTTTTTACCTGTTATCATTGAGTAATCTCCGGCTACCGAGGCTACAATAAGAGGTTGTGTTTCCTCGATAAACACGAAGTCGTATTTATCATCACGGTTATTATCCACAAGGATTATTTTTCCGTCTGTGATGTTAAACGACGTTGCATCATATTCCTTATATTCCAAGCCGTTATATATTACCGTAGGCAGCCCGGTAAGCGAAGCCTTTTTCGTTTTACCATTATCGTCTCTATAAACTATTGTGGATATGTTAAACGCTCCGTTATCGGGCAAAAGCTTGTCGTAAGGAATTTCAAGAACCTCATTTTTATTCTTCTGCTTTGATGCATATATCAGCTTTTTATCTCCTTTTTCATCGGTATAAAAACAGTCCACATAAAATCCCAGAAGACTGTTAAAATTATTACTGTCGGTTTTATGAGTCACACCGTTCAGCGTAATATTGTATAAATCATTTGTTGACCTCTGTATGAAATTAATATTGCCGTCACGTTCCACTACGCCGCTGCTCATATATATGTCATGGCAAAGCTCAAGAAGATTTTGACCCTGATAATCGGCATAGTCCTCATATACCTCTGCTGTTGCTGTATTTGAAATAAGCTCCAGCGCATCTTTAAGCGTTATGTATTCATCCGGTGAGTATTCAACATTTTCGTTTATATCCAGGCGGTATGCCATTGTGATATATCCGTGGGGAAAGCCTCCGAAATTTCGCTCCGCCCTCACTCCGTTACCGGTAAGCTTAACAAGAATTTTAAGTGCCGCTCCATATGTTACCGGTTCCTCGGGCAAAAAGGTATTTTCTCCAATACCGCTTATGACACCAAGCTCTGTAAGATAATAGACGGCGTCTGCATATTTACTGTCAAACACAACGTCAACATATGCAGCTCCTCTGTATGCTTTAAATCCGTCCCAGGAGGAATTAATGAGTCTCGCCGTCAGATTTACAAATTCTCCCCTTGAAATTGTGTTATTGCCGTCTTCGACAGTATATGTTTCTTCAACAATTCCAAAAGCTTTAAGTCGTTTATATCCTTCGGAAGAAAGCTCCGCTCCGTCAGATATCAGGTCACTGTTCTGTTCACTGTCTGCCATAGCAGGTACACATATAAAAACAGCAAGAATTAAAAGCACAAAAAGTATTCTTTTCAACATTTGCATTTTATCCCTTTCATTTCATTTCATTTCAGCTACCTGCACTCCATTTTGATATCTCTTATATAAATTTCAGATTGAGCACCCTCAATTCTGACGTCAGATATAAATTTACATGCATTCGCAAGGTTAACATCGTCGAATGTAAACTCTGCCTCAAGCCATCTTGATGTATTACTTTTTTTAACAGTAACAATACCGTCTTCACGGTTGCAATAATCTCTGGGCGTATTAACGGCGGTTGTGTAATAAATATTAATCGGCTGATAGCCCTTATCAAGAAATTTAAAACTGATTTTCATACTGCCCTTAAGTCCGAATACTATAGTGTCATTGTAATCGAGATAAATACCGCTTCCGCGTTTTGTCTTAAAGCAATCAAATCCTTTATAGTTCACTTTTGTAACCTCATTTGCCGCATCCTCATAGCTTACAAGAGTTATATCTTCAGAGATTTTTTCTCTTCCGCCGTTAAGCTCTTTTTTCGTATACTGCGATACATCAATCCATGCCGCGGCCAGGACTCCCTGCGGATTTCTCTTTTGAAAGAGAATTTTGCTGCTGTCAGGGCTGAATGATGGATGTGGATGATACGGATGATTTCCGTTTGATTCAGGATATGATGTCAGCAGGAAAGATTTATATGTACGTGCATCAATTAAGGCAACAACAGCATCTTTTCCTCCGATTCCGGGAATATCCGCTGCAATAAAATTCTGTGTTTTATCAGCAGATGCATGAATATATTCGTAATCGCTGTTTATGTATTCTCTTTCAATGCCGTCAATGCTTATCCTGACAATACCGGCCTCGCCTATTGTCGAGGTTTGATTATATGTCTTGCAGGTATAAATGTCCTGCCCGTTATACGACCATATTTCATGTCCGTTGGTTTCTCCTGAAAATCCGTCTCTTCGTATTGCTTCCTTGAAGAAGTTCACACTCTCTCCCGTCGTATAGTTTCCAACCCATACTCTGTCTCCTACATAGGCGCTTCCTGCAGCTTCATGGCAAAACATCACTAAATCGGGATTTTTGGGGTTTATGCACGGATGACCTGCCTCAGGTGCAAGGATATCGTCAAATTCCTTTGACAATAAATCCGACTCCCATATTCCTGTCTGCGTATCAAGTCTGACAAGCTTTCTCATTCTTGTTTTCCCGTTCATAAAATCCTTTTCATCAAGATTTTCTTTCCAGTAACATGTAAGATACCGCCCATCATTGGTTGTCTGAATTGTCATAACATTATTTGTCAAATCAACATACTGAGGCATATCTGCAACTTTATGCTTATCATAAGTTTTTAAATCCATACACCATACTTCATGATTGTTTTTATTGTAAAACATTAAATCATCTTCCGTAACTGTCGCATCTGCCATCGAATTTATATAACAGTTGTCAAGATATTTTAACATACCTGTCTGCGTATTATATTCGTATAAACCGCCCGTTGTGCTGCATGCCGCAATAAAGCGTTTTGAATCCGAAAGCCACTTTGTCTGCGTCAGATAAGGCAGAATTGTCATGCTGTTACTTATATTGAGATAATTAATTTCAACGCCTGTGTTTGCATCCTTTTCTGTAACAATTTCAACCTTGGAGGGGACTTCATACATAGCAGTAAACAGATTAACATCCGCAAGCATATCAACCGTTTCTTTCGCAATGCTTCCCTCCATTACCATACTGCTGAAAAGCGAATACTTCTCACCCTTTATTTTTAACAGCATTGCGTTATATGCGATTGCTGCAAACTCATCAAAACGCAGGGGTTTGTCAAGATGATATATGGCATCTTTTTCCGTGATAAGACCTAAGCTGCATGCAAAGCCGTACAAGTCAGCGTCATATTCGCTTTTTTCATAACCTAAAAATCCAAGATAATATTTAATAAGCTCTGATACAGTGATATCCCTTTGCGGCAAAAAATCATCCGCAATAATTTCCTTACTGATTGCATAAGAAATATATTTCATATTTTCGGCATATACACCGCTGTTTTTCAAAGGCACCGATGCTTGCGGAATCTTTTTCTCATAGCCCGCCGCCTTAAGCATTCCCGCAACTGCATCCTGCGCAGTAACTCTTAGCGAAAGTGCCTCCTGCGTCGTTTTAAAGCTCCACAATCCGAGATGTGAAAGTGAATGTGCCTTTTCATCCGACCATATTTGCCTTTCAAATCTTTTATTTTTCTTTGCTTGCGAAACATTTATTACAGAGATTTCCGAAAATGCGTTGTATCCCATTGTAATTATTTTTATCTGACTGTTGTATTCCATGTTTTTTGTAAAATTGGCATCACTTACATAAATGTTTTCTGTTCTCCATCTTGCCTCAACACCGGGCTTCCGTATAGAAAGACGTTTGGGAGAGCCGTCGGACGACGTTGGATAATCAACATAGATAGAACCTGCACCGTCACCGAAATCCCAATATTTTATTACAAAAACGAATTCCCTGTCCTCCGGTTCGAAAAAACCGTCGTTCATATGAATGCATAAGTCATTGCCTTTGTAAAACTTCCTTGCCTGATGTGAGTCAAATTCAGCAAGCTCACTGTACAGAACATTGCTATAAGATACGTCATCCCTTTCTATCCCGTCTTCAAAGGTCATGTTCACGCTTTTAACGGGATTGGAAAATATAATCCTTGCAAATGCGCTTTGATCCGAGCCGTTAATCCCCTCTATATAATTTTCATTTGCATTTGGATTTGCTTCGTCGGACTTCTCATCGGTTGATATCGTCTGATCTGCAGTCTTATCTCCCGTAACCAAAGAATCATCATACCCTTCGGTATTCTGAATCGGCACGTCTTCATCCTGCAATATTTCGGCATATGTACTCACGCCGAAGGATAATAACATCTGCAAAGACAGACACAGTAAAAATATTCTTTTTACATATTTCTTCATAAAATACACCCCTGTCAATCTGAGTTTGGATTTCTGAACTTTGAAGGCGAAACTCCGACAATATTAGTAAATACTCTTATAAAGGTTCTGTAATTGTAAAAGCCTACCTTCTCTGCAATATTGCTCACAAGCTCATCGGATTCTTTGAGAAGTTTTTTACTTTCCTCAATTCTCAGAAGGTTAATATAATCCAGCAGCCTCATATTCATATTAGTTCTGAAAACATTGGATATATAGTGGGAATGTCTTTCAAATTTCTGCGCAACCAGCGAAACATTCAAATCGGGATTGGAATAGTTTTCTTTTACAAACTTTACTATCTTCTTAGTAAGTATGCTGTTTGATGAATTATACGTTCTGGCCTGTTCACACGACAACTCGAATATCTCGGAAATCTGCTTTTTCATATCTTCAATATCAGTGCTTTTCATCAAATTATTTAAAATCTGCATCTTTTTTCGAACAATAATATTATCATTTGAATCTGTTTGCGCGAGTATTTTTATAGCGCTCGTAGCAAGATCAATAATGAAAAATCTGATCTCATCCGGAGTCATCATGTACTGTCCGAAAACAGAGTCAAACATTTCGTCCAGCGTTTTTCGCACTGCGTCAATATTTCCGTTTTGCACATAAGTGATCAGCTGGTTTTCAAGTGCACCGGGATAACCGTTTATACGATGAACCTCCTCATGTATATCGTTATAACATCCCACACCGCTTTTTTTGGAAATCTGCATATATGTCATGACCTGCATTCCTTCTGCAAAGCTTTCCGCAATTCCGGCGTATCCCCTGTGAGATGATCCTGCCGCACAGTAAAAACTGAAATTAAAATTTTTATTTATAAAGTCCAATGCTTCACCGCAAATTTTCATTACAGTCTTTACATCTGAATTCTGCGCGCATATTATGTAGGTGCAGCCGTCTTCGTTTTCTGTGTTCATATACTCAAATGAATTTTTCTCAAGCATTTCAGAAAAGATGTTTAAAATTATAAAATACGCAGTAGATACATCGGCATCTTCATCCTTTTTTAAAGCTTTCTCTTCAAAAAACATCTCCTCCGTACCATAGGCCTTGAACTGGAGCGTTATGAAACAGCCCTCACCAAAATCAAATTTCAGACTTTCCAGACATTCATGTTCTGCCGAAGTAAGCATCTCACCGCTTACAAGCTTATTTAAAATATACTTGATAATAGTTTGGCTTTTTGCATCCAGATTGTTAATAAGGCTCTCTTTTTCTTTGATTGACCTATTTATCATTCCCGTTAAGTAACCGTATTCGTCTGCGATAGCTTCATTTTTTTCTTTTGAAAAAATCTGCACCATTTCCCGTACCGGCGTATAATTCTTACTCACATAATGTTTTACCAAAAATATTTCCATCGTAACACCGAGAATCAATGAGAAGATAAATATGTATACAAAAAATTTGAGCTGTCCGAACACGACTGTATCCGGGAGATTGTAAGTATACTTCCAATTATTTACCGAAGACTCACAAGTAACCGTCATGTAGCTTCGATGATTTTGTTGTCCTTCCGACGCGTCAAATGTCATAATACTGTTTCCTGAGGAATCATTTATCTTAAGAATTCCGTAATCCTTTAAGTATAAGTCATTGACCTTTTCTTCAATCCAGTTTCTGTCTATGGCAAAAAATACATTCACGTACTTTCCGGTTTTTTCCGATTCGGCAATAGTTTTTATGTAAAATATTTGGTCGTCTTTTTTTTCTAATTTTACATATTGCCCCTTATAAAATCCGTTTAAAAACTCTGTCCAATTTTCAATCGAAACATATTTTTGCATATTGTATCCTTCAAGAAGGCTCTCCCTTGTGTTCATTCCCGAACCTGTCAGTATAATGTCGATATTTCCAAAATATATTTCACACTGGCTTTTAGAGGCTTTTCTGTAGCTTTTAAGAGGATTGTATCCGGTCATATAATCGTACAGAAAAAAATTATCATCTGAAGAAAGCGGCAGGCTCATTTCAGCTATTTTTGCAATATTTTTATCAAGACTGAATTCCGTAACCTCTGATTCAACTCCGACAAGCTCGTTATCAATGCTTTCGCACAAATTCTCGAGGATTATTTCATTCTGATTATTTATCTGTTTTTTAGCCTGATTAAAAAGCATAACATAGACAGGCAGTATGACAATTAAAATCATAAGCACAATGAGCATATATGACTTTATCCACGATATTATTAATTCAGATTTAATTCGTTTTCTCAATTTACTACACCCGTTCAAAAATAGATTGAAAATAATCAAACAACCTGTCCTTCATCAACAAGCTCCTCAATATTTTCTGTGCAGCATCTGCACACCATATCCATATCAAGACCGGCATTGATGCAGATTTTTGCAGCCTCCGTCCTATTTGCGGCCAGTCCCTGGTTAACTGTCTGCTCAACCACTCCCCAGTCACTTACCACAAATCCATCAAATCCAAGTTCTGTCTTTAATACATCATATAACAGATATCTGCTTGCAGCAGTGGAAACACCTCTGATTTCGTTAAAGGAATTCATTACAGTCCCAACACCTGCATTAACAGCTGCACAAAACGGTTTGAGATAGTAGTTTCTAAGGGTATAATCTGATATTTCCGCCTTTGTATAATCTCTTCCCGCTTCTGCGGTACCATAACCTATATAATGCTTTACACATACGATAATATTGTCCTCATCAGATTTTTCACCTTGCAAACCTGTAATAACTGCCTCAGCCATTCGTTCAGTTAAATACGTATCCTCTCCAAAGCCTTCAACACACCTGCCCCATCTTGCATCACGCGAAATGTCCAGCATTGGAGTAAAGCTCCATTTTATACCTTCACTTGCAGCTTCTCTTGCGACCCCTTTATAGCCTTCACCGACAATTCCGGGATTAAACGAAGCGGCTAATGCCAAGGACACAGGTTATACAACATTGTGACCGTGAATAACATCTCTTGAAAAAGCAACGGAAGATTTTTATCGGCATCCTCCACCGCAACACACTGTAATTCATTTAAAATGTGCACAGGCACTCTGTTGCTTTCATCATTTCCTGCTGTTGCAGAACTCGCAAGTATAACAGAACCGACTTCTCCGCGTCTGATACGTTCTTTCAATAAATTCATCGAATCAGAATCGTACAGACGAACCATCTCCTGATTGAGCTGACCTATCTTTTCCTTTAATGAAAGTGAGCTTACAATCTCGCCTACTCTCTCCCACAAATCTTTTCTCATATAGGCTCTCCTTAAATAGATGTTTTATAAGCCTAAATTCAAAATCAAACGCATTTTCTCTACAGAATAATAACTCGATTTAAAAGAAGCTGTGTTTTATTAACTTCGTCATCCTTTTACCGCGCCGACCATTACTCCCTTGGTAAAGTATTTTTGCAGGTAGGGATATATACAAAGTATGGGGAGCGTAGCAACAACAATAATTGCATACTTCATGGTTTCGCTTACCGCCTGCATATCCCCGTCTGTTATTCCCTGAGTCATTGAAGATGTATCATTCTGAATGAGCATTTCTTTGAGAAGAAGCTGCAATGGGTAAAGCGTTCTGTTATCTATATAAATCATTGCTGAAAACCAGCTATTCCACTGCGCAACCATATAATAAAGAATTATTACTGCAATACTTGCCTTTGACAAAGGCATAACAATCCTAAAAAGTATTCTGAAATGTCCTGCACCGTCTATCTTTGCAGCTTCACACAGCGAATCCGGCACAGATGCAAAAGCAGTTTTTAAAACAATAAGATTATATGTATTAAGTGCAACCGGCAAAATTAATGCCCAATGTGTGTTTGTAAGGTTAAGCCACTTTACAAGCATGTAGTTGGGAATAAGTCCTCCGTTAAAATACATTGTTATAAGAATGAGCATCATCACAAGATTTCCGCCTACAACATTCTTCCTTGAAAGAAAATAAGCACCGAAGGATGTCAATAAAATATTAAATACAAGTGTAATTCCTATAATTTTCAAGGTATTAAGATAGCTATTTAAAAGAAGCGGGTATCCCAAAATTTTCTTATACACTTCAATTGTAAATCCTAAAGGCTTCACAAGCACGCCCCTATGTGCCATTAATAAATTACCATTACTTATCGAAGCGAACAAAACATACAGAATCGGATAAAGACAAACAAGACTTATTCCAATCAATATAATTGCATCTATTGCCAAAAACAGCTTTCTCCCAAAGCTTTCCTTTATTTTCACAGATATTTCCCCTTTCACCATAAAGCCGTTCCGCTAAGTTTCTTGCTGATATTATTGGTAAGTATCAGCAAAATCACATTGATTGCGGAATTAAACAGTCCCACCGCAGTTGAATAACTCCATGCAAAATCCTGCAGACCTTTTCTGTAAACATAGGTAGAAATAACATCGGAGGTTTCATATATGCCCGGATTATAAAGCAGTATAATCTTCTCATATCCTACGGAGAGAACCGTACCCATGCGCATAATGAACAAAATTACAATTGTAGGCAGTATGCTCGGAAGCGTTACGTGAAGCATCTGCTTCCATCTGCCTGCACCATCTATAACGGCAGCTTCATACAAAGATTCATCAACACCGCTGAGTGCAGCCAAATATATAATGCTTCCCCATCCTATTTCCTGCCATATTCCCGACATCACATAAATAGGAATAAAAAGTCCGGGCTTGGAAAGCATTGTCTTTCCGTCATATCCAAGCATTGTTGCAAGCTGAGTAATTATACCATTGTCTGCCACAAATTCCTTTATCATGCTGCATATGACGACCAATGAAATAAAGTGCGGCATGTATGTAATTGTCTGGACGCCTTTTGCAAAGTATTTGCTTTTTATTTCATTTATAAGCAGCGCAAGAATTATCGGCGCCGGAAAGCCAAACAAAATTGATGTCATACTGATTACAAATGTGTTTTTAAGTATTCTGAAAAAATACACATCAGAAAGAAAGCTTTTAAAATGTTCAATCCCAACCCATGGACTGCCCATCATCCCAAGTCCTGGTGTGTAATCTTTAAACGCAATGGAAACTCCGTACATTGGTATATAGTGGAAAATCAAATAGAACAACAGTACGGGAACAATCATAAGATATAACTCAGGGTTTGAAAATATATCGTTCTTCAAGCGAATAAAGTATGCCTCCTGAGCTCCCTGCTGTCTTTTTTTTACAACTGATTTTTTCATAACAAAACATTTCATTCCTTTCAAGTCGTTTAAGTTTCTCTTTCAACATAGTCTAACTTTAGCACAAAAGCCTTTCTATTTCAATACAATCTACCCTTTTGTCATTTTTTACTTATTTTTTATCACACATAATTAAAAGTACCGACTATAAAGGCATTTACAGACGCATTCCTTCATAGCCTGATTTTTGCAAAAATACATTTTATCACTTTAAATAACTTTATATCACTTGATAACAGTCTAATGCAATGATATACTTTTTATAAAATCAATTCTTATGAATGTCAATTAAATGTTACGGAATTATAAGGAGGAATTTATTTGAACCTGAAGTACGGATATTCATTTTACCCCGAACACTGCACCTCTAAGGAAGAGCTTTACCGCGATATTGAAATAATTAAAAACTCAAGCGCTAATGTTGTCAGAATGGGGGAGTTTTGCTGGGATCAGCTTGAACCCTCCGACGGAGAATATAATATTGATATAATAAAAGAAGCCGTAGACATATTAGGCAATAACGGAATTTCTTCAATTATATGTACCCCAACCTCATGCCCCCCTTCATGGCTTTACAGTAAATATCCTGAAATAGCGTATATTGATTACAGAGGCGTGAAGAGGCCCTTTGGATCAAGGCATTCCTACTGTTATAACAACGAAATTTACCGTAAGTATTCAAAGCGAATTGTTGAAAAACTTGGGGAAGTGTTCGGAAATAACGATAACGTCATCGGTTTTCAGATAGGAAATGAATTTGCGCAGGAAGGCTCGGGACGATGCCACTGCAAGGTGTGCACGGAAAAATTCAGAAATTATCTTGAGAAAAAATATGAAACCGTTCAGAATCTTAATCAAAAGTGCGGTACTTATTTCTGGGGACTGAGCTTTAACGACTTCTCGCATATAACACCGCCGGCTGCAACAACGGAAAACGGTGCTGCACCGCTTTTTCCGGCATATTTTGATAATCCGGGAATCAGAATAAATTTCGAGCGTTTTTCAAGCGACTCCATGAAGGAATTTTCGGATATACAGATTGATACCCTAAAAAAGCTTACCGACAAGCCCATATCCTCAAATTCAACCTCATTCGCAACAAATCTTATAGATTATTATGACTTTTATGAAAAAGCCGACTTGTATGCACTGGATATATATCCAGAGCTTTTTTACGGCGAAAAGGATTATGCCGAGTTTTCGTATTCCTTTGCAAGAAATCTCAAAAAGACCGATTTCTGGATTCTGGAATTTGCAATAGGCGGCGGTCACGGTCTGTGGGCAGGCGAAGGGCGGCTTCAACCATATCCCGGTGCAATTCCGCTTCACGTTATGCATGCCTTCGCAAACGGAGCAAGCCTTATTACACATTTTCAGTATAAAACCTTCCGCAGCGGCGCAGAGCAGCTTAATTATGCCCTCCTTGATGCTGACCGTGTTCCGCGGAGAAAGTATTTTGATTTTCAGGAGACGGCTAATCTTTTAAAAAAGCACGAGCAAATACTTCTGTCAAGCAACTGTGCCGCTGCTGAAATTGCCGTTGTGCTTGATTACGATGCATTATGGTCGCTGAAAATAAAGCCTGTTCATCATGATTTTGACTACATATCTTATATTCAGGAAATTCACACCGCACTGCGCAGCAAGGGATACAGCGCAGATATAATAAGCAAACACGAAATATCTGACAAATACAAAATGATTATAGTACCTGCTCTCTTTGTCAGCGATACCAAAATCTGCGATGCTCTTCATTCATATGTGGAGGACGGCGGCTGTCTTGTTTCAAGCTTTCTTACTTCTGTAAAGGATATGAACAATGTGGCTTATGACAGCGGACTTCCGGGAAATCTGAAGGATTTATTCGGAATAGAAATCTATGAGGTGGAGCCTGTTTTCGATGCATCAACCGCACAGATTGAGATATCTCTTCCATCTGAAAAGCTTACCTTTAAGAACAAATACTGGCTTGATGAAATTACGCTGAAGGGTGCAGACGCAATAGGAGCTTTCAGAGACACTTACCGCAAAGGGCACTGTGTTGTATCCGAAAATCATTACGGCAATGGAATGGCATACTATTACGGGACAGGTATGGAAACAGATGCATTTGCACAATTTCTTGACGCACTTGCGCAGAACGTACATATCAAAAAGCCTGATTTTGATATTCCGAAAGGCGTTAGTGTTGTTGAAAGACGCAGTGAAAGCAATACATATTATTATATATTTAATTTCAATAAAAGCACTTCTGTAATTGATTTTCCCGTTCAGGTCAAAGAGGCTGTCAGCGGAAAGAATCTGGGAAACAGTATCACTTTGAATGAATTTGGGTTTATATGTGTAACACTATAATTTTTAATAAAGAAAGGACGATTAAAATGAAAACAGTAAAGGAAAAGAAACTTGTAGTAGGAGCAGACTTCGCAGGATATCCGCTTAAGGAGGCAGTTTGCGAACACCTTCGTAAAAAAGGCTGGGAAATAACCGATATGGGTGTTAAGGCAGATTCAGATCCCAACGATACAGACCTTATGTTTCACAGAGTAGGGCTCAGGGTTGGTTCCATGATTTCTGAGGGTGAATTTGAGCGTGCACTTCTTTTTTGCGGTACAGGTATGGGAATTCATATTGCGGCGAGCAAGTGCCCGCATGTGCACTCAGGTGTTGTTGAAAGCGTACCTGCCGCTCTTCGTGCAATTACAGGCAACGGTGTAAACGTACTTGCAATGGGTGCTTTCTATGTTGCCCCTGCAATGGGCTGCGATATTGCAGACGCGTATCTTAATGCGGAGCTTGGCACAGGCTACGAATGGTGGAAGAATTTCTATGAATTCCACAAGCTTGCAATAGATGAGCTGGAAGCGTTTGACTACGAAGAATATAAGAAGAACGGCTTTAAGGTAAATAAGCTTGGCGATTTCCCGCTTAAGCTTGAAACAAAGCCTGAATAAAATACCGTTAATAACAGAAAGGCTCTTAGTATGATAAACAGATATATGTATTGCGGTTACACTAATTCGCAGGTAAATTTTCTTAAAAACGAAAATGTTATTACAGCTTCATGTGCATATTATAAGGATATGGTTTTTCTGTATTATGAAAGCTTCGGGGACATTATCCCCGAAGCTTTCGCAGCAGCCAGTATGAAACCGTTTCCGGATGGAAGTTTTTGGTTTAAAATGACAGATGTTTTTCATTATTCCACACCGGAAAACGAAGAACTCTGGACAAGAAAAATTGAAAATAAACAACCCTCTTTTGAACTGAATTTTCTAAATTATGATAAAATAGCAAGCTATATTTACTACCATTATGACCATCAGCAGGGTAACCAGTACGGATATGACAGATACGGTGTTATTTTTCTTTATAAAAATATACTTGTTATGTACCATGAAACTCCGTATGAGCTTATAGAAAAAAAGGAAATTGAGGGAAAAGAACATATTCCCTGTCCCGAAAACTGGGATGAAATAATGAAACCTCACTTTAAGAATGAAAACAATAAGTGGGAGGTTTTAAAAGCACATTATTTAACTGTCGGAGGGAATGATAAATAATGGAAGCACGCTGGATTTGGTTTTACGGTGATTTTGAAATATATCATAATCTTTTGTTACATACACGCAGAAAAGAAAGAGACTATGTTCATCCGCCATTTTGGAAAATAGATAATTGCCGTCATAATGTTTTATTTAAAAAAAACTTTGATACAGATAAAGAAGAAAAAATAACAGCCTATGCTCAGGGCTCAGGAATGCTTAATATAGATGGGAAAAGATATCCTTTCGAAAAAGAAATAACAATTCCTCCGGGAAAACACACCATAGCAGTACCGATTATCAATCATAGTGGTCTTCCATGCCTTCTGATTGAAGGCAAAAGCATATTCACCGATGAAAGCTGGGAGGTAATAAACAGAGGCAGCGAATCCGGCTCTGCAGGAAGCAGTGAACTCTATACTACACCCAAAGACAATCCGCAGATATTTAAGTTTAAATATGTAAAGCTTAATCCATTTACAGTTGAAAGCACAGGCGGTGGCGTCCTATATGATTTTGGAAGAGAAACCTTTGCAAAACTTGTTTTTGAAAAAATCAAGCATGAGCTTACAGTTTACTGCGGAGAAAGCCTCGAAGAAGTGCTTGACAGCGAAAATTGCTATCTTTATGATACACTGCATCGTACCGGAGATAAAATTGAACTTTCAGCACGTGCATTCAGATATGTCTTTATTAATGCAGAACCCGGAGAATTTAACTTAACTGCATATTTTGAATATCTGCCTGTTGAAAATAAAGCAACATTCAGATGTTCCGACGAATTGATTAATAAAATCTGGGACACATCCATTTATACATTTAAGCTTAACAGCCGCGAATTTTACCTTGATGGTATTAAGCGTGACCGTTGGGTCTGGTCGGGAGATGCATTCCAAAGCTATCTCATAGACAGATACTGTTTTTTTTGATACAGATATAATCAGACGAACAATTATTGCTCTGCGCGGAAACGAATCCGTGCAAAATCATATAAATACAATCCTTGATTATTCATTTTATTGGATAATAAGTATAGATATCTATTACGAAATGACCGGAAATGCGGATTTCGTAAAAAAGATGCTGCCGCGTATTAGTGATGTAATGAACTTTTGTGATTCGCGTCTTGACGAAAACGGTTTTGAAGTCGGAATGGATGATGATTGGGTTTTCATCGACTGGGCGGATATCGAAAAGCGGGGGCGGTATGTGCAGAGCAGATGCTTCTTCTTCGTGCGTATGAAGCCTTTTCTCACTGTCTTGAGATATCAGGCGAAAACCCTGTCCTATACCAAAAGAAGGCTGCCCGGCTGAAGGAAAATATAGATAAATTTTTCTGGGACGAGGAAAAGGGAGCATATATTGACAGCTTTGTAACAGGGAACAGGCATGTTACACTCCACGCAAATATATTTGCTGTATTATTCGGATATGCGGATGCCGACAAGGAAAAATCAATAATTGAAAACGTTCTGCTAAACAGCGGCATTGAAGAAATAAAGACACCGTATTTCAAATTTTATGAGCTTGATGTGTTATGCAAAAAAGGTTATACGGACAGTGTATATTTGCTGGGCAAATACTATGTCGGTGTAAATCCCACTGAACCCGGTTATAATAAATTTACGGTAACTCCTTCCCTCGGAGGACTTTCATGGTTTAGTGCTACAGTTCCCGTTAACGGCGGCTCCGTTAGTGTCGATATGAATGAATCATTTTTGAAGGTAACCACAGATAAATCAGGAGGAATATTAATATACAAGGGAAAAGAATATGTTCTTGAAAAAAATTCCCCCGTGATTATTGACAGAAGCTTCACTTAAATTATATTATCATTTTGGATTTTACACAAAATCGGGGAAATACCCTCCAGAAATTGATGGCTTTCAAACTTAATTTTATTTTTATAAATTAATAATTCTCTCACAATATTCTTTGAGGCATGGTATATCATCGATAGCAGTTTCCCAAAGTATATCAACATCAATTTCTCCATAATTATGCGCAGCAATGTTTCTCATTGCTTTTATTTCACGCCAGGGCATTTTATTGTTTTTCAGTTTAAAATCTTCAGAAAGCTTACCTACCAGTTCTCAAATTTGAAAAATACACATAGAAATAGCATTTTTTGCAATAATATCATTTATAAAATTATCATGTGTAAGCTTCAAATGTTCAATAGTTGCCCCTATTTCATCAGCATATTGTATAATCTTTTTAAGTACTATTTCATCTCTACTGTTCATACAATATCACCTCATTCTTTACAGTGTCCTTAATTAAAGAACGATTAAGCGAATTATAAGTAATTACATCAACATCTTTATTTAATCTTTCCTGAACTGAACTTACAAAGCTATTGAACATAAATAGACCTTTAATTTCACCTTTATCAATAAGTAGGTCAACATCACTATCTGGTGTTTCTTTTCCTGTGGAATAAGAGCCAAACAAAGCAACTTTTTTTACGCCATATTGTTTTGCAATATCGCCAATAATAATTTTTAATTCATCAATAGTGTAAACCATATTCAGCCCTCCTTGCAATTTTTCTAACACTTTTTCAAAAAACTTTCTTTAGGTATATTTAGGGATTTCTGAGAAAAATCCCGCAAACTCTCTAAATGATGGGGATTAGAAGGTTTTAAAAGGTAGAATATAAACTCATATAAACTCCACTCTTCTCCTCTTAAAATCCCGTTCCCCACAAAGGCGTACCGGTTCGACCCCGGTCTCGAGCACCAAATAAGAACCTCAAGGTTGATAGAAACCTTGAGGTTCTTTTCTTTTATTTCGGTTTCAAATAAACCTTTTGCCTGTGCGGTTTTCGGAATACATCGTGTAAACGTGTCAACAGTTGGACTTTTCGTGTCAAAGGTATGATTTTGTGCCGAAATAAAAATTTAAAATTACATGTTTAGCAAAGATATGATTCGGCCTTTCAGCGTTATGGTTGTCCCCAATAGAAATTGTATACCGAATTTGCTTACGCTATATTCTTGGGTTCAGTAATGAGATACTTATTGGGAAAAATAATATTCGCCTTTGCGATACTTGGGAGTATGCAAAAAAAGCAACCATGGATGTAGAAATGCGGAAACAGTTTAATCTATAACATTTATCCCGAAACTTATCACCAGGAAAGGGTGTGCTCAATTTAGGCATACCCTCAGACTGCCGTATTTATCGGCAACGAGCCGCTTTTTTATTTATATGTGTATTAACATTATCTTTATACAATCTTAATGCCTCGTTGCAACTTATTATTCCATTTTTATATGCCATATGTTATAATAAATAAAAGCAAGTTGGAGGAGGCTTATCCTATGATAGAGAAAATACATTTCAGGCGGCATCTTTCGTCATTTCAAATTATTATACTGAGCTTTGCCGGTGTGATTCTCTTTGGGGCACTTATATTAATGTTGCCGATATCGTCTGC
>CAKSNY010000036.1 GCA_934476455.1 uncultured Clostridia bacterium | reverse complement strand
CAAGGGCTTCATTTCCGACAATACCGCCTACATTGTCTTTTCTTGCCGAGATGTCGCCGTAGTTTTTACATTCGCGTATAACAGCTTTTGTCTTATATACAAAGTTAAGCGATTTTTTACCGTCCTTTGCGGCGTCATCCTCGGGGTCAAAATCGTATTCTATAGCCATAGAACCGGCAACGCCGCCGACATTGAGATCACCTGTGATATACGAATTGTTTATGCAGCCGTAAAGCTTGCCGTCACCCTGTGCGCTGTCATCTTCAAGCGACATATTGTCATCTATCAGATTATCTTCTTTAGAGGACATTTCATCATAATCGTTTGTAAGCATATCAATAATGTCCGACATTTGAGACGAGATGGCACTCATATCCGAAATAAGAGTTCCTGCGGCGCCGTCTACGCGGTCATTGAGATTACCGAAAGAGGTAGTTATTGATTTAAGTGAATCGGACAGAACATCGCGGCGGTTTAGGTATTCGTTATCAAATTCGGGGAGGGAAAGGGCAGGTGTTTCCGAAAAGGTGACAAGCGCCTTTGAAAGCTTGTCAAAAGTATTTGTGCTTTCGCCCAACACATCGCCTATTTTTTGAGCCAAGTCCCACGCGGCAGACATATTTTCACTTGCTTTTTGCATATCGGAAACTGCGTCTTTAATCGCTCCCGTGCCGCTTGCGATTTTTCGTATTGCAGATGCAAGATCACCGACATCAAGCCTGTTTATATATCTGAGAGTATCGTTAAGAGCCTGCCGTATTATGGAAAGAGATTCGTGCATTGACTTAAGCGACGCCGACAGCTTTGCAAGATAAACCGGGTCAAATCCGCTCGGCAGATTTTTTAAAATCTCGTCAATGGCGGTGTAAAGATTTTGGGCTGCCGCATCAAAATCATTTATGCCTTTATACAAATCCTTAAAAGCGCTTTCAAACATGGTAAGCTTTCGGACGGAATCTGCCATAGAACTTAAGCCCTCGGATATTACTGCGGTTGCGCGGCGTAAATCGTCGAGAGAGTCACTCAGATTATCAAGCGCGGCGGCAACGGAACCGTTTGTCGTTCCGTTTTCGGTCAGCTTGTCGTTATCAATAAGCCGCTTAATTTCTTTGAGCTGTGCTGAAAGCTCGGTCGTGCAGTCGGCACAGTCTTTTATAAGCACCGAAAGGTTTGCCGAAAGCGTATTTGCGGAATTTATGCTTTCATTTGCACGGTCACGCTCGTAGGAAAGCAGCCTGTCGGCGGCTTCTCCGGCGGAGCTTACATTATTCTTAAGGGTGTTAAGATGTGTATATACAGAGCTTTTGGAAACAGACGCGTTTGAAATTGCGCTGTCAACAAGCGTTTGCAGCTTTTCAAGCGAATCCATTGTGTTGGAAAGCGAATTTTTGGAGTATGCGACAACCGTATAGGGTTCCATCTGACCGACAATACCGCCTATGTCTTTTCTGCCGCGGACATAGGCATTGTTTGTGCACGCCTCAATATAACCGCACTGCCGCCCGGCGATGCCGCCTACATTGTAGCCTACGTGATTAAAGCCTACATTTTCGTTGTTTTCGCTTTTTAATATTGCACCGTAATTATAGCCGGTAATTCCGCCGATGTCGGTAACATCTTTCATATTATCGGCGGAAATAAGCTTGTCAAAATTCAGGTTGCTTAAATCAAGCTTAACCTCTTTTACCTGTGTGTTTATTTTTGCTTCGTTGTTACAAAGCGAAATACTGCCGATGTTTTTTCCGGCAATACCGCCGACGTAATGCTCACCGTATACACTGCCCTTTGAGGTGCAGGAATTGATGAAGCCTCCTGAATCGTTTATGCCGACAATGCCGCCTATGTTTCTTCCGCCACGTATGGAAACGTCTGCCGTACAGCCCGTAACAGTGCCTTTGTTGACGCCGGCAATGCCGCCTATTCCGCTTTTTGTACCCGTTGCGGTTATCGATATTTCAACATTAAGATTTGACACGCTGCCACCGGAGGATATATAGCGAATAATCCCGAAATCAGAAAGCGGCTTGTGAAGCTTAATGCCCTTTATCGTATGCCCGCCGCCGTCAAAGTTTCCGGCAAAGTAGGGAAGGGGCGAAAACTCGGTCGCGGAAAAATCAATGTCCTTTGTAAGAATAATGTTTTTTTCGGATGACCATGAATCTATTGCACATTTTTTTGAAAGGCTTATAAAGTCGCTCGCACTTGAAATGCAGTACACGCTTCCATCCTCATCGGCAAGGGCGGAGGGAAGTAATAAAACAACCATCATAAGCGCCGTAAGAAGCGCCAGTACACGTTTAGCCATTTTGCTTATCCTCCTTGTTTTCCGTATTTTGCTGATGGGGCGGCTGCTCGGGCGGGGCGTCGCCGTCTGTTTGCGTGTTTTTGCCGGTGTCATCGGGTAATCTTTGTATATTGTCTGTCTGCACCATTGCCGACACATCTCCCTTAATAAGCCCGTGAATGTTCGCGTCAACAACGCCCGAAACATACCCGCGCACACGCCCGTTTACAAACACCGTGCCGCTTGTTTTTACCACAAGCTCGGGCGCTTTAAGCTTAAAGGATGTGCGCTCTATAATCTTATCACCGATAATAAGTATCTGCGGTAATACGCACATTACCAAAAACATTGAAATTACGGTTCCGCGCCCAAGGCAAACACCTATTGCCGAAACAACGCCGTTTGTTGATATAAGCCCGATTAAAACACCGGCAGAGGCAAGTATCGCGCCGGATGTTAAAATTGTGGGGAAGGACAAATTCAGCGCTTCCGTTACGGCTTCTCTCATGGGCAGCTTTTTCTTAAGCTCTGTATATCTGTTTGATATTACTATTGCATAGTCTATATTTGCGCCCATCTGAATTGCGTTTACAATAAGATAACCCAGGAAATAAAGCTTTGAATTCATAAGATAAGGGAATGAGAAATTTATCCATATACTTCCCTGGATAACCGCTATTAAAAGAAGGGGAAGTCCGGCAGACATAAACGTAAACAGCAAAACCAAAATAACAAAAAGAGCGGACAATATGCTGATTATAAGGTTATCGCGGGAGAATGACGAAGAAAGGTCATAATCGCTTGTGCTGTTTCCGACGATATAGAAGCTGTCCTTATCGTAGTACTTTTCGGTTATTTCATGCATTTTTTCGAGAAAAGCAAAGGTTTCGCTGCCTTCCTCGGGCAGGGTAAGGTATACAAGCATACGACTGTATTTATCGCTTTGCAGCTGCTGCTTTGCCTCTGTTATTTTTTCATAGATTTCGTCTATATCTTCTGCAAGCTCATCGTCAAGGACAACGCTGCGCCGCTCGCTTTCGTCATGCAGAAATACAAGCATATCAATAAGCGGAACCTTGTACGAATCAAGATTTGTCATAACCTCGCCGTAGCTGCCTTTATCTATTGCATATGCTGCAAAAAGCGCCGCGCACACGCTGTAATCGACATCGGCAATTTCCGAAAAATCGCGCGGGGTGACAGCCTCCGTAAGCATATATCCGTCAAGCGCCTCCGTGTTTGACAGACCGACGGAATAATCAACCTCGTCATATTTGTCAAGCTCGGACAAAAGCGCGGCTTCTTTTTCATAGCTTTGCGCAGGTACAACAAGCGCAAGCATATTTTTTCGTGTAAAGGTGGAATTTATTTTGTCGCGCGCAATCTGCTTTTCATCTTTATTTGGCGTTGAAAGGTCACTGTTGCCGTAGCAGTACGGGCAAAGATTTGCAAATACTGCGCAAAAGGCAACAACTATCAGGAAAATTGCGGGAACTATTTTTTTTGTTTTAAATACAAATTTTCCGAGAAGCGAAATCTTCGGAACAAAATTTTTGTGGGCGGTGTTATCTATAAGCTTGCTGAAAACCACCAAAAGCCCGGGCATAAGTGTAAATACGCTCAGCAGGCTGAAGAAAATTGCCTTTATAAGAACGGCGGCAAGGTCGCGCCCTATGCCGAATTGCATTGTAACAAGCGCCAGAAGCCCCGATATTGTTGTAAGAGAACTGGAAGATATTTCGATAATTGCTTTGCTGAGGGCAGCTATTGCCGCTTCGCGCGGGGGGAGGGTTTGGTGCTCTTCGGTGTAGCGGTGGCAAAGAATAATTGCATAGTCGATAGCAAGCGCAAGCTGAAGCACTATGGCGACAGAGTTTGAAATAAATGAAATCTTGCCGAGAAGGAAGTTTGTACCCTTGTTTAAAATTCCCGCTGCGACAAATGTTATAAGCAGCACCGGTATTTCGCCGTAGGTGCGTGATGTAAACAGCAAAACAGAAACTATAATGATTGCTGCAATGACAATTATTACGCGCATATCCTTGTTAAGGGAATCAATATCGGACGCGCCTATGTCCGATTTTATATAAACGGTATAGTCCTTAAGGTGCGCTTTTACCTTTTCAAACGTTTCTTCGCATTTGGGGTCGTCCGTTTCATATTTAAAAGAAACGGTAAAAAGCGCCGACGCCTTGTTAAAATGCTGGTCGTCGTTATCAAAATCAACACCGCTGACGCCCTCCATATCGGAAATTTCGTCGGCAAGCTCCGACGCCCGATCGTATGATATATTGGCAACCATTATATCGGCGGTGGCGTATGTAATAAATTCCTTATTCATAAGGTCTACGCCGCGCCGCGTTTCCGTTGATTCCGGAAGGTATTTTGTAATATCCTCCTCAACTTTAACCCAGCTTTGCGAGAACATACAAAAAATCGTCGCAAATATAAAAAGCAGGAAAAACAGGTTGCGCTTATCAACAATAAACGCAGAGATTTTTAACATTATGTTGTCGTTTTCGTCTGTTTTAATCTTACTCATGGCAAACTTTCCTTTATAAATAATATTCTGTAGTATTTTATATTAAAATTAAAAAAATATCAATATACAATTTTGAAAAAATGTATAGTAGACAAGCAAAAATTTTTGATATATAATATAAAACAAAAAAACGGGGGGGATTTTATGCAGAGCGGGAACGAAACCAAAAGAAACCTTGCCGCGGCGCTGAAAGAGCTTATGCGGCAAAAAGGACCGGACAAAATTACAATACGCGAAATTACGGAAAAATGCGGCTGCAACCGTCAAACCTTTTATTATCATTTTGAGGATATATACGACCTTTTAAAATGGCTGTATCAGCAGGATATTGTTATGCTGCAAAACAAGCAAAAGGAGGGAAACTCCTGGCAGGAGGAAATTCTTATGCTTTTGGATTATCTGACGAAAAACCGTTCCGTTTGCATAAACACGCTTAACTCTATGGGATACAGAAACTTAAGACGTTTTTTTTATGAGGATATTTACGGCATAATAAACAAGTTCATTCTTGAACTTCAAAGCTGTAAAAACGAAAGCGAAGATTATATAGAATTTCTGACGCATTTTTACACAATATCCCTGGGAACGCTTATGGAAAGCTGGGTATTGGGCGAGATAGAGAAGGAGCCGCAGAGTATAGTGGAATACCTTTGCAAAATAATAAAATAAAGGATAATAAGCCCGAAATACAAAAACTTCCCCTATCGGTTTTAAAGAACTGCAAAAAAACGGCGTACAGCAAAATGTTTCACTTTGCTATACGCCGTTTTTCTCAGTCACAGTTTATGTTCAGCAAATTTTCAAGAAATTTTTTCTTGTCATACTCGTTAAGCGCTTCATAACTGTATTCAAGTGCCTTAAGCTGTATTTCCTTAGCACTTTTGACACCCAAATTACGTACATCGCGCAAGTTTCCGGAGTTAAGAAGGTCTACCAAAGAGCCGAGGTCGCGCACACCGTGCGCCATAAGTGCATTGTACGACCTTACGGAAAGATCCATATCCTTTATTGTAATGGCACAGGTTTGTGCCGTAAGGGCAATGCTAACCTTAAGCGTTGAAAACAATTGCCCGAGTACGGGTAACAATCCGTAATGCTCCACGCACTTGTAAAAAAGATCAATATCAGTTGTCTGCATATGTATCATACCACCATTTACATTTTATAATATAGTATGATACCATAAAAAAATAAGATTATCAATGTACAGAACAGCTAAGATTTAATGCCCAAAATTGGTAAAGATATAAAAATTACACAACTTTAGTTAAAAAACAGTTAATATTTTAAGCTTATATGTTTTGTTTGCGGCGGAATGAAGAAGGGGTTAGCCCGAACATTGCACGAAATCTGCGCGCAAAATAAAATTGGTCGCAAAAACCCAATATAGCGCTTATTTCCCCTATAGAAAAGCTTTTGTCAAAAAGCATTTGCTTTGCGCGCATCATCACGGCATTATCTATATAATGCCCGATTGAAACGCCGGTTTCTTCACGAAAAAGCAACCTCAGCTTGCTTTCCGATATATACAGGCTGGAGGCGATGTCCTTTGTTGTAAGATTTATTGCAGAGCGTGAATCTATGTAGATTATTGCCTTTTTAACAACGGGAGAGTAGCTTTTTGCATATGCGTTTTCGGGAGCGGCGTTTTTACAAAAATCAAGCACATAACTGCACAAAAACTGTTTAAGCTTAAGATGGCATATATAGTTTGAAGAGGTAAAATCCTCCACAAGGGATTTTTGCTGCGCCTCTGTAAGGCGGGCGGTATAAACGCCCTTAACGCCGCACAAAAGGTCATAACTTCCGGTGGAGCAAAAGCGCACGTGGAAATATATTTTCTCCATACTTTCGCAGCCGTATGAAAAATGTGTTCCCGCGGGGATTATATAAAGGAAGCCGGGCGTTAGGGAAAATTCTTTTCCCGCAGCGCGAAGATAGCCGCCACCCTTTGTTATGCAATATATACGCGAGAAAGCGGAGCAGCCGTCTTTACATTGCCATCTGCTGTCAAGCGAAACGTAGGCGCTTTGTTCGATAACAAGCCCCGTGTTTTGAAAATCGGTTACGGAAAAAAGAGTATTCATATCAAAATCTCCATATTTTAATATAGAAAAAACATTGTGTTATACACATTTATAACTATAATTGAATTATAAAACACATATTGCTGTGTGTCAATAAGGAGGAATAAAAAATGGGGATTTATGAAAGAAAAGCGTCACCCGGAAAGACAGATTGGTTTTATCACGACAGATTCGGAATGTTTATACATTTCGGAATTTATGCAATGGCGGCACGCCACGAATGGGTAAAAAACCGTGAAAGAATGAGCGAGGAGCATTACGACAAATATTTTAAATTTTTTAACCCGGATTTACTGGATGCGCGTGAATGGGCGCGCCGTGCAAAAGAGGCGGGAATGAAATATGCGGTGCTTACGGCAAAGCATCATGACGGATTTTGCCTTTTTGATACAAAATACACCGATTACAGTGTGATGAACACACCGTACAAAAAAGACATAGTGCGCCAATATATTGAGGCATTTCGGGCAGAGGGGCTGAAGGTAGGCTTGTACTATTCTTTGTTAGACTGGCACCACCCGTCATTTCCTATAGATTGGCTCCATCCGCGTGCGCTGGATAAAGACGCAAAGGAGCAAAACGAAGGGCGCGACGTTAAAAAATACGCCGAATATATGCGCAACCAAGTGTCGGAGCTTTTAACAAATTACGGGAAAATAGATATAATCTGGTTTGATTTTTCCTATCACGAGCGCCCCGATTATGCGCCCGAATGGATGGTCGGAAAAGGAAAGGAAGAGTGGGAGTCTGAAAAGCTTATAAAGCTTATACGCACACTTCAGCCGGATATAATAATAAACAACAGAACGGAAATTGAACAGGATATTCACACGCCCGAGCAGTATCAGCCGCTGCAGTGGCTGCGCGACGAAAAAACGGGCGAGCTTTTAACATGGGAAGCATGCAATACTTTTTCCGGCTCGTGGGGATATTTCAGGGATGAGCAAACGTGGAAATCACCCGAAATGCTTATAAATCTTCTTATAAATAACGTTTGCATCGGCGGAAATCTGCTTATGAACGTAGGACCGACATCGCGCGGATATTTTGACGACAGAGCGGTAAAAGCGCTTGGCGTTTACGAAAAATGGATGAAATATAATTCGCGCTCTATATACGGCTGCACAATGGCAAGCAAAGAATTTGAAGCGCCTCGCGGATGCCGCCTTACACAAAGCGACGACAAAAAGCGCCTTTACATACATATGATAGAATACCCGTTTGCATATCTTGAAATGAACAATCTTGCGGGAAAGATTGAGTATGCACAATTTTTGCACGACGGCAGCGAAATCACTTACAATGAAGGCGGCGTAAATTTCTTCAGCGAAGGAAAAGTGAACAACGAAACCATGGTTGCTTTTAAAATACCCGACGTAAAGCCCGATGTAACAGTACCCGTAATCGAAGTGTATTTAAAATAGAAAAAACAGAATAATTTAGCTTAAATTGTCAGATTAAAAAAGCTTAAGCTGCACAAACTGTTAATGTGCCGATAAATAAACCGCAGCCGACAAATGAACGTTTGATTACAAACGCTTATCTGTACGCAGCGATTAAAAAAATAAAATAATGGCACAGAGGGAGAATGAATATATCATGGCAAGAAATAAAAGACTTGTACCTGAGGCATCGCAGGCTCTTGACAAATTTAAGATGGAAGCGGCAAACGAGGTTGGTGTAAACCTTAAAAACGGTTACAACGGTGACCTCACATCGCGTCAGGCAGGTTCTGTAGGCGGACAGATGGTTAAAAAGATGATTCATGCTTATGAAAACAGCATGAAGTAAACAGGCAAAACACTTTCGGCGCACGGTAATTTTACCGTGCGCCGATAAGTATTTATGAGGTGTTTGAAAAATATTTACATAAAATCTGCGCTATAACATCACGGCATATAATCGCGCGGCGTTTTGCCCGTTATGCGGCGGAATGCGTGATAAAAGTTCGATGTGTTGTTATAGCCGCAGCGGGCGGCTATTTCAAGCTTTGTAAGCGAGGTGGATTCTATAAGCATTATCGCTTTTTCTATTCTTTTTATCGTTATATATTCCCACGGCGATATACCGTTAAGCTTTTTAAACTGGCTGCAGAAGTATGTTTTGCTCATATGTGCGTAGTCGGAAAGCCCCTCAAGCGTGAGGTCACTTTCAAGATTTGCGTTTATATAATTCATTGCATCTTCAACCGCGCGCATTGTTTGCGAATTTCCGCTTTTTTCCTCGGTGGAAAGCTCAAACCCGAGAGAACGCAGCATCTCAACCAATATATTAAGCAGATGAATTTTTACCATTGTTGTGTATTCGGGTCTTTTTTTTGCCATTTCATCATTTATTTTATAAATCAGCTCGCGTATAAGGCGTGCGGATTCGCTGCTGCTTTCAAGCTTGTTTACAAGGTCCTTCCTATTAAAAAAGGTTTTTATAAGCTCCGCATTTGATATTCCGAAATTGTCAGACCAAATATACCTCGGCTCAAAGTGGATGTTTAAAAAATCGGCATTTTCACCGAGCTTTTTTATAAAATGATATTCGTCCGTACTGAAAAAAAACACATCGCCCGCGGCAAAATCAAATTCGGCATTTTTTGTTGCGTAAATACCGCAGCCGGACAGTACCATAGTTATTTCGCACGCAGTATGGTGGTGTTCGCTGAAAACCTCCGTGTCGGCGCCCACACGTGAGCGAAAAACCCGGACAAGCGGCGCGGAGGAGTTGTCCTCTTTTAAAACAGGCACTGAAAAAGGCATCTGTGCCACCTCCAAAAATCGTAACATATTTGACATTTTGCACAATATAATTGACGAAATATAAGTCTTTACGGTGCTATTATATAATCATAGGGAACAAATGTCAAATATATTATTTTTAAGGAGAGATAACAATGGCAAAGGTTGTTACCATGGGCGAGATTATGCTTCGCCTTTCCACACCGAATTTTGAAAGGTTTTTACAGGCTGACGAGTTTGACGTATGCTACGGCGGCGGTGAGGCAAATGTTGCTGTATCGCTTGCAAACTACGGTCATAACGCAGAATTTGTAACAAAGGTTCCGGCAAATCCCATAGGGGATTGCGCGGTGGCTGCTCTTCGCAAGATGAATGTAAAGACCGATAATATCGCCCGCGGCGGTGAAAGGCTCGGTATATATTTTCTTGAGTCGGGCGCATCTATGAGAGCGTCAAACGTTGTATACGACAGGGCTCATTCTTCAATTTCCGAGGCAGAGGAAAAGGATTTTGATTTTGATAAGATTTTTGACGGCTGCGACTGGTTCCACTTTACGGGAATTACACCGGCTGTTTCAGACAAGGCTGCCGCTTTGACAGAGACTGCGCTCAAGGCTGCAAAGGCAAAGGGCGTAAAGGTGTCGTGCGACCTTAACTTCAGAAAGAAGCTTTGGTCAAGCGAGAAAGCACAGAAGGTAATGTCTAATCTTATGCAGTATGTTGACGTTTGCATCGGAAACGAAGAGGATGCTGAAAAGGTTCTTGGCTTTAAGCCCGGCGATACCGACGTAACCAGCGGCGAGCTTGAGCTTGCAGGTTACAAGAGCATTTTTGAACAGATGGTTGAAAAATTCAACTTTGAATATGTAATATCATCGCTCCGTGTTTCACATTCCGCTTCGGATAACGGTTGGTCTGCATGTATATATTCAAGAGATACGAAGGAATTTTACCATTCCAAGGAATACAGAATTCATCCTATTGTTGACCGTGTGGGCGGCGGCGACAGCTTTGCCGGCGGCGTTATCTGCGGTTTCCTTGACGGTAAAGACTTTAAGAGCGCTCTCGAATACGGTGTTGCGGCTTCGGCACTTAAGCACACGATTCCGGGGGATATGAACATTGTTACGCGTGCAGAGGTTGAAAACCTTGTGGGCGGCGATGGCAGCGGCCGTGTTCAAAGATAAAGAAAGGATGAAAAAAATGGATATTTTAAAGGAAATTTCCAACATAGGTATTATTCCGGTTATTAAAATAAATGACGCTTCAAAGGCAGTTCCGCTTGCAAAAGCGCTTATTGACGGCGGTCTTGCAGCGGCAGAGGTAACCTTCAGAACAGATGCGGCAGAGGAAGCTATACGTGCAATAACGAAGGCTTATCCCGATATGATTGTAGGCGCGGGTACCGTTCTTACAACAGAGCAGGCACAGCGCGCACTTGACGCAGGCGCAAAGTTTATCGTAAGCCCCGGCTTTAACCCCAAGGTAGTTAAATGGTGCCTTGAAAAGGGTGTAACGCCGCTTCCGGGCTGCACAACTCCGTCTGAAATAGAGCAGGCGCTTGAGCTTGGTCTTAAGGTTGTAAAGTTCTTCCCCGCAGAGCAAAGCGGCGGTCTTGCAAAAATAAAGGCAATGTCTGCACCCTACGGTGCCGTTAAGTTTATGCCCACCGGCGGCGTAAGCCTTGACAATGTAAACGATTATCTCAAAAACAGCAAAATTCTTGCCTGCGGCGGCAGCTTTATGGTAAAGGAAAGCTACATAGATAACGACAACTGGGAAGAAATTACACGCCTTACAAAGCAGGCTGTTGACATAATGCTTGGGTTTGACATCGGGCATATCGGCATAAACAACGAAAACGAAGAAGAAGCGAAAAACACAGCAAAGATGCTTTCGCTGTTTATGGGTAAGGATATTGAGCGTGAAAGCGCAAAAGGAATGTTTGTAGGTTCTCAGTTTGAGGTTATGAAGAGCAAGGGACCGGGAAAGTGCGGTCATATTGCGATACTTACAAACAGTGTTGAAAGAGCTATCTACCATCTTTCAAAGAAGGGTGTTAAGTTTAACGAAGAATCTGCGACGTACAACGATGACGGCACAAGAAAGTTTATCTATCTTGCTGACGAATTCGGCGGATTTGGAGTTCACCTCCTTCAGAGAAAGTAATTTTATACCCTATGAAAAACCCCGTGCCCGGCACGGGGTTTTTCATATAATGCAGAATTTAGCATATTTTCTGCTTCATTCCTTGACAAAGCGTTTAAAAGCTTGTTATAATATACATAATGCGGTATGTGGGGCTTGGTTCCCCGGTGCTTAGCCGAAACAAAGTAAAGGATGAACAAAATGGAATCAAACAAAGAAAAATATATTTCACCGTTTTCAACACGTTATGCGAGTGAGAAAATGCAATACATCTTTTCGGAGGAGTTCAAGTTTAAAACGTGGCGCAGACTGTGGATAGCGCTGGCAAAGGCTGAAAAGCAGCTCGGGCTTGACATAAAGGACTCGCAGATTGCGGAAATGGAAAAATATAAGGACGATATAAATTTTGAGGTTGCACAGGCGCGCGAAAAGGAAGTAAGGCATGATGTTATGAGCCATGTCTACGCGTATGCGCAGCAGTGCCCGTCGGCAGAGCCGATAATTCACCTCGGCGCAACAAGCTGCTATGTGGGCGATAACACAGATGTATATATAATGAAGCAGGCGGCACAGCTTATCGTAAAAAAAGCGGCGCAGGTTGTGAAAAATCTTTCCGGTTTTGCAGATGAATATAAGGCGCTGCCGTGCCTTGCGTATACACATTTGCAGCCCGCACAGCTCACAACGGTGGGGAAACGTGCAACACTTTGGATGTATGAGCTTATAATGGATATAGAGGAAATGGAAACACACATATCACGCCTTAAAATGCTTGGCTCAAAGGGTACAACGGGTACACAGGCAAGCTTTATGGAGCTTTTCTGCGGGGACGAGGAAAAGGTTAAGGAGCTTGAAAGACTTATCGCAAGTGACATGGGATTTGCAGAGTGCGTTCCGGTATCCGGGCAGACATATTCAAGAAAGGTTGACGCGTATTTTCTGTCCGTGCTTTCCGGCTTTGCGCAAAGCGCGTATAAATTCTCAAACGACCTGCGCCTGCTGCAATCGTTTGAAGAGGTTGAAGAACCGTTTGAGAAAAACCAAATAGGCTCGTCAGCTATGCCGTATAAAAGAAATCCGATGCGGTCGGAGCGTATATCGGCATTGGCAAGGTATGTTATATGCGATTCATTAAACCCGGCATTTACGGCAGGAACACAGTGGTTTGAAAGAACGCTTGACGATTCGGCAAATAAGCGAATAAGCGTAGCAGAGGCATTTTTGGCGGTTGACGCTATTTTAAACATTTATATAAACATAACAAGCGGGCTTGTTGTATATGATAAGGTTATAACAAGGCGCGTGATGGAAAAGCTGCCGTTTATGGCTACGGAAAATATAATGATGCAGGCTGTTAAAAAAGGCGGAAACCGCCAGCAGCTTCACGAAAGGCTGCGCGTACATTCGCAAAAGGCGGCTACGCGTGTAAAGCTGGAGGGGAAGAAAAACGACCTTATAGACAGAATAGCCGGGGACGAAGCATTTAATATAACAAAGGAAGAAATAGCGGCAGCGCTTGACCCGGCACTTTATATCGGGCGCAGCATAGGGCAAACAGAAGAATTTATAAAGGAATATGCAAACCCGATTATACAAAAATACTGCACAGAGGATATAAAAGTAAGCCTTAATGTTTAAATGCTGTTGTAAAAATCGGAAAATATGTGTATAATTGTTATAGGTATTATTGCGGGGTGATTATGTGGATAAAGTAAGAAACAGGCTTGACGAAGCGCGGAAATCAAGAAATAGAAAATTACTCATAGGTGTTTTGGCTGTTGTTTTTATTATGATGTGCGCGTTTTCCGTTGAAAGAAACATAAGCAACAGAATAGAGGATGTTTCTATTGATAAAAGTAAAATTACGGATGAAAAAGCAATATTTATTCCGTTAAAAAAGCTTGACACAGATATAATTGCCGTAAAAACGCAGGACGGAAGCTACAGACTTGCCTTTAATGATTGCACAGGCTGTTATTACGAAAGCGGAAAACACGGGCGGTATAAAAACAATGCCGATAATACCGGGCTTGTGTGCGATACCTGCGGCAGTGAGGTTATTTATGAGGATATGGGCTTTTTAACAGAGGAGAGTATGCCCTATCCGATTGCCGAGACAGAGATAATGTCGGATGAAGACAGCTTTGTTATACCTGCAGAATATCTCAGCGTAAAAAAACAAATACTGGAGGATTTGCGAAGCGGAAAGATTGAAAACGAATATAAGGTAAAATCCGAAAATAATTAAAATTTCACAGGAATTTATCCCCCTTTTTCTGATTAAAATAATCAGGAGAAGGGGTTTTTTATGAAAATAATAATTTTAGCAGTGCTGATAGTGCTGTCTGCGTGTGCAAAACAACCGCCGCAAAACAAAACGGCAGCGCCGGCAGACAATGCAAAAATACAAAATACCGAGGAGAAATCGCCGCAATACATCGCACAGGAAATCTGCATCGGCGAGGCGTACACGGAAATTCTTGACAGTTCAAAAAACCGAGTTTTTAATATACAGCGTGCGATAGAAAATGTAAGCGGGTGCGAAATAAAAAGCGAAAATATTTTCAGCTTTAACGAAAAAACGGGACCGCGCACAAAGGAAAACGGATATAAAACCGCCACGGTAATTATAGACGGCGAGCATTGCTACGATTACGGCGGCGGGGTGTGCCAGCTAAGCACGACCATATATAAGGCGGCGACGGCGGCAGGGCTTGAAATAAAGGAACGTTACAGCCACACAAAGCCGGTTGCGTATGCCCCGGACGGAAGCGACGCAACCGTTGTTTACGGTGCAAAGGATTTGCGCATTAAAAACAATACGGGAAAAACGCTGCTTATATACGCTTGGATTCAGGAAAATAAAATTTATGTAAAAATTATTGAAAAAGATATTGACAATGTAGGGTAGAGGTGCTATAATACAATTATAATAACAGTAATGATTACTGTTATTGAAAAGGAGAGCTGCTATGAGATACAGCAAACAGCGCGAAGCTCTTATGGAGCTTTTGCGTTCCACAACATCACATCCGGACGCAATGTGGTTGTATGACGGTTTAAGAAAAAGCTTTTCCAATATATCGCTGGGTACGGTATACCGTAATCTTGGTGTGCTTGCGCAAAACGGTGATATTTTGGAAATTACATGCGGAAATTCAACCCATTACGACGCGACAACGGCGCTTCACTACCACTTGCACTGTACAAGGTGCAAAAGAATATTTGATATTCCCAAAGAGCAGGTAAGTGTAGAGGTAAACACCAACGGCGCGTTTTGCGTAAACGAATGTGAATTGCTGCTGCATGGTATATGCGGTAATTGCATGAAAACAAAAGAAATTTAAAAAAAGAAAGGAAAATTGTTATGAAAAAATTTGTTTGTCCCGTATGCGGTTATGTTCACGAGGGGGATGCGGCACCTGAAAAGTGCCCGCAGTGCGGTGTTCCCGGTTCACGCTTCACAGTGATGGAAGATAACGCCCTTAATTTTGTTTGCGAACACGTTATAGGCGTTGGCGCAAAAGATAAGGTAGAGCCTGATGTTTACGAGGGGCTTAAGGCTAATTTTGAAGGCGAGTGCTGCGAGGTGGGAATGTACATTGCAATGAGCCGCCAGGCAATCCGCGAAGGCTTCCCCGAGGTTGGAGAGTTTTATATGCGCGCCGCTTTGGAAGAGGCAGAACATGCAGCAAAATTTGCCGAGCTTTTGGGCGAGGTTGTAACAGACAGCACAAAGAAGAACCTTACACTTCGTGCAGAGGCAGAGTGCGGTGCAACAGCCGGAAAGCTGGAACTTGCAAAGCGTGCAAAAGAGCTTGGTTATGACGCTTTGCATGATACAATCCATGAAATGGCGAAGGATGAGGCAAGACACGGAAAAGGCTTTGAGGGTATGCTGAAAAGATATTTTGGTTAAAAATAAATACAATTAGTTCCGATTAGATATAATCCGAGAATGGCTTGAAATAAGGCTTTTTAGCTACTTGGTCTTGAAACACGATTAACCAATTTGCGTTAATCGTGTTTTTCTGTATTTATTTGTACTTAATTCTTGCGTGGGAAATTCGTGGGAAAAATCAAAAATTTTGCTCAAAAATCATCTTTTCCCACGAAAACCCCGACAAACCCAGTAACCATGCGGTTTTGAGGGGTGTCAAACCTGTTTTTTACGTGGGAAAAAATTTCTACCCCAAAAACTTAAGATTCCTGCTTCTGATTTGATAAAATATTTATAAGAACTAAAAAGGAGGATTAAGTTATGCAAGGCAGTGTTCGTAAAAAAGGGGCAACTTGGTCTTATCGTATTGAATTGGGTATGGCAGCCGGAAAACGCAATCAAGTTGAGCACAGCGGATTCAAAACAAAAAGTGAAGCTACTAAAGCAATGAACGAAGTTATTTAGTGTTATTTGTTGTTATAATTCTTAAAGTATCTGTTTAATATAAGTGTTATAATATCATTATATTATTATATAGAGGATGGTGCTATATGAATACAAGAAAATTAGAAGAAAAGAATTACTTAAAATTAAACGTTGCAAGAGCTCAGTTGTTAGAAATATTAGATAGTGGCGGTGTTGTACTTAAAACATTCTCGCCTATTGAAAGCCTTGAGTCAATATCGTCGGCGGATATGGAGAGGTTTTCAAGGCAAAGAAACGCAGGTGTAGGCGACGAGGTTGAGGGGCGTCTGCGTATAGATATATTTGGTAATGAAGTTGTGCGTGTAAGATATGCAGAAGGTGATTCTGTGCCCGAAAACAAAACACCTATGGTTGTTGGCTCGTTTCCTCCGCCGGACAAATGCGATATAAATACAATTGATAGCAAATACATAATTATTACCACAGATAAAATTGAGGTTTCAATTTGTCTTGAACCATACTCGTTGGTAGTTAAGAGCGACGACGGCACGGCAGAGGTTGGTGGCATTGAAAAAAACTATTTTAATTCGTGGAATTCGTTCAGCACCGGCATTTGCTCCACACTTGACGGCAAAAATAACATTGCGGTTGAAAATTTTTCTTTACGTCCCAATGAAGCAATATACGGGTTTGGCGAAACTTTTATCAAATTAAACAAGGTGGGACAAACGATAGACATCAATTTGATGGATCCTTTAGGGGTAAACACCCCTCATAGCTATAAAAATATAGCCTTTTATGTAAGCACATAAGTTCGCTTATGACATACTGGGTTGGTAGTATGTCTGCTTGTGATGTTCAAGTAGCTGTTGAAGACAACTTTTTGGATTACTATATTTTTATGGGTAATATAAAGTCTGTTTTAAGAAATTACACTACATTAACAGGAAAAGGACAAGTGCCGCCCAAATGGACATTTGGTTATTGGCAAAGCAAAATCAGTTATTCATCTGCTGATGAAACGCTAAAAATTGCACATGAATTTCGTGATAGAAAAATTCCATGCGATGTTATACATCTTGATTCATTCTGGTTTGAAAAGGATTGGTATTGCAACCTTGAAATGGATAAGGAACGCTTCCCTGACCCTGAAGGTTATTTTAAGGAACTTACGGAGCTGGGGATAAAGGTGTCGTTGTGGCAACTTCCTTACATACCTGAAGGTTGTGAACTTTTTGAAAATATAAAAAAAGTTGATGGATTTGTAAAAAATAAAGATGGCGGTATATACGACGTTAAGGTGTTGAACTTTATTGAGGGTTTTAAAGGTATAACCGGTATAATTGACTTTACAAATCCAAAAGCCGTAGAGGTATATCAGCAGGCTTTGGCAAAGCTTTTTAAATTGGGTGCTAAAATTATTAAGACTGATTTCGGTGAGGCAGCTCCGTTGGATGGTGTGTACTATGACGGTACACCCGGATATCGCATGCATAATTGTTATCCGCTATTGTACAATCAAGCGGCATATGAAGTAACTTTAAAAGAGACAGGCGAAGGAGCGGTTTGGGCAAGGTCTGCGTGTGCAGGAGGACAAAGGTATCCGTTGCACTGGGGTGGCGACAACAGTCCTAATTTTCATAACATTATTCCGCAGTTAGTGGGTGGACTATCATTGGGGTTGTCCGGTTTCCAATTTTGGAGTCAAGACATCGGCGGTTTTATGGGCGAGACGTATGATGAATTATTAATTCGTTGGATGCAGGTTGGGCTGTTTATTTCTCATTCACGTATACATGGATATGGAAAAAGAGAAATATATAAATTTAAGGAAGAAACTGCTAAAGTATGTACAGATTATATTAATCTTCGTTACAGATTAATGCCATATTTATACAGCAGCGCCGTTAAATGTGTTGAAGATTCACTACCTATGGCACGTGCATTGGTTATCGAATACCAAGATGACCGAAATGTGTGGTCTATTGAGGATCAGTATTTGCTTGGAGAATATATAATGGTAGCTCCGATTTATACAGAAGAAAATAGGAGAAGCGCATATCTTCCCGATGGTGTATGGACAGATTGGTGGACTGGCACGAGGATTTGCGGCAGACAATGGATAAATATAGAAGCGGATATTGACAAATTACCGCTATATATCAAAGAAGGCGGAATTATTCCAATGGGACCGGTTATGGATTATGTAGATGCTGTTAAGACAGAAAATATCGATCTTATAATAGCTCCGTTTGAAAATGATGGGGTGAGCCACTTTAATTTATTTGTTAATGATGAGATAGTACCTATAACTTATGAATGTACAAACGGCAAACATACTGTTAAAATTGGCAAGTCAAATGTGGAATTCCACTGTAAGTTAATAGGGGAAATGCCGTATAATATTGAGCAAATATAAAAGAGAAGGAGACTAACTATAATTTGTAAATATTAGTCAGTACCCACGACGCTCCGTATTTTGTTTAAAGTTTTTACGATACCTCCAAGATGATATATAATAAAAATATCATTTTGGAGGTTTTAATTATGCCAAGGTACAAATTAAGTCCCGAAGAACGGGCAGCGGAAAAATATATCAAATAGCAAAAATAATAAACTTTTTTATTTAAAAAGCTTTTAATTTGCGAGAGTTGACACAAATTCTCGGCATTTGGCAGAGTTACAAATAGCAAAAATGAGTGATTGTAATTGCCAAATGATATTGTTATAATTTAAATATAAAACACTGGGGGGAAGATAAGGATGATAAAAAAATGCGAAAAGAAAATAACAAGTTTGATTTTACTAGCTGCTTTAATTACAACAATATTTCCTGGTCTTACAATACATTCACAAGAGTTTGAAGTTAAAGATTATTCTCTGTTATTAAACCGACTTGGAATTTCAACAGCAAGTGATAAAGATGCCTTTATTACAAGGGGCGATTTTACAGTAATGGCGTTGCAAGCTGCAAGAGAAGATTTTAGATATCCTGATACTTCAAGGTTTTCTGATGTCAGCGGAGAGCAGGGTGAATATATTAATACTGCAGCTGAATTAGGGTATGTAAACGGTAACGATGATGGTTTATTCCACCCTGACAGAATAATTACTATTGATGAAGCTTTGCAGATATGTTCAAGAGTTTTGGGCTTTGATAAATGTGATTCGGGATTTTTCTCAGTTAAGAGCAAGTTGCTCAAAAATGTATTATCAAAAGACAAGTTATCGGGATTTGATGCACAAGTTATCATTTTCAATATGCTTAATTCGAAATATGTGTTGGTAGATAGTTATAGCGAAACGATGAATACAAGTTATACATTAAGCGATGATACACATCTTTCCAAGACATTCAGTGTGTATGAAATTACAGGAGTAGTCAGTGCAATTTCAGGAATATCTCAGAATGGTGTAAGTTCGATTGATGAAGCATATATCAAAATTGGAAATAATACATACTTAAACAATTATTATGATGATTATTTGCTCTTAGGTAAAGAAGTGGACTGTTATTGTGTTAATGAAGAAGTTATTTATCTTACAAGCAAAGAAGATGATACTAAGGTTATTAACACAAGAGACATTTCAAGAGTAAGTGGTTTTGGCATATCGGATGACAGTAATTCAAAAGCACACCCGTATTTAATTTATGAAGATAATTCAACCAAAGAAAAGACATTGAAAATTGATAAAAACTTAACTGTTATTTTGAATGGCGAAAAAAAGATGTCCGTTTCAAATTCTGATTTTATAAATGATGCAGGAACGGTTGTTTTAAATGATAGTAATTCAGATGACGTATATGATGTTGCTTTAATAGAGAAATATGTTTTCTATTATGTTTCTGCAGTGGATGAAAGTGCGGAAAAAATATATGATATGTATGGAAAAGAAACGATTGATTTAAGTCGCTTTAAAGAAGAAAAAGTGTCGCTTATCTCTAATGATAATGCAGTTGAGTGCAGTTCTATAAGCCCTGGGGTTATTTTAAGAGTTGTGTGCTCATTTGATGCGTACGGAAAGATTGACTATAACAGAACGTTTGCCGCTGAAATATTAACACAAAGCGTAACAGGTAAAATCAGTGGAAAGATAGATGATAATGAATTTGAAATTGGTGGCGATTATTATTATGTTTTACCTGAAATTGCAGCAGAATTAAAACTTGGTGATAATACAACTTTTATGTTGGGCATGGATAATTTAATTGTTGCTTACCTTGATTTTAACCAGACTGATGCATTGGAGTATGGCTATCTTGTGGATAAAGGGAAGAAGTCAGGAATATCAAAGGATTATTTGTTTAAAATTTATACCGCCTCTAATAAGATGATAGTTGTTCCTTGGGCAAAAGATTTTAAATTTACTGGAATGTATGACGGAAATTATGTAAATAAAAGAACTTTAAAGAGCGAAAAGGTAGATGAAACAATACAATCCGGACAACTTATTAAGTATACACTTAATGAAAAGGGTGAAATTTCATTAATCGAGCTTGCATATGATACTACAACTGATGAAGAATATGATGGCTTTGACAATAACCGATTTACTCTAGAGTATAAATCAAACCGTGAAAGTGTTTCAGGTTCAAACTTTTCTGAAAATTATTACTGTTCAGGGAATACACTTTGTTTCTTTGTGACAGAAGATGCTACAGATGAGGGAGATTTCTATGTAGGTAAATACTATGCTATGGGTAGGTCGTTATCAGATGTCGGAATTAAGCTATATGATTCGGATAATATGATGAATTTAAGTGTTGCGGTTATAGAAAATTGTGATTTAGAGTGGACAAGGATAGATTCTCAGTTGTACGAAGATGAATATGCTGCATTAATATACGATAAAAAATATGTTTTGGATGATGACGGTAATTATGTAGTACAATATAATGCCTATCAAAAATCAACAAGAATTTTGCTGCAAGCTGAATCTGAAGAGCTGCCGCCTATTAACAATTGTGGTAATACTGACTTGGAATATCCATTTAAGTCCACAAGGAATGAATTTGGTGATCTCGAATGTGGTGACGTTATCTTATTTGAAAAAAACTTCCAAGGGAAGGTTGATAAGTATCTTGTCATACATGAATATGACTCTACACACGAAAAAAAGTTGCATGCCTTTATAGACGGAAGAAGCACGATTCCTTCTCAATCATACGGCGAGGTTATTGTCGGTAATATTAAGAAGTTTGTACCCAATAGTAATTTCATGATGAAAAATACTGGCCTTGAGACAAGAAAACTTAATTTTTCATCATCAACGGTATTTTACTATGTTTATCACGTTGATTCGGGTGAAGTTGAGTTTACGACGACAATTCCTTACCTTGATTTTGACGATTATGTGTTTGTTAATTTGAGAAGAGGAAGAATAAGAACAGCCATTTTGTATGTTAATAATTGACAAAACATTATCTTTAACTTGTTTGGGAGGTTAAAATATGCGGAAGATATTTTTGTGTTTATATATAGTATGCTTTATGCTATGTGGTGTAAGTTATGCTGATGCTTCAACAGATACTTTTGTTGAATCTTTTATTGGCATTCCTGAAGGTTCAGTTAAACCAAGTATGTTTTTAGCTGATGATTCATTGCAGGTGATTATGGCTGACAATGTTGTTGTCGAAGATATGTCAGATTTTAATGGTAAGGTTTTGACTGTTAATGCTGATGGTGAAATGAAACTTATGGGCAAGAATTTTGAAGACGCTTTTACTGTTGCATTTGACTTTTATCAGCACGATGCTGGTAATATAGAGTGCCTGTATTCAGCCGAACAAATAAATAAATGTGGACCTAAGTTGCAAACAAAAAACGGTAAATTTGTTGTAACTAATGGCGTTGAGGAATATACAGGAAGTGCGTATGAAGCAGGACGTTGGTACAACATTAAAATTAATGTTGATGTTATAAATTCTGTTTATCGTTTTTATGTAAATGGCACACGAGTTGGAACTGAGTTCAGTTTCTCCGGCATTGATGAGATCACAGTCCCTTTTTATACTAAAAACGGAACGGATGTATCATACAGTCTTGATAATATAAAAATATATAGTGACATTCCCGGAGATTTCTGTATAGCAGAGGATGATTTTTCAGGTTATGAACGAGATAAGCAATACGTTCCAAACCAGGCGGGTCAAACTCTTGCAGGACTAGAGTTATTATATAATGATACCCGACCTGCTAATCTTTATGTTGATTCGGAAAATGAAAAGCTTGTTATGAATTCTGAAACCGCTCAAGCAATATTTATTGGATATGCTGAAGTGACAGGTACGGAAGTTACTGCTGAATTTGACTTTATGCAGCCGGTAAAAAGCGATATTGAAACATTATACCGTTGTACAAACCGTGACGGCACGCAGTACGGTGTCTGGTTAAGATCACGAAATAATAATATTATTACATATAACGGAACAACCGAGACTATACTGATTAGCTCGTATGAAGCTGGAAAAACTTATAGATTCAGAATACATACAGATATTGAAGCTGAAACCTTTGATGTCTATGTTGA
>CAKSNY010000035.1 GCA_934476455.1 uncultured Clostridia bacterium | reverse complement strand
TGCTCGCGCGGCGCTCACCGCGCCAGCCCTTGCAGGGAGCGGTTTTTGCGGTACACGCCCGCGAAAACCGCGTTTTTATGTCAGAGGGGATTCCCCTCTGACAACTCCCCAAATTCTCGAATTTTCAGTTTTTCGGCACGCTCGAATCCAATAAAAAAAGGGCAGCAGCCCTTTTTTTATTGGATTACCATTCCGCCGTATAAGTTTTCAAAGCTGAAAGACACGCTGTCCGGTGTAAGAGAAAACGAAAGATATTTCATACTTTCAAGCGTTTGCGACAGCGAGGTATAGTCGCTTGCCGCTGCAAGGGAAATATAATGCACGCCGTTTTTAATGTATGAAAAATTCTCTTTTCCGTAATACACCGCAAAAATATTTTTTGTTTTTGCCTTATCGGAAAGATAATCGAAAAATACGCGGTTTTCCAGTTCATCGCTGAAGGAAAGGTCGCCGTTTATTGAGATTATAATATTCTTTTCCGCCGCATTTTCAATTGCAGCGGTGAATTTCTGCCACTGACTGTTTGTGCGAAGAGTACCTTTTTCGGGCTTTAATACAATCAGGCGCCCGTTTTGCACGGCTTTTTCGCTGTATGCGGCAGAATCCGTTACGGAAATATCTGTCGGGGTAAGGCTTTTTACCCCCAAACCGCCTATAAACACAGCATCGCCGCCGCGCGATTTAAAGCTGTCTACAGCGCGCGCATATACAAGACGGCTGAAAAACGTTCTCGTTTCGGGGTTAGCCAAAATATTGAGCGTGGAAGCGCCGCTTTTTAAAAGCGGGTCGTTTGTTAAATACTCTGCAGCGTCAAAATCATAACCGCTGCACAAAAATTTCATAGTACGCGCGGTGTTGTTTAAAGAAAGCGCAAGCTCGCCCGCGCCGTCGCGCAAAATTGTTATCGTTCCTTTTTCAAGCTTCATAAAGCTTGTGTCGTATATGGGCGAAAGAAGCGACAAATCGTTTACGGGCGCGGTTTGCCCGTCCTTGTTATAAATTTCGGCAAGGGAATTTGTTTGTATAACGCTGCCTTTTTTTACAGACATACTGCGCGGCGTTTTTATTCCGCAAACCTCATCCTTTCCGATAACGGTAAATACGCACGAGGTCTGCCATGTGCCGTTATAGTACAAATCACAGGTGACGGTACCCTTTTTGTCGGAATAAAATACGTTATTTTCGATTTTTCCGCTGCCGGAGGAAACAACCCATTTAATTTCACCCGTAACGGAGGAGGGGGTATTCAGGTTTTCGTCAAACGGGGTAACGGTAATGGGGGTGCTGTCACCCTCTAAAAGCGTATACTGAGAAGCCTTTGCCGTAAGCCCCGCGGCACTTTGGGGAGCAGCGTCCGAGACGATTCCTACGGCGTTTATAACCTTTCTTTTTTCACTGGGGCTGTTTATTATATGAAGGTCACTGTTATAAAGCGTTTTTCCGACCATCATGGTTGAGCCGCCGCCGTCAAAATTAAGCGCGTTTACCATTCCCAGCTCTTTACATATATCGGAAAGCTGATCAAGCGTTACGCCTTTTGATATTTGCTGTCTTCCGTCAACAGTGAGAAGATACACTACCGTGCCGTCTGCATTTGTACCTATTGCGCTGCGCGGATTTGTGCCGTTTACCTTATGTGTAATGGGCGTTTTTTCGCCGTTTTTGAGAAGAAGCGTACCGCCGCCAAATGCTGTTTTTGCATTTTCTACAGAAGGCGATGCGGAAGCTTTAAATACAGCCGTTTCGCCGACGTTCATATTTTGATCGAGAAGCGGCGTCATAGAATCGTTTATAATAAGAATATATCCGTTTTCCGGTATGGGGACCGTGCCGCCCATACTTACGCCTTTATTTGTAACAATTCCGCCGTCAACGGTTACAACCGTCATGCCGGAGGGGATAAAGGAAGAAACGCCGGAGTTAAAATCGTGCGTATACATAAGAAGTGCGCCGTAATAATCCGTAGGCTTATTTATATGCGTTATCGGCAGCACCGCACCGTTTTGCGCGGTGACGGAGGCGGAAAAGTCTATATAAGAAAGGGCAAGCGCGTTTGAATCGAAAATTCCGGCTGCCATATCTTTGTTTATGTGCGACTGCAAAAGCTTGCCGTCTTTTATTTCAAGCCCCAGGCTGAAATACTGGCTGCCCTTGTAGTAGGAGAAAAAGTCGGCATTGGTGGCGGCAACGACATTCCCCTCGCCCTGCGCAAGCGCGAGGGTTGTATCCGTTTTATCGCAGCCGTTTTTATTTTTTAAAAGCTCGAGGCTTATATTCTCCTCCTTAAGGTCCGCCGTAACAAGATTTATGTTAAGCGAATAATCGCCGTAAAAGCGTTGTATATTTTTTAAAACAACGCCTTTTGTCATCTGCGTTTGTGTAGTGTACGAATAAATTCCTTCGGCATATGCGCCAAAGCGGAAAATATTAAGAAAAAGCGACAAAGCTATTGCCGCAGCCGTTTTTTTCATTTTATCACCTTATTTCATTTTTGCACGCTGCATTTTATAAACAATGCGGGCAGACAAACTTTCGGGAAAAATTTTGGATAAAAGGTGCGTTGCCTTTACGGTTAATGACGGAACAATAACCTTTTTTTTGCGAAACATACCGTCTATCCCCTCTTTTGCCGCGCGCTGCGCGCTTATGGAGCCTATGCCGAAATTTACCCCTGCAACGTCGTTAAATTCCGTGCGGACGGGACCGGGACACAAAACGCTTATCGTAACGGCGCTTTTTTCGCGCCGCAGTTCTTCGGATACAGCGCGCGAAAGCCGCAGAACATACGCCTTGGAGGCGTAATATGATGAAAACATCGGCCCGGGGAAAAACGCCGCCGAGGAGGCAACGTTTAAAATTTTACCTTGGTTTTTCCTCTTAAACTCGGAAAGATAAAGCTTTGTAAGAGTGTGAAGCGCCAAAATATTTACCCGAAGCATCTCCTCCTCGCGGGGGAGCGGCGTTTTTGTAAACTCGCCGAAAACGCCGAAGCCGGCATTGTTTATAAGAATATCTATATCGCGGTTTTCCTCAAAAAGCTTTTGCGGCGCACCGCAGGCGCCCAGATCGGTGCAAATAACCGAGCACGGATTTTTTAATTCCTTTGCCAAAGCCTCGAGCCTGTCTTTGCGCCTTGCCGCGAGAATAACAAAGTACCCCTTTTCAGACATTATCTTTGCCATCTCGGCGCCTATGCCCGAGCTTGCACCGGTAATTAAAACTTTTTTCATAAAATCCTCCAAAAATCAATAACCGAGATTTTCGTTTACCAATATAACATTTATGCGCCCTTTTATATGCTGATAACCGCTTATAACATAGGACGAGCATATGCGCTGCGGCGAAAGGCAGCCGTCGCAAATATCCTTTTCGGCGCCCATACATTTACCTTTTTCAAGGCAGTAGGTTTCACGCGAAAGGCGTGCACAGTTTGCCGGGGCGGCAATTTGCTTTACGCGCATAACCGCGTCCTTAACTGTGGGAACGATTTTGTTTTTTCCGACTATCATTATAACCTTTTCGGGCCCGTAGCATATACAGGCTACACGGTTTCCGTTTCCGTCCACGTTATAAAGCTCGCCGTTTTGCGTAACGGCATTTGACGAGCAAAGGTAAAAATCCGCAAAAAAGGTTTCGCGGTAAAGCTTTGTTACATCCTCTGCGATGCTTCTGTCCAGAAAATTATAATCACCGCTTTTTAAAAGCTCTGCGCAGCCGCTCTCAAAAACGGACATAGAGCCGCCGAGCCCGACCGTTGCACCTTTTTTAAGAAGTGATTTGACGATGGAAATCGCCTCGGCACAGTCGTTTGCGACAAAGGCGTTCATATTGTTTTTTTCAAGAGCGGCCTTTGTGCGGTTTAAAAGCTTTAAATCCACGGACAGTGTGTTTTTATCCGGCATAAAAATCAAACCTCCTCGCTATGTACGCTTTTAAACATATCCTCCGGGAGTATCGTTATTGAAACGTTAAGCTCCTCGCCTGTTTTTTCAAGCTCTTTTGAAAGCGTGTCAAAATCAATTTTACTGCCATCAAGATCGATTAAAGAAATCATGGTAAAAAGATTTTGCATAAGCTTTTGCGAGATGTCGAGGATGTTTATATTCTGCTCATAAAAAAGCCCGCTTACCCTCGCAATAATTCCTGTTTTGTCCTTTCCGACAACCGTTACAACTGCACGCATAATTCATTTCTCCTTTTATTTTTTATTTTGCCTTACCGCCTCGTATATAAACAAAGCTGCCGCAACAGAGGCGTTAAGCGAATTTACTTTTCCGAACATCGGTATTTTAACCTTAAAATCACATTTTTCCGAGCAGAGGCGGCTTATCCCCTCCCCCTCAGAGCCTATCACGATAGCAACGGCACCCTTAAGGTCGCAGTGATAAAGGTCTGTGTCGCCGGAGGCGTCCGCCCCGGTAATCCATATGTTTTTTTCTTTAAGATAATCAATTGTTTTTGACAAATTTGCAACGCGGGCAATATTTATATATTCCGCCGCGCCTGCCGCAGCTTTTGCACAAACCGCGCCGAAGGCCGCAGAATCGTGCTTCGGAATTATTATTCCGTGAACGCCTGCACAGTGAGCCGTTCTTATTACGGAGCCGAGGTTTCGCGGGTCGGTAATGCGATCCAAAATTACAATAAACGGTTTTTCGCCGCGCTCGTCCGCATATGCCAAAATATCGTCTACGGTTTTATATTCAAACACGGGGCACAGCGCTATTACGCCCTGGTGCGCCCCCGTTTCGCTCATCTCGTCGAGGCGGTGCGAATCTGTCTGTGATACGGGAATTTTTCTTTCCCGAGCCATGGCAAGTATAGGTATTATACTGCCGTGCTTTTCGCCCTTTTTTATATATATCTTATCAATGCTTCTGCCGCTTTTAAGCGCTTCATAAACGGGGTTTCTGCCCTCGATTTTATCTGACACGTACATCTCTCCTTTTCTACAGTATAACACACTTATTCAAAAAATGCACTGTTATTATTATCCTTTTATAAAAAATTCATTTTCTTTTTTGCGGAAATTGCCGAAAAATACATCTTTTGCCGTTTCTTTCACATAAGAAAGCATAGGCGGGGACAGTATGGAGTCGGCAAAAATTTGCTCGCCGTTTCGGTGCATTTGGGAAAGAGCCCTGAATCTGAGCGGCGCAAGCAGCAAAACTTTCCTGCTGCCGTTTGTAAAGAGTATAACCTCGCCTTTGTTTTCGGCTATGTTCGGGTACGAAAAATTACCGCTTGGAGTATGCACACTCTCCCCGGGCTTCAGAGCGCATACCGCACCTTTGGGAAGGACGGATAAAAGCTTTTTCAAATCACTTTTTCCGAGCGTGCCCTCAAGGTAGTACACGCGTTTAACCTTTTTTGCATACGCCGCACGTGAATATTCGTAAATATTTTTGCTGTTTACAAAAGCGGCGTCAAAGCATTTTATGCCCAGGCTGTCGGATTTATAGGAGATATCGTCATAGCTTTCACAACCGAGAAGGTAGGACGAATTATCATTAAAAAGCGCAATGTAAGAAGAATTTCCGACCCGGTAAATCACAGCGCTGTTATAAGACATATATACCCCCGTTACAGAGAGGGCGACGGCAAAAACAGCAAAACAGACGGCAGCCGTCCTCTTCCCGCCTCCATAGATTAAAGGAAGAATCACTATAATAATCCATGCAAAAAGAAGCAAAATTCCTATTTTTGAAACATTAAGCATACAAAAAGGCAGGTGTTCCGCCGCATTGCTTACGGAAAGTATCAGTGCAGCGGCGCCCTTTGTACAAAGTACAAAAATGTAAAATACGGGCTTAAAGAAGGAAAATAAAACCATAAAAAGCCCGGACGTTACCAGTATGCTTGCAAAGACGGACGCAATAATATTTACAAACAAGCCGTAAACAGAAAATTCGCCGAAATAATATATTATTGCGGGTACCGTAAAAACCTGCGCGGAAATTCCGGCAGAGGCTGTGTCTGCAATATATGCGGGAAAAACTTTTGGGAAAAGCGCCTTTATAGGGGCGGAATAAAGGATAAGACCAAGCGTTGCCGAAACCGACAGAACAAACCCTATATTATAAACAACAAACGGATTTTGAAAAACCATCAGGACGGCAGCAACTGACAGCGAGGTCAGCGCGTCGCTTTCTTTATACAAAATCTGTGCAAGAAAGCCTATAACGCACATTATACATGCGCGCACAACAGAAGCGCCCGCCCCGGTTGCAAGCATTATAAAAACGGAAAATACCGCAGCCGCAAGAAAAGAAAACCTGCTTTTGCCGAAAACAAACTGCATGGCAAATAAAAGTGCGGTCACCATAATGCTGAGGTGCAAGCCGGACACGGCGGCAATATGGCTTATACCGCCGCATTTTAGTGTAAATGATAAAGAGTCTGTCATTTCGGATTTATCGCCGAGGATTACCGCAAGACAAAACGCGCGGATGTCACCGCTGAAATTGTTTTTTATAACCTTTTTTACATAGCGCCTTACGCCGTAGACAAAAAAGCCGCTTCTGCCTTTTATATGCAGCTTGTCCGCATATGCCCTCATACAGGCTCCTCTGCCGAGGAGATAGTTCCCGAAAGAGCCTTCGGTGGGGTAGTATGTAACGTTTGCGCGGCAGATATCGCCCGGAGAGAGTGTGGACGCATTTTCTGCGTGAAGATACACGCACCGCATTTTATTATCTATTTTTGTTTTTGCAAAAACACTGTCGCCGGAGGGAAAATCAATTACGGTAAAGGTTGCGGTACTTTTTGCGTGCGAGAAAATGTTTTGCTGTTTTGAAATATAAGACAGGCTAAGCTCCATCCTAAACATCCCGGCAAAAAATGCGGTTATACACAAAAGAATAAGAAGCGGTCTTTTCCCGTATAACAAATAAATTGCCGCCAAAAGCACAGATAAAACAAGTATGAAATTAAAGCTTATGCTGCCCGAAACTGTTCCGGCGATAAAAAACACCGCCGCCGGGCAAAGTAGTCGTTTCAAAAGAGGTCACCTTGGTAAAAGGGCACAAAAGCCGCCTTTTGTGCGGCTTCTGCGCCCCTGTAAAATTATTGAGCAAGATTAAATTTATTATGGATCGCCCGAACGGCGTTTTCGGCGTCTTTTCTGTCTATAAGAACGCTTACCCTTATTTCGCTTGTGGAAATCATCTGAATATTTATTCCGGCATCATAAAGCGCCTCAAACATTGTTGCGGCAATGCCGGGGTCCGAGGTCATTCCGGCGCCGACAATGGATACCTTTGAAACGTTGTCATTATGCTCAACGCTTTTTGCGCCGATAAGGCTGTTATTTTCGTCAATGGTCTTAAGGGTGAGGTCAAGATCGTCTTTAGATACGGTAAAGCTGATGTCCTTATTACCGTCGCGCCCGATTGACTGAAGTATTACGTCAACGTTTATCTTCTTTTTTGCAAGAAGGGAGAAAATCTGAAAGGCTTTTCCCGGTGTATCGCTGACGCTTACAAGCGACACGCGTGCAATATCGTTATCTCTTGCAATTCCTCTGATTGACATTTTTTCCACTTTTGTTTCCTCCTTAACTATCGTTCCGGGCACTCTTTCAAAGCTTGAGAGAACCTCCATATTTACGTTGAATTTTTTGGCAAGCTCTACGCTTCTGTTATGCAAAACGTTTGCGCCGCACGCGGCAAGCTCAAGCATTTCGTCATAGGTTATTTCGGGCAGCATACGCGCCTCCGGCACGATGCGGGGGTCGGTTGTATAAACGCCGCGTACATCCGTAAATATCTGGCACAAATCCGCACCGAGAGCCGCCGCAATCGCAACGGCGCTGGTATCGCTTCCGCCGCGGCCGAGGGTTGTTACGTCGTCGTACTTATTTATTCCCTGAAAGCCTGCGACAATTACTATCTTTCGTTTGTCAAGCTCTATTTGTATGCGTTCGCCGACAATGCGCTTTATGCGCGCTTTTGAATAATTGCTGTCGGTATTTACGCCCGCCTGCCAGCCTGTAAGCGAAACGACGGGTCTGCCTATTTTTTCTATTGCCATTGCAAGAAGCGCCATAGACATCTGCTCGCCCGCGGAAAGCAGAACATCCATCTCACGGCGGGAAGCACGCGTGTTTACCTCTGCCGCTTTTTCCAAAAGGTCATCCGTTGTGTCGCCCTGTGCGGAAACGACAACAACAACGTCGTTTCCGTTATCGTAAGTATCCGTTACACGGCGCGCAACATTAAAAATACGCTCTGCGTTTGCAACACTGCTGCCGCCGAATTTCTGAACAATTAAGCTCAATTTATTTACCTCCCATTAAAGTAGCCTTATTTTTTTCACGCAGCCGCCTATACGGCTCAGGCGTTCTTCAAGTTCTTTAACCGACATTTTCGGCGAAACAAACCCGATATCAGAAACACCGCGTATTATTTCCACATTACCGAACTCTTCATTTACATTTTCCTTAAGCTCTTTTTTTACACGAACAAAGAAGCGTGCGCGCACATCGCTGTACGGAATTTCGAGGGCTGCGTCTTCTTTTTCCCAGGAAAAAGCGTCTGTGTAATCATCGGAGCGCGCGATGTCTATAATATCTGCAACAACGGCGCTTGCCGTGGGAAGCTTTCCCGCGCCGCGCCCGTAAAACATAAGATTGCCGACCATATCTCCCTTTACCGTTACGGCGTTAAAAACATCCTCAACGCCGGAAAGCAAATTCTCCTTTGCGACAAGCATCGGCTCTACGGAGGCGTTTACCTTTCCGTCTTTCACAAAGCCGCAGCCTATAAGCTTTATGGTGCGGTCAAGCGCGGCGGCATAGGTAACGTCTTCGGCGGTAAGATGGCGGATGCCGTCTGTATGCACGTTTTTGCAGTCGATCTTCTTTTTTGTGACAAGCGACATTAAAATAGCAATTTTACGGCAGGCGTCAATCCCGTCCACATCGGCGGTGGGGTCTTTTTCGGCATAGCCGAGCTCCTGCGCGTTTTTAAGCGCGTTTTCAAAGCTGTCGTTTTCCTTAAACATTTTAGTCAGTATATAATTGGTTGTACCGTTTAATATTCCCGCAATCTGCACAACGTTATTTGCGGCAATATCGTTTGCAAGCGGGCGGATTATCGGTATTCCGCCGCCGACGCTCGCTTCGTAAAGGTATCGTACATTATTCTTTTTTGCAATGGCGAAAAATTCGTCGCCGTGCGATGCCACAAGCTCTTTATTGCTTGTAACAACGCTTTTTTTACTCTCCAGCGCCGCCTTTGTGTATTCATACGCAAATCGCACGCCACCCATGGTTTCAACAACGATTTCTATTTCGGGGTCGTTGAGAATATCGGAAAAGTCTTTTGTAAAAATCTCCTTTTCCTCGTGCTGTGAAAAGTCGCGTATATCCAAAATGCGCTTTACCTTAAGCACCTCGCCGCAGCTTTTTAAAAGCTGAGCGCTGTTTCCCTTTATTATTTCATAAACACCGGAGCCTACAACCCCGAAGCCTATTATTGCGATGCCTTTCATCGGTATGCCTCCTCCTATTGTTTTGCCAAAACGGCAATTTTCCTTACACCGTCGAGCGCCTCCATAGAGGTGATAAGCTCCTCTGTGCTGATACGCATATTTTCCGTTTGCAGCGTAAGCGTTATGTTTGCCATACCGTTTACGGGAACGTTTTGATTTATTGTAAGGATATTGCAGCCCGCGTCACTTGTAACGGAAAGGATTTCGCTTAAAACCCCTTTTTTGTCGCGCACATCCGCCAAAAGCGTAAGGATGCCGCGCATCTGGTTAAAAGGAAACACACAGTCCTTATATTTATAATACGCGCTCCGCGAAACATTTGCCATTTCCGCCGCAATGTTTATCGTTTCCGCCTTGCCCGAGGATAAAAGCTCCTTCGCCAAAAGCACCTTGTGATAAACAGGCGGAAGCACCGACAAATCTGCGATTACAAGCTTACGTTTTTCTATAATGTCCACCACCCGCGCACATTTGTATTTGATACGAGATATAATAACAAATCGCGTGCAATTTGTCAACAGCTTTCCCAAATATAACGCAAAAAAACGTAAACCTGCAAAAAAACAGTAAAATTATCTTTTCAATTCGTTGTAAAGCTCGCGCCGTGAAACGCCGCGGTCGTGTGCGGCGGCACGCATTGCCTCTTTTTCCGAAAGCCCTTTTTTCATATATGTTTTAATATGCTCCTCCGGGGTCAGACTGAGCCAGCTGTTTATTTCCTCTTCTTTAACCTCCTCGGGGCTTTTTCCCTCTACTACAAGCACGTATTCTCCGCGCGGAGAGGTTTGGGAATAAAGCTTCTGCGCGCCCTTGAGGGTGGTTCTTAAAATTTCTTCGTGAACCTTTGTAAGCTCGCGGCACAGCGCAATGCGGCGGTCACCGAACGCGCGCAGCATATCGGAAATCGTAGATGTAAGTTTATGCGGCGCTTCGTAAAAAATCATCGTGCGCGTTTCGTTTTTAAGCTCGTTTAACATATCGTTTCTGCCGCGCTTGTTTACCGTTAAAAATCCCTCAAAAGTAAAGCGCCCGGTGGAAAGCCCGCTTGCAATAAGCGCATTTATTCCGGCAACTGCGCCGGGAATGGGCACAACCTCCACCCCGTTTTGTGCGCAAAGACGCACAAGGTCCTCGCCGGGGTCGCTTATGGCGGGCGTACCGGCGTCGCTTACAAGGGCTATGTTTTTACCGTTTTTCATTTCGTTTACAAGATACAGCCCCTTCTCGCGGCGGTTGTGCTCGAAATAGCTTGTGAGCGGCTTTTCTATGCCCAGGTGATTTAAAAGGGCAAGTGTGCGGCGGGTGTCCTCCGCTGCGATAAGGTCTGCGGATTTTAATGTTTCAACGCACCTGTATGTAATATCGCCCAAATTTCCGATAGGCGTTGCGCAAAGATAAAGCTTTCCCATAGTCTGTCATACTCCTTGGTTATTTTATAGACTGAATGTAGTTTCCGTTATCGTCATACATAAAAAGCGGTTTTTCAACCAAAAGTTCTTTGCCGCCGCCCAAAAGCCCTTCCACAAGCAGAAGCGACGCTTTTTTTGAGGAATCCGGATAAACAATCTGAAGCCTTTTAGGCTCTATTTTATATTTCCTTAACGTACACAAAACGTCGCACAGGCGGTCGCTTCTGTGTACCATATAAAGCTTGCCGCCCGGGCGCAGAACCGCGGCTGCGTTTTTTACAACATCGTCAAGCGTGCAAAGTATTTCGTGGCGGGCATAAGCAAGCTTTTCCTTGTCATTTATAATACCCTTTCCCACGGGCATATACGGCGGGTTTACCGTAACGGCGTCAAACGCGGATTTTCCGAAAATTTCCGCGGCGTTTTTTACGTCACCGCAGAAAACCGAAATTTTATTTTCCAAGCCGTTAAGCTCCACACTGCGCCGTGCCATATCGCAAACCTCGGGGTTTATTTCAAGCGTGCATATTTCGCAGGGAGAATATAGAGCCTCTGCCAAAATAGCTATTATTCCGGTGCCGCTGCACATATCAAGTACGCGCGCACCCTTTTTTATGCCGGCAAACCGCGAAAGCAGCACCGCGTCGCTGCCAAAGCAAAACTCCCGCTTTGTCTGTATTATTTTGTAGCCCTTTATTCCGAGCTCCTCAACCTTTTCAAAATCCTTTATCATATATTATGTTCTCCGTTTATCAAGTAAAGCCGCCCGAAAAGGGCGGCTTTACCTGTAAATTTTTTAATCATTCAGCGGGATTGGGAGCCCCTACGGGACAAACACCTGCACAAGCGCCGCATTCAAGGCACTGGTCAGCATCGATTACGTACTTCCCGTCACCTTCCTTAATGCACTCTACAGGACATTCTGCCGCACAAGCGCCGCAGCTGATGCAATCATCGTTAATGCAATATGCCATTCTTATAACACCTCTTTCTGAATTTATACCTTCATTGTAGCATAAAAATATTAAATTTCAATAGTTTTTTTATGTTTTTGTGTCTTTTTCCTTGATAATTTGTTTCATTTTATGTATAATGAAACGAAACATATGATAAAAATGGAGGCGTTTTCCTTGAAAAAACTGAAGGCTCTGCTTTCGCAAATATTTATCGACGGGTTCAGCGGTATGGCGCTGGGGCTTTTCTCCACGCTTATTGTCGGCACTATTATGGTGCAGGCTGCAATGCTTTTTCCGGAGGGGGCTGTGCGCACGCTTACGGTAACGGTCGGAAAATGCGCGTCGCTTCTTACGGGCGCGGGCATCGGCGTGGGGGTTGCGCATAAGCTTAAGCAGGCGCCGCTTGTAACGGTAAGTGCTGCGGTTGCGGGCTTTGTGGGTTCTTATGCAGGGAAAATCCTTTCGGGAGAGCTTTTTGAAGGCGGCGTATTTTCAATTACGCCTCCGGGGGAGCCGCTGGGTGCTTTCATTGCGGCGTATGCGGGGATTGTTTTGGGACGGCTTATAAGCGGCAAAACAAAGCTTGACATACTTTTAACGCCCGTGGTAAGCATATCGGCGGGATGTGCGGCAGGGCTTTTGGCAGGTCCTACGATATCTTCTTTTATGACGTCCTTAGGCTCAATGGTAAACTGGGGTACGCAGCAGCAGCCCTTTGTTATGGGAATAGTTGTAAGCGTGCTTATGGGTATTTTCCTTACACTTCCGATAAGCTCTGCCGCAATAGGAATTGTGCTTGGGCTAAACGGCCTTGCGGCGGGTGCGGCAACTGTTGGATGCTGCGCAAATATGATAGGCTTTGCAGTGGCAAGCTACCGCGAAAACGGCTTCGGCGGCTTTTTGGCACAGGGCTTGGGAACAAGTATGCTGCAAATTCCAAACATTGTTAAAAAGCCGCTTATCTGGCTTCCGGCAATTATTACAAGCGCGGTTTTGGGTCCGGTTTCAACGCTTGTATTTCATATGGAAAGCAACGCTACAGGCTCCGGAATGGGAACGGCGGGGCTTGTGGGACCTATTATGTCTGTTCAGACAATGGCTGAAAAAATGCCGGCTTCCACCGCGATTTTGTTAAATGCGGCAATGTATGCGGTATTTCCGGCAATTCTTTCTTATGTTATCTCGGAATTTATGCGTAAGCACGGATTTATAGAGCGCGGAGATATGCGCCTTGATATATGATGAAAATAGGTTCGGTTGAATTAAAAAACAATATTTTCCTTGCGCCTATGGCGGGCGTTACGGATTTGGCATTCAGAAAAATATGCCACAGTTTCGGAGCGGGTCTTTCGTATACGGAAATGGTAAGCGCAAAGGCGCTATCCTTTTCGGATAAAAAAACGCAGCGGCTTATGGATACAGGCAGCTTGCCTACGGCACTGCAGCTTTTCGGAAACGCCCCGGAGGTTTTTGAAAAAATAATTCCGCAGCTTTCGGAAAATGCACTTTTCATAGATATAAATATGGGATGCCCCGCGCCGAAAATAGTAAATAACGGCGAGGGTGCGGCGCTTATGCGTGATACGGAAAAGGCAAAACGCATTATAGACGCTGTATGCAAAGGAACCGAAAAGCCGGTAACGGTAAAAATGCGCGCCGGATGGGATGAAGAAAGCATAAACGCGCCTGTTTTGGCAAAAATTGCGCAGGAATGCGGCGCGGCAGCCGTAACCGTGCATGGGAGAACGCGGCAGCAGTTTTACAGCGGAAGCTGTGACCGCGGGGTTATACGCGCCGTTAAAGAGGCGGTAACAATCCCCGTAATTGCAAACGGAGACGTTTTTTGTGCCGAGGACGCGGCAGCTCTTTTAAAAGAAACAAAAGCAGACGCCGTTATGATAGGGCGCAGCAGCCGCGGCAATCCGTGGATATTTAAACAAATAACAGAACTTTTTGAAGGCGGGGTAAAAACCTTTCCGACAATGAGCGAAAAGATAGAAACGGCGCTTTACCATATAGATTTACTGTGCAGCTTAAAAGGCGAATATGTGGGAATACGCGAGGCGCGAAAGCACGCCGCATGGTATACGTCGGGCATACGCGGTGCAGCGGCGCTGCGCGGCGAGATAAACAGCGCCGTAACAAAACGGCAAATGAAAGAAATACTTTTAAAACTTACAGAGGAATGATTTTTTATGCGTATAACGGTGAAGGTGGGTACGTCAACGCTTGCCCATAAAACAGGCTGCCTTAACATAAGGCATATTGAAAGCCTGTGTAAAATATTAAGCGACCTTAAAAATGCGGGAACAGAGATAATTTTGGTGTCCTCGGGCGCAATAGGAATGGGTGTGGGAAAGCTTTCCTTAGGCGCACGTCCCGAGGATATGCCCACAAAGCAGGCAGCCGCCGCCGTTGGGCAGTGCGAGCTTATGTATACCTACGACAAGCTTTTTTCGGAATATAACCACACAGTTGCGCAGCTTTTGGTAACAGCCCCCGATATGGAGGACGATACCCGAAGATTGAATTTCCATAATACTGTAAACAGGCTTTTGGAGATGGGCGTTTTGCCGATAATAAACGAAAACGATACCGTTGCTACAGATGAAATTTCGCTCGGCGATAACGACACGCTGAGCGCGCGTATAGCGGCTGTGTGCGGGGCAGATTTACTGGTGCTTCTTTCCGATATTGAGGGGTTTTACACAAAAGACCCGCATAAATATCCGGACGCAAGCCTTATAAAAGAGATAAAAAGCCTTACTCCCGAGGTAATGGCACTTGCGGGGGGGCGCGGCTCGGCTCTCGGAACGGGCGGAATGCAGACAAAGCTTTGTGCGGCACGTATATGTATGGAAAAAGGGATAAATATGATAATTGCAAACGGCTCAAAACCTGATCTGCTTTATGATATTGCAGAGGGAAAAGAAGCCGGAACACTTTTTAGGGGTGAGAAAAAATGACAACCGCACAAATTCTTGAAAATGCAAAAAATGCAAAAAAAGACGCGATAAACCTGACAGAGGAGGTTAAAAACGCCGCTCTCTTAAAAATGGCGGACGCGATAGAAGAAAATGCCGATGAAATTCTTGCGGAAAACGAAAAGGACGTAAAGAAGGCAACAGGCATAATTTCACCCGTTATGATAGACCGCCTTTCTTTAAGCAGAGACAGAATACACTCTGCCGCGGAGGGTATACGCGCGGTAAGGGCGCTTCCCGACCCCATCGGGCGTATTATAGAAGAAATCCACCGCCCGAACGGACTGGATGTGCAAAAAACCTCTGTTCCGATGGGCGTTGCGGCAATTATTTACGAAAGCCGCCCGAACGTTACGTCGGACGCGGCTGCGCTTTGCCTTAAAAGCTCCAACGTGTGCGTCCTGCGCGGCGGGAAGGAAGCGTATTTAAGCGCAAAAGCAATTGTAAAGGCTATGCGCGGCGCGCTTTGCAGCTTAAATTTAAACCCCGACCTTATAAATCTTATAGAAGATACCACCCGCGAAAGCGCGGGTGCGCTTATGAAGGCTGTAGGGTATGTGGATTTGCTTATTCCGCGCGGCGGAAAAGGGCTTATTGACGCGTGCGTAAAAAATGCCGATGTTCCCTGTATACAAACAGGGACGGGTATTTGCCATATATATGTTGATAAAGACGCCGATTTTGATATGGCGCTGAACATTTTGGAAAATGCAAAGAAAAGCAGACCTTCGGTGTGCAATGCGGCAGAGTGTATGCTTGTGCACCGTGATATTGCCTCCGCGTTTTTACCGCTTGCAAAAGAGCGCCTCACAAAAGAGCCGCACCCGGTAGAACTCAGGTGCGATGACGAGGCGTACGGGATAATAAAAACAAAAAAAGCGGATAAAGCTGATTTTGACACTGAATTTCTTGATTATATTATGTCGGTTGGGATTGTAGGCTCTGTTTCGGGGGCGGTAGAGCATATATCGCTTCATTCCACGGGACACAGCGACTGCATTATTACAAATAACAAGGACGCGGCAGACTTTTTTGTTAAAACGGTTGACAGCGCGGCGGTCTACGTAAACGCCTCGACCCGCTTTACCGACGGCGGAGAGTTTGGCTTGGGCTGCGAGATGGGAATATCCACACAAAAGCTTCACGCGCGCGGACCTATGGGTCTTAGGGAGCTTACGTCATACAAATACATAATAAAAGGAAACGGACAAATCCGATAGAGGGGTGTAAAGCTATGAAAAATACAGGATTTATCGGCTGCGGAAATATGGGCGGCGCACTTGCGCGCGCGGCGGCAAAAAGCATAGGCGGCGAAAATATTTTCCTTTCGGATGCGGACGAAAAGAAAACCGCCGCGCTTTCAAAAGAGATTGGCGCAAACGCGGGCAATAACAAAGAAATCGCCGCGGAATGTAAATATATATTCCTGGGCGTAAAACCGCAATATCTTGAGGATATGCTTTCGGGCATAAAAGATATTTTAAGAAAGCGTACGGACAGATTTGTTCTTGTAACAATGGCGGCGGGTGTTTCGGTGGAGGCTGTAACAAAAATAATAGGCAAAAAGCTGCCCGTTATAAGAATAATGCCCAATACCCCCTGCGCATATGAAAGCGGAATGGTTTTGTACTGCGCAAACGCTGCGGTAAAAAAAGAAGAAATTTCTGAATTTACCGAAATTCTTTCAAAGGCGGGCGAGCTTGACTATATCCCCGAATCGCTTATAGACGCGGCGGCAGCACTTTCCGGATGCGGACCGGCATATGTGTATATGTTTATAGAAGCTTTGGCAGACGGGGCGGTGTCGTGCGGGGTGCCGCGCGATAAAGCAATGAAATACGCAGCGCAGACCGTTTTTGGCGCAGCGCAGACGGTTATAAAATCCAATATGCATCCGGGGGCGCTTAAAGACGCCGTTACAAGCCCCGGCGGCACAACCATAGCGGGCGTGCTTGCTCTTGAAAAAGGCGGATTTCGTGCAGCCGCACAGTCGTCCGTGATTGCGGCGTATGAAAAAACACTGGAATTAAAAAAGTAAAACGCGTATAAATATACAAACGATTTACGCTATATTTAATATTTTTGCGCATATTTAAAAAAAAGACTTGCATTTTTATACATTTGTGCTATAATGATTGCATAATAAATTTTCGGAGGTAATTTTAATATGAAAAAGGCACTTTCACTTATTACAGCGCTTGCGCTTTCGGTGTGTGTATTTGCCGCTTGCGGTAAAAAAGCTTCGGAGGATACAAACGCAGACACTAAAACAAAAAAGGTTCTTACGGTTGCAACAAATGCAGAGTTTAAGCCGTTTGAATATCTTGACGGTGAAAAGATTGTGGGCGCTGATATGGATATGATAAAAGCACTTGCAACAGAAATGGGTTATGACGATGTTGAAATCACGAATATCGATTTTGACGCTGCACTTACAGGCGCCGCTACAGGAAAGTACGATGTTGCCGTTGCAGGTATCACGGCAAATGACGACCGCCGTAAGAATATGAGCTTTTCGGACGATTATTACAAGGCTTCGCAGTCTATAATAGTTCTCGACGGCAGCGATATAAAGGCAGCAGCTGACCTTGAAGGAAAAACCGTTTCCTGCCAGGAGGCTACAACGGGCGAGCAGTTCCTTCTTGACGGCGGCTACAATGTTCAGTCTTTCAAGACCGGTTCGGAGGCTGTTTCGGCGCTTGTTGCCGGTAAGGTTGACGCGGTTGTAATAGATAACGCCGTTGCACAGGCGCTCTCCGCAGAACAGGGCGGAAAGACGGTAGTTTTGGACGAAGCGCTTACAGAGGAAACATATGCAATTGCAACAAAGCTCGGAAACGATGAGCTTGTAAAGCAGCTTAACGCCGCAATAGCATCTCTTAAGTCAAACGGCAAGCTTGCGGAAATCTTCAAGAGCTACGACCTTACGGTTGACGCCGAATAAATAACAAGAAATAAATAAAAACCGGGAAAAGCAACTGGCGCAGACATCGTATTCCTTTGGTATGCACGGTGCTTTTTTCGGTTTTTTTATAACGAGGTTTTATATATGAATTGGTTTAATGCGGTTAAAGTCGGTTTTAACGAATGGACGGCAAAGCTTTACCAGACATTTATTGTTGCAGACAGGTATAAAACGCTGATAAGCGGTTTGGAAAAAACGCTTATTATAACGTTCGGGGCGCTTATAATAGGTGTTATAATAGGTACTGTAATTGCAATTTTAAAGGTTTTATGTGCCGATAACAAAAAGCTTAAGTTTGTAGATGTGCTGTGCAATATTTATCTTACGGTAATACGCGGTACCCCCGTTGTTGTTCAGCTTCTTATTTCGTTTTTCATAGTCTTTGTTTCGGCTAAGGACGGAACGTGGGTTGCAATGATTACATTTGGCATAAACTCGGGCGCATATGTTGCAGAGGTTATACGTTCGGGCATACTTGCCATAGACAAAGGTCAGATGGAGGCGGGGCGCTCGCTCGGTCTTTCACAGGCTGTAACTATGAAGGAAATAATACTTCCGCAGGCGTTTAAAAATATTTTGCCTGCAATAGGCAACGAAATGATAGCGCTTCTCAAGGAAACCTCGGTAGCGGGTTATGTTGCCGTTGTAGACCTTACAAAAGCGGGAAATCAGATAAAAAACACTACATACGACCAGATAAACCCCATTTTGCTTGTTGCTGTGGTATATCTGGCAATCGTGCTTATTATGACAAAGCTGCTTGCAATTATGGAAAGGAGGCTGCGTAAGAGTGATAAGCGTTAAAAATCTGGAAAAGCATTTCGGCGACCACGGCGAAATAAAGGTTTTAAAAGGAATTAACCAAACCATAAAAAAGGGTGAAAAGGTAGTTGTAATAGGTCCGTCGGGCAGCGGTAAATCGACCTTTTTGCGCTGCATAAATCTGCTTGAAAAGCCTACGGGCGGGCAAATTTTTATCGAGGGAGAGGAAATTACCGCCCCGAATTGCAATATAAACAAGGTGCGCCAAAAAATAGGAATGGTTTTTCAGCATTTTAATCTTTTTCCGCATCTTACAATTCTTGAAAATATTACCTTAGCACCCGTTAAGCTTAAAAAGATGACAAAGGAGCAGGCGGAAAAAAAGGCTATGGAGCTTTTAACGCGTGTCGGTCTTTCGGACAAGGCAAGCTCCTATCCGCAGCAGCTTTCGGGCGGGCAGAAGCAGCGTATCGCAATCGTACGTGCGCTTGCATTAAATCCCGATATTATGCTTTTTGACGAGCCTACAAGTGCCTTAGACCCCGAAATGGTAGGCGAAGTGCTTGACGTTATGAAAGAACTTGCCGCCGAAGGTATGACAATGGTTGTTGTAACGCATGAAATGGGCTTTGCGCGGGAGGTTGCCGACCGCGTGCTGTTTATTGACGGGGGCGTTGTTTTGGAGGAGGGCACCCCGGAAGAAATTTTCGGTTCACCCAAAAATCCGAGAACCATTGATTTTTTGAACAAGGTATTATAAAAACGGTGAAAAAAGTGCGGTGTGCCAAAATGTTTCGGCACACCGCACTTTTTTAGTGTAACAGGTGTTATGTTTCAGCTGCCCTTCTTATCTCAGGGATAACATACGCGAAAGCATAATTGCGCAGTCGCCGCGCGTAAGGGGTGCGTCCGGAGAGAATGTGCCGCCGCCTTCACCCGATAAAATTTTCAGTCCCCACAAAAGCGTGGTGTAGCCTTTGCCGCTTGTTACGTCAACAAACGGGCAGTTGTAAATTCCTTCAAGCTCGGCGCATTTTTCTATGCTCAGTGCGCGGCATATATACTTGGCTGCATCAAGGCGCGTTACGTAGCTGTCGGGGGAGGCTTCGTCCTTTTTAATAAGGCTCCAGCGTGCCTGGCGGTAAAAATCGTCGTAATCGGTGTTTTCGTCAATTACAATACTGCTGCGGTTGTCTGCCGTAACCAAAAGTGCGGCAAAATCTTTTTGTAAAATAGGCTCGTCGGGTTTAAACTGTCCGCCGCCAAAGCCTATGCCAAAGCGTTTAAGCTCGTTTATGCTGTCCTTTGCGTAATGGCTTTCAATATCTGCATATTCGCCAAGCTTTCCGCTTGAATAGGGCTTTGCGTCATAGCGTACACGCTTTCCGCTGAGAGAATTTATCATAACGGAGGAGTCCTCCGGAACATAGCAAAGAGCGCAGCGGTCGGGCGAGATGCTGTCTGCACTTTTTGCGTAGGGAATATACATTGCGCTGTACGCTGTTTCCCCGAACATTATGTCTGCCGCTTTGTCCTTATCTATTGCGTTTGTAATTTCCGGAAATTCGGCGTCCGTGTAGGAAATGGCGTATGTTGTAAGCTCTGCACCCTTTCCGTAAAGCGATATACGTATAAAATCACCCGAAACGCGTATGCCGTTCACATAGCGGTCGTATGTTACGTATCCGTCCGAAACGGTGTCAAGCTTGTACTCTTCACCTTTTTCCGGCGCAAGAGAGGAGATTATGCTCTCTGCCGTTTTTTTAGCGGTTTCATCACTTGGAAACGTAATGCTTTCACCGTTTTGGTCGCGGCTGAAATCCTTAATTTCTCCGTTTGCCGCATTTACGGTTACATAGGCGTATTTATAGCCGTTTCCGTCCTTTTTGCGGAAGGTCATATAATAAAGGTACTCGTCTTTTTCGGTGCGCACATTTTTTCTTGCGTCCGTATATGTAAGCTCATATCCGTAATCAAGCCCGAAAAGCTTATTTGCACGCAGGCGCGCTTCAATGTCTTTTACAGAGAGCAGCCCCTCTATATTTTCAAGCTCGGCTGTTTCGGCTTCAGAGAAGGAACGGCTGCCGCCACCGCTGTTTGAATCCATCGCGGCTTCCTTCATATCTCCCTTATACGTTATGTAGCGGTCGTCGTTTATTTGGGTCTTTTCGCCCGTTACTGCGTCAATATAAATATTGGACTGCGGTATTGCATACACAGGAAAAACCGTTGTTTTCTTGGTTTTCCAGTCAAAATACGTTCTGTAAATATGCTCCATACCGATTTTTTCTTTAAATGCAGCTTTTGCCTTATCTTCGGAAATTATGTTTGATTTGGGATATGTAACGCTTGTTGTGTAAGAGATTGAAAAGTCCGTTATCTTTTCACATTTTGCGTCAAGGGTGACAGTTCCTTCGTCACCCCTCACGGGAATGCCGTTTTCAATATGAAAAACCGAAAAAACGTGTTCGTTTGTGTAAAGGCTGTCATAATCTTCGTTATTTTGAACGACAAATTTTTCCGAAACGCCGGGGTTAAGCTTTTTTACAAGCTCGCGCGCTTTTACAAGTGCCGCGTCGGTGCTTATTTTGTCTGTCGCGGGGGTATAATCCTCCTCGCCGTAAACAGAAAAGCTTACAATAGTTCCGTCCGAAAGTGCGGTTACATACATGGAAGCGCTGTCGCCCTCGTCCTCATTGTACCATGAAAAAGTAAAGGATTTTCTGCCGTTCTCACTTTCAAAGCGGTCTGCGTCAAATTTTTCATAGGCAGAAGTGTCGGGAATTCGTTCAAGTACGGACGAAAGCACCTTCTCCGTTTCGGAACGCTGTGTGTCTTCCGCAAAAGCGCACGGCATACAAAGAGCCAAAAGCGCAAGTGCAAGAATTGTGCTGAGTAGTTTTTTCATAAGTTTTCCTCCTTCTTATTCGGTAAGAATACCGTCTTTTATAATACCCGCGTAAAGGCGAAGCTCGCCAAGCTCACTCGGCGCACCCTCCCCCGGCGGAAATATAATTGTAAGTGCGCCGTCCGCACCGCAGAAAAAATCTTCGTTTCCCGTAATTTGTGTAACGGTGCAGCCCTCGATTTCGTCAAGCTGCGGAAGTATGTTTTTGTATATTGCCGTGCAATAGTCGTAATTTTCGGAAAACAGCTCAGAAAGAGAGCCTCTTTTCATACTTCTTTCACTGCCGCCGCCGATTACTGCCATAGAAAATGTATCTTCGGCATAGCCTATGCTGTTTTCATCAGGCAAATCCGCTTGCGAAAAACTCTGCACCTCCGGGTCATGCGGAGCGCTTTGTGTATCTGCCGTTTTTTCCTCCGCTGTGCTTTCGGGAATGGTTTTATCTTCCGTTATGTTTTTTTCGGTATTTACCTCCGGCTGCGGATTTTTTTTCGGTGCAGCTTTTTTTGCGGGGGCGCTTTCCTTTTTCATTTCGGGCGCGTCAGCCCGTGTTTTGTTCATATCTTCGCTTTTACAGCCGCTGTCATTTAAAGCGAACTTTTTTTCGGATTCTCTTTTTGTTTCTTTTTCGGGTTTATCGGAAAACGAAACCGTCTTGTCCGCTTTTTCGCTTTGCAGACGAGGACTGTCCAAAAGCGCTTTGTTTTGCAGCACGCCGACAGCGCATATAAACATCGCGGCAGCGGCTGCCGCAAAGCCCGTATATCTGTGCAGCTGCCTTTTTCGCCTTTCGGCACGGCGTATCTCGGTAAGTATTTTTTCTTCAAGACCTTCGGGGGCGCTTGTCTGAAGCGATTGAAAAATAATCTTATCCAATTTATCGTTATTCATTTAAAAGCACCTCCAAATCCTTTTTTATGATTTCGCGCGCCTTATAAAGGCGGCTCTTTACTGTGCCGACCGGGCAATTAAGCGTTTTTGCAATATCTGCAAGCGGAACATCGCACATATAATACAAAAGAACCGGTATGCGCAGATTTTCGGTCAGGGCGGCAACCGCCTCATTCACCTTCTGTGCCCTTTCGCGGTTTAAAACGTCGCTTTCGGTATCATCCTTTGCCGAAACGTTTATATGTTCGTCAATCGGGCTTGACGGCGCTATTGCGTGCCGCCGCAAAAGCTTTCTCATACGGCTTTTCCAAAGGGAAAGCGCCACGGTGCATATGTATGCGCGGGGATTGTTGCCATCGTCAATCCTTTCGGGCTTTTCTATAATTTTCAGAAAAGTATCTTGGCAAAGCTCCTCCGCATCGTATGTGTTTTTTGTAAGATGCAGGCAAAACCCGTACACCGCGTCCAAATGGCTGTGTACAAGCGAAGCCGCTTTGTCGGAATACACCTGGAAATTCCTCCTTTACTTATATATAGACGCCAAGGGAAAAAAGGTTCATTTTTTAAAAAAATTTTTGCCGCAGCTGTCTTATTGCATTATAACACATCTTGCAAAAAAAGCAAATCAATGTTATTATAATTCCGAGGGTGATTTTTTTGAAGAAAAATATATTTTACGGATTTATCGGACATCTGACAACTGTTATGCGACACCGCCGCGCCGTTATGCGCCATGCAGCACGGGCGGGTATATTTTGGCAGGGGCTTTTGCACGACCTTTCAAAATACAGCCCGGTGGAATTTATAAACGGCGTTAAAAATTACCAGGGCACCAAAAGCCCGAACGAGGAGGAACGCCGGAAAAAAGGCTACAGCGCCGCATGGCTGCACCACAAGGGGCGTAACCGCCATCATTTTGAATACTGGACGGATTATAACCCCGCTACACGTACAATACAGCCCGTTAAAATGCCTGTCCGCTATGTTGCGGAAATGTTTTGCGACCGCGTTGGGGCAAGCAAGGTTTATCAGGGTAAAAATTATACCGACAGTCACCCGCTGGAATACTTTGTCCGCGGAAAAAGCACGCGATTTATCCATCCCGAAACAAGCGCGCTTATCGAAAGCTGGCTTGTAATGCTTAAAGAAAAAGGCGAAGAATATACGTTGGCTTATATAAAGAATTTTGTAAAAAAAGGGGATGGTAAAAAAGTCCAGAACGCAAAAAGGCAATTATAATAAAGAGTTTGCAACTGAAAAACAGACTAAAAATTCTGTTTTGGTAGAAAAATCTCATTACATTCGATTTTTCTGCGTTTGTATGCCTTTTTGCTACGGTCAAACTTCACCTCTCGGAGTACTTTTGTACACCTTCGGGTTCAGTTTGTCCGTTCTGAAGCTTTTTTTCCTATCCCCTTTGACAACTCCTCGACGTTTTCTATTTCAGTTTTTTGACAGTCTGACCTCCGATTATTAAGTCGGAGGTATTTTTTACAAAAATTTTCAGCCTGCCGAAAAACTTAAAATTTGAGAAATTGGGGAGTTGTCAGAGGGGAAATCCCCTCTGACGTAAAAAGCGCGGTTTTCGCGGGCGTGCACCGCAAAAACCGCT
>CAKSNY010000034.1 GCA_934476455.1 uncultured Clostridia bacterium | reverse complement strand
CAGAGAATACATCACAAGTCCGAAGACAGCAAGCGGTGAAAATGATTTTGATTTTAAGTGGACAGGCAAGGAAAGCGGAACATCACTTCATATTTATATGAACGGGATAAAAGGCAATGAACTTTTCTTCTCTTCATATCCGTCATATCGCGAAACGATGGGGAATAAAAGCAGTGAATACGATTATCCGGGGTGGCATTTTTACAGACGAAGTAAAGTTAATTCTAATGATACAACACGGTACGGAGCAATATATGAAACCTCTAAAAAGGGGCAGAACGAAAAGGTCAAAGCCGTAAAATGGATTGAGCCGACAAGTCAGGATCCAATGTGTATAGCAGCTGTTGTTGATTTAGGTGAAAATGAAGATATTATTTACATAAGCAATGACACAAAAGAACGTACGGCGTATGGCATAACATTTGCCGGAAATATTGCGGTTTTAAGACGTAATAAGAATACAAAGAAGCATGTATGGAGTTATATATACGGAGAAGGAAAAATAAAAGCAGACGGAGTCGAGACACTTGGCAAGGAAACAAAAAGGTTTAAAGTGATTGATGCCCACGGAGATTTTACAGAAAACGCAGAAAACTATCTTAAAATTAAAGGCGTTCTTTCAAACGGTAACTATAATAATGTATGGCTTAAAGTTAAATTTCCGGATCAAACCGGTTGGGCGCTAAAAATTAAGAAGGCTGACCAAAGTTATATTTATACGGAACAGCATCCGGCATTTGAGGTTACCGGTACCGGCAGCAAAATGCTGTTTCATCCGAGAATAGAATTTGAGTATGAAGGGTACACAAGGGTTAGGACGACGGATATGCTGGGCTATACTATAAAAGATTTAAGAAACCAAAAACAAAGAAAATATGAGGGTGACACCTGGGTAGAGGTAAGTGTGCCGACGTTTGTTTACAAGTGATTATCGGTTATTTAAAATTTGGGAGGAAGTTTCAATGTTTGATTTTGAAAAGGCTGCGCAAAAAGATAAGGATTTTATTTGCGGTGTTTGGGAAAAACTTGACAAAAAGCTTTCCGTTGTTGCAAAGCGTTCAAAGGAAAAAATACCGTATACTACAGTAAACGGCGTACATGATGATAGAAAAGGCGATCGTATTACATGGTGGACAAATGGTTTTTGGCCGGGGCTTATGTGGCTTATGTACTGCGGAACAAAGAAAGAGGTTTACAAGGAAACTGCACAGTGTGCAGAAGAACATTTGGATAAGGCATTTGAAAACTTTGATGATTTACACCACGATGTAGGTTTTATGTGGCATATTTCGGCAGGTGTTGATTACAGAGTTACGGGAAACAAAAAGTCGCGTGCAAGAAATCTTTATGCAGCAAGTATACTTGCATCCAAATATAACCCTGCAGGACAGTTTATACGCGCGTGGAACTGGGACCCCTGCGTCGCAATAATTGACTGTATGATGAATATTCCGCTCTTGTACTGGGCATCGGATGAAATCGGAGACAGCCGCTTTAAGCAAATTGCAATGAGGCATGCAGATACCACAATGCAAAATCACGTTCGTCCGGACGGTTCTGTTAAACATATTGTTCATTATGATTCAGATACCGGCGAGTATATTAAATGCGAGGGCGGTCAGGGTTATGATGAAAATTCTTCATGGTCACGAGGCCAGGCTTGGGGGCTTCACGGATTTGTTTTAAGTTATATTCATACCGGTAAGACTGAATATCTTGACACTGCAAAAAAAATTGCACATTATTTTATTTCCTGCATATGTAATGATGGCTACATTCCGAGGGCTGATTTCCGTTCTCCGGAAGAGCCACTCCTGTATGATACGACCGCGGGGGCTTGTGCGGCGTGCGGACTTTTGGAACTGTCAAGAAATGTTCCGGCTCTTGAGGGCAGATTGTATTATGACGCAGCTCTTAAAATACTTCGCGTACTCGATGAAAGGTTTTGCAATTATAGCACCGATGAGGACTCCGTTTTACAGATGGGTACGGAGCTTTGGACAAATGATCCGGAAAGGATGAAAAAGGTTACGCATCTTCCGATTATTTACGGCGATTATTATTTTACTGAGGCAATATATAAGCTAAAAGGCTTCAGCCTGTTGTTTGAATAATAAATGTGCAGCTTATAAAGGGGTGAACAAGGATGTGTGAAGTTTTATTTAGACAATGCTCATCGCTTGAAAAGGTTTTTTTGAACGATTTTAATTCCTGTGAGGAGTACACTTCGGCGAGTGCTTTAAAAGGCGAAGAATTTTCCTACCAAATTGCATATAAATCAAACATCCCAAGAGAGCAAAACGGTACGAGGATACCTTTAAAAGTAAAGGTAGAATCCAATTTGCGTGATATGATAACAATTTATCTTGTGGGAAATGTTGCGTCGGAGCTTCCGGCCTATCCGGGAAAATGCGATGAAAACTATATAACAACAAAAAGCGGATTATTTCCGGATATTCTGCGTCCTATTCAAGACGGGGAGGTAACACTTTTTAACAGTGCATATCATTCAATTTGGATTAGCGTCAAAATAAGTGAGAGCTGTGTTGCAGGTAAATATCCGATAAAAGTAACCTTTTTATCCGAGGACAGCAGAGTTAACGAACAGAAGATATTTGAATTGGAAGTAATTGACAATATTCTCCCAAAACAGCAGTTGATTTTTACGCAATGGTTTCATGCTGACTGCATAGCGACATATTACGGGGTGAAAACTTTTGGAGAAAAGCATTGGAAACTTATCGATAAATTTATGGAAATGGCAGCTGAACACGGTGTAAATATGCTTCTTACACCGGTTTTTACGCCGCCGCTTGATACCGAGGTGGGGGGCGAACGCCCGACTGTTCAGCTTGTTGATGTGACAAAGGAAAAGGATACATACAGCTTTAGCTTTGATAAGCTGATAAGATGGATTGATTTAGGCAGAAAGAATGGTATAAAGTATTTTGAAATTTCACACCTGTTTACCCAGTGGGGAGCAGTTGCTGCACCAAAAATTGTGGCAGAGGTTAACGGAAAAACAGAAAAAATATTCGGCTGGGATACAAAATCGGATTCAAAAGAATATATAGAATTTCTGAACTGTTTCTTGCCAAAGCTTATAGAAGTTATAAAAGAAAAAAATATTGAAGATAGTGTATATTTTCATATCTCCGATGAGCCGTCTGCAGAGCAGGTTGAATCATATAAAAAGGCAAGGGATATTATTTACCGCTTTATCAAAGACTTCAAAACAATCGATGCTTTGTCGGATTTTGAATTTTATCAAAAGAAACTTATCGAAACACCTGTTTGTGCGACAAACCATATAGAACCGTTTATCAATGCAAAGGTTGAACCGTTATGGGCATATAATTGCTGTTCACAGTGTGATGAAAATGTAAGCAACAGATTTATGGCTATGCCTTCATACAGAAACAGAATTATAGGATATCAATTGTATAAATACGGAATAAATGGCTTTTTGCATTGGGGGTATAACTTCTATTATTCTGTATTTTCAAAAAAACAAATCAACCCATTTTTGGTAACGGATGCTGACGGCGCTTACCCGTCGGGCGACGCTTTTTCCGTATATCCGGGCAAAAACGGCCCAATACCGTCGATAAGATTAAAGGTTTTTAATGAGGCATTGCAAGATATTCGAGCGATGGAGTTGCTTGAAAATTATATGCCAAAGGCTGATATTGTCCGTATGATAGATTCGGTAAAACCGATTTCTTTTAAGGAATATCCGCATTGTGCCGATTATATTTTAAATCTCAGAGAAAAAATAAACTTGTGTATTAAAAAAATGAAATAATGCAGTGAGTATTTCTGCCAGAAAATTCAGAAAGGAACGTATAAAGCAATGAAGAAATTTAATTTTTCTTTGGGAATGAATGGAGCAAATGCCGAGGTTTACGTAAGCGATGAAACAGGGCTGTGTATTAAGGTGACGGAAAAAGAGGACTATGTTCTGTACTTTAAAGACGGAGTATTTATAAACAGAACATACAGCGACGGTTGTGCTTACCAAAACGGACTTGATTTTTGCAAAGCATTTTATGAAAATGCAGCAATGCGTATTGACGGCAATATATTGGAAATTGCGACCCCTCCGTTGAATGAAAAAACAAAAAATACGGTTGATGATATTTTAATAACGAACAGGTTTACTTTTTCAAAAGAAAGTGCCGCTATTATTCAGGAAACATTTTATACGCTCAAGAAAAAACGGTATGACACGTGTCCCGTTATCGGGCTTGCAGATGTTAAGGAAAATTCCTTTACAACGGCCTGCGATAAAAGTGGAGATATTGTTGCGAAAATTGAGGATTTGCCGCGAAAAATAGCGCTTGAGGGTGAAATGGTACTCAAAAACGATAAAAAGTGCTTAAAAATAAACGGAGGATTTGTCCATCTGGAGAATATGACCGTTAATTCACATATATATACGATTTGTTATAATGACGATTTGTCATATTACAACGCGGACAACCCCATTTTTACAACATACACATTTTCCGATACACCTTTTGAGAAAAAACCAAAAGTAAAAAGAAACGCTTTTGAGGCAAAAAATGCGCTTAATATAAATTCAGGGAAACTAACAGTTCCTGTGATATGCGGAAAGAAAAGACTTGCATTTTGGGATGGGATACAAGAAAGAGCAATTTGCGCAATGCTTCTTTGTAATGTTGTCACGGGAAAAGAAATTTTTGTAGACACGCTTTCTGTTTGGGAAGAGGTCAAAATGATCAGCGGCGAAAATACAGTTGAATTTGTTTTGGCAAATCCTGATTGCGAAGGGCTGCGGGGAATAACCTTGCTGATATGCGCACATTTGATTAAAGACGAAAACAAAATTGAATGGAGTGTTGAGGTTAAGAATACATCTTCGGAATATTCACTTATTTGGTGCACATATCCCCGTATGTATATAACAGGGAAAGATAAGCTCGACCTTTTTGTTCCTGAACACGGCGGTACGGTAAGAAAAAGCTTTAACGCTACAGATAATTATGATGGCGGTGCATATCCGTCCGGTTTTAAATATCCCATGCCATACTATGCACTGTACAGACACAGCGGAATTAGAGATAACAGTATATATTATTCCGTACACGATAAAAGCGGCGCTTTAAAGGACCTATATGCGGCAAGCACGCAAAACGGGGACGTAAGATTAAGCTGCCGTTATCACGCAGAAAATATAGGAAAAAGTGCAAATTCTCAAAAGCTGCCGGGCAAGGCTGTATGGCAAATATTTAATGGCGACTGGTTCGATGCAACAAAAATCTACAAAGAATTCGTTCATACTGAATGCGATTGGTACACAGATAAAAGGGAAAAGCAAACACCGCAATGGATGCAGGAAATTCCTTTTTGGATTATGGATTGGGTACCATATGACCCAAAAAGCGGGCACGTAATTCCGTCTGATGTACGCAGTGAGAACTCCGGCGACAAGGATGACTGGTACAAAATTCCAATTAAGCTCAGAGAAGAGTTGGGCGTTCCGATTGGCTATCACATATATAATTGGCATAAAATTCCGTTTGACAGCGATTATCCGCATTTTATGCCGGCAAAAGAAAAGTTTTTGGATGCACTTCCGAAACTTAAAGAAAGCGGAATCAGAGTAATGCCGTACATAAACGCTCTTTTGTGGGATAACCAGGACAGAGAAGACGAAAACTATGAATTTGAAGAATTAGGAAGACCGGGCGCTGTAAAAAAGGAAAACGGAGAGCCGGTGATTTTAACATATGAATCAAAGAAGAAAAACGGTGACAGTGTTGAACTTTCGCCAATATGTCCGTCTTATCGGTTGTGGAGAGATAAGCTGACAGAACTTACAACAAAAATGTTCAAAGAACTTGATGTCGATGCAATATATCTTGATCAAGTTGCAGCACGTGTGCCGCATTTGTGTATGGACAAGTCGCACAGCCATCCAACGGGCGGCGGCGGCTGGTGGCAAAAAAACTACAGGGAACTTCTTTCGCAGTTAAATTCGGCAAAACCAAAAGATAAAGTATTTACCACAGAGGCAAATGCAGAAGTTTATTCAAATTCTGTAGACGGTTTCCTTTCGTGGATGTGGGGCGGAAGTATTTGTGACGTTCCGGCGTTCATGAGCATTTACGGCACAAAAGTTTGCGTTTTCGGAAGGAACACAAACGGTGCTGTAAAAAAGAACGATCTGGCGTGGAAATACAATTTGGCAAAAGAACTTGTATTCGGTCAGCAGCTTGGATGGATAAATCCGGATTTTACTTACAATGCCAAGCGACTTGAATTTGTCAAAAAACTTGTAAATTTCAGATATAAAAACAAAGAGTTCTTTAAATACTGTGAAATAATGCGCCCACCGGTTATAAAAGCCGCAAAGGAGCACTCTTTTTACAATATTCTGACAATGTTTCATATTGGATTTTTGCATTCTCCGTACATAGTTGGCGGAACTTTAAAGAATGGGGACAAGAAAAAGCTTATCCTTGTAAATATATGTGATAGACCGTTAAAAGATATTGTTGAATGGAATGAAAGTGAATATAATCTTTCCAAGGCAAAATATACGGTGTGCGGCAACGGAAAGATCGAAATTACGGGAAATAATTCTATGGTATGCAGTATAGAAGCAGAAAGTTTTATTTCAATTGAATGGTGAACTTTACGACTTTAATCATAATGAGGGAGGAGTAACAAAATTGTACGATATATTTTCTATACCGGAATTTAAATTCCCCAAACACTTTCTTTGGGGAACAGCAACAGCGGGACATCAGATAGAGGGCAATAATCCAAATTGTAACCGTTATAAAGAGGAATTGACCTTGCCGTTGGGTAAGGAAAGCGTATATGCTCGCAGCGGTATGACGTGTAATCATTACAATATGGTAGAAGAAGATATAGCACTTATGAAACACCTTGACTTACAGGCATATAGAATGAGTATTGAATGGTCAAGAATAGAGCCAATTAAAGGGCAGTTTGATGATAAAGCAATTTATCATTATCATAAAGAACTTTCGCTGCTTAAGGAAAACGGCATAAAGGTATTACTTACGATACATCATTTTACACACCCGATTTGGTTTGATGATATAGGCGGGTTTTCAAACCTTGACAACAGAAAGTATTTTGAGCGCTTTCTCGAAAAGGTTGTTCCAATTTATGCACCTTTTGTTGACAGTTGGAACGTTTTTAACGAATTTGCGTTTTATGAGGATAGAATGTATGTTATTAAATATCATGCTTTAGGGTATCACGTTATAAAGAAATATTCAAAAGCACCGATAAGCACGGCACATCCGTTTACAATGTTTCATCCGAAAAGGATGTATGACCCATTTGACAGGGCGCTCGCAGATTTTAAAGATGCATCGGAAAATGAATTTTTCTTTCACGCGATAAGAACAGGCGAAGTTGTTTCGCTGCAGCTTGCGGACGGGTACTTTGATAAAGAAATAAAGGACACATGCGACTACTGGGCAATAAATATTTACCATCGCGCAATTGTTGATTCAAGGACTGTGAAAACGCCGCGGAGGAGGTATAAGCATACATATTTGCCTCTTATTGATATGGACTTTTACCTTGATGAATTTTATCCGGAGGTTATGGTACATCAGCTTTCAAGACTTAAGGATAAATCCGTTGTGATCACCGAAAACGGCGTTGCCTGCAATGATGACGACTGGAGAATTGTTTATATGACGCTTTATCTTTCAGCCCTCAGTGACGCAATGGAAATGGGCGTTGATGTTACAGGGTATATGCATTGGTCACTTATGGATAATTATGAATGGGGAAGTTATCTCCCCAAATTTGGTTTGGCGGCCGTTGATTTTGAAACATTTAAGAGGACGCCTAAAAAGAGCGCGTATTTTTATCGCGATATTATAAAAAACAACTGTTTCAATCAGGAAATTTTACGCAAATATCTTACAAAAATACCTACTTTGAGTAAGCAAATTTAAAAAGGGAGCAATTATGGATAATTTAAAAATTTCAAGACTGAAGAAAAACGACTGTACAGAATTGGTAGAATTTTTAAACGGGGTATTTACGCAGCAGAACGGATTTGAGATGCATTTCGAGGACTTGTATCCAAGAATTTTCAGACCAAGCGATAGAACTATGGGGTGGCATCTTGCAGCAAAGAAAGAGGGGAAAATATGCGGCACGGTTGCAGCATATCCGTTTGTATACAATTTAGGTGAGCGTAAACTCAAAGCCGCGTCGGTAGGAAATGTTGCTGTCGATATGAAATGCAGAGGGGAAGGAATAATGCAGCAGCTTATGAAACGACTGTGCGCGGAATGCGAGGCTGAAGGCATCGATCTGTGTTATCTTCACGGCGATCGTTGGCGGTATAGACATTTTGGCTTTGAGCGCTGCGGAAAGGAAATTTGTTTTCATATTAAAACATCTATGCTTCGCGAGGATAATACAAATTTTAATTACAAGTTTTCAGCACTTGAAAAAGATAACAGTATTTTGACGGATAAACTGTATGAATACTATGTTACTCAAAAAAATTACGAGGAACGAAAAAAAGAAGATATATACTATGCGATGACTGCAAAAGGTAATACAACGTATGTAATTTTTGATGGCAACATTGTGGAAGGGTATGTTACTGCGAGTGCGGATAAAAGCACCGTTGCTGAAATTTCAATAAGGAACAGCAAGGCTTTTGCGGGTATTATAAAAAGCTATATGAGGGAATTCAACCGTGAAATTGTGTATATAAATATTCCGGAATACAACAGCATTACGGAGGAGGCATTTAAGTATGCTGACAGATATGTCGCATTCCAACCGGGAAACTTTCTTGTTATGAATTTCAAAAATGTTATTGAAGCATATATGCCAAAAAAGAGAAACTTCCGCAATTTGCCTGACGGGGAAATTAGTATAGACTCTGAAATATTCGGTAAATGGTGTATTAAAAAAGAAGGAGATACGGTAGAGGCAAATCTGTTTGATGGTGAAGCTGATTTTACTGTAAAGGGATATGATATATATCAATTTTTATTTGGCACGCTGCCGCTGCCGATAAATTGTGATGATATACAAAAAGCAGCGCTGGCAAAGGCATGGCTTCCGGTTCCGCTTTATTGTCCATACTTATCGTAACGAGTTAGTGGAAAAATAGAGGGGAGTTTAAGAAAATGATAAAAAAAGAGATTTTTTCATTATTAAATTTTAAGTATGGGAACGAAATCAACGTTATAAAGAGCAAAAATGTTTATGCAGAGTTAAATAATGGTAATGCGTATGTCGGAGGGCCGGACAAATCATCAATAGCGAGAGCCTACTCTCTTTTTGCCTACGAGTACGGAAAAATCGGTAAAGATTTTAAAATCGAACAAAATGCAGTGTTTAAAAACAGAGGAGTTATGCTTGATGTTTCCAGAAACGGAGTGATAAGAGTTGATAAACTTAAAAAATATATAGCCTATTTGGCAGCACATGGGCTTAATATTTTGCTGCTTTATATGGAGGACACCTATCAGGTGCCGGGTTACGAGCATTTTGGGTATATGCGCGGAAGATACAGCATTGATGAGCTTAAAGAAATTGATGATTACGGTTTTGAAATGGGCGTTGAGGTTATTCCCTGTGTGCAGTTCCTTGGGCATATGCGTCAATATTTACGATGGCAGGAAACAAATGAATTTAAAGATACGGACGATATATTGATGATAGGAGAGGAGAAAACGTATAAATTCATAGAAGCGGCAGTGGGAAGCCTTCGGAAAAGCCTGAGAACAGACAAAATACATATAGGAATGGACGAAGCCCATAATGTTGGTTTGGGAAATTATTTAGCAAAAAATGGTTTTAAAAACCGTTTTAATCTGATGAATGAGCATCTTTCAAAAGTTTTGGAAATATGTAAGAAGAATAATTTCAAACCAATGATGTGGAGTGATATGTTTTTTAGATTGGGTTCGGCAACGGGGGATTACTATGATGACGGATGGGTCGCTCCGAAGGATATTATAGCAGATATTCCGGATGTAGATATGGTTTATTGGGACTACTATCATGAAAAGAAAGACGACTTCCTTTCAATGATAAAAAAGCATAGATTGCTGCAGAAAAATATTATCTTTGCAGGTGGAGTTTGGATGTGGGATGGATTTTTACCAAACAACGCATATACGTTAAAGAGTATGGTTCCGGCAATGGAAGCGTGTATCGATGAAGGAATAGAGACAATATTTTTAACAGCATGGGAAGATGATGGATGCGAAACAAATCATTTTATGTCTTTGCCCGGCTTGTCGGTGCTTTCTGAGTATTGTTTCAGAGGAAAAGCTGTAAGAGAAGAAGATATTCGGGAATTCAGTGCTTTTATCACAAAAATGGATTATGATGCCGTTGACGCAATGAGTGACTTTCATAATGGCGAAATAGGTGATGTCAAACCCGGAAAAAGATATATTTGGTCGGATTTTCTTTATAATCTTACAGATTATAAAACAGATTATGAAAAAATGGAAAAAAGATTTTTTGAGGCATATAAAGTATTAGAAAACAAAGATGGGAAGCATCGCAAGTTATATAAATATGCAGCCCTTTTGCTTAAGCTTGCATACAAAAAGAGCCTTTTCCTAAGAACTCTGAGAGAAGAGTATATCAAAAATAATCGGGGATACCTTGAAGAGGCGTGCAGAAAAATACTTCCGGAATTTAAGGCTGATTATATAAAACTTCATAAGTTACATAAAGAACAGTGGCTTGATATGTATAAGCCTTTCGGGTGGGAAGTTCTTGACGGAAGGTATGCTGCGATGGAAGCAAGGGCAGCTTATGCGGCGGAGAGAATTTCAGACTATTTGGATGGTAAAATCAATATTATAGAAGAGCTGGAAGAAAAACCGCTGTTTCAGGAAAAACCAATTTGGGGAGATTTTGCAAATATGACTTGTACAAGCTTAGTAAGGTAATAGTAAATATTTATATTAAGTTGAACAACGTATAATAATAAATTTTTATAAGGCATAGGTGTGAATGAATGGATAGTAGATATGAAAAGATTTTGTCATATTATGAGGAGTTTAAATTACATAAAGGAACTCTTTTCGGGAAAGATGGCTTTTTTGATTTTCAGCCTCAATCAAGTCTTCATAGCGGAATTACCGCATTTGCATACGGCATACGCGAAAAGAAAAGCTGTTTAAGTCTTAAAGACACAAATTGCAAAAGCATTGTTGTAATTGATGAAGATGATATTTCGCGGCGCTTCTATGTTAAGATTAAGGCGCAGCTTTTTGATTGGAAGAAATACGTTTGCGGTATTGATATTTTCGTAAACGGTGCGCGTGTATATAAAAATGCGGAAGAATTTTTTGAAAATGTAAATTTAGGCTGGCCTGCAATTTATATTCCGGTTGATTGCAGGTTCCTGAAAAAAGGGGAAAATGTTCTTGAGCTTTATCAGATTTCCGGTGAAACCCATCTGCTTGTGTCAGATATAGATTTGATATCTCTTCCTGCAGCTGTCGAAGGAGCACAGTTAACCTTAAAAACAGCGGCAAGAATAAATGACGAATTTGCACTCAGCTTTTATGTGCCTTATGGTGAGATTGCAGTTGATGATGAAAAGGGCTGCATTGTGTCAAAAATTTCAAAATCTCCGATAAATGAAACACATATGATAATAAAGGTTAAGGTGTTTAAGAAAAATCCTTCATTATCTGTCAATATAAACGGAAAAACAGTTTGCGTTGTTATGCCGGAAATTTTCCCCGAAAGCGATGACCTTTGCATGGTTGGAACAGATTCGGACGATCACAGACACGATGATAGTGATGAAACAAACAGGATAATAGAAATTTTTGCAAATACCAATATGGGCAATTTTTGGCAGGCGCGGCCTAAGCGGTTTAGAAATTATTATGTACTTTCAAATGAGGAAACATGGAAAAGAAGAATAGATTATTTAAAGACATATAATAACATACTAAGCCTGTCTGACGACAAAAATGTCATGCCGTACTTTGCAAAACACGGCGCAGGAAGATTTATAGGCAAACACTTTCATGAAGCATATTTGTATTTTTGTCCCGCTTTTATAGAAAATGACAAATTAAAAAACTCAGATTCTTTCGGAAATACAAAAAAGCTTTATTGCAATGTATTGCGTAAAATGTCCCTCAGTTGTAAAAATGAAAAAGGTCTTGCGTCGGTAGGGTCTCCCAGCCTGCTTGCTGTTTATGAGGCGTGTAACGGATTTGAACGAGTAACTATAGAGCCTGTAAGCAACATAAATCTTCTTATCGGTGCGGTGAGGGGAACAACCACAAAAATGTGGGGTGCACACGTGCCTACGGATTGGTACCTCGGAGAGCCGAATGATTTGACGAAAGCAAAGAAGTTTTTGTTAGCAATGCAGCTTTTGTATATACATGGGGCAGATTATATTTATGCGGAAAACGCTTTGTTTAAAGCAAATGCGTTTTCAAGAGAGGACTGGGAGGATAATTTTTGTAAGACGTGCCGTAAGTATTTAAGAGAATTTTATGAATATACAATAAAAAATCCTCGGGAAGGAGAGTTTGTAAATAATCTTGCCGTTGTTTATGGGAATAATGAATATTTTATGTGGCATTACGACAACAGAATTGCCGAACTTTTTGAAAATGGTGATTGGGATACAGTTGTTTGGGGAAAGTGGAAGGATAACCGCCATCACAAATGCTGGAGAGCAATTGATGCATGGTTGCCGGCGGCAAGCAATCAGCACAGTAGAAATAATATAATTAACCTTGATCTTTTCAGTGGGACGCCGTATGGAAGCGTGGATGTTATTCCATATGAAAGCAGTTATTCAAATTATAATGCAATTGTCCTTTTGGGGTGGAACACATACGAGGAAGGATTTGCAGAAAAGATTTATGATTACGTTAAAAACGGCGGCACAGCATTTATAAGCTATTGTCATTTTAACAAAACCGATAAAAGCGGAGAACCTATGGAATATGCTTCTGCAGAGGCGTTGGGAATCAATTGCGGCAAAGTAGTTTCAATTAAGGGAAATACATTTTTTGATGGCAACAAGACAGTGGAACTTAACAAGGAAATTACCATTGTTTTATGCCGGACTGACAATGCGCAAGAATTTGTTGTTGATGAAAATGGATACGTGCTTGTGTGGAAGAAAAAGATAGGGGAAGGCACACTCTATTTTGGTACATTCGCAGACTTCAATTGTCCTGATGGAAAATTAGAGATAATGAAATATGTGCTTAATTGTATCGGAGAAGAAACTGCGGATATTATATGTACTAATCCGAATATTTGTTTTACCGAAAGAAAATCAGAGAACGGGAAAATAACGATAGATGCCATAAATGTATGCTCAAACGGGGAAAATGTCGAAAAATATGAGCTAATATTCAGGGACGGAAAAAAACTTGCAGGTGAGGCGCTTCCCTGCCGGATAAATAGATTAGAATGTGAAAAAAGGGTGTAGAGTATGTCAAAAGATGCTTGAAGGACAAGACCTTCAAATTGCAATGGGGGATGAGGAAAAGAAACCGATTGACACTGCTGTTCACTAGATGAAAATTGACGGCAAAATCGTGTATATTGCCGTTGATTTCCTTTTAATGAAAATGCGGAAATATAAAAGTGTATATAAACCACTCTAAAAATTGTCTTAAAGAAGTCAAAATACTACTTTCGGCAGGCGAATATAAAGGCGCTGCAATCAGTGTTATTATGCACTTCTTCACGCTATGAGAGCAGTACTGACGTATTTCGTGTAAAAACTATACAAGATGACATATTCATCATAAATGCAGACTTAGATAAAGCAAGGGCGCTCTTGCTTTATCTATGCTGCAACCGATGGGTAAAAGAAAAAATGAATTTCGTTTCTCAAAAATTACTTGGATTATATTATCACTTAGCTGATTTGAGCTGTTTTATATTCCTTAGGTGTCATACCTGTAAAGGATTTAAAAATGCGTCTGAAGGAAACACCGCTGTTATAACCCACAGCCTGTGCAATCTTATCAATAGTTAAATTTGTGTCTGTAAGAAGTTTACATGCTGCTTCCATACGTACCTTGGTAATGTATTCCGTAAATTGGTATCCCGTATATTCATTAAAGAATCGAGAGGTGTATGCTTCTGAAACATGGAAATGGCTTGAGAAAGTTTGCCTGGAAAGTGCAGGGTCACTGTAATGCGTATCAATATATTTCATCAAAACATCATCCATGTTTTCGGAAGAGGAATCATTTATGAAACTGTGCATTTTTGTCAATAATGTTTTCACCAAGGATAAAAAGTCAGGTAAGGATAAATCAAAACTATCCGGAAATGACTTTTCAATATCCTCGATAGTTTCTGACGGCAGACTTAAATTATATAAAATTTTAAAAACGGTACACTTTATATTTGAATAAAGATACCTGATTGTCATAGCTGATAGAACTCTTTTTTCGACATCGGGGTGATAATAGTATCCGATATTGGTTGAAAGACCCTTTGTGCACCAGATTGCGCTATCATAAACAGTTTGAATACCGTGTTCCATAATATTTTTAGCATCGCAGTAGTTATAAAAAGTATCAAAAAAAGATATAAACGGCTCACTGATAGAAAATTTGGGATAGTCTATTTATTTACCACAACTGTTGACAAAGAGCCATAATTTTTAAACAGCTGCACCCATTTTACAGCCTTTTCGCAGCCCACGGAAAGCTATTTAAGCTTAAAATAAGTGGGCGGCTTGCCTGTTTGTTTTTTTATAAAAGTGCTGAAATATTTTTGATTGTCAAATCCGCATTTTTCCGCAATTTCCGAAACGGAAAAGTAGCCCGAATTAAGAAGCTCGAAAGCATAAGAAAGCCGAAGGCTATTTATATATTTAAGCGGTGTGGTACCGAAAGAGGAAACGAAAAGCTTTCTGAAATATGTATCGCTTATGCCTGCTGTCGCGGCAAGGTGGGATATACTTAATTCCTGCTCTGTAAAATGGTCATGAATATACTCTATTGCATCATTTAAAGAATCGCTTACAGCGTCTATTTTATTTTCGTATTTTTGCCTGTAAAGCTTTGAAAGTATCTTGTACAGAATTGAAGTGCATTCGTACTTGTATCCGATTTGTTTTTTAGACCATAAATCATAAAGCGTGCAAAATTTACCATAAAAATATGACCTGTCTATAGGGGCAATAAAATCAATATCCGCATCCTTTTGATTTTCGATTTCAAAATGTACGACAAAAAGCTTTTCATCCTGTGCGGAAAGATGGTAATCATAGCCTTTGGGAACAAATATAATGTCACCGCTTTTTGCATGCAATGTTTTATTTCCATGTGTAAAATTCGCGTTTCCGCAAATTCTGTAGGAAAGTGCATTATAGGAACGGCCGGCGGCATATGCATCGCATTCGTTCCAACTGAGAGAAAGTACGGACAATATGTTGATTTTTAAAAAATCACGCTCGAAAAACATTCATATCACCTCATATAGAGATTATACCACAGTGCAAAAAATAAATCAATATTATAGTTCTGAAATTTATACCTTATGTTCTGAAAAATGGGTTGTAAACAAAAAAAATATATGCTACCATTTAAGCAGAATACAAACTTTGATAGGAGGAAAAACAATGGCTGTTAAACATACTGCCGTAAGCTACTACGGGCTTAACTATGCAGAACACGCAAAAGCAGATTTTTTAGAAATGAAAGAGCACGGGTGCGATACCGTTATTTTGGCAATAACCGAATTTGATATGGATTTTTGGTTCCCGAACATCAACAATATTGTAAAGACCGCACACGAAATAGGATTGAGGGTTATAGCAGACCCATGGGGAATAGGTAAATATTTTGGCGGAGAACAGGTCAGTTTGTTTTTGCAAAACAATATTCATCACAGACAGGTTTCGGCATATACCGGTGAGGTTTTAAATGCAGCCTGCTTTAATACAAACGCATTTCGGGATTATTTTAAAAACATATGTGTAAAGCTTGCTCAAAATACAGAGGTTGACGGATTTTTCTGGGATGAGCCTCATTACGCATATCCGAAATCATACGCTTCTATCACGGGCGGCGCCGGTGACGATTGGGCTTGCCGCTGCCCGGAATGCATGAAAAAATTTGCAGATTATTATGGGTATGAAATGCCTAAATTTATGAATGATGACGTAAAGCAATTCAGATGGCGCGAGGCGCTTTTCACCCTTTCCGATGTTTCCAAAACGCTTAAAGAAATAAATCCGAAGCTTGAGATAACATGCTGCGTTCATGCAACGCTTAATACATATTATGTAACCGAATTGCGCGGATATGATAATTGGGAAATGGTTGCGGCGTGTCCGTATTTTGACGTTTTTTCGACAACTATTATAAATTGGACGCTGCCGGAAAGCTTTTTCATTGATATAACGGAAAGAACAGTGGCTATGGCCAAAAAATACAATAAAGAGTCCGAACGTTGGTTAATGGGATATAACAAGCGCCCCGATGATTTTAAACAGATTGACCGCGTGGTGGATTTGTACGAAAAGCTTGGGGTTGATCGTCTTGCAACATGGACGTATCGCGGCGGCTACGGTACAAGCGTGGCTGCAAAGGATCCTATTGAGCTTTGGGACAATATCGGAAGAAATTATAACAGGATACTTAAAAAATGATAATTGAAAGTTATTTTAAAAGCGTTACCGGTATTCTTGAAAAAATAAAAGATACGCAAAAGAAAAAAATAGAAGCGGTTTCAAAAATGGTTGCAGATGTTCTTAAAAAAGACGGAATAATATATATGTTCGGCTGCGGACATTCGCATCTTATTGCCCTGGATTGTTTTTACCGCGCCGGCGGTTTGGCAAATGTAAGCGCTGTTCTGGATACTGATTTAATGCTGCATAACGGCGCTGCGAAAAGCAGTGCAATGGAAAAAATGAGCAATATTGCGGAAAATATATTTGAAAGATACTGTATTACGGATAAAGACCTTCTTTTTATAATATCCACATCGGGAAAAAATGCGGTCCCCGTGGAAATGGGAATAGCGGCAAGAAAGGAAAAAATTAAGACTGTGGCCATAACATCATCGGACTATTTCACCGATAAAAACGGCGGAGCAATGCTTTTTGAAAATTGCGATGTATATATAGATAATTGCGTACCGCACGGTGACGCGGTTATAGCTTTGCCGAATTCATTTGTCAATATGGGAAGCGTATCTACGATAGCAAGCGCATTTATAATGCAGACCGTTTTGGCAGAGGGGGCAAAGTCAGCAATTGAAAGCGGTGCCGATGTTCCGGTTTATATGAGCGGAAATGTTGACGGCGGCACAGAATTTAACAAGACACTTATAAAAAAATATATGGGGCGGATAAAACATTTATAAAGAAACGCCTGACGATAAATAAGAAGAATTAAATGAAGATATATTTTTTAAATTGTTCGGGGAGGGAAATGCGGTGACAAAAATTTCGGTTATAGGCATATGCGGCAATTCAGTTTTTATGTATGCCGATCATTTTCACGAAAACGGTGAAACGCTTGTTGCCGATTCCGTATTTGAAGAAATCGGCGGAAAAGGAATAAATCAGGCAATAGCGGCAAGAAGAATGAAAGTGGAGGTTTCGTTTCTTGCTGCAATCGGAGATGATGAAAACGGCGAAAAATGCAAAGCCGCTGCAAATGCAAACGGTTTAAATGCCTTTTTCAAGGTGAAAAAGGGCAAGAAAACGCCGTTCGCTTTTATACTGACAGACAAAAACGGCGAAAACAGAGTTACAGAGTATAAGGGCGCTGAGCTTGACAAAGAGGATGTTTTGACATTTGAAAGTGAAATTGCAAACAGTGATATTTTGTTGCTTCAGCAGGAGGTTTTGCCCGAAGTTAACGATGCTGCGGTAAAGTTAGCCGATAAGCACAATGTAAAAATTATATTAAACCCTGCGCCCGTTCGTACCATACCGGACGGTATTGCAAAATCCGTATATATGGTAACGCCGAACGAACAGGAGAAACAGGCAATAGATATAAAACGGTTTAAAAACTGTGTAACAACGCTCGGCAAGGACGGCTGCAGCATAAACGATGAGATAAATATTCCACCCGTAAAAGTTAAAGCCGTAGATACTACGGGCGCGGGAGATGTATTTAACGGTGTTTTGGCAGTTTGCATTGCCGAAAATATGACGATTGACAAAGCGTGCAGATTTGCGGTTGCAGCGTCGGGAATAAGTGTGGGAAGAAAATATGTATTAAATGCGATTCCGTATCGCAATGAAACAGAGAGGATGATTAACAATGAATGATTTCGGTTACTTTGACAGTTTGATGAAAAATTTTAAGCAGGTAAACGAAACACAGAGCGAAAACATTCAAAAGTCTGCCGCGCTTATGTGCGGCGCAATAGCAAATGACCGCCTGATAAGCGTGTACGGCGGAGGAGGGCATACAACGCTTTGTATGGGGGAAATGTTTTTCCGGGCAGGCGGGCTTTCCTGCATAAACCCTATTATGGAAACGGGACTTTCGGTATTTAATCAGGCGCTTAAGTATCTCGAGCTTGAAAGAACGGTAAATTACGGCAGCTCAATTATGAAATATTATGATTTAAAGAAGGATGATGTTTTGATAATATTTCATAACATAGGAATAAACCCCGCTACCATTGACGCAGCAATAGAGGCAAAGAAAAGAGGCGTTAAAATAATAGCGGTGTCAAGCTCTGCATGGCAAAACGAGATGCCCCGAGAACACTTTATACGTCACCCAAGCAAGACCAATCTCTTTGACTATGCCGATGTTTGCATTGATGATTTTAACCCCGTGGGGGATGCGGTTGTGACGGTTCCGGGGCTGGAAACACCCATAGCACCTGTTTCAAATATAATAGATTTTTATATTGCGCACCTGTTGGAAATTGAAACTGTAAAGCAATGTATAGACATTGGCATAACACCGCCCGTGTGGTCGAGTGCAAATACGCCGGGCGGCGATGAAAAGAACGCCGCATATTTGGAAAAATACAAACCGAGAATAAAAATGCTGTAGGAGAATAAAAAAATGAAAGAATTACAAAAAAAACTTGATTTTTTGGCTGAAAAATATGCAATGGAAAAAAATGTAGAATTAAAAGATGACAATACGATTTTAATAAACGGTGAAGAATTTCCGGTTTTTCCGCACAGGTTTGAGAGAAGGTTTATTGAGCTGCAAAAGCTTGTATGTGACGGAACGCTTTTCGGAGTAAGCGTAATGCGTACGGCAAGAATCGTTGAAAACGGAAGCAATATTTTTAATGAATTGTATCGCGAGCTTGATATTTGCCAATATGTTTTAAAGCGGAAAATTAAGACAATAACGGCAGTGCAAAACGATAATGTTATAAATGTAATTGCTGTTACGGAGGATAAAATTGTTTGCACGATAGAAATATCCGCAACTCTTCCGCCGGGAGAAATGCCAAAAGATAAGCACGAAATAATATCCCAAAGAGGAATAGCCTGCGATATTGTGGTTGACGCGCAGCTGCGGCAGGACTCGATTTACGTTTTTTCAAACGAAAACAAAAAATACACCGATGTAGATTTTGAAATTTTCGGGTTATCCGTTAAAGATACGGCATTAGTGCGCGCGGCATTTTCAGCGGCACAGGCGGAGGATTTTTCCGCGGCAGCGGAAAATGCGGAAAATTTGAGAAAGCTTGTTGAGCTTGCGAAAAAATCAACAGTAACAAAAGAAAGGATGACACTTTAATATGAAACCGTTAAAGATTGCAATGATGAGTATGACGCATGGTCATACAAGAAAATATTATCAGACATTAAAGGAAAATCCTAAGCTTGATTGGGTTGCCGTATCTACCGCAAACGATGAGGTAAAAAAAGTTTTTTTAGACAGCGTTGACGGTATCCCCTGTTACGACAGCGAGCTTGAAATGCTTGACGCACACCCGGAAATAGAGGCAGTTGTGCTTGCAAGCGAAAACAGTGAACATCTGCGCCAGATGAAGCTTTGTGCAGAACGCGGAATACATATTCTTTCAATGAAAATACCGACGTTTGATATGAACGAGTATGACGAGATGATAAAGCTTGTTGAAGAGAAGGATGTTATCTGTCAGATTGAGCTTGAAATGCATTACAATCCCGTAATAGTACGTTTAAAGGAGCTTGTAAAAAACAGCGCAATAGGTAAAATTAAGTCATTTAACGCAACGAACATAACTCTCTCTCCCGTATGGGCTTTCCCCTGGCAGGGTATTCCGGAAAAAAGCTACGGAAAGCGTGTGCCTATTAAAGCCGGAGACAGCCGTTTCCGCGGCGGTGCGCTTTGCGATCATCCGCATATTTTTGATATGATACGCCATATGACAGGAAGCGATTTTGAGAGCATTTTTGCCGAGGTTGCGCCGAATATCCGCCCCGATATTGAAGAAGAGGACATGCTGTCTGTTATAGGCAAAATGAAGGACGGAACAATTTTTTCACTTGACCCGTCGTGGTCAAAAATGGAGGAAAGAATTAAGGTTCCGGCTCCGGGATGGGAGGTATTTCCCAAAAGAATGGAGGTAAATATAACGCTAAACGGTGAAAATGGAACAATAATGACAGATTGTTTCGGACCGAATGTTTACCATAACGGACTTCCGAACGACAGATATACCGTTCAGTATACCTATTTTGACGAGTGGATTGGTTTGGTAGATGAATTTTACGATAATATCAGAAATCACAAAACGCCGCTTATAAACCTTAAATGGCACAAAAAGACGATAGAAGCTATGAATGCGGTGTATGAAAGTATTTCAACCGGGAAAGTTGTTAAGCTTTAAAAGCTAATTTGTATCGGAGGATAAAATTATGAATTTTCAACTTTGGGAGCCAAAATCTCAGCCGGATATTCTTGGAGGTGAGGCAAGCTTTGGTAATATTGAATGGGATTATCCCACGTTCATAGAGTCTATTTACGAACCCCTTCGCAAAAAATATCCTGATTATATTAAAAGGCAGTCCATAGGTTTTGATACAAGCGGCGAATACGAGATGTGGGCATATGAATTTACGCCAAAAAACTATAAAAAAACAGTTTATCTGCAGTCCGGTGTTCATGTAATTGAAACCGACCCATATTTCGGTCTTGCAAGACTTCTTACAATTATTGCAAACCGAGAGGATAAAAGGCTTGAATACATCAGGGATAATATTCGTCTGTTGGTAGTTCCTGTGGTTTCTGTTTGGGGAATCAGTAAGCGTGGCAAATATGAAGAAATTATGGATTCCGAACGCTGGCGTTTCCCTCATAATGCCGCAGGTGTAAATGCAAACCGTGATTTTGCGGACCGGAAAGCTATGGAAACTACCAATATAATAAACTACATTTCAAAGTACGCAAAAGACATTTGCTTTGCCATGGATTGTCATTCTACAACGGATGTGGTTTTAGGAGCGTATCTGCTGCCCTATGCAAACGGTATGCCGGATGAGCTAGCAGAAAAGCTTAAGGCTATCAATAACGCACTTTATGAAAAACATCCAACAAATTATCCCAAAGCTTTTATGGGTAAAGAAAAAAATTATCCTGTTCCCAATCTCGTAAATACATATAATGGGGGAATTTATGAGAAATTCGGTATTTTGGGAATTACACCGGAACATAATGACTATATATACGATGACAAGCTTGGTACTTCACTTACCATAACACTGGCGGTTGAACTCATAGGGAATCACCTTTTACAGGTGTCAGAAGATGAGGCTTTTTCGCTGGAATATAAAAAAGATACACAACCGGCAAAATAGTTGTATGTCATATTAAAAAGCTTGAATATAGCATTATAGAATAGAAGTGCAAGTGCTATAATCAATTGAAAATAACATGATTTTACAGTGTCAAGGTGAGAGCTTATGAATCCCCAATCATCCATGATTTTTACCAAAGTGATTTTGTCCGATAAGAAAATCCGTATAAAACTTCTTGGTGATTCTATTACTCACGGAGTGGGCGGTACAGGTTTTGAACAAAACGGAGCCAGAATTGTCGGAAATTTTGCGCGTAATCCATATGGTTATTGTTGGGCAAAACAATTTAAGGATTATATGGAAACACACTTTAATTGCGAAGTAATCAACAATGGCTGCACAGGTACAAATATTGAATTTGTCATCAATCATTTTGATAAACTTGTTGACAGCGAAGATGATATTGTTTTGTGTACTATCGGCACAAACAACCGGCATCAATATTTTAAGGATGGACCCAAGCATTCAAAAGAAGAGCATATGTCAATTTTTTATGATAATATTATTAAATTAAACAGCAGGTTTAAAAGCATAAATAAAGATGTGGTGTTCATGGCAAATATTCCTGCTTCAGTTCAAAATGAAAAAGACGGCGAGGATTTTTGGAGAATTTTCCACATGAATGATGTTAATATGCTTTATCAAAAAGCAGCTTTTCAATGTGGATTTCCTCTTATAAACCTATATACAAAGTTTAATGAATATTGTGAAATAAAAAATGTAGAATTAGAATCGTTGCTTTCGGATGGACTTCATCCAAATGATATGGGTTATAACGTTATGTTTAGATTAATTATGCGCGAGATTGGCATTGCATTATAAATTGCATATAGATCACGCGCAGTTTATAAAAGTAATGTGATTTTAATTGGGAGGAATTTGATGTGAAAATTTTATTTATAGGCGCTTATCAGGACGATAACGAATTTCGTTGTGGAGGTATAGCGCACAAATATGTAAAGCTTGGTCACACTGTAAGACGATAGAAGCTATGAATGCGGTGTATGAAAGTATTTTAACAGGAAAAACTGTGGTATTGTAAATATAAATACTAAGCTTGTAAAAATAGAAAACAGGGGGTATAATATGATAGTATTAGCGCCTAAAACAAAGGAAAGCGCATATATGAAGGCGGCAGAGGTTTTTAAGGAATATTATAAAAAAGTAACAGGAATTTCGCTTGAAATAACAAATGAGATACCGGAAAATGAAGACATGGTTGTAATAGGCTCTGAAGCGGTGCAGCCTTTTATATATGAATATGTGCGCGGCGGGCTTGGTGTAAAATTTGACAGTGACGAATATTGTATTCTTTCAAAAGAAGACAAAAACAGGACAATCTTGTTTTTGGCAGGCGGGAGAGGCCGTTCAACATTGTACGCAGTGTACGATTTTTTTGAAAGACGCGGGGATTGTCACTATTTTTGGGACGGGGATGTTATTGCACAGAAAAAAAGTATCAATATTAAAGGACTTGATATAAAAGAAAGCCCGCGTTTTACATATCGTGCAATTCGTTACTTTGCGCACAGAGGTCTCGGTCGGTTTCAGGCAGAGCATTGGGACTTTGACGAATGGAAAAACGAAATTGACTGGATTTGCAAGAGCAGGCTTAATATGCTCATGCTGAGAATAGGAATTGACGATCTGTTTCAAAAGGCGTTTCCGGACATTGTTTCGTACCCATCGAATGAAGAAATTTTGCCGGAGGCTACAACAGGCTACAATAACAGAACAACCTTCTGGCCGCTTGAATACAGGGGGCAGCTTCAAAAGCGCGTTATGGATTATGCATTCTCCTGCGATTTGATGCAGCCTGAGGATTGCGGTACAATGACGCATTGGTATTCAAGAACACCGAAAGACTTTTTGGATACCGTAAACCCCGGATTTTTATCACAGACGAGCAAGTCGCAATCGGAGCAGACGGGGCTTGTGTGGGACATTACGGACGAAAAAAATTTTGAAAACTACTGTCGTCTTACAGATACGCATATAAAAGAGTACGGAAAGCCGGAAATTTTTCATACAATCGGTCTTGCGGAACGCACATACAGTGAGGACAGGCAAAAAAATATCGACCTTAAAAAATATGTGTACGGCAAAATTACGGATTACGTTTCAAACACCTATCCGAACGCGCCGCTTTTAGTTGCCGCTTGGGACTTTTTCTTTGCGTTAAAGCCCGAAGAAGTCAGGGAATTAACAAAGCTGTTTAATCCTGAAAAGCATATAGTTTTTGATTATACGGTTGATTTGAAGGAAGAGGAAAACAATTTTGAAAAGTGGGATATTGTCGGTAAACTTCCGTGGATTTTCGGTATTTTCCATGCGTATGAGCCGCAAAACCATATTCACGGCGATTATGAGTATATTACAAAGAAACTGGAGATTGCAAATCAAGATCCTTGTTGTAAAGGTATGGCGTTTTGGCCGGAAACCTCTCACAGCGATATTCTTATGCTTGAGTATTTTAAGGAAAATGCATGGAACCCGAGAAAACGCACTATAAGTGAAATTGCAGCTGATATGTGCAAAAAAAGGTATGGTGAGGACGCGGTATTTATGCGTTCCGTTTGGGATGCGTTCCTTCCTCTTTTAAAATTGCCGATGAAAGAAAGGATGCCGTCATTTATTGATATACTGAAAACAAATGCGGTATTTCTGCGGATGTTTGATTTTAAAGATGCGTACCGAACAGATTGCGAGCAATTTTGGGGCGGATTCGAGGATTATGAAACTGGTTTTGAAAAGTATATGAAGCAAATTGTCAATTGTATCGCGGTGATACCTGATGAAGTGCTTTATAAACCCTTTATCCGACGTGATATTTCAGATATTATGAAAACAGCTGTTATGCTGAAACTTCAATACAGATTTATCAAGCTCAGCTTTTCAATTCTGCGTTGGTATCGCGGAGCGGACG
>CAKSNY010000033.1 GCA_934476455.1 uncultured Clostridia bacterium | reverse complement strand
CGGTGTCAATATTTTATCTTATTTATTATATCTTTATAAAAAAGTGTGGATTTTTTTGCTTTCATATGATAAAATTGTAACACTACATATTATACGGGGGAATATATATATGACAATGTTTAAAGCTTTTATATTGGGGCTTATTCAGGGGCTCAGTGAATTTCTGCCTGTTTCAAGCTCCGGGCATCTTGCGCTTTTCGGGCGTATAATGGGGATTGACCAGGAAAGCTCCGGTCTTCTTTCCTTTAATATATTGCTTCACGTTGCAACGCTTGTCGCTGTTTTTATTGCATTTTGGGGCGATATAAAAGAGCTTATAACAGCTTTCTTTTCTATGCTTGGGGATATTTTTACGGGCAAAGGCGCACGGCTTAAGGATTATCCCTACCGCAGGCTTATCATTATGCTTATTTTGGGCACGCTGCCGGCTGTTGCGGCAGCACTTACGCTCGGAAATATCATTGCAAATCCGGCTTTGTGGCAAATCGGCATATTTTTGTTTGTAACGGCGGCGCTTCTTTTTGCAAGCGAAAAGCTTTCCGGCGGAAAAGTTAAGCTTGAAAAAATGAGTTATGCTCAGTCGCTTATCGTAGGTTGCTTTCAGGGGCTCGGCACGCTGCCGGGAATAAGCCGCAGCGGAAGTACAATCGTAGGCGGTCTTTTCTCGGGGCTTTCAAAGGAGACGGCGGTCCGTTTTTCGTTTCTTCTTTCCATTCCCGCCATTTTGGGTGCCCTGGTTCTCGATATAAAAGATATTTTCTCCGCAGGCGTGCAAACCTTTACCGTCGGGCATGCCGTTATCGGAATGATTACGGCGGCAATAAGCGGATATTTTGCTATAAAATTTTTGCTGCAAATCGTACAAAAAAGCAAGCTCAGCTATTTTGCATACTACTGCGCCGCAGCGGGCGTGTTTGCAATAATACTTAACTTTATCCTTTAACGGAGGGAATTACATAGATGAATAGAAAAACGGCAGGCAAAAAAGCGCCTGCAAAGAAAAAGGCAACCTCACCTTCGGGAAAAGCGCTGGCAAACCGCAGCACCAAAAGCCGCGGCACCGCTGCCGGAGGGCGCAGCGAAAAGCCGCGTTCCGTTATAGGCTATCCTCGCAAAGAAATAGTGCGCATTGCGCTTATTTTTGCAACGGTTGTTTTGGCGCTTTCGTATTATTTTAACTCTTTCGGCTTGGTGGGAAAAATCTTAAAGCTGCTTGGCTTTATTTTGATAGGCGCAGGTGCATATGCAATCCCTGTCATGGTTCTTATTGCCACGGTGCACATCTTTTTTACCGGTACGCTCGCGCCGCACAGACACCGCTATGTGTTTGCCTCGCTCGGGATAATATGTGTAAGCGCACTGCATACACTTTACTATTATGTGGAAAACCCCTCGCTTTTTAATGGCGGTGTAATTGAAACGATATACTACAGCAGCATAGGGTGCGAATCCGGCGGGTTTATAGGCGCGCTTTTATCACTGCCCTTTTGCGCGCTTGTTTCGCCTACGGGCATATGCGTGATATTGGTATGCCTGGCGCTTGTTTGCTTTGTAACCGCTACAGGTACGCAGCCGCTTACAAACCTTGCACGGTTTGTCGCGTCCAAAATATCCGACTTTGCAAAGGAAATAGATTCCGAACGCCGCGCCGCACAGGAACACGTCTCCGATGACGGCGAGGTAAAAATAAACGGTGAATTTTCACAAAGTGAAAATCCGGATAAAAAGGAGCGCAGAAAAAAGAAGTCTGATTCAGAAAAGAACGCCGCGCCAAAACAAGGCGAGGCGGCTCAATCAGACGAAGCGCCCGACTTTAAAATTAACCTCTACGATAAAAAGCAAGAGGTGCAGCCTACCGTTTCCGCCGACATTCCGGAGGATATACAAAATGCCGCAACGGAAGCGTCCGGCGGAGTTTCCGAGGACAAACCCGATACCACCCCGATAGAGGTAACGGACGAAGAAATAGACACAGATTATATAGACTACACCTTCCCCCCCATTGACCTTTTGAAAAAGGGGAAAGCTTTCTCCGGAGGCGGCGAGCGCCCCGAGGACTTGCGCACACAGGCAAAAAAGCTTGTTGAAACACTGCACAGCTTCGGTGTCGAAGCAAAGGTTTTGGAGGTAAGCAAAGGACCCAGCGTCACAAGGTTTGAGCTTCAGCCCTCAGCCGGCGTAAAGGTAAGCAAAATAGTAAATCTTGCAGACGACATTGCTCTTAACCTTGCGGCGTTCGGCGTCAGAATAGAAGCGCCCATCCCCGGTAAGGCTGCCGTGGGAATAGAAATTCCCAATAAAACAACATCCACGGTCTGTCTGCGTGATGTTATTGACAGCCGCGAATTTCAAAATTTTAAATCCAAAACCGCTTTTGCAATGGGAAAGGATATTTCCGGGCAGGCTGTTGTTTCCGATATTTCAAAAATGCCGCATATGCTTATTGCGGGCGCTACCGGAAGCGGTAAGAGCGTGTGCATAAACTCTCTTATAACCAGCATTTTGTATAAGGCAGACCCAAACCAGGTAAAGCTTATACTTATTGACCCAAAGGTTGTAGAACTTGGCGTATACAACGGCATACCGCATCTTCTTATACCTGTTGTAACAGACCCGCGCCGTGCGGCGGGCGCTCTCAACTGGGCGGTGCAGGAAATGGTAAAGCGCTACCGCACATTTGCCGACAATAACGTGCGCGACATCAAAGGTTATAATGAGTACGCCGCGCTTAGCGGTGAGCGAGAGATGGAGCAGATAATAATTATTATAGACGAGCTTGCCGACCTTATGATGGTAAGCCCGCATGAGGTGGAGGATTCTATCTGCCGTCTCGCACAAATGGCACGTGCCGCGGGAATGCACCTTGTAATTGCAACGCAGCGCCCGTCCGTTGATGTAATTACAGGGCTTATAAAGGCGAATGTTCCGAGCCGTATTGCCTTCTCTGTTTCCAGCCAGATTGACAGCCGCACAATACTTGATATGGGCGGTGCGGAAAAGCTTTTGGGCAAAGGCGATATGCTGTTTTTGCCGATGGGCGCAAGCAAGCCCAAGCGTATACAGGGCGCGTTTGTATCGGATAAAGAGGTTGAACGCATAGTTGAATTTGTCAAAGAGGGGTTGGATGTTCATTACAATGAAGACATAATAGAGCATATAGAGAACGATGCCGAGGCGGACGCCCCACCCTCCGACGATTCCGAAGCGGACGAATTTTTGCCGCAGGCAATTGAAATAGTTGTCGAAACCGGACAGGCAAGCGTTTCTCTTTTGCAGCGCAAGCTTAAGGTTGGATACGCCCGTGCCGGCAGGCTTGTAGACCAGCTTGAAGAGCGCGGCATTATAGGTCCGCACGAGGGCAGCAAGCCGCGCAAGGTGCTTATGAGCAGGGCAGAATTTCAGGAAATGATGGCAAATCCCCCCGAAAACGATTAAATACCGTAAAAAATGCCGTTTACTGTGCTTTTTTAAGACTGTGACGGCATTTTTTGCTTGACATTACCCCGATTGAGTGCTATAGTAAAGGGTGAATGGAGGCGCTTGTATGAATGATGTTTGTTCATCCGAATCGTCCGCTTCCTTCAGCGACGAGCGTTTGGTCTTATTGGCACAGCAAGGCAGCGACAGGGCGTTTGAGCAGTTGCTTGGGCGGTATCGCAGCTTTGTTCGCGCTAAGGCGGCATCGTATTTTATTGTCGGTGCGGATCGCGACGATATTATCCAGGAGGGTATGATAGGCTTTTTTAAAGCCGTGCGTGATTTCTGCGGCGGGCAGGGGGTTACATTTAAAACCTTTGCCGAAATATGCGTTGTGCGGCAAATATTAACAGCCGTGAAAAATGCAACGCGCAAAAAGCACTCTCCCTTAAATTCCTATGTTTCTCTTAACAAGCCCATGCCCGGCGGTGAGGAGGATGCCTCCTTAGGCGATGTTATAGCGTATGACGGGCAGTCTAATCCCGAACAGATTGTTATTGACAGGGAAAATGCGGATAATTTGAGCGAAAAGATGAGCGCCGCACTTTCCGATTTTGAACTGTTGGTGCTCTCGTATTATGTGAAAGGCTACAGCTATGTAGCCATCGCGGACAAGCTTGGAAAGGATCCTAAATCCGTTGACAATGCCTTGCAGCGCGTGAAAAAGAAGCTGGAAAAAATCGCAGCTTCTATAGAATAGTTCTTTGCGGGTGTAGCTCAATGGCAGAGTTCCTGCTTCCCAAGCAGGCTACGCGGGTTCGATTCCCGTCACCCGCTCCACTGATTTTTTTGCTATATGCCTATATGCGGCGTGTGAGCCGCAAAGGGTGAAATATTTTTATGCTAAGATAAGGAGATCGAAAATGTACGAAGACAAGACACTCGTCTGCAAAGATTGCGGACAGGAATTCGTGTTCACTGCCGGTGAGCAGGAGTTCTATGCTGAGAAAGGGTTCCAGAATGAGCCCCAGAGATGTAAGGAATGCAGAGCTGCAAAGAAGGCTGCACTGAGAGAAAACAGAGAAATGTATACAGCTGTATGCGCTGCTTGCGGCGGAGAAGCTAAGGTTCCTTTCGTTCCCAAGAACGACAGACCCATCTACTGCAGCGAATGCTTTGCTAAAAATAAGTAATCTCCTTAGGGATTATCTGTTTATTGCACATAAAATGCGTTACCGGTTCGATAGCGCATTTTTTTGTTGCCTAATTTTAGTATTGGTGTTATAATTAGTTAGACGCCGGATAATTAAACTCCGGATTATAAACAGATTGGAGACGGCAAAATGAATAATACACAGGATAATACGGCTGCGTCTTTGGAAAGATACAGCCAAATTCAAAAAAATACCGTAGATGCTTCAAACCAGCTTAAAGGCTCTAAATCCATACGTTTTATAAACCCAAACGGAAGCGGAAAGAGAATTATGTTTGTCGGTAATTCAATTACGCTGCACGGCGTTAAAGAAAGCATAGGCTGGTACAATGAATGGGGTATGGCAGCGTCTGCCCGTGAAAAGGATTACGTGCATCTGCTTATGGAAAAATTTAAGAAAACAGACCTCGACGCCGCCTTTTGCATATGCCAGGTGGCAGATTGGGAGCGCTCTTACAAAAACGGTGAGCAGGTATATGAAAAATTTAAGCCCGCGCGTGACTTTTGCGCGGATATTATTATATGCCGCTTTGTTGAAAACTGTTCCGCAAAAGATTATGACAGTGAAATTTTCTCGCGCGAATATACGGCATTTGTAAAATACCTTAATAAAGGCAATGCAAGGCTTATTCTTTCCACATCGTTTTGGGCGCACCCGGCTGACGCGGATATCCTTAAAATAGGCGCTCTTTTGGGTTGCCCCGTGGCGAAGCTCGGCGACCTCGGCGAGGATGACGAAATGAAAGCCATCGGGCTTTTTTCGCACGATGGGGTTGCCATTCATCCCGGCGATAAAGGTATGAAAGCAATAGCGCAAAGAATATGGGAAAAAATATAATTTAAAAACCTTAAGGAGAATTTTTATGAATATAAACGACTTTACAATAGGTCTTCGCGGGCATGATGCGGGCAAGACCTTTGACGAAATGCTAAAAAACTGCACAGCGCACAAAATAAACGCGCTGCAATTTGCAATGCCCAAAAATATGCCGGAAATAGATTTTGACGAGCTTGGCTATAACGCCGATTTTTCAGAAAAAATATATTCCGCTCTTTCCGAAAGAAATATCAGTCTTCCGATTTTAAGCTGTTATATAAACCCGATTGATACCGACAGCGAGGCGCTCACACGCCAGCTTAACCGCTTTAAAGCTTTTTTGCACTATGCCAAAGACTTTTGCGCCGGTGCCGTTGCTACCGAAACGGGATATGTTCCGCTTGATATCCCCGATGACGAACGCAAAAAAATTTATGACCGCTTTATAAAAAGCTTAAACTATGTTACAGATACCGCAAAGGAATGTAATGTAAATATTGCAATAGAGCCGGTGGCAACCTCTGCCGTTTCTTCGCCGTATGTTATGAAAAATGTTATAGACGACATCGGTTTAGATAATATTAAAGTTGTTTTGGATATGTCAAACCTTATGACGCAGGATAATTTTACACGGCAAAGAGAAATAATGGACACGGCATTTGCCCTTTTCCCGGATAGGATTACCGCAATACACCTTAAGGATTTTGTATTTGAAAACGGCGCAAAAAAATACGCCCCGCTCGGAGCAGGAATGTTAGATGCAGCATACCTTTTCGGAAAGATAAGCGTCCTTTCACATTTCCCGGCAATTATTTTCGACGAAACACCTCTTGCCCTTTATGAAAAATCGCTTGATGCTTTGGAAAATATCATTTCAAGTGTAAAATAACACGTTTTTTCCACAGTTTTCAGCAGTATTTTAGCAGCTTAACGGCACACCGTAGATTTACGGTGCGCCGTTTTTTTCGTAAAAAAATACGCAATATTTATATAATTTTAAGCAATATCATTATATATTTTATATTTTTATTGTATTAGAATAAAGACAAAAGGAGGAATCAAGATGGAAACCAAAATTTTTATATGCGACCTTGACCACAGCAATACAAATGAAGAAGAAGCCGTTTTCAAAAAAGCCGGATTTGATTACAAGTGGCTGCACTGCCACACACAGGAAGAAGTAATACAAAGCTGTAAGGGCGCCGTTGTTCTGCTTAACCAATACGTTCGTATGGATAAGGTTATATTTGAGGCACTGCCTACCGTTAAATGCATTGTGCGCTACGGCGTAGGCTATGACAATGTAAACCTTGAGGACGCAAGAAAATACAATGTCCGGGTGTGCAATATCCCCGACTACGGTACGCGTGAGGTTGCCGACCATGCTCTTGCGCTTATGCTTGCATTAACTCGGAAAATCGTTCAGACAGACGCGCTTGTAAAAAGCGGCGTGTGGGACTATCGCCGTGAAATACCGCTTTTTCGTATGAGCGACGCGACCGTCGGTATCTGCGGCTTAGGAAGGATAGGCAGTGCCTTTGCACAGAGGGTACACGCTCTCGGCTGCCGCGTTATAGGATATGATACGCAGGCGCAGAACCCCAACAGACGCTTCCCCGAGTTTGTTAATTTCGTACCCTTTGAAACACTTTTAAAAGAGTCTGATGTGATAAGCCTTCATTGTCCGCTGACAGAGCAAACATACCACCTTTTCGGCGAAAAAGAATTTGATAAAATGAAAAAGACCTCTTGCATAATAAATGACGCGCGCGGCGGTATTATCGACGAAAGCGCACTTTTAAACGCACTTACAAGCGGCAGTATATCGGCTGCTGCAATAGATGTTGCGGAAAAAGAGCCGCTTACTGCCGAAAATCCGCTTTTAAAGCTGCAAAACTTTATCGCAACACCGCACACGGCATGGTATTCGGAACAATCCTCGTCAGAGCTTAAAAGAAAAGCTGCCGAAGAAGCGGTGCGCTTTATGACGGGCGAGCCTGTACACTACAGCGTACTATAGGAGATGATTATTCTATGACAAATCTTGTTTCGGGTATAATTACACCCGATCCGAAATGCGCCTCGTTTAAGGTTTCTTATAACGGTTCGGAATATTTTTCCCAAAATAACGGAGGTATACGTAAAATCGGCGCACTGTCCCGGATTTCAGAAGAAATATTTTTCTCCGACACACGGGTTATAACCGAAAACTTTGATTCTTTTACAAGAATTATTATATCAAAGCCGCCGCATATGTCCGCTATAGTCGACATCGGCAAAAGCGATTGCATTGCATTTTGCGCCGAAGAAAACAGCTTTAACGTTCATATTTACAACGAATCGCGTCTTGTTTTCCGCCGTGACGATACTGCGCTTAAGCTTTTTTCTATCGGCGTATTTGAAAACGGGACTTTTACCCCGGAAAAGCTTTGCGATACATCAGATAGCGGCATACGCACCTTCAAATGGGAAAGCAGCGGTAAAATACGCGCATACACTGCCATTGCCGCCGATGATGAAGATATCCGCGGCTGGCATGTGACGCAGACTGGCGGTATTTTGCACCTTGAGTCCCCCGGGGCATCAGATACCCTTGATATCAAATTTGAAAAGGATTCTGTTTATATTCTTAGAAACGAACAATCAGCTATGTGCGCTCATTTTTCTGAAATCACGCGGTGAAAGACCGTTCTTCTCCTTAAAAATTTTGCTGAAATATGCAAAGCTTGAGAAACCGCATTCCATAGCTATAAGTGACAGCGGGTCGTTTGTATAAGCGAGCCGCTTTTTTGCTGCCGCAATTCTTTTTGACAAGATATAGTCTGTTATTGTCATTCCGGTTGTTTCTTTAAATATGTGGCACAAGTAATACTTGCTGCAATGAAAGTTTTCCTCAATTTCGGCAAGGCTTATTTTTTGGTCGATATTTCTGTCAATATACTTTAATATCCCCGATACCTTATTAACAAGCGCCGGCGCCGCCCTGTTTATGTTCGAGTGCGAAAGCTGCAAAATCTTAAGCACCGACATTGTTATATTAAGGCGCGAATAGAGGCTCTGTCCCGCAAGGTTGTCCTTTATACTCAAAAATTCTTCATCAAGTGCGGCAAGGTCCGATGAATCGGGAGAGATCATACTTCCGCCGTTTTTAAAAAACAAATCCTGCAAAATCACATCGCACCCGGCATTATGCAAAACAGAATCTATAAAGCTGCCGGAAATCACAATTTTGCTTCTTATATAGTCACGCGCATTTTTTAAAGCAGAGCAGTGTATCTCCATACCGTTTATGAAATATATTGCCCCTTTTTTTATCGGGTAAAGATTGTTTTTTGCAATAACAACACCCTCCCCCGACCAAATCTGTAAAATCTCATAGCTTTTTCCGTGCAGATGCTTTCTGTTTATGTAGCCGTCCTCACCAAATTCTCTATAGCCGAAATCTATAATGCCTTTCATAGCAAACACCTCGGAAATATTTTATCACAAAGAAGATAAAAAAGCAATATTTATATAAAACTAAGCAATATTACGATATATTTTATATTTTTATTGTATTAAAATCAAATTACAAATTAAATTATTTGGAGGGATTATTTATGAAAGCAGTTCAATTTCTCGGAGCAAACAAAATCGCGGTAAACGATGTTTCCGAGCCTGCGATAAAGCCCGGCTGGGGGCTTATTAAAATATCTCATTGCGGAATATGCGGTACGGATTTAAACATATATGCCGGAACGCATCCGCGTGCAAAAGCGCCCCTCACCATGGGTCACGAATTTTCGGGCGAACTTATAAACGACACCGTCTCTTTTAAAAAGGGAACGCGTGTAACGGCGTATCCGCTTATATCATGTATGAAATGTACCCCCTGCCTTTCCGGCAATAAGCATGTATGCAATACGCTTGGGCTTTTCGGCATCGATACCGACGGCGGTATGGCAGAGTATGTACTTATTCCCGAGGATCAGCTTATTAAAATCCCCGATAATATGTCATATAAGCTCGGCGCCCTGCTTGAACCCATCGCCGTTGCGGTACATACATTGCGCGAAACGGATTTTAAGCCCGGCGACAATGCAATAGTATTCGGCTGCGGTACAATAGGTTTGTGCGTAGCGCTTACGCTTCGCAATTTCGGCTGCGGCGACATTCTTCTTGCCGAAACAGACCCCGCACGCATTGCCGTTGCACGCGACATGGGATTTGAGGTCATTAACCCCGCGTCCGATTCCCTTTCCGATGCTGTTAAAAGACATACAGGCGCAGACGGCTTTGACCATGTTTATGACTGCGCCGGGGCTGCCGCCGTTGCAAACTGCCTGCTCGATGTTGTAAAGGTGCGCGGAGAAATAGTAATCGTTGCATCGTACAAAAAGCCTACAGAGCTTCCGCTCTTTAAAGGAATGGCAAAGGAAACGGCAATAAAATTTGTAAGGGTTTACAGATTTTCCGACTTTAAGGTTGCCGCACAAATGGCAGCAAACGAACCGCTGTTTGAAAAAATTATTACACACGTTTTGCCTGCCGACCGTGCACAGGAGGGCTTTGACCTGCTGTTTACAAAGGGCAGCGGAGCAATTAAAGTTATGTTTGAATTTTAATTAAGGGGGAAAATAAAATGGATATGTTTAACCTAAGCGGCAAAACCGCGCTTGTCACAGGCGGTAACCGCGGGCTTGGAAAAGGAATAACAAAGGGACTTTGCGTTGCCGGTGCAAAGGTCGTAATTTTAGCTTCGAGCGACAGCGTATTTGACGCCGCAAAAAAAATGCAGGAGGAGGGTTTTTGTGTATCGGGCATAAAATGCAATCTTGCAAACGAAGCTGAAATTGAAAAAGCGTTTTCAGATGCAAAAGCACTTCTCGGCGGCAAAATAGATATTTTGGTAAACAACGCCGGAATACAGCGCCGCGCGCACTGTGAAAAGTTTTCTATGAAAGACTGGGACGATGTTATAAACATAAACCTGCGTGCGGTATTTAAGCTTTGTCAGCTTGCAGGCAGGGAAATGATAGAACACGGCAGCGGGAAAATTATTAACCTTGCATCAATGCTCAGCTTTTTCGGCGGCTTCACCGTACCCGCATATGCTGCGGCAAAGGGCGGCGTGGCACAGCTTACAAAGGCTCTTTCAAATGAATGGGCAGCAAAGGGCGTAAATGTAAACGCCGTTGCGCCCGGATATATGGCAACAGAGATGAACACAAAGCTTATAGAAGACGAGAACCGTAACCGTGAAATTCTCGGCAGAATACCTATGGGCAGATGGGGCACTGAGGAGGATATTGCCGGTGTGTGCGTATTTTTGGCGTCAAAAGCGTCAGACTATTTAAGCGGCGCTGTTATCCCCGTTGACGGAGGATATTTGGGGAAATAAACGTCAATCCATAGCATACTCAAAGGAGCTGTTGAAAAGTCAATTGACTTTTCAACAGCTCCTTTTTTACCATAAAATAGGGAAAACCGTTTTAAAGCATACTGCCTATAATTTCATCGTGGCTTTTGTTTATAAGGTACGACGGCGCAATATCAAAAACCGTTTTTCCGCCCGTAACACCTTCTTTGTTAAGCCTTACCGCCGCACGTGCGTATGCAACCAGTACCGACGATGTAAACTCCGGATTTGAATCAAGCTTCAGGCTGTATTCTATTACGTGCTTGTTTTCTCCGTTTAAGCCTGTCTTGCCGCTTCTTATAACAAAGCCTCCGTGCGGAATTGCACCGTGGTCGCGTATCAGCTCCTCTTCGGTTATGAAGTGTACCGTGGTATCATAATCCGAAAAATAGTTCGGCATCGTAACAATTTCTTTTTTTATACGTGCTTTATCCGCACCCTCCGCTGCTACTACAAAGCATTCTCTCGTATGTTTTTCACGCGCGGTAAGCGTGGGGTTTTCTCCGTTTCGCACACGTTCCAGTGCGCTTTCCACGGGTATTGTATACTGGCGTGCGTCCAAAACGCCGTCAATTCTTCTTATTGCATCGGAATGACCCTGGCTTACGCCCTTGCCCCAAAATGTGTAATCGTTTCCTTCCGGAAGAATTGCCGCGGCATACAGCCTGTTAAGCGAAAACATACCGGGATCCCAGCCAACGGATATAATGCCCACTTTGCCGCCTTGCTTTGCGCTTTCATCAACATTTTTAAAATGCTCCGGAATCCTTTTATGCGTATCAAAGCTGTCTATAACATTAAAATTCTTTGCAAAAAATGGTGTTTGCCCGGGAAGATCGGTGGCGCTTCCCCCGCACAAAATTAAAACGTCTATTTCGTCTTTATAATTTAAAATATCACTTACGCTGTAAACAGCCGCACCCGTAAGGGTTTTAACCTCTGACGGCGCCCTTCTTGTAAACACGCCGAAAAGAGAAGCGTCACTGTTTTGCCTTATGGCGCACTCCACTCCTCTGCCGAGGTTGCCGTAGCCCACTATACCTATTGTAAATCCCATATTTTATTCCCCTTTTCTACTTTGTTTTATCAAGGACCTCTGTAATATTTTTAAGATTGTCCGTAAGCGTTGTACAAATAAGCCCGCTGTCTGCCTTTACAATACTGTAACGCTCGTTAAAGCGATAATACGAAAAGGTTTTCTTCGTTTTGTCATCAAAGGTAAAGGTTATTTCATATTGTACATCCCCGCCCGGTATGCTTTTTTCAATATCCGCCGCCATAACGCCTATTATGCTTTGATATGCCTTTTTAAAAGAATCCTCCGCTACTTTTTTATCGTTCAAATAATATTTTGCGCTGTCCTTTTGCGTATCTCCTTTTATTTTAAGCGTATAGCTTGCATCCGGGGCTTTAACATCTATTTTCTTAACGGAACCTATGTCAAATATATGGATAAAGCGGTCTATAAAGTCATCGGCTTTAAGATTTGAGGCGGTACTTGCGAACGGACAGTCGGCAATGTATACAACGTTTGAATCGTTGTACATAATGTAGTATCCGTTTTCGCTCTTTTTGCCTATCTTTATCGTGTGCTCCCCGCCGGAATCCTTTATTTTAAGCACCGTCGGGCTGTCCAAGCCGTATTCTTTGAGATTTGCATTGCCCTCCGCAGCTATCGCGTTTGCCGAAAGAGATGTAATCTCCTTAAACAGCTCTCCAACCCTGTCGCTTGAAGCTTTGACGCCCTTATAAGGGTAATTCATCGTATATGTCGCCATACCTGCAAGCGCCTCGTTTTGTTTTTCATCCTCTGTTTTTTCAACATAGCTTATGTCGATAACCGAAGCACCCCCGCGGATTAGCGAAAAACCGGTTATACTTGTGTTATCAATTTCACATATATCAAGGTTTCTCAAATTCTGCGGAAGAACCATAACAGACTGCATCGTGCTTTCGCTTACGGTATATACCGCATTACTGTTGTCGCATGCAGCGTATACGCGGTTGTCAAAATTGGCACTTTTTCCGAAAATAACTTTTTTTGCCGTCTTGTCCTTGCCGTTTATTACAATATAGTTGTTTGAATCTGCTATTCCGTAATCGGGATTGTCTTTTTTAGCCCCTTTTACCTCCTTTGCGCCGCTTATGTTAAGCGCGCTTGAAAACACCTGTGAAACTGCGCTTTCATCCGTAACAGAGCTTATATGGCTTAAAAGCGTTTTCTTTTCTCCGTTTTTTATAATGTAGCTTATATCGCCGCAGTGAATTTCCACACTGTCCGTCTTTTCGTCCTCTTCATCGGTAAGGCTTAAATATTGCGAGCTGTCAAGCACATCATTTACATCATTTTCTTTCTCCGCACTCTTCTTTGGCTGCCATTTCACCGCGAAAAAGTAACCGCCGCACAAAAGCGCCAAGAAAACGACTGCAATTATAAGCGTTTTTAAGCTTTTTTTCATTACTTGTACCTCCGCTTAAGCCATACGATAAGCCCGGCCAAAATGATAAGCGCGGGAAGCACGTATTGCAAAAGTATCATAGTCCATACAACCTGGCTTTGCGTCATCGTCATAGTTTCGGCGCTTACCTGTTTTGCACGTATGCCGCTGTCTTGGTTGCTTCCGGCAAGGTACGAAATCATATTAAGCGTGAAATCACCGTTAAGGTATGCCCCCTCCGACAAGACGCCGTTTGTTTCTACACAGGCAAGCGAGCCTATGCACACTACCGCGCTGCTTGTTTCGCTTGATTCCGAAATCATTGCAAGCGAAAGCGGACCTTCTTTGTCATTTTCTGCCTTATCTATAGATGCTGAAGAAAGGTCAACCTTTCCGTACGACTTATCCGTCGTTTCCAAAAGTGACGTTACAACGGCAGAATTTGCGCTTTTAATTTTTGATATACTCATTGACGACGGCATAACAATCGGAGAATCCGCATCTTTAATTTTTTGTGTTATTGCATGCTCCGTTACAGACGGCGCCGGAACGGGCACGCCGCTTCCGGATGCCAACGCATGGTTTTCGTCTGTTTCTATTACATAGTCGTAATTTAAGCTTATCCCCCATTCTCTGAGGTATTCGTCAAGCCTTGTAAGCTTTTGCATACCGGGTGCGGCATAAAGAACAAATTTTCCGCCCCTTTTTGAAAAGTCGCTGAGGGCTGTAATTTCGTCCTCTGTAAAATCTGCGCTCGGTGCGGCGCATACCAAAACGTCTGCATCCTCCGGAATGCCGTTTACCGCCATATTAAGTTCCCCGCCCGAATAGCCTTCATCCGAAAGAAGCTTTGCAAGGTTTTGCGGATAATACTCGGAATGACCCGACAGGTAATATATTTTTGCGCTGTTAAGCTTTCCCGTAACGCTCATAACGGCATTTGTAACCTTTTTTTCCATATCTATCTGCACTGCGCCGGTATAGCTGTTTTCCTGGTAAAGCTGGTCAAAGGTTACAACCTTAAATTTATCGCCGTACTCTATTATAACAGAGCCTGCCCCCGCCTGCGATTCGCCGTCATTATATTTTTGCATAAATGCGGGGTCCTTGTACGGGTCAACATATTTTACGGAAAAATGCTTTCCCAGCGCTTTGTATTTATCAAGGTATTCCTTTATATAATCGATATACTCGCTCTGCGCGCTCTCCGGAATAAGAGCATATGCCGTAACATCGTCCTCAAGGTTTTTCATAACCTCTTTTGTTTGCTGGGAAAATTCATACACTTTGTCGCGCGTAAGGTCTATTTTAAGCGGAAGCTTGTCCGTAACAACCGAAATTATCGCATTAAAAACTATAACGCATACCAATACAACAGCCGTTATCACAGCCGAGGTAATACCCATTTTAAGTTTAATTTTTTTCATCTTCTTCCCCCCTGTCAGCTGTATCTTCTCTTATCGATTACACGAACCGTAAGGAACAGAAATACAAATATAAAGCTGAGATAATATATTATGTTTTCAACATTCAATATGCCGCTTTGAAACTCGCTGTAGCGGTCAAGAAGCGAAAACCACCCTATTACCTTTGATAAAACGGAGTTTTGAACGCTTGAACGGAACCAGTTTATAAAATAAATAAGCAAAAGCCCCGCAAACGTGAACACTCCCGCTATCATCTGGCTTTCCGTAAGGGAGGATATGAACACGCCGATTGCAATAAACGCGCCCCACAGAAGAATAAATCCTATGTACGAGCCTATAACCTCGCTAAGCGCCGGTGAGCCGAACTTAAACATAATTGCCGGAAATATCAGAGAAAGCAGAATTGTTACACCGAACACTGCCATTGCGGCAAAATACTTTCCGAGCACAATCTCCGTAACGCTTACCGGCGAGGACAAAAGCAGCTGGTCGGTTCGCTTGTTCTTCTCCTCTGCCAAAAGCCGCATCGTAAGAAGCGACGCCAAAAACAAATAAACAACGTTTATGTCCGAAAACATAAGGGAAATATCCGCCCGCTGGCTTTGCAAAATTCCGCTTGAGAAAAACATCGCGGCAAGTGCCGTAAATACACCTACAAATATGTACCCTACGGGTGACAGAAAATAGTTTCTGAATTCTTTTTTAAAGATTGCTTTCATCGCCGGGCTCCTCCTTTACATCCAATTCTGTTTCGGTTTCACCGGAAAGCAGATTTTCGGGTTTCTCTGTATTTTCCGTTTCGGCATTTTCATCAGCCGTAAGACGTATAAATATTTCTTCAAGCGAAAGACTTGCCGACTTAAACTGCGCCACTGCCACCCCGCGTGCGCTAAGCTCTTTGGAAAGCGCACGGCGTATATCACTGCCGCTTTTTTGGCAAATTCTGAAGCTGTATACGCCTTCCTCGCTTGTTTCCTCCGGATTGCACTCTGCAATGTCTTTTACTGCGGCTATGGCTTCCTTCGCCTTTTCCGGCTCATCAAACACGCTTAAAATATAGCTGTCTTTTCCGCCTGTCCTGTTTTCAAGCCCGTCTATAGTATCCTGTGCAACAATTTTCCCGTGTGAAATTATCGTCACGCGGTCGCACACAGCGCTTACCTCCTGCAAAATATGCGTGCTTAAAATAATTGTGCGCTGTTTTCCTATTTCCTTTATTACATTGCGGATTTCCACAATCTGCTTCGGGTCAAGCCCTACCGTAGGCTCGTCAAGCACCAAAACCTCGGGCGAGCCTATAAGCGCCTGAGCAAGCCCGACACGCTGCTTATACCCTTTGGAAAGGTTTTTAATCATTCTGTTTTTCATATCCGTTATCCTGACAAGCTCCATTATTTCCGACAAATGCTCGCTGCGGTTTCCCTTTACCTTTTTAAGCTCATACACAAAGCTTAAATATTCCCAAACCGTCATATCAAGATAAAGCGGCGGATTTTCCGGCAAATAACCAATCTTGCTTTTCACAATCATAGGGTTTTCCAAAACGTCGCACCCGCAAACGCACGCGCTGCCGCTGCTTGCACTTATACACCCGCATAAAATATTCATCGTGGTACTTTTTCCCGCACCGTTCGGCCCCAAAAAGCCCATTATTTCACCGTGGCGCACAGTAAAGGATATATCGTCAAGCGCACGGTTTCCGCCGTATTTTTTTGTCAGGTTTTTAATTTCAACGGCGTAGCTTTGTTCCATCATTCTGTTTCCCCCTCATTTTACATTCTTCTGTAATTCTACCGCATAAGCACGGCAAGATGTTTAACAAACTGTAAATTTTTATTAAACAAACAACCTATTATAATTTACACCGATATGCCCTTTATGTCAAGTGCCGCGCCGGTTTATTTTGCTTTTAGCGCCTCTCTTACGGTTTTTAGGTTGTTATTCATAAGTTCTGTGTAGGTTATCCCGTCAAGAAGCTGTTTTTTTGTAACCGTATGGCATGAATGCATAAGCATTTTTTTTGCACCTGTTTCTTCGCATATAACGTCGGCAAGCGCACCGTTTGATGTTTCCGTGTATAAAACAACCCCTATATTTTCTTCTTTTATCTTATTTATAAGCGATGCAACCGTATATGCAGATGGCTCGCTTTCCGAAGAACACCCCGGGAATGCCGCCATATACGAAAGACCGTAATCCGCCGTAAAATACTTAAACGGAAATCTGTCCGCAAAGACAAGCGTTTTGTTTTCGGCAGACGACGCCGCATCCTGAAATTCTTTATCAAGCTGCGCAAGCTTGTCTGTAAAGCTTTTTAAATTTTCCTTATAAAATGCTTCGTTTTCACCGTCAAGCGCGCAAAGGCTTTTACATATTTGCGCGGCTATTTTTTCGGCATTTTTTAAGGATGTCCATACATGCTCGTCAATTTCCGTATCCTTGTGGCTATGCCCCTCATGGTGCTGCTCATCCTCACAAAGAAGATTGCAGTAATCGCTTGCCGAAAGCATATTTACCTTTTTTTTGCCGGTTGCAGCCGCCTGCTCTGCCCACGGGTCTGCCGCGCCGCCCACATTTATAAAAAGGTCGCTGTTTTGTATATTTAATATATCCTGCGGCGTCGGCTCGTAAGAGTGCACCTCCGCCCCTGTCGGAAGAAGCATTGTAATATTTGCGCGTTTCCCGGCTATCTGCCGCGCAAAGTCATAAAGCGGAAATATGGTAGCCGTTACGTTTATTTTTTTTTGTGCGTCCTTTGCATCCTCGGCTGTATTTTTCCCGGTACAGCCTCCCAAAAAAACAACCGCCGCACATAAAAGCGCCGCCGCATTTTTTATTTTCATTTCGTTTCTCCCCTTTAATTTGAAAATCATTCTCATTTTTTGATTTTACTATATTTATTGCGTATTTGTCAAGAATTATAAAAAATACATCCTTCAAAAGTTGACTATTTTTAAAAAAAGTACTATAATCAAGACAAATGTTTTAAGGAAGTGTAGTTATGACAAAAATTGATATTTTTTCCGGCTTTTTGGGTGCCGGAAAAACCACGCTTATTAAAAAGCTTATAAAAGAGGCATATAAGGGCGAAAAGGTTGTTCTCATCGAAAACGAATTCGGCGAAATAGGTATTGACGGCGGATTTATGCAGGATGCCGGCATTAAGGTAAACGAAATGAATTCCGGCTGTATTTGCTGCAGCCTTGTCGGCGATTTTGAAAAAGCGCTTGAAAAGGTGCTTTCGGAATATGCGCCCGACAGAATTCTTATCGAGCCGTCCGGCGTAGGTAAATTAAGCGATGTTATCCGTGCCGTAAGAAGCATCGATACAAAGGACGCTGTGTTAAATACATTTTGCTGTGTTGCAGACGCGGGAAAATGCAAAATGTATTTAAAGAATTTCGGCGAGTTTTACAACGACCAGATAGAGCACGCATCAGCTATAATTTTAAGCCATACCGACACGGTATCTTCAGAAAAAGCGGAGGAAAGTGTGCAGCTTATACGCGAGCATAACAAAAATGCACAGCTTATAACAACGCCTCTTTCCCAGCTTGACGGCGCGGAAATTCTCTCCGTAATGGAAAATAAGGATACATTAAAGAAAGAAATAGAAAAGCTGCTTTCAGAAGAAGATATCTGCCCGGAGTGCGGTCATCATCACGACCATGACCATGAGCACCACCATGACCATGAGCACGAACACGAGCATGAGCATGAGCACGAACATCACCACCACCATGCGGATGATGTATTCTCCAACTGGGGTGTTGAAACCGTGCGCATCTTTGACAAAGAAGCTCTTACCGAGGCTTTGAAAAAGCTGTCCGACAGTGAAAAATACGGCACCGTTCTCCGCGCAAAGGGCATTGTAAACAGCGCCGACGGATGGCTGCATTTTGACTATGTCCCCGGAGAACCCGACGTTCGTTTCGGTTCTGCAAGCGCTATCGGCAGGCTGTGCGTAATCGGTACAAAGCTTAATGAAGAAGCACTTAAAGAGCTTTTCGGACTTTAATAAGGAGGCTTACCTATGAAGGATATTCCCGTATACCTTTTTTTGGGATTTCTTGAATCCGGAAAAACAAAATTCATTCAGGATACTCTTTGCGACCCGCGCTTTAACAGCGGTGAAAAAACCCTTCTCCTCGTATGTGAGGAGGGTATCGAGGAGTACGACCCGTCAATGTTTTCCGGTAAAAATGTTACGATAAAAGCAATTGACGATGCGTCGTTTTTCACAAAGGAAAATCTTTCATCGCTGTGCAAATCGGCGACAGACCGTGTAGTTATCGAATACAACGGTATGTGGCTTTTGGATTCTCTCCTTACAAATATGCCTGAAAACTGGAGCATCGCACAGTGTATGATGTTTGCCGACGCACAAAGCTTTTCAGGTTACAATACAAATATGCGCTCTCTTGTTGTTGACAAGATACGAATATGCGAGCTTTTGGTTTTTAACAGAATGACAGACCCCGCAAAAAAAGAAGAATTTCATAAAATAGTACGCGGGGTAAGCAGGCGGTGCGACATAGCCTACGAATACAAGGATTCCCGCGTAGAGTATGACGATATACCCGATCCGCTGCCGTTTGATATAAATGCCCCTGTCATCGAAATTGCGGACAGTGATTATGCCGTTTGGTACCGTGATTTGCTGGAGGAGCCCGATAAGTATCACAATAAAAAGGTGAAATTCAAGGGTATTGTCGCCTGCGATAAGCGGTTCACGAAAAATATTTTTGTTGCCGGGCGCCATGTTATGACGTGTTGTATTGAAGATGTTGAATACCGCCCGATACTGTGCATAAATCCGCGGCCGCACGTTTTTAAAAGCCGCGACTGGATAATGGTTACAGGTACAATAAAGAACGAATATTCAAAGTTCTATCGCGAAAAAGGACCCGTTTTGTACGTGGAGGAAACCGCCGTAACAACAAAGCCCGAACAAGAGCTTGCAACTTTTTATTGATTTTTTCAAAAAAATTGTTGACAAATTGAATTTACGGTGATAATATATACTAAAAATAAATATTTATTTTAAATCCCTTGATGAGAAATAGTAGCTTGGATTTGCTGCGGAAAGCGAGCCGTCGTTGGTGTGAGGTACGGTGCGCAGCGCCCTTGTGAATGGGTCTCTGAGGAGCGGCGGCGAACGGTTTTTCTATTAGCTGCCGACGTGGGCGTCACGTTACAGGCGCAGGTTATTTCCGCTTGCGGAGTAACTGTTGAGGAGGCTTCGGTCTCAAAGTGGGGTGGCACCACGGTTTGTTTAATCGTCCCGACAGTATAATGATACTGTCGGGATTTTTTATTTTTTCAAAAAGAAAGGATGTTTACAATGAAAACAAAAACATTAGCAGCAAAACTTCTTACCGTTCTTTTGGCTTTTTCGTTAATTCTCTGCGGATGCGGCGATAAAAAGAACAGCGAAAACACCTCCGGCAGCGAAAAAACAAAGGTTTATAAAATAGGCGTTACACAGATTGCCGACCACCCGTCGCTTGATAATTGCCGTGAGGGTTTTATCGAAGGGCTTAAGGAAAACGGCTACGTTGACGGAGAAAACGTAGAGATTGATTTTAAGTCTGCGCAAAATGACCCGTCAATGGCGGAAACAATCGCACAAACCTTTGCAAACGGTAAGAAAGACCTTGTATGCGGAATTTCCACTCCGTCGGCACAAACACTTTATGCTGTTTGCCTTGAAAAAAACATTCCCGTGGTGTTTAACGCAATTTCAGACCCTATTGCCGCAAAGCTTGCCGTAAGTGAGACAAAGGCTTCTAAGGGTATAAGCGGTATAAGCGATAAGCTGCCCGTAAAGCAGCAGCTTGAATTTATACGCGAGCTTTTGCCCGAAGCTAAAAAAATAGGTATTCTTTATACAACAAGCGAGTCCAATTCTGTAAGTACTATTGAAGAGTACAAAAAACTTGCTCCCGAATACGGTTTTGAAATCGTTGATAAGGGTATCGGAACAGAAGCCGAGGTTTCGCAGGCAATTGACACCGTTGTCGGAAAGGTTGACTGCATATCGAACCTTACAGACAACACGGTTGTAAACAATCTGGCGCTTTTACTTCAAAAAGCCGGTGAAAAGAACATACCCGTATTCGGCTCTGAGGAAGAACAGGTTAAAAACGGCTGCCTTGCCTGCGCCGGGCTTGATTATTTCGAGCTTGGAAAACAAGCCGGTCAAATGGCTGCAAAGGTTTTGGACGGCGGCGATATTTCAAAAATGCCGTTTGAAACAATCAAAGACAGCAAGCTTACCATAAATACAGATGTTGCCGAAAAATTCGGTATAAAAACAGACGGCGCACTTGCTGCATCTGCTGAAAAGGTAACAACAAATAAGTAAAAAAGTAGGTTTTATAAATGACAGATATTATCTTGGGAATACTTTTGGAAGGCTTGATATACGGAATACTTGCCCTCGGTGTGTATATAAGCTATAAAGTTCTTGATTTTGCAGACCTTTCGGTTGACGGCACATTTCCTTTGGGAAGTGCCGTCGCCACAAGGATGATTACAGCCGGGCTTAACCCCTGGCTTTCACTTCCCCTATCCTTTGCAGCCGGAATGGTTGCAGGTGCGCTTACGGGAATTTTACACGTAAAGCTTAAAATAAAGGATCTATTATCGGGAATACTTGTGATGACGCTTCTTTATTCGGTTAACTACCGCATTGTCGGGCGTCCCACCGCAAACCTTATAAACGAAGAAACAATTTTTTCATCGTTTTCCCACATCTTCCCCGAGGGCACTGCATCTGTTTACGTTAAGCTTTTTGCGGTTTTTGTAATCATCGTTTTTGTAAAGCTTCTGCTTGATCTTTACTTAAAGACAAAATCAGGCTTTCTTTTAAGAAGCACGGGCGATAACGAAAAATTGGTTGTTTCTCTCGGCAAAAACCCCGGCAGTATGAAAATTCTGGGGCTGTCGCTTGCAAACGGGCTTGTAGCGCTTTCCGGTGCGGTAAATCTGCAAAGTACTTTCAGCTTTAATATTGCTGGCGGTACAGGCAAGGTTGTTATGGGGCTTGCAGCCGTTATTATCGGCAGCACCGTTTTTCGTAAGATGAGCTTTATGAAAACAACAACGGCAGTTATTATCGGAATGATAATATACAAGGCTTGTATATCCGTCGCACTTAGCGCAGGCTTTGAAGCGTATGACCTCAACCTTATAATATCTGTGCTGTTTATACTTACGCTTTGTATTAACAATTTTGTTTTGAAACGGGGTGACGACGTTGCTTAAGCTTTCAAATATAAATAAAACTTTTAACAAGGAAACTGTTGACGAAAAGGTTTTGTTTTCGGATTTTTCGCTTGACATTAAAGAGGGAGAGTTTGTCTGCGTCGTAGGCTCTAACGGTTCGGGAAAAACAACTATCCTGAATGTTATATCGGGTGACGTGACACCGGATTCCGGCAGTATAGTTCTTGATAAAACAGATATAACGCGCAAAAAAAACTATCAGCGCGCTGAAAAAATTGCGCGCGTGTTTCAGGACCCCGCAATGGGAACATGCCCCTCTATGACGATTTTTGAAAATATGTCCATAGCAGACAATAAACTTAAGCCTTTCAATCTGACAAGCGGTCTTAATCACAAAAGAAAGGATTTCTACCGCTCACAGCTTGAGGTTTTGGGACTTGGCTTGGAAGACAGGCTGAATGTTCTTACAGGCGCACTCTCAGGCGGGCAGCGCCAGGCGCTTGCTCTTATTATGGCAACTATGGTAACACCCAAGCTTTTGCTGCTTGACGAACATACCGCCGCCCTTGACCCAAAATCCGGTGATATCGTTATGGAGCTTACAAAAAAGGTTGTCGAGCGCGAAAAGATAACAACGCTTATGGTTACGCACAATCTGCGCTATGCCGTGGATTACGGCACACGTACAATTATGATGCACGAAGGGCACTGTGTGCTTGACATTGACGGGGAAAACAAAAAACGTCTTACCACGGATGATATTTTACAGCAGTTTAACGAGATAAGCATAGAATGCGGGAACTAAACACCATAGCAAAAAGTGGATGTAAAAAACCCGGAGTGCAAAAAGACATATTGGGTTCTGTTGCATTATGCCTGATGTTTGTCCGTTCCGAAGCTTTTTTCCCTATCCCCCTGAAAGAAGGAGCTGTTTAAAAATTAAACAGCTCCAGACCGCTGACAAAGTCAAAGTCAGCGGTCATTTTTTTGTAAAAAAACGTTCCAAAATATGCGTAATATGGTATTATAGAAAAAAATAAGTCGGAATTTCATTGTGGAGATATATTATGATTAGAAAATTACAGAGGGCAGATATAAGCAAGGTTGCAGAGATATGGTTAGAGACTAATCTAAAAACACATTATTTTATTCCTGCCCAATATTGGGAAAATAATTTTGATTTAGTGAAAGAGATGCTTTCACAGGCAGAAGTTTATGTGTATGAAAATGGTCAAAAAATACAAGGCTTTATCGGACTAAACGGTGAATATATTGAAGGGATTTTTGTTCTTACTGAAATGCAGTCAGAGGGAGTCGGTAAACTTCTAATGGATTTTATAAAAGCTACTTCTTTATCATAAATATGATCGGTAAACCTTTATTTTGCAAAAGCATATCTTCCCATAAATAAGATTTCTCAGCTTGTATTATCACGAATTGCAAAATAGAACGGTTTATTAAATTTAAGCTCTATCGGCTCCGGCGGAAGTGCCGAGCCGCCCATACCGATCGAGGTTACGGCATATAATTTCTTAAATTAAATATGTCTGCCGCTTTATTTCCGTTTATTGTAACTATATTATCATCTTCATTTACCGATATAACAACAAGAGGACCTCTAAGTATTGCATCAGCTCTCGTTTCTTCAACACCCTTATCGCTTAAAAGTTTTTCATAATACGCCCTTTCATCTGCTTTCAGACTGTTATCCATATTTTCATCACTGTACCATGCAGGTGGGTTCAGAGGATTTTCAATTCCGTTTTTGTCAAGAAAGTAACTTTTTCTTTCACCGTATATTTTGTTTCCTTGGGTCAGAATTTCTTTTTCGTCTTTTTCATCATAGGTAAAATAAGCTTTTACAAGCCCGACTGACGGAAAGGCATCGTTTGACCCTGAAAACAGTAATCCCATTTTCCCGTTCACACCCAAAAATTCAGCATTGCTTATCTCAACTGCAAAGCTGTTACCGTCATCGACAACCACGCTTGCTGCTGAAAGAGCAGAGCGGTTTTTTATATTTTCCCACTTTTCGCCCCAAGGAAGTGATAAAATCATAAATTTTTCATCAACAAGATTTTCGGTACTTGATATATCATTTGATTTTGCAAAATTATTATATACTCTCACAAGCGTTGCAACAGCCTGTTCAGTGGTATATAACTCCTTTGGTGCAAATCTGTTATCGCCCACGCCCTGCATAATACCCATATTGCAGATGACTTGAATATCATTCATTGCCCAATCGGAAATTTCCCCGCTGTCGGCAAAATCAAAGTATTGCGCCGTCGCATCCCAACCGGGATATATTTTGCTTATCAAACGGCAGAGAATGGCTGCGGCTTCCTCACGTGTAAGCGAATCGTTCGGAGCAAACTCCGTTTCGGATTTTCCTTTGATAATGCCCAATGCATTCAGCACTTCAATATGTTCATTATCCGTATCGTTAAAAGGAGGTTTTATTATACCCACCGAGAAAGCCGATCCGGGAAAATTTTTAATATAATTGAATACAAGTTCACAAAATTCTTCACGGGTAATTGCCCCGGGGAAGTTATAGTTCCCGCTTATAATATTTATTTTTCTTGCAATTTCAATACTATCTGCTGCCCATTTGCTTGCTGGAACAGATGTTGCCGAGGTTTTTGGGGTTGTATCATCGGCAAATACAGTTATTGCCATAGAGCAAAGCATTGTAATTGTTAAAATAATTGATAATAGTTTTTTCATTGTACTGTCCTCCTAATTCTTTATCAATGCCCGAAAGAAGATATTTTCCAACCGGTGTTATCGGATTCGTAAACCATCGTGCATATCCAATACTGATTTCCGTTTGAGATTGCTTCTTCCCGCACATATTCGGCATCAAAGGTTACCGTATAAGACTTATGCTTTTCGTCTGAATTTTTATTATCATGGGGTTTAATTTCCACATTTGAAATTGATTTTATATTGTCAATCCGTCTTTCGCCGTCCTTGACAAAGGTTTTATTTGTCAGCGGCAAATGCGGTATACTGTCATATAATTCCGTATTTAACAGGTTCGACGTAACGCCGCCGAACATTGTAGTTTTTGCAATACACTGTATTGCTGTGTCTTCATCTTTTTTATTCAAAGCCTCACAATACATTTTAATGATTTCTTCCGGCGTTTTTGATTTTAAATCATCTTCGGAGTTCAGCAAAGGTGCAATAAAGTCTGCAAAATTCATATTTGTTATCTCGTCAAAGCCCTTTCCCGATAAGCTGCAGGCATTTTCAACTTGGTGTCGCCCTGTGCTTATAAACGCTCCTATAATTTCGTTTTCGTATTTAACAACGATACCTCTTGCAGTGGTTATGGGATAAAATTTTTCGGGCATACCCTCACGAAGCTGATAAATATCAACCGTTACAGCTTTTTCGGCATACTTGCTTAAATCAAGTCCAATATCCTTTGAAAGTTCATTGTTATAGAGATAATAATACTCATTTGCGGAAAAATCGCCAAACTCATTAAATTGCGGCAAAGTATCTGTAAGCGACGCAAGTTTATAATTTATATTCCAACCGTATTTTGCAAACAACTCTCTGTCCTTATCATCAACAACATAAATCGCATCGCCGCCTGCTTCCAAAAGGGAATCCAAAAAGCGAGGGAAGGCTTCATTTGCCGTATATAAAACGCCGCCCGTTTTTACAAAAGTTTTATGATACAAGGTGTCCCAATAGACATCAAATTCCGAATTAGTGTCATTCTCAGGCATTGTTACCCTATATGCGCTTATATAATTTGCATTTAAGTCAGGCGCTTCACCTTCATACGGCATTATAGAGCCAAGCGCTCCGGCTTCGTGGAAAAGGCCTTCTATATCGCCCCATACGGTAATACTGTCAGCCTGATTGAATCCTGCAAAATCAGATATGCGGCTTACGGTTATATCCGAAAATCTGTCTTCGGTTGTATAGTCTACATCACATCCAAAAGCCTCACCCAAAAACTTAAGCGGCACATATGTATGATTGTTGAATATTTTAGGTTCTGTATCCATATTGACTGCTTTATTATTTTTAAGCATTGATTTGGAATCAATAGTAAAAATAACAGTATTTTTGTCATCGTTATAATCTGAAATTGTGACTGTCTTGTCGGTATCGTTCCAATCTACCTTTTTGCCCAACGCATTGCTGACGGCACGGACGGAAATTTGCGTCCTGTCGTTTTCGTCAATAAACGGCAGTTCGGTTTTATCGCAATATATTTTCGTTCCGCCGACAGTTATATACAAGCCGTGCTTTTCCGTATTATGAACGGTTATATTTGTCTTGTCATTAGCAAAAGCCGAAATTGATGTTGTTGCTGATATTGCGGCAGTTAAAATAATTGATAATAGTTTTTTCATTGTGTTGTCCTCCTAATTTTTTATTCCCACATAACCTGTTTCGTTTATAATGTATTGCCCCTCATCGGATAAAATCCATTCAAGTAATTTATCTACATTGCCGTTTTGATTTTCCTTGTATGTAACAGCATAAATCGGCGTAAGAATGGGGTAACTGCCGTTTCTGATGTTTTCGGAGGTCGGTGCAGCGCCGTCAATCGAGATCATTTTTATATCAGGATTCTTTATAATTCCCTCAACATAATATCTGAATGAAAACCCGATTGAGTTTGTTTTGCTTTTATAATCCGCCACCTGTTCTATAATGCCCGCCATTAAATCATTCACCAT
>CAKSNY010000032.1 GCA_934476455.1 uncultured Clostridia bacterium | reverse complement strand
ATCAAAGGTCTTTCCGTCAAAAGTAGTAAATTAGTAGTAAATTTGCTTTGAAAATCTTTTGAATGTGCCTATTTTACAGGTTTTCTTGAAATAATCTTAATTTTTAGCATAAAAATTATTCAATGTGTTTTGTTAATCTGCGGTTTTGCAGCAGCAGCAGTAGTTTTTGTGGATAGTGTGGAAAACTATTCTGACGATATTCAAAGTGACGATTGGAAAATACTCTCGGGTTTTGTAAAGTGAGGGAATTAAATGGAATGCCCGTGAAGCGTCCTCTTGCGATAAGTAAGGATTTTGTTTTAGTGGGATTCAAGGAAAGTGAATGGGGAGAAAAGTTATAAAGCTCAACTATTCGAAAATTCCGAATAGCCGGCGCGAATGTGAACTTTTGCAAAAAAAGGAGGAACAGCGGTATATTGACGCGCTCTGATTTTTGCAAACAAAAACCGGAGCAAGCATATATATCTTGCTCCGGCGTGGCGGAGATGTAGGGATTTGAACCCTAGCGCCGGCAGAACCGACCTACCGGATTTCGAATCCGGACCCTTCAACCACTTGGGTACATCTCCATATTAAATTGATACGCACTCGGATATTAACCGTTTTTTCTTCGCAAAGACGCAAAAAAATCGTCAATCAGCTTCTTACACTCATCTTCCATTATTCCGCCGTAACAAACGGTTTTACACCCGAAGTAGCTTTTTGAAAATAAATCAATCCTGCCGCCGGCAGCACCGTATTCGGGGTCATACGCACCGAAATACACACTGCGCAAACGTGAATTTATAATCGCGCCGCTGCACATAACACACGGTTCAAGCGTAACATACAGGTCGCAGCCTTCAAGGCGCCAATCCGAAACAAAAGCGCACGCCTTTCGGATAGCTGCAATCTCTGCATGAAGGGTAGGGTCGTGCAGGCGATTGCGCACATTATGCGCGCGTGCTATAACCTCTCCCCCGCGCACAACAACAGCGCCGACAGGCATTTCCCCTTCGTTTATGGCAGAAAACGCCTCATTAATGGCAATTTGCATAAACCTGTTTTCCAAAAAACCACCTCTATATAATAGCACAAAAATACAGCCACGTCAAGACAAAATGCTTAATGTACAGGTATTTTTTGTAAAGAGAAACAGGGCGCGGTGACTTTCCCGCCGCCCCGTTTAGTGGCGCTCCCGACGCGATTCGAACGCGTGGCCTTTCGCTTAGGAGGCGAACGCTCTATCCTGCTGAGCTACGGAAGCATACGAAATTGAGACTGTGAAAAACCTTTTTTCACAGCCCCAATTTTTTTACTGATTAACAGCCTTTTTAACTACCTGAACGCCCTTATAATAGCCGCAATGATTGCACACCACGTGTGACTTTATAAGCTCACCGCAGTTTGAGCACTTAACCATGCCCGGAACAGCCAACTTCCAGTTAGCTCTTCTTTTATTTTTTCTTGCTTTAGAAGTCTTTCTCTTCGGAACTGCCATTTTCTTCACCTCTTTGCATTAGTTTTCTAAAGATGGCGAATCGCGGGTCATAGACCGTTGTATCGCAATTACATTTGTTTTTATTAAGATTTGTGCCGCACACGGGGCAAAGCCCCTTGCAATCCTCGCTGCACAAAACCCTAAGCCCTACTTCGCCGAACACGGCAGCCTCCACAGCGCCGCCGATGTCAAGAATATTTCCGTTCAGGGACAAACATTCTTCGTCCGCATCGGAAAAATCCTCCTCCGTGCTTTCCTCGAGCCTTGCCTTAAGGGGCAGCGTACACACCTCTCCGCAGCGGGAGCATTGCGCTGTGTATTCCCCGCAGATATCTGCCGAGATTTCCACCGTACCGCCGAGACTTTGTATAACACCGCTGACCGTTACAGGCTTTTTAAAATCAAGCGTGCTGCCCGAAAGGGAAACCCTGCCCAATCCCATACTGCCCGAAAACGGCAGCGACGCGCCGTCATTTTTTACAACAGATGCAATATTTATCTTCATAAAATAAACACTCGCCTTCTTGTCCCTTTACAGGCGCTTATATATTATACTATTGTTTTTTTCAATTGTCAACAATTATTTTGTCAATCTTTCTGTTTCAAGGGCTATCATCATTTCTTCATCGGTGGGGATAACAAGGGTTCTTACCTTTGCACCGTCGGAGGAAATATCAGCTGCTTCTCCGCGAACCTTGTTTTTCTCCTTATCTATTGCTATACCCATAAATTCAAGCCCGCTTGTAATGCCTTCACGCGCGGCGCTGTCGTTTTCACCCACACCGGCTGTGAATACAACCGCGTCTACACCGCCGAGTGCCGCCGCATAGCTGCCTATATATTTCTTTACGCCGTAATAAAACATATCAAGAGCTGCCCTTGCCCTTCCGTTTCCATCCTCCGCTGCCTTGCTCAAATCGCGGAAATCGCTTGAAACACCGCTTACGCCGAATACACCGCTTTTCTTATTCAAAACCTCGTTTATGCCGTTTGTGTCAAGGTTTTCCTTTTCCATAAGGAAAGTAACAATTGCAGGGTCTATATCGCCGCTTCTTGTTCCCATCAAAACGCCGGCGAGAGGTGTAAGACCCATTGTTGTATCTATTACCTTGCCGTTTTTAACGGCTGCAATGCTGGAACCGTTGCCGAGATGGCAGGTTATTATAGAAAGCTCCTTAATGTCTTTTCCGAGAAGCTCTGCCGCCTTTTTTGAAACATAGTTATGGCTTGTTCCGTGAAAACCGTAGCGGCGGATTTTATATTTTTCGTAATATTCGTACGGAATACCGTAGAGATATGCCTCCTTAGGCATTGTCTGGTGGAATGCCGTATCAAAAACGCCTACCTGCTTAACGCCGGGCATAACCTTTTCGCACGCTTCTATACCGATAAGGTTTGCGGGATTGTGAAGCGGTGCAAGCTCTATACAGTCGCGCACGCCCTGCTTTACCTCCTCATCTATAACAACGCTGCCGGAAAAACGCTCTCCGCCATGGACAACACGGTGACCTACCGCACCTATTTCAGACATTGAAGCTATTACGCCGTACTCTTTATTAACAAGTGCGTCTATTACCATACGTATAGCGTCTGCGTGGCTTGGCATGGGGCTTTCGATAACAACCTTTTCCCCGCCTGCCGGTGTGTGGTTAAGGCGGCTGCCGTCTATTCCTATTCTTTCGCAAAGACCCTTTGCCATAACCTTTTTGCTGTCCATATCTATAAGCTGATATTTAAGAGATGAGCTGCCTGCATTTATTACAAGAATTTTCATTTTAAATTTCCTTCCTTTTTAATTATTTTGCAGCCTGTGACTGTACACATGTGATTGCCACCACGCCTACAATATCCTCTGCGCTGCATCCGCGCGAAAGGTCGTTAATGGGCATTGCAATACCCTGTGTAACGGGACCGTACGCTTCTGCCTTTGCAAGGCGCTGTACAAGCTTGTAGCCGATATTGCCCGCGTCAAGGTCAGGGAATACCAAAACATTTGCCTTGCCTGCAACAGGGCTTTGCGGTGCCTTTGACGCGCCTACCTCGGGCACTATTGCCGCGTCGAGCTGAAGCTCGCCGTCTACCTTAAGATTGGGGTTTTGCTCCTTGCAAAGGCGTGTAGCCTCTACAACTTTATCAACATCGGCATGCTTTGCGCTGCCCTTTGTTGAATGAGAAAGCATAGCAACAACTGCCTCTTTCTGAACAAGAAGCTCAAAGCTTTCCGCAGAGCACGCTGCGATTGCCGCAAGTTTTTCGGGGTCGGGATTTTGTTCAAGCCCGCTGTCTGCAAATATAAATGTGCCGTCTGCGCCGTATTCGCAATCGGGAACAACCATAAGGAAGAACGCCGATACAAGGCGAACGCCCGGCCTTGTTTTAATAATCTGAAGGCTGGGACGGAGCGTATTTGCCGTAGAATGACATGCGCCGGATACAACGCCGTCTGCGTCGCCCGCCTTTACCATAAGGCAGGCATAGTACATATAATCCCCGAGCGCGGTTTTCTTTGCGTCCTCATAGGTAAGCCCCTTAGCCTTTCTGAGTTCTGTAAAAAGGTTTATATACTCTTCTGTTTTTTCATATGTAAAGGGATTTATAACAGTTGCACCGGAAATGTCAAAACCCTTGCTGTTTTCTTCAATTTCCTCGGGTGTGCCTATTATTATAAGATTTGCTATTCCCTCTTTAAGGATTTGTTCTGCCGCTTCGAAGGTTCTTCTGTCCATAGACTCGGGCAGAATAATCGTCTTTTTTTCTGCGCGCGCCCTTTCCTTGACGGAGTCTAAAAATTTACTCATAAAATATTCCTCCAACTATTTATTTTTCCAAACAAATAGTATATAATATAAATAAGTATTTTTCAATGCTTTTTTTAGAAAAAGAGGTGTTTTTGTGATAATATCCGCAGTAATTGCCGAATTTAATCCTTTTCATGAGGGACACAGGCGGCTTTTTTTAAAGATGCGCGAGGAAGGCGATGCAATAATTGCGATTATGAGTACGCATTTTGTGCAGCGCGGCGACTGTGCCGTTTACCCCAAAGCCATACGTGCGGGGGACGCCGTGCTCGGCGGGGCTGACCTTGTTATTGATTTACCGTGCGTGTATGCACTTTCCTCTGCCGAACATTTTTCCGAAGGTGCCGTGCGCACACTTGATGCGTGCGGATGTGTGGACAAGCTTTTTTTCGGAAGCGAATGCGGTGATATTAAACTTCTTTCACGCGCGGCAGAGGCAGAGCTTTGCGGCGGTGCGGAATTTGAAAGAGAGCTTAAGAAAAAGCTTTCGGACGGGCTTTCCTACGCCCGCGCGAGGGCGGAGGCGCTCTCCGAATACGGCGAGGTTTTAAAATCCCCCAATAATATTTTGGGTGTCGAGTATATAAAGGCGCTTAATAAAATACATTCGGCGATAAAACCTTTTACAATAAAGCGCGAGGGCGGAGGATATAATGACGCCTCACCCGACGTATTTTTGCCCTCTGCAACGGCAATCCGCGCCAAGCTGAAAGAAAGCCGCGGGGCGGGAAGCGTTTTTATAGAAGATTTTGACGAAATTTTTGCCGCCGCCGTAAAAACCGCATCAACGGAGGATCTTATGAGCGTACCCGACTGCAACCGTGAAATTGCAGCACGCATAAAAAAAGCGGCAGACAAAAACACATTTGAAGAAATATGCCTCGGCGCTTTATGTAAACGCTACCCCTTAAGCCGCATACGAAGAATAATAATAAATCTTGCGATACGAAACCGCTTTCGTGTTTCGCCGCTGCCGCAGTATATCCGCCCGTGCGCGTTTAACAAAAAAGGGGCAGAGATTTTGCGCATAATAAAATCCGGTGCAAACCTTCCTGTTGCAGACAGGGGCGCGGATATAAAAGGCTCGGACATTTTCGCTCTGGAGTGCCGCGCGGCGGATATTTATAATTTGGTACAAAAAAAAGAGGGCGGCGCGGAATACCGCGAAACCCCCGTAAAAATATTTTAAACAGGACGTGTAAATATGATTGAAACCTTTAACGCAACCCTTTCCCCGATGCTTGTTATGTTTCTTTGCATAATAATAGGCTTTATTGCAAAGAAATTCAGCCTTGCCCCGCCGGACACGGCAATTGCTTTATCCAGGCTTGAAAATTGCTTCTTTGTGCCCGCGCTTATAATAAACACATTTATGAAATACTGCACGGCTTCTTCCATAAAATCGGAATATAAGCTTATAATATACTGCGGCGTGGTTCTGGCAGCGGCGCTTTGTATTTCGCTGCCGCTTTCAAAGCTGTTTGTAAGAGAGGGCTACGGGCGAAACATTTACAAATACGCGCTTACCTTCGGTAATTTTTCCTTTATGGGAAATGCCATTGTACCCGCAATTTTGGGCGAGGAAATGCTCTACCGCTATATGCTTTATATACTGCCCATTAACATTGCCGTATATACCTGGGGGCTTTTAATACTTATCCCGCACGAAAAAAACGGCGGCAGTGTTTTAAAAAATTTGTTTAATCCTATTTTTGTATCGATTATAATCGGTGCAGCTCTCGGTCTGCTGAACCTTACGCCCTACATTCCGTCGTTTGTGGCAACTACAATATCAAACTGTGCGGCGTGTATGGGGCCGCTTGCAATGATTCTTACGGGATTTGTAATAGGCGGTTATGATATACCGGGGCTTTTGTCGGATAAGAAGGTATATGTTGCCTCCGGATTGCGCCTAATAGTGCTACCGGCGCTGTTTATAGGGCTTTTGTATCTTCTGGGTGCGGATAAAACCGCTATAATTCTTACACTTTTTGCCTTCGGTACGCCGCTGGGGCTTAACACGGTGGTGTTTCCTGCGGCATACGGCGGCGATACGCGCCCCGGCGCATCGATGGCGATGATTTCGCATACGCTGTGTGTTGTTACAATTCCGCTTATATATGCCGCAGCAGCGTATTTGTTAAAATAATTTTGCAGGGATGTAAGAAATATTTTTTTACATCTTTTGTTTTTTTTTGAAACTTTTTTCATTTCCGAAAGGTCTAACAGGTGAAAGGAAACAAAACGGAGGACGTAAAATGCGTACATTGTTTGAAAAGTTCATAACGGAAAACGTCGATAATGCGTACCGGTTTGCGCTGCTGTACACAAAAAATCGCGAGGATGCGGAGGATGTTGTGAACGAAAGCGTAATAAAGGCACTCGGCGCGCTCAAGGGTTTGAAAAATCCGCAAAATATGAAAACGTGGTTTTATAAAATAATTATAAACACAGCGTATACATATCAAAAAAAGAAAAAGAGAGAGCTGTTTTCGGAAATTCCCATAGATAAGCCTTCCGAAAATGATGATTATTTGCGTGTAACACTTGGCGGCGTGCTTGAAAAGCTTTCTGAGGAGCAGCGCCTGATTATAGCCCTGCGCTTTTTTGAAGATATGACAATCGCGTCTATCGCAAAGGTAATGTCCGTGAACGAAAACACCGCAAAAACGCGGCTCTACAGAGCCGTTGCCGCGCTTCGCCGTGAATATGAAAAGTAAAGGAGGTTTGGAAATGGACTTTAACATCGATATGAAAAAGCTTAAAGAAGAGTATGAAAATGTAAAATGTTCGGATGATTTAAAAGAAAGGGTGGAAACAATTATGAAAACAACAGTGGAAACAAGGATGAAAAAAGGACCTGCACGTATTCGCTATGCATTATCGGGCATTGCGGCAGCGTTTGTTATTTGCACAATAACGCTTAATGCAATGCCGAGTGCGGCGCGTGCGGCAATGGGTGTGCCGTTTATCGAAAAGATAGTAAATGTGCTGACCTTCGGAAGATTTGAGATGAACGAAAACGGATACGAAGCAAAAATCATAACACCGAAAATAGAAGGTCTGAGCAATAAAGAGCTTGAAAACAAGCTTAACAAGGAATTTCGCGAGAATGCCGCCGCGATAAAAGAGCAATATCAAAAAGATGTGGAAGAAATGAAAAAAGAGTTCGGCGATGAAACGATACATATGGGGCTTGAAATGAATTATAAGGTTCTTACGGACACGCCCGACATTCTCGCGCTTGATATTTATATATTTAACGCCGCGGGCTCGTCCTCAACCAGGCACAGCTATTACAACATAAATAAGAAAACAAACAAGCTTATTACGCTTTCGTCACTGTACAAAAACGATAAAGCCTACAGAGAAAAGCTTTCGGAATATATTGTGTCCGAAATGAAGCGGCAAAACAAGGAGGAGGGCGCTATGTTCTGGCTGCCGGATGACGAATTCGGCGGCGAGGACACAAAAAAGGCATTGGCAGACAACAAAAAGTTTTACATAAACGACAATAACGAGGTTGTAATATGCTTTGACAAGTATGAAATTGCAGTCGGTGCGCAGGGCTGCCCGGAATTTGTAATTCCGGAAAGTGTAATAAAGCCCATGCTGTAACTTGCCTAAATGAGCTTTATAAACCATGCAATTTTTGTAAACAAACTGTTTTATATTACAAAAATCTTCGGGTTCAAGCAAGAGCATCCCTTGCTTGAACCCGAAAATTTATTCTGCTTTATTTTACTGCACGCCCCGTTCGCACAGCTTTTCAAGCGCTTTTTTCTCAATACGCGACACATATGACCTGCTTATGCCCATTATGCCGGCAACCTCGCGCTGTGTAAGAGGTTTTTCGCCGTCGAGCCCATACCGCATACGTATAATACGGCGTTCACGACCGCAAAGTGTTTCCTTTATTTTTTTATAAACGGACGCTATGATATTTTCCCTGTCAATACGCTCACATATATCTTCGTTTTCACCCGGCAAAACGTCCATAAGGGAAACCTCGTTCCCGTCGGAGTCAAACCCTATCGGGTCATGCAGCGACACCTGGTTTTGATACTTTTTGTCTTTTCTTAATGACATTAAAATTTCGTTTTCCACACAGCGGGCCGCATACGTCGCAAGCCGCGTTTTTTTGTCGGTATTATAAGAATCAATACCCTTGATAAGTCCTATTGTTCCTATTGAGATAAGGTCATCGTTTTCGCCGGCGTCGCCGTATTTTTTTACAATATGCGCAACAAGCCTGAGATTATGCTCGACTAAGATATTGCGCGCCTCCTCGTCACCGTTTTTCATACGAACCAAATATGAAAGCTCCTCCGCCTCTGTAAGGGGTTTGGGAAAGCTTCCGCTTTGCAGCATATTTACCCTGCCTGTTGCAGCCATGGTATGCAGCACAAAAAACACCTCCTAAGAACATAGTACAATATATTCAAAAAAGTATTTCTTTGTGCCTGTACCATAAAATAAAAAAGCAAAGGCAAACGGGGCGGGGCTTGCCTGCAACGTTTTTATGTGTTATAATTACCGCATACTATTTTAACGGAGTGTTTTTATGAAAGAAAGAATTTACAGTATACCGCTTACCGACGCTCTTAAAGAAAACTGCGGCTGCGCGCTGTGCAGCATTGAAAAAAAGCTTGAACAGGACGCCGCCGAATACTTTTTGGGTCCGTCCCTTATGGAGCCGGACGGACGCGCCGTTACAAATGCAAAGGGATTTTGCAAAAGGCATATTAAAATGCTTTACGATAAGGGAAACCGCCTTGGGCTGGCGCTTATGCTTGAAACGCATACAAAGCATCTGGACGTGCTTTTGCAGCCGCAAAAAAAAGAAGGGCTTTTTAAAAAGCCCGACAAAAACATATCAAAGGAATTGCTGGACGCGGCACACGGCTGCGCGCTGTGCGACAAGCTTTATTCGCAGATGAAGGACGCCGCAGAAAATTTTGTGTACTTGTTTGACAGTGAAACAGATTTTAAAGCGCTGTTCAAGCGTTCCGGGGGATTGTGTCTTTCGCACGCCGCGCTTGTTTTAAAGGAAGCCCCGGGCGAGTTTGGCGGAAAAAAGCTTGACCGCTTTAACGAGGCGTTTCTTGCGTTTGAGAGGGAAAAATTCGGCAAGCTTTACGAAAACTTGCACGAATTTACACTTTCTTTTGATTACAGAAACACAAAAAAAGAACTTTCGCAGGAGGCAAAAAACAGCGTTGACGAAGCGCTGATAAGTCTTTGTAAATTTACGGATTAAAGAGGGTGCGCAAAACAAAATTGTTTTGCGCACCCTCTTTAATCCATAAGATATTCAGATAACCGCTCTTTTTGCTTTATTACGCTTTGAAAGCCCGAATCATACATAATTTTTATCATTTCGGGGCGGCGCTCCGTGCGCTGCCAGCCGTTTGTGTCGCGCGGGGCAAAAACAAAGGTTTTGTTTTCCTTTTCAAGGTTAAATATCCCGTCGTGAAGTTTGTTATAATTTTCTGTTCTTGTTTCAAGCGCCTTAATAAATTCGGGATATTTGCGATAAGCACGCTCCGCCGCGCCAAGCCCCGTTTCGCCTTTTTTAACATAGCCGCTCTCCCGCGTGAGGACGGTTATTATTTTATCGCAATTTTCAGAAAACGCCTTGTCAATCGGAACAGGGTTTGCTATGCCGCCGTCCATATAAAGCGCGCCGCCAAGCTCTATCGGTTTAAACAAAAGCGGCAGCGCGCAGCTTGCCACAACAGCCGTCCATTTTTTGTCTCTGCCGTCAAGAAGTACATATTCGCACTGCCCCGTTTTTATATTCGTAAGGGCGCAGTACGTTTTTATATTTGAATTTTTGAAAGCGGCATAATCAAACGGTAAAAGCTTGTTCGGAATATCGTCAAAAACAAACTTTATGTTGTAAAGGCTTCGGTTTTTCGGATTTAACCAGTGCTTGAGCCCCATATATCTTTTATCGGGCAAAAAATCAAGCCCTATTTTTATATTTCTTCCGCGCTGCCCCGAAACATAGGAAATGCCGTTTGCTATGCCGGCAGACACACCGACAACCACATCGGCGCGTATGTTTAAATCCTCCAATGCGTCTAAAACGCCCACCGTAAAATATGCGCGGCTTGCGCCGCCCTCTAAAACCAAACCGAGTTTTTTTGTGCTCATAAATTCTCCTCCGTCCGTTTTATGTCTGACAAAATCTGCTTTTTTAACTCTTCAGTGCTTTTAAACGTCATCTCGGGGCGTATAAAGCTTTCAAATTCTATTTTTATATTTTCATTGTAAAGGTCGCCGTGATATCCGCACAGGTAGCTTTCCGTGCGGAAAACACTGCCGCCGACCGTTGGGTTTTTCCCTACGTTTGTAATCGCGCGGTAATATTTGCCGCACGCGAAAACACGTGTTTTATACACACCCGCGCGCAAATGAACCGTTTTTTGCGGATACGCTACGTTTGCCGTCGGAAAGCCGAGCGTTCGCCCAAGCTGCCTGCCGTGCTCCACCGTGCCGAAGATTTCAAAGCACCGTCCCAAAAGCTTTGCCGCCGCTTCGACATTCCCCTTTGAAAGGAGAGTACGCACCATACTTGACGAAACATCGGTTTCTTTTACTGATATTTTCCGTTCGGTAAACACACCAAAACCGCAGCGCTCTCCCATTTTTTTTAAAAGATCGGTATCGCCTGCGGCATCTTTTCCGAATCGGTAGTTATAGCCGCACACCACATATTTTGCGTTCAGCATTTCCAAAACATATGTTTTTATAAAATCCTCCGCATTCATATTAAGCAGCTCTTTTGTAAGCGGCAGCATAACAACTTCTGCCCCGAGGGCTTCTATAATCTGTATTTTTTGGCTGTTAGGCGTAATATATTCACAAAAGCCGTTTTTTAAAAGTTCTGCGGGGGACAAATCAAACGTAAGCGCAACCGGTCTTAACCCGTGTTCCTTTGCATAGTAAACGGCTTTTTCTATTATTTTTTTGTGCGCAATATGCACCCCGTCAAAAAAACCGAGTGCTACGCTTGAACAAACGCTCATCCGTAAAACCCCTTTACAAGCCTTAAGCAGCTTTTTTTGTCCTCCTCATCCCCGCGTGACAGAGCGATAAAGCACCCGTTTTCGTCGTACACACGGTAGGTTACGCCCATCTGCGCTTTATAATAAACGGGTACTCCGTTTTTTACGCGCTGCGCGGTCTTTTTATCAAGGTCTATCCGTGAAAAATTTGCAAAAACACTGTCCGTCGGAATAATTACGCTTTCGGCGTTTCCGTTTTCCGAAAGCCGCATAAGCTTTTCCGGGGAAATTGCGTCTTTTATATCAAACGTACCGCTTAATGTGCGCCGAAGGGCTTTTATACATCCGCCGCATTTAAGTTTTTCCCCGATGTCATATGCAAGAGAGCGGATATACGTGCCTTTGCTGCAATGTACATCAAGCACCACCTCGGGCAGGTTGATGCTTACAATATCGATTGAATAAATTGTTATTTTGCGTTTTTTGCGTTCCACCTCAATACCTTGGCGCGCAAGATTATATAACCTCTGCCCGCCGACGGAAATTGCACTGTACATGGGCGGAAGCTGCTCTGTTTCGCCCACAAAGCTTTTTACCGCGGCGGTAAGCTCGCCGACTGATATATCAACATTGTTTTTTCTTAAAATCTGCCCGTCCATATCGTATGTATCGGTAATTGTTCCGAGCAGCACCGTGGCAGAGTAGCGCTTATTGTCAAGCGTTAAAAAATCGGCCGCGCGCGTAGCGTTTCCGATAAGCAGCGGCAAAACGCCGCTTGCCGCCGGGTCAAGCGTACCCGTGTGACCGATTTTTCGCATATTAAGCGCACGGCGCGCAATGCTCACGCATCTGTGCGAAGAGCACCCCGTGGGCTTGTCCATTATAATTATGCCGTTATATTCGCTCATAGCTTCAAAAGCTCCTTCACAAGGATTTCCTCCGCAGTGTTAATATCCGTATTGAAGGTGCAGCCGGCTGCTCTTTTATGCCCGCCGCCGCCAAATAGCCGTGCAACGGGTTCTATATTATAATTTCCCGAAGCGCGCAGGCTTACGCGCACGGTACCGTCCGGGCGGTCAGACAAGAATGCGCTTATCATAACGCCGTCAAGCTTTCTCGGAAGCTGCGCAAGCCCCTCTGTGTCGGATTTTGACGCGCCGTATTTTTCCATATCCTCTGCCGTAATTTTTGCCGTGCAGATTTTCCCGCCGCCGTAAATGCGCATAGATTCTATTGCGGCTGCCTTAAGCTTCATCTGGGTAAATGTATCTCTTTCGTACAGCATACTTGAAAGGTATGCCGCATCTACGCCCGCGTCGTATAATGCTATAAGTATTTCATAGGTACGCCTGTTCACGCTTGCATACTGAAAAGAACCCGTGTCGGAGGACATTGCCAGATACAGATAATCCGCAATTTTTTTTGTAACCGGTATATTTTTTAAAGACAAAAGCTCGAAAATAAGCTCGCCCGTACAGCTGCGCTCGCTTTCTATATACGAAAGTGCGGCAAACCCTGCTTTTTTAATGTGGTGGTCTATACACACCGTATCTTTGTGCACGGAAAACGCCTTTTCCCATTTTCCGAGGCGGCTCAGCTCGCCCACATCTACAGCACAATACGTTTGATAATCGGGGAAAAAACCCTCCTCGTATGTTATAACATCGCTTTCCATAAAGGACAGGTAGCTGCCGAGTTTTTCTTCGGTAAATATATCGCACTTTTTTTCAAGGGCGCGCATTGCCGCGCGCAGCGCAAAAGCGCTGCCTATACAATCCCAATCGGGATTTGTATGAACAAACAGCGCTATGCTTTCACTTTCCAAAAGATGCTCCATAACTTTTTTTTGCATGACGCACCCCCGTTATTCTTTTGCAATGTTATTTAACAGCTCGTTTATATGCGCGCCGTATTCTATGGAATTATCCTCCACAAAGGTAAATTCCGGCACGCAGCGCAAATCCACGCGGCTGCCTATCTCGCGCCTTATATATCCGGCTGCGCTTTTAAGCCCTTTAACAGCATCTTTCTTTTCCTCGGGCGTTCCCATTATGCTTATATAAGCCTTTGCATATCTTAAATCATTTGTCACGCTTACGCTTACAACGCTTGTCATAAGGGGAATCCTGGGGTCTTTAAGATTGCGTATTACATCGCTTAATTCTTTTTTTATTTCTTCCGAAATACGATCTGTTCGTTTAAATGACATTTATTTAACCTCTTCCATTACGAAACATTCCACAACATCGCCCTCTTTAATATCGTTAAAGCGGACAAATCCCATACCGCATTCGTAACCGCTGTTTACCTCTTTTACATCGTCCTTAAAGCGGCGCAGAGAGTCTAACTCGCCCTCGTGTATAACTATGCCGTCACGCACTATCCGCACGCCGCAGGAACGCTGTATTTTACCGTCCGTTACATAGCAGCCGCCGATTGTTCCCACACCGCTTACTTTAAAGGTCTGGCGGATTTCGGCATGACCTATCACCTTTTCACGGAAGGTGGGCGCAAGCATACCCTTCATTGCAGCTTCGATTTCCTCTATCGCCTCATAAATTACGCGGTACATTCTAAGGTCTACCTTGTTAAGCTCTGCCGCGCTTCTGCCGCCGGCATCGGGACGAACGTTAAAGCCTACTATAATAGCGTTTGACGCTGACGCAAGCGTAACGTCGCTCTCTGTAATAGCGCCTACGCCGCCATGGATAACACGTACCCTTACCTCGTCGTTTGACAATTTTTCAAGGCTCTGCCTAACAGCTTCAACGCTGCCCTGAACGTCTGCCTTTACTATTATGTTAAGGTCTTTAACCTCACCCTGCTGAATCTTGCTGAACAAATCTTCAAGATTTACGCGCTGGGTTGCCTTTATTGCTTCATCCTTAATTTTTTGCTTTCTTGTTTCAACAACATGGCGCGCTGCGCGCTCATCCTTTACGGCATAGAAAAGGTCGCCGCCGTCCGGTGTTTCGCTGAGCCCTACTATTTCCACAGGGGTGGAGGGCTTCGCCTCTTTAAGCTTTTTGCCGCGTTCGTCTGTCATAGCGCGCACCCTGCCTACAGCTGTGCCGGCTACTATTATATCACCTGATTTAAGCGTACCGTTCTGCACCAAAACCGTTGCAACCGGTCCGCGCCCCTTATCAAGCTTTGCCTCTATAACGGTACCCTTTGCCATACGGTTGGGGTTTGCCTTAAGCTCTTTCATTTCCGCCGTAAGAAGAACCATTTCAAGAAGCTGGTCTATATTTTTATGCTGCTTTGCGCTTACCTCTACGCATATTACATCGCCGCCCCATTCCTCGGGAACAAGGCCGTGCTCTGTAAGCTCCTGCTTTACACGATCGGGGTTTGCGCCCTCTTTGTCTATCTTGTTAATGGCAACTATTATGCTTACCTCTGCCGCTTTTGCGTGGTTTATTGCCTCAATCGTCTGCGGCATAATACCGTCGTCTGCGGCAACCACAAGTATTGCAATATCTGTTACCTGCGCACCGCGCGCACGCATTGCGGTAAACGCTTCATGCCCGGGGGTGTCCAAAAATGCTATCGGGTTTCCGTTTATGTTTACCATATACGCACCGATATGCTGTGTTATACCGCCCGCTTCGCCCGCCGTTACATTTGTCGAGCGGATTGCATCAAGAAGACTTGTTTTACCGTGGTCAACATGACCCATTACAACAACAACCGGCGGACGGGGTACCAGGTCTTTTTCGTCGTCGGGGGCGTCTGCCTCACCAAAAAGGCGATCCTCCTCTGTTACGATTACCTCGCGTTCTACCTCTGCGCCCATATCTTCGGCAACAAGGGCTGCTACGTCATACTCTATATCCTGTGTTATTGCCGCCATTATACCAAGCTGCATAAGGCGCTTTATAATTTCCGTTGCGCCAACCTTCAGCTTTTGTGCAAGGTCGCCCACGGTTATGGAATCCCCGATTAAAACATGAAGCTTCTGCACCTCTTTTTTGGGCTTCTGCGGTTCGGGCTTTGAAACAGCCTTCTTTTGCATAGGCTGCTTACCCTTATTATTTTTCTTTATGCGCTGTTTATTCGTTTCGGTGTCTTTAATTTCCGGCGCAAGCATCTCTGCCTTTTCCTTTGCAAGCTGTACGTCAAGGTCAACCGCATTTGTGCGGGTGTCTACGTATCGCACATTTTTATGCGGCGTAAATTCTTCGGTTTGCGAAAGCTCTTCCTCTTTCGTTTTTTCCTTTTCCTGCTCTTTTTTCTTTTCCAATGCCGCCGCACGGCAGGAATTTACATATTCCTCTATTGTGGTACCATCGTCAAATTTTTGAGTATAGTATTCCATTACAATACTCATCTCGTCCGCATCAAGGCTTGATGCGGTGCTTTTTGAAATACCTGCAACTTCCTTAAGTATTTTTACTATTTCCTTGCCCGGAATTTCAATCGCCTTTGATACAGCGCTTACCTTCTGTTTTGCGATCATTTAGAAACACCTCCATAAATTTTAACGATAGCTTCCGCAAAATTTTTATCACACACGCCCACCGCCGGGACGTCCTTTTTCCCGACCGCGCCCGAAAGCGCCGCTTTGTCGGAATAGCTTATATAATGCACGCCGCCCGCCCTGCAGGCGTTTTCCATTTTACGTAAATTTGAATTACCGCAGTCCTTTGCAATTATTACAAGGGACGCCTTCCCCTCTGCAACGGCTTTTTCGGTCATAAACGCGCCGAACGAAACCTTCCCCGCGCGCACCGCAAGCCCAAGCATACCAAGCAGTCTATCGTTCATTCAATCATTTCTTTCATTGTTTTTTCGTTTATATAATGCGACACGTTCCTTTTGAACGCGCGGTCAAACGCGCGGGTCTTATCCATTTTTTCAATACAGCCGCCCGTTTTACATATATATGCGCCGCGCCCCTGTGCCTTATTTGTCTTGTCAAAAACCACCTCACCGTTATTTAAGCAAACACGGTAAAGTTCGTCTTTTTGTTTCATTTGGCGGCATACAACGCACATTCTCAAAGGAAGATGCATTTTTATTCTTCCTTCCCGTCTGCCGCTTCGTCGCTCTTTATATCTATTTTCCAGCCTGTCAGCCTTGCAGCAAGGCGGGCGTTCTGCCCTTCCTTTCCGATAGCGAGCGAAAGCTGAAATTCGGGAACGGTAACAACGGCGCTCTTATTTTCTTCATCTGTTTCCACGCTTAATACCTTTGCCGGGTTAAGCGCCGCGCTTATATACTGCGCTGGGTCTTCGCTGTACTGTATTACGTCTATCTTTTCATCGTTTAATTCTTCAACGATGCCCGCAACACGCACGCCCTTTTGCCCGACGCACGAGCCGACCGGGTCTATATCCGGATTTTCCGAAAAAACGGCAAGCTTTGTGCGACTGCCCGCCTCACGCGCGATGCTTTTTATAATAACGGTGCCGTCGGCAATTTCGGGAATTTCTTTTTCAAAAAGCTTTTTAACAAGCCCGGGATGTGTGCGCGAAACCATCAGGCTTACATTTTTGGTTGTCTTCTTAACCTCAAAAACATAAACCTTTATGCGTTTTCCGGGGGTGTAGCTTTCGCCGGGGATCTGCTCGGAGGTTGCCAAAAGCGCCTCCGCCGTGCCTAAATCTATCAGAACGCCGCGGCGGTCAAGCTTTTCCACCTTACCTGTCATAACGTCGTTTTCCTTATCGCTGTATTCGCTGTACATATTTCCGCGTTCAGCCTCGCGGATTTTTTGCACAACTATTTGCTTTGCCGTTTGTGCGGCAATTCTTCCGAACTTTGCGGGGTCTGCGTCAAGCTCGACAATATCACCTATGCCGTAGCGGCGGTTTATCGTCTTTGCCTCCTCCAAGGTCATCTGCGTGCAGGGGTCTGTAACCTCCTCTGTAACCTCTTTTGCGCAATACACGCGCATATCACCCGTTTCGCGGTTAACTGCCGCAAAGCAATTATACCCCGAGCCGAAGTTTTTCTTATAAGCGGTTATAAGCGCCGTTTCAAGTGCCTCAAACATCAGCTCCTTGTTTATATGCTTTTCCGCCTCCAGCGCGTTTAAAGCAAGAATAAGTTCACTGTTCATTTTGTTCTTTCATCTCCTATTAAAATTTGAAGGACAGCCTAATCTGCGACGCCTGCCGCTTTAAAATTGTCTGTTCTTTGTTATCGTTAAGTATGGTGACAAAATCCTCACCGTGCGACAAAAGAGTGCCGCTTATCTCTTTTTTCCCGTCAATCGGGGCAAAAAGCTTTATGTCTATATCGCTGCCGATTGCCTTGTCAAAATGCCACGGGCGTGTAAGCATACGGTCAATCCCCGGGGAGGAAACTTCAAAAATATACGCCTCCTTAATATCAAGCTTTTCGTCAAGCAGCGGGCTTAACGCACGGCTTACGTTTTCGCAGTCCTCAATTGTAACGCCGCCATCGCGGTCGATAAAAAGGCGCAGATAAAAGCTTCCGCCCTCCTTTTTGTATTCGCTGCTGTAAATGTAAACGCCGCACTTTTCGCATATCGGAAGCGCTATACGCTCAAGCTCAAGCTCGGTCTTTGACACAGGCACAACCCCCTTTTATAATTATCGGCATAATAACACGAAAGAGTGGGTCACAACCCACTCTCACATTACCTTTTGCATTATATCACCAAATTGCAGCCAATGCAAGCTTTTTTTACCGTAATTGGTTAAAAACTTAAAATTTCCCGCGCAAAAACGGTTTTTCCGCCAATCTTTTAAGGGCTATGAAAAATCCCTCTCCCCCGCTATGTATAGGCTTTGTAAGTATTGCAACGCAGCCCGCGCGCTTTGCGCCCCATACATCGGTAAATACCTGATCGCCCACCGCTGCAATGCGCGAAAGGGGCAGCTTCATACACAGAGATGCTCTTTCGTACCCGCTGCGGAGCGGCTTCAGGGCGTTACACACAAAGGCGCCCACACCTATTTTTTCACAAAAAGGCTTTACACGGCTTTCGCGGTTGTTTGACACAACACAAAGCTTTATTCCATCGCCTGAAAGCTTTTTTAAATGCGCAATCACCGTTTCATCGGGCATTGGTACATTGTGACCGATAAGGGTGTTATCTATATCAAGAATAAGCCCCTCTGCCCCGTGCGCCCTTAAAAGCCCGGGCGTAACGTCAAGCACACTGCCGAGGTATATGTCGGCGTAAAGGTTTTTCATATATTTACCGCCTTTCCGAAAGGGATTGACTTGCGCCAATAAAACAAATACTGCTGTGCAAAGCCGCTGTATTCTCCGAAAAATCTTTCCCCGTCCTCTTTTGCGTTGTCCGTGCCGAAATACTCTGCCATAGTGCGCTTTATCCACACATCCGATGGGAAAAGGTCGTACTTTCCGAGTGAAAACAGCAAAATACAGTCGCACACCTTATCGCCTATGCCGCGCACGGAAAGAAGCTTTTTTCGTGCCTCCGGCGTGGAAAGAGAAGAAAGCTCCGCCGCACAGAAAGTGCCGTCCGCAAGGCTTTGCGCCGCGCCGTAAAGATACGGTGCGCGGTAACCTGTACCGAGCTCTGAAAATTCTTTTTCCGAAATTTGTGCAAGCTTTTCGGGCGCGGGGAACGTAAAATACTGCTTCCCCTCAAAGTATATGCTCTCGCCGTAACGCTCACACAGGCGGCGCACACAAGTTTTAATGCGAGGTATTGAGCTGCGCTGAGATATTATAAAGGAAATAAGCGCCTCGTGAAATTCCTGTCTTAAAATGCGTATACCGCCGCCGTATGAAACGGCTTCTTTCATAACCGGATTTACCGATACTCTTTTTTTAATCTCTCCGTAATCACGGTCACAGTCAAGATATTTTCTCCAAAAGCTTTCAAATTCGGGCTTTTCTATTCCGTCTATTGTAATATCGTCGCCGTGCGCACTTATTCTGACGGCTTTTTCTCCCGCAACGCCTATATAGCTTTTATCCGTTTGCCTTTCCCACCGAAAGCACTGCCCGCATTCAAAGGTATGCTCGGGGGAAAAATCCTTAAGCTTAAAATTCATTCTCAGCCCGCCTGTCATTTGATATTTCATTCAGCGCCTCGGTTATGGCTGCCGCTATTTCCGGACGCGCCGAAAGACCGCGCGCGGAAACGGAGTCTAAGGTGTTCTGCAGCCACTCGCCGCAGTTTGACCTTAAAAGCTCTTCCCGCAAAAGAGTTGAATACGCGTACAACAGCGAACAAAAATCATTGTTATCCGTCGGGGCATATATATTGTACTTTCCGCCGGCAAGCGACAAGCTGTTCATTTTTCCGGAAAGCGCCGTAATATTAAAAAGCGCAGGCGTTGTAACAACAACATTCCTTATCTCGTCCTCAGACGCAAAAGAGCTTACCTCGCACATTGCGCTTTTGTATTTTAAAAGACATCTTTCAAGCTCTGCACGAAGCTTTTCCTGTGCAGCACAGGCGGCACCGTGCAAATAGGTGATTTTTCCGTGCCTGCAAAAACGCTTTGCGGTTTCTACGCAGCATTTCGTGTTTTCGTCGGGAACGGTCATTGTATCACGTGCAAAGCCGTTCTCCGCTTCGTGCTTTATATCGCAGACGGGCGCGTAAATTTGCGTTTTTCCGCAAAAAAGCCCTTTCACTTTCGGCGAAACAAGCGCCGAAGCGTTTATAAGCAGCTTATGGTTTATCTTTCCGCAGTAAAGTATGGAAAAGCAGTGTTCCCCTTCAACGAAATTCTCAAAAGCTGCTTTTTCAAGAAACAGAATATCCGAACATACAAACTCAAACGGAACGCTCTTTCTGAACTTTAAGGAAATCTCTTTTGCAGCCTCCTCGCACCATTCAAGCGCGGTGCGGTCCGCCGGTTTATCATACACTGCCAGTACGCGCTTAGCCACACACAATCACTCCGTTTTCCATCTTTGCACAAATAACGCTCTTTTCTATCCCGCGGATAACTATATCGGAGATGGAATCTTCCATTTCTCTGTTTATGATACGGCGCAGCGGTCTTGCCCCCAAATGCTCTTTCATTGCTTTATCAACAATATAGTCTTTTACCTCTTCGCTCACTTCAAGGCACATATCCTTTTCCTTAAGCATATCGTTAAGGTCGGAGAGCATAATTTCAAGAATTTTTTTCATTTGAGCGCTTCCAAGTTCTTCAAACACGGCAATCTCATCCACACGGTTTAAAAATTCCGGCTTCAAAACAGCCCTCAGTGCACGCATCACCTTTTCATAATTTTGTTTTGCGGCGCTTTGCGAAAAGCCGATAGCCCCGCCTTTCCAATCGCTTCCGGCGTTGCTGGTCATAACAATTACGGTATTTTCAAAGCTTACCGTTTTTCCCTGACTGTCGGTTACTCTGCCGTCGTCTAAAATTTGCAGCATTATATTAAGCACGTCCGGGTGCGCTTTTTCTATTTCATCAAACAATATTACGCTGTACGGATGGCGGCGCACCTTTTCGGTAAGCTGCCCCGCGTCGTCATATCCGACATAGCCCGGAGGCGAGCCGATAAGCTTTGAAACCGAATGTTTTTCCATATATTCTGTCATATCGACACGGATGAGGGCGTCCTCGCTGTCAAAAAGCTGTATTGCAAGCTGTTTTACAAGCTCTGTCTTTCCCACACCGGTAGGCCCCACAAATATAAAGCTTGCCGGACGGCGTTTTTTGGAAAGCGCGGCACGGCTTCTGCGTATTGCGCGGCTTACGGCGCTTACCGCCTCATCCTGTCCTACTATCCGGCTGTGAAGTCTGTTTTCAAGTTCAAGCAGCCTTTTTGTTTCCTCCTCCGTAATTTTACTTACGGGAATTTTTGTCCAGCTTTCAACCACGCGGGCAATATCCTCTGTCGTAAGCGGAACATCCTTCATTTGCGAGGTAAGGTTATCTATATTTTCACCGAGCGCGCAGGCGCGTGTTTTAAGGTCTGCAAGCTTTTTATAGTCCTCTTCACCCGGGGGGTCCGCCTTTTCCGCTTCGGATTCCGCAATTTCATTTTCAACCGCCGCAAGCTCCTTTTTGGCGCGCGACAGCTCCGCCAACACGGCATTTTTAAGATTAGCCCTGCTTCCCGCTTCGTCTATAAGGTCTATCGCCTTATCCGGAAGAAATCTGTCGTTTATATATCTTACGGAAAGTGTTACGGCAGCGCGCAAAACGTCATCCGAAATTTTAACCGCGTGATATTTTTCATAGTACGGCTTTATCCCGCGGAGAATGGAAAGGGTTTCCTCCTCGCTCGGCTCCTCCACAATAATGGTTTGAAATCTTCTTTCAAGTGCGGTGTCCTTTTCTATATATTTGCGATATTCCTTAAGCGTGGTCGCGCCTATAACCTGTATTTCGCCGCGTGCAAGCGCAGGCTTTAAAATATTTGCGGCAGACATCGCCCCCTCCGCGTCACCCGCACCTACAATATTGTGCAGCTCGTCTATAACCAAAATTATATTGCCCAGGCTTTTTGTTTCCTCCACAATACCTTTAAGGCGCGCCTCAAACTGACCGCGGTACTGCGTACCCGCAACAATTGAGGTAAAGTCAAGCAAATACACCTCTTTATCCAGCAGCTTTTCGGGAACATTTCCGGAAACTATCCTCTCGGCAAAGCCCTCGGCGATAGCCGTTTTGCCGACGCCGGGTTCTCCCAAAAGAGCGGGGTTGTTTTTTGTGCGGCGGTTAAGAATTTGAATAAGACGGTTAATTTCCGTGTCGCGCCCTATCACGGCATCCACCCCGCCGCTTCGTGCTTTTTGGGTAAGGTTTAAGCCATAGGTATCAAGCAGCCTTTTGCGTTTTTCACCCTTTTTATTCTTGCGCTTGCCGCTCTCTTGCTCCTTCTCCGGCTCTTTTCTTTGCGGCGCACCGAACATATTTGAAAGGAAATTTCCCAAAGCGCCCGCGCCGTTTGCTTCTCCGCCTGCGCCGTCCTCCTCAATCATTTCCATCATCTGCGACTCCAGATTTTCCATATCGGAAAAATCCATTCCGCCGGCCATTTGCGAAAGGGTGTTTATTCCAAGCTCCCTCGCGCACGGCATACACAGCCCCTCATTTACGGATTTACCGTTTTCAAGCCTTGTTACAAATATTACGGCAACATTTTTGTTGCACCGTGAACACAACATATATAATCTCCATTCTGCCGAAAAACGGCACAAATAATTTTCGCTTTGCAAAAAATTATACCACACACAGGCATTAAATTCAATAAAAAACATACAAAATTCACGGATTGTACAAATAAAAGCTATATTGTGCGCCCGATTGTCAATTTATACTAAATATGGGGCTTTTTTAAGCAGATTTTAAGACATTTTTGTAAAAATTATATTGCGCTTGATTGGAAAATATGTTATTATGACTGTATACAGGAAGGAGGAGATGGGAATTATGAAGAAATTTCTGTCTGTTATTATTTCAATTGCTATGATTTTGGGATGTGCTTCTTTAGCCGGTGCGGCTTCATTTCCCGATGTTTTGTCCCCCGACCATGACTGGGCGGCAACACAAATATCCGAAATGACAAGCCTTGGCATAATAAAAGGCTATACCGACGGCACATTTAAGCCGGATAAATCAATATCAAAGATAGAGGCGCTGCTGCTGTTTGCGCGCGTTGCCGGTTATACCGACAAGAACAACGAAAAGCTTATTGCATACGCCTATGATAAATACGGCGCAATGCTCGGCGACCTTGATCTCGGCGGTTACAACGACTATAAAAAGGAAATCGCTTTCCTTCTTTATAAGGGCATTGTAAGCGACGCCAATATAGAGGACTACCTTGGCGGCGGAGAATATTCAAACGAATTTCCGAGGGTTGACGCGGCTATGCTGCTTTCAAACCTTATGGACGCACAGATAAAAGAGGCAAGCGCCTCCTCTCTTGATTTTGCGGATGCGGCATCTATCCCCTATTCTTCACTGGGGTATGTAAAATACGTTGTGGAAGAGGGGCTTATGAACGGCGTTGCAAAGGACGACGGTACGGTAGTTTTTGATGCGGACAAGCCGCTCAGCCGTGCGCAGGTTTGCGTGCTTTTGTACAGAATTATAGATAAGCTTAATATATCTGCCGAAGCAGGCGTTTGCACAAAGGCTGACAAGGAAACCGGCACGATTGAGTTCACATCGGCAGACGGTGAAAGCAAAAGCTATATAATAAGCGACAGCGTGAAGATAAACATAAACGCAAGCGCGGGCAAGCTTGAGGACATATATGAAAAATCAGACATTGTGGTTGTACGCCACGGTAAAAACATATATTCGCTTGAGGTACTGAGCCCTGCGTCGAACCTGAGCGTTAAGGGTAATGTTGTAGCTGCTGTTTCAAGCAAGGCATATTCCAAAATAAGCATTAAGGAAGAGGCTACCGGCAAAACACAGACGTATTATTCCAACAAGGCAGTTAAGGTAACAACGGACGGTGTTTCCGACAGCTTTGATTCTATTAAAACAAATGATTATGTTGTGATTGAGCTTTTAGGCAGTGATATTGTTTCTATTGACCGCCAGACAAGCGAAGCAACTGTGCAGGGCGTTGTAAAGAACATTTCTCTTAACACACCCATAAAGCTTACCGTAACCACAAAGGACGAAACAACCCGGAAAGAAACAGACGCCGTATACACAGTGTCGGATTCGGCAACAATCCGCCGCGACGGCAGCGCTGTAAGCCTCAGAGAAATTCTTACGGGAGACAAGGTTGTTCTTACAATAACGCGCGGCGATATTTCAAAGATTATTGCAACAAGCGTATCGGGCAGTGTTTCCGGTACTGTGAAATCGCTTACAATTGCTTCGCAGTCATCAATTACGATAACCTCGGGCGGAGTTGACAAAACGTATGACATAAAGCTTGACGCAAGCTTTGTTGTAGGCGGCAAGGAAGGAAGCATTTACGACCTTCGTCTCGGAAACGTTGTTTCGCTTACGCTTTCGGGCAATACCGCAACAAAGGTTGAGCAAACCTCATCCTCCGCAGCAACAACAAAGAGCGGTGTTGTAGACACTGTAAGCACGGCTTACGGTTATATAAACATTATATCCGGAAGTACAACAGAGCAGATTTTCGGCGATAAAGCGGGGTCTACCTTAAATGTTAAGATTATAAACGGCGAAACCGGTAAGGAGCTTTATTTTAAGGATATTAAAAAGGGCGACTATATAATTGCAACCGGCGCATACTCAAACGGTGCATTTGTTGCAAAAACAATTGTTGTAACACCCTCGGAAGCTGAAAAATAAAAAAGAAGGATAACGTAAAAACCGCCGTGCGGAAAACTTTCCGTGCGGCGGTTTTGGCTGTCAAAAAAATAAAAAGATTTGTTATGAAAAAATCAAATATAGCGTTAAAAAAATTTTTCAAAAGAATTGAACCGTCAAAGGAATGGCTTATCGGCGGCTATAACAAAAAGTTAATAGTGAAAAATAAAATCGCCAAGTACAAAAGTACTTGACGAATTTGGTGCGAGTGTTCTTACAGGACTTAACGAAAAACGCAGTAAAATCAAGGGTTTCAGACAGTCGATAAACGGTATTAACTTAATTTATAAGTACATTCACTCTCAATATTAATGCAACTTTGAGAACATAAACCAGATATAAATAATAAATTATTTATGGCTTATATAATACTCTAATTGATAAATAGTATTGACTTTTTATGTAGCATATGCTATACTATTTAATGAGTGCAATATAGCATATGTTATAAATGGAGGAATAGTAATGATTTTTTCTGAATTTGTAATTTCTGTAAGAAGAAAATTGCAATTAAGCCAAAAACAATTAGCTTCTGCTATTAATGTTAGCTATTCTACTATTAATCGTTGGGAGAATGGGCATGTTGTTCCCAGTAATTTGGCCGTAAAAAGTTTTTACGATTTTTGTGAAAATAATTTTATTGAAATACCTACAGACATGTTATAATTTTCTAATTTATATTAAGAGTATTTAAGGAGGCAACTTAACGCTATGGCACGAGCTGATTTGTTATGTGAATTAATTAAATATGGGCTGATTAATGATTCTGTAAGTTTTAGGAAAGCTGCAGAGGCTTTGTGCGCGGAGGAACGTTCAAAACAACATACAGTCTTGGCAAGTAAAATTGAAGATTTGCTTAGAGTCGGGCAAAGACATATAATGAAAGAAAATGATATACAACCTTCTGTTTTGCGAAACGGAATAAGTGAACAAAATCTTTTCTGGGAAAAAAATCCACAAAAAAGATTAGATCATTTAGTCTTACCCAACTATGTTAAAAAGTCGTGTCAAGACTTGATTTTAGAGCAAAACAGAGCTGAAGTATTGCAATCATATGGTCTTAGTCCAAGAAATAAGTTATTGCTAATTGGTCCTCCCGGTAACGGAAAGACCTCGTTGGCAGAAGCGATTGCAGAGTCATTAATGATACCTCTCCTAACAGTTCGATATGAAAACATAATAGGATCATATTTAGGAGAGACTGCCTCAAGATTATCTAAGTTGATTGATTATGCAAAAACGAGACAATGTGTTTTATTTTTTGATGAATTTGAAACTTTGGGTAAAGAACGTGGTGATATTCATGAAACTGGAGAAATCAAAAGAGTGGTTAGTTCATTGCTTTTGCATATAGATTCTCTGCCGAGCTATGTTATCGTGGTTGCTGCTACAAATCATGAATCACTTTTGGATAAAGCAGCATGGAGAAGATTTCAAATTAAGTTAGATATTCCAAAACCATCAAGAAGTAATCTTGAATATTTCTTTAAAATGTTTGAAAAAGAAAGAAACTTTAATTTGGGACTTCAACCTAGCACATTAGCGAAAAAAGCATTGGGATTAAGTTATGCTGAAGCGGAAGAACTTGCACTAACGATTTACAGACAATATGTTTTAAACTTACCTAATGCTAATGAAAAAGACATTGCGGAAAAAGTTCTCAGAAATTGGCAGTTACAAATTATGACAAATGCTGAAAAGAAAGAAGATGAATATATATGCAGGAAAGACCAATAATCCTTTTTCCAAACCCAGAAAAAGCAGACCGCGAAACAAAAACTCCCTTTTTTTCAAGAATTCAAAAGCCCTCTTTTGGAAGGCAGTATAATCGATTACAGCCAACCTTTTCTGCTTTACAGAATGCCTATGAACAAAAAAACTTAAAAATACAACAATCTCCTATTGGAATAAATCCTGATTTTGCACTTGTTTTTGAAATTATTGGAACAGTTTCTAATTTTTATACGGCAGTTAAAAATTGTGATGGTTTAGAATGGATGTTTGATAAAGATTATGATAATTTTGAACCGGATAATGATTTTTATAAAATAAATGAATCAGGTCAAAAAACAAACGAAATTTTAAATGGTAAGTTATATTGTGTTATGTCTAATCAACAGGCAATAACACAATTGCTTTCGCTTTGGCAAAGACATCAAAATGGGGAGACAGAGGTTTTCAAACGAGGTTTTGCAGGACTACGAGATGTCTTTGTAAATATAAAAAATATTCGAAAATGGGATGCACAAGATAGAATATCAGAAACTTTCGCAATAGAGTATTGGAGAGAAAGTCTCTCTTTTGATGGAGATATTGCCATTCCATTTGAAATAGAATTATTTTATAGATCTGATGATTCAAAACGTAGAATGGCTACACAGGCAATATTCTATGAGATTGAAAAGCTAAATGGAAAAATCCTTCAAGAGTGCATTATCTGCGACATATCATACCATGCGTTGTTAGTAGAACTGCCTAGGAACGCAATTGAAGGTCTTGTTAATAACTATGATAATATTGAATTAACCCAAGTTGATGATATTATGTTTTTTCGCCCGACTTGTCAATCTGCTTTCACTGTCAATACGGATACTCAAGATTTTGAATATACAAGAGTTTCAAGCTCCGAAATTACAGCCCAACCCATTGTTGCTGTTTTAGACGGAATGCCAATGCAAAATCATGCGCTATTACAAAATCGATTAATTATTGATGATCCAGATGATTTTGCCACGGGTTACGAAAGTAAATATAGAATACATGGTACAGCTATGAGTTCACTTGTTATATATGGTGATTTAAATCGTAATGATGAGGCGATAAACAGTCCTGTATATGTAAGACCAATATTGAAACCAAAACAAGTTGGCTACGACAATGTTCTCGAATGTGTACCTGATGGCACTCTATTTGTTGATATTCTGCATCGGGCTATATTGAGAATGGTTGAGGTTAATGGCGCTGATACACCTGTTGCTCCAACTGTAAAAATAATTAATCTTTCTGTTGGTGATCCTGTAAGACAATTGATTGCAACAATGAGTCCTGTTGCAAGATTGCTTGATTATCTGGCATATAAATATAAGCTTTTGTTTATTATAAGTGCTGGAAATCATCAAGAAATAGTAAACTTTTTATCAGAGAAATTTTCTAATTTTAAATCTGCTCCTATGCAGGATAGAAGCAAATTATTTTTTGATGTTATTCGTGAGAATCAGCGTAATATGAGGGTTTTATCTCCAGCAGAAAGCATTAATAGTATAACTGTGGGTGCATTATATGATGATTTCTGCAATATAAATGAAAATGATCAGTTTGCTTTTGCAGTTGAACAAGGTTTGCCGAGTCCTGCATCTTCTTTTGGCAAGGGCTATCGTTCAATAATAACACCTGATTTGTTTTATTTTGGTGGCAGAAAATTTGTACGTGGAAATTTTAATGACGGTATTAATTGGGTTTTAAGTAACCGTGAACCCGGGTGTAAAGTCGCTGCTCCATATGGAGATGGTAGTTCATCAGGACAATCTTTTTCTTTTGGGACAAGTGACGCTGCTGCTCAGATGACACATGAAGCTGTTAAATGCTTTAATACCTTAACAGAAGTATTTGTTTCAGAAACAGGAGGCGAAATTCCAGATGATTTTAAAGCAAATCTTGTTAAGGCAATGTTGACTCACGGTGCAACATGGGAAAATGTCTCTGAACTGTTGTCAAATGCCACTTCTGATTCTCCTAAGCAGTTAGCCAAATGGATTGGAAACGGTATACCAGATATAGACAAAGTTAGGGAATGTGCCAAAAATAGAATCACGCTTATTGGAACAGGCTCTTTAAAGAAAGATGAGGGCGATGTATTTCGTCTTCCGCTACCTGTTGATTTTTCTTCACAACTTATAAAAAGAAAATTAACTGTAACACTTGCTTATTTATCTCCTATTTCACCAAATAGGCAGTTGTACCGCACTGCACAATTATGGTTTAATGTCGAAGATACGAAAAAATTGGTTCCAGAACGCCAAAATACCGAATGGCAAACAGTACGAAAAGGCACATTACAGCACGAGATTTTTATTGGAGAAAATCCGATTGTTTGGAATGATGATGAAATCGTTATTAAAGTTAGTTGCAAGGAGGATGCTGGAAAGTTTAAAGAATCAATTCCATATTGTCTATTTGTTAGTTTTGAAATAGCAGAGGGGTTAGAGATAGATTTATATTCAAAAGTTTTAACTAAAATCAAACCACATGTTCCAATTGCTAATTTATAACAAATTACATATTGAGGATTGCAGTTTCACATATGTTATTTCATGTAGATAACATAAAAATCAAACAAAAAAATCCTGTCATTCGATATAAAATTGCGAATGTTCTTACAGAATTTACAATGTTAAAACCTAATAAAATCAAGAAAAAAAGAAACCGGAACAGTCAAATTCTGCTGTTCCGGTATGGTGCGAGTGTTCTTACAGGACTTAACGAAAAATGCAGTAAAATCAAGGGTTTCAGACAGTCGATAAACGGTATTAACCTAAAAATTAAATATTTTTCTTTTCAAAATACGCTTCGATATTAAAAATCGGAGCTATTTTTTTACCTTAAAACAGATAGATACAACTACAAAATTTTTGAAAGGAATTTTGAAAATGAAACAGAAAAATAATGAGCAGCTATGCCCTAAATGTCAGACGGGATATGACACATATTTGCTTGACAACAAAAGCCCGTTTTGCCCGTACATTCATTGTCATAACGGCACAAGCTGCACAATGTTCAAACCGCTAAAAGAAAATACAGACCGAGAACGTCAGGATTGATAAAAAATCCCGACGCTTTTTTAATTTCACAGGAAAGGAGATTTTTGAAATGGCAGTTTTCAGAATAGACAAAACGCGCGACTATACCGTGATGAGCAACCACCA
>CAKSNY010000031.1 GCA_934476455.1 uncultured Clostridia bacterium | reverse complement strand
CATATAAGCGCTGTAGCTGTTATTTTGAAAATCGGTGTAAAAGGTAAAAGTATACCATTTTCCTTTTTCATAGCTTACCGTGCCGCCGTTTAAAAAAATTGCCGAACCGTCCGGCGTAAACCGAACAAGGTTTAATGCAGATTTGTTATAATCATAAATCGCAAAGTAGCTTTCAAGGCATTCGTCAAAATACAAATCGATGCAAAACTTTGCCTGTGAAAATCTTGCTTTTGTTTCATCACTCGGCATATATCCGGTTTCAAATTTCGGGTCTATGTACTGATATTTTACACGAAAGAAATTGTCGTTTCCGGAATCCGGATTTGTTATAAGCTTCATTGCCATTTGATGTTCCCCGTCGCCCGTATCCTCTGCAATTGTCTGCCCGGGCAGCTTCATTTCAAAGTATCGTCCGTCTATTTTTCCGTCCGAAAAATCTTTTTCGGTGATAGTTACCGCATATCCGTCGTCAGGGCTTGGCGCCGCTTGTGCGCCGAGCCCCAAACTAAATATTGCCAATGTTAAAAACATTAAAAGCCGCATCTTCCAGGTTTTCATATTGTCACATCCTTTATTTCTGTGCAGTAACTTCCTGCGGTGTCAATGTATTTATATTCCATACAAAGTATCTTTTATCTGTCGCTTCCGACGGAAGCATTGCCCTTGTAATTGAATACGCCCCGTTTTCAGATTCGGGTATTTTTCCGAAGCTTACACCCATAAGCTTGCCGTTTCTGTCGTAACCTGCCACAACAAATGTTTTCCCTGCCGGATTAGCGCCGTAAGACACATAACCTAAGTATTCATCCTCATTTTGATTCATTTTAAACAGCTGATCGCTGCATTTCGAACCTGCATACTTGATACAAAAGTTGTCTATCTCTACAGAGGTATCATTCACACTTATTCCCATTGAAACAAAATGATCGCCCTTCAAAATGTTTGAAGCATCCTTGCCGCTGAGTACAAGCTCGCCGTTTAAATATGCATCATACTTTTTTGCTATATAATCTAATTTAAATTTAATATTATACCACTTGTTTGCCTCGTATGAAATCTGCTTATTGCTTCCGCCTGTATTGCTTAACCACCATGCCTTGCCGTCTGTTCTGAACACAACAAGTTCACCTGTTTGCAGAGTATCTGTTCCGTCACAGCCTATTGCCTGTATGCTGACGCGCTTGTCCGTTTCTGAAGGGCATATATCAACACTCATCTCCACTATTTTTGATTTACTCTTTTGATTATCATTTAGCGGGCAACCGATTGTATTCCACACATAGCCTTCATCTATAATTCTTCTGTGTAACCGAAACACGCCGCTTGATCCGCTTTTTGAAATTTCTGCTACGCTGCCGTATTTTTCACTTTCCTGAGCGGCGCTTTTTCGTGACACGGTTACGCTTGTATCGTAGCTCCCGAGGTCTGTGTCAAACGTGTCATTTCTTATGATTTCGTCATATGCGGTTATGTCGGACAAAACACGGTAGCTAAGGTTGTCGATATACAGCTTTGCACTTTCACGCTCGTCTGCCGGCTTAAGCTTGCCTAAATAGAAATCGCATCTTGTAAAATAAGTTTCTTCATTTTTAATCGCCGTATCGCTTACAATTCTGTTGCCGTTGATATATACGCTGCATTTTTTGTTTGTGTTGTCAATATAAACCTCCGCATTATACCATTTGTTCGGCTGATAGTTTACATTTGTTTCCGTACCGCAAAAATACATTTTTCCGTCAGTATCGAATCTGATTATTTGAGGTCTGATTCCGCTTTTATATGTGATCAGTCCTATATACCCCTCCGAAAGGCTGTCAAGGCAAAAGTCAAAGCTTATTTTCTGTATGCCGTAATAATAAAGCTTTTCTGCAGACGGTGTTTGGGCGGCGTTGTGTGTTTTGTCAACTGTTGTATGATTGTTTCTTGCCAAAGCGTCTGTTCCCTTTGTAGCTGTGAGGACTAATGAATTTCCGTGTGCATTATCCTTTTTTTCCGTTGATACTGCTTTAATTTCCGTGTTTCCTATACCGCTTTCGTATTTTTCTTCATATATAACGGTACCAAATGAATTTACGGTTTTTACTTCGTTTACATCATATGCGCCCACCGCCGATGCCGAAGCTACCAGTGTTATTGCAGTTATAATCCCTAAAAATTTTCTCATTTTTTAAATTCCCTTCTGTATATATAATTGTTTTTATTGAAGCTCTGCCTTTAAAGTCTTCCCGCCTGCCGATGCAAAGTTTATTGTAAGAGTTGTTTTTCCGTCTTTTACCTCTGCGGTTATTCTCTCATCTGCTGACAGCAATGTCAAATTCCCTTTAATTACAACTTTTGCACTGTTAAGCTTTCTCGTCGGGTCTGACACGCTTATGTCGAACTTACCGCCATTTTCTTTTGTCATAACCACCATAGGCTCGGTAGCTTCGATATCACCTTCGCTGCCTGCGTTCCAAAAGACGGTTGCGGTAATATTTGTGCTTTTGTCCAATACAGAATGAACGTCCTTGTCGCATTTTTTTATCAATATGTTGGGCGAAGCTGCATATTGGGCACATTCCTCTGCGTTTTTCCCGGGAAGCATTACATATGCATATTTTGCGTTATTGGGCTTCAACCCGTGATTTAACCAAATTTCAAAGAAGCTGTTCTCGTTGCCTGTTTTGTTTATGGTTACATCTCCGCCGCTCGGGAAATAATATCCGCCGAATCCCTCAAGATAAACGTATGACGGGTTTGTATAATTTTTTGTAATTTCCGCCTGTTTTTCAAGCATATTGGAATCTACAACAATATCCTCTGCACCGTATATAATTCCACTGCTGTCTGCTGTATCAGGATTTGAAAGGCTTTGTTTATACAGTTCTCTGTTGTCAACATACGTATTTACATTTGCATTGTTTGTTGATTTTATATCCGAGCCTAACGAAACGATCTCATCATCAAACATAAAGTAAGATTTTTTCGCCGTTAAATCGGAGAAGTGCTGCGGGAAGCCGCCGCCACCGTCATCAACCGTTGTGTCAATATCTTCATAATGATAAGCTTCAAAATCAAATGCCGCTGCAACGTATTTGTCGTCCATATCCGTACCTCCGACAAAATCCTTTGCGGGAAGATACGCGGGATGTACGCTTACTGCCTGACGTTCCTGCGTGTCCTCCGTTGTTCCGGGAATACGGTACATATTTGCATTTGAGAAAAAGCTTCTCCCAAATTGGTCGTTTGTGGGCGTTGTTTTGTCATTATACACCCACAAAGCGCCGTCACCCTGATACCAGCCTTTCTTATTGCACTGCCCTATGCTCTCATAAATTCCTATCCTTGACGAACTCATTGCAAGGCTTGCCGCATAGTTTTCTCTGTGCTGTACCGCAACATCCGTGTTATAGCGCATCTGTCCGTATATGTATTTTCTGCCGCTGTCGCTTTTTTCGTTCAACACCTCGCGAAGCTTGCTTATAAAAGACATATTATCAAGCGTATTTATTACGTTTTTCAGCCCTGCTTCACTGCAATTTTCGCGGATTATATCTTTAAGGATTTTATCGTCCTCCTCGTCGAAGCTGCCCAAAAGCTCAAGCGCTCCCTTAATTATAACAGACGCCGATGCCGAAGAGTTTTCCGGATATCTTCCGTTATTTCGGTTAAAGACTGTACCGTTGTACATAACCGGGCGGAACACCTTGTTCATCCACATCATTTGGTTATATTTCTGCGGGCTTGTTATCTCAAACTTTGTCCCTGCAAGGATGGAGGCTATATCCATAAAACGCCCGACCAAAAGATCCGCCGCATATGAACCCTCCTGCGGATATACCGAGTGAAGAATGTACGACCCATCCTCATATACACCGTTTCCTCGTTCAACTGTTTGCAGCATCAAGTTAAAGTCACGCATACACTCATTCATAAGCTCCGTATTTTCGTGTAAAATTGCAGAAAGCGTTACGACCTTGCTCCTTGACTGCGCATCTTCTACATTGTTCTGTGTCCGAAATACTTCTTTTCTCATATATTCAAACGGAGAAAGATATTTTTCTATTTCCGTTTGAAGCATCTGCGGCTCGAAAACAAACAACGTATTCATAAGATACCCGGGAACGTTTATATACCAATCCCACCAGTTATAAAGCCGTATATCTCTCCAGCCTGTTCCGTCTATTTCCGCCTGTCCGTAATAGTGATTGTAAAGCCACTCCAAAGAATACATTACATTGCTTTTTATGGTCGGGTCCTTGTAATATTTTGAACCGTATGTCCCGTACGCACGTGCCATATTCCACATATACCGGTACTGCACACCCATATCCGCCGTTACTTCTACATTTTTATCGCCGAAAAGTACTGTTGCAGAGGGGTCAAGATTTATATTTTTGAGCGCGCCGTCGGCGGCGCTGTCGATTTTTCGTATCAGCATTTGTACAAGTTCATCGTTTAAATCATTATTTTCATCACCTAAAAGATACTGCCTGTACTTATTTTTCAGCAGAGTATAGTCATCCTCATTTACGGTTTTCGGGTCAATTTCCGTCGGGCATGCCAAATAACCTCCGACGCCGCGCATAACATCGTTTTCTGTTATGGCGCTTCCCTCCTTTGCTGAAACAACGCTTAACATTCCTGCGGAGGAAAAGCTCATTCCAAGCTCTTTTGCGCTCGCCTCAAGCGGTACATAGCAGGTATCCTTCTTTATAAAGAGCGCTCCCCCGCCGGTATCCTCCCCTATTTTAAAAGATACTGACTTATCTCCGGCATTTATTAAGCATTCGCCGCCGTTTTCCGAAACTTTTGCAGAAAATGCTTTTTCCCAAAATTCGGCAGGTACAAACAGTGTGTTGTCTTTCACGGTTACGGCTGCGCCGTTTTTGCTTATCGGCTCCAGCTTTCCGTTCTTGTAAAAGTAACCCGAATAGCTATACAGTGCAGCACCGCTGCCAAGTTTTTCCTTGAAATCCGATATTTCCGCCTCCGAATATGTTTTCCCGGGACCTGTCTGTTCGCCGTCGCTTCGCGCAGAGCCCTTTATGCCGACAATAGTATCAAAATATAAGTCGGATTTTTCGTCCGGAATACCTCCCCAGCCGTCAGCGCTGAATTTTAACCCCCGTACCTTTTCAAGGCTTGCCTTATTTGCATTGTTCATATCATTGTAAGGGTCTATCTCAATGTCTTTCCAGCCGGTCCAATTTATATTTGTGATATACGAAAAGTATGAGCTTTTTGCCGTCGGCGACGGAACATAATCGCACTCTATTACAATTGTTAATTGTGCGTGTGTTGCAACCGCCGAATAAATCGGTATTTTTATTTTATCAATGCCCGACCAATCTCTTGGCACTTTAAAATTTATTTGCCCTACCGCCGTGTGGTTTGTCCATCTACAAGTGTAGAGAGCGTTTTTGCGTATTTTTGAACTCGGGGCACCGTTTGCTGCCGTAATTGACGACAAAAGATTCATATTTACAAGCACGGTTTCTTCACTTTTAACCGCACCTTCATCGCCTACATAGCCATCCCACTTTTCAATTGACGCGGCGCTTGCCGCCGACGATGATAACACCGCCGAAAGGATCAGGGCAATAATACCTTTTATTTTTTTATTCACCTTGCGTCACCTTCCTTCAGAAACAAACTTTATTACGCTTTCAAACAGCAGCAGATGCTGCATATATATTTCATCATATTCTTCATGCGAGCCGTTAAGCCCCTGATTTGCCTCGTATGTTATACATGGTTCTCCGCAGATGTGCTGCATCGCAGAAGGAAGATTAAACGATGCAGGGGTTTCTTCGTCTTCACCGCAGTACTCACGCGGCATATCAAACCTTAACGATGCGGCATCGCACATTTTTTTCAGACCGAGACACATATCAGTCACTTTTCTTTTTATAGGTTTGGGAGCATACGCCGGCTGTATCACCGAATTTACCGAGTTTGCACCGCCGTGCAGCAGCACCGTAAAATCAGGTACGTTTTCCTCTGCAATATCTAAAAGAGCTTGTACCTCGGCGCTTTTTTTACCAAAGAAATTATCGTGCATAAGATTTACACCGTCGTCATTGAAATATCCGCCAAGATAATCTACGTAATCTTTTAAGGGATGAACCTTTTTGCAGTCGGGCCAATTACACAAGGTACCGTCCTTCCATGTTCCTTGATTATAATATCTAAGGTCTTCAAGGCTTTTTCCCACAAAGCTGTTAAATGGAATATGGCTTCTTCCGTCCGGGTTAATACATGGAATAAGCAGAAGATTGACCTTTTGTGCAGCCTGAAGCAAGCTGTCGCGCCGTACACCGCAATAGTCGGTTCCGGTTTCCATCAGCTTTATAAAATTCAGCATCGCAGCCGTGCCTTCAAACTCTCCGCCGTGCACACATCCAACTAAAAATACGGTCGGCTTATAGTCAGTTTTGGATTTATCGGCAAAACAGTTTCTGTCGCCCGCACCTAAGGCAGAGCTTAAATTAGCTGTTCTTTCAAACTTATTCGGTGTGCCGTACTGCACCATTCGTATTGTCCTTTTTCCGGCTGATGAAGCTATGCGGTGCACACTTGCACCTCTTACAATGTCAAGACATTCATCAATATCCTTTGCCGAAGTTTTCCAATATTTTGGGATTGTTTCGTTTTTCATAGCCGTCACTCCTTAACCGCGCCAATCATAACGCCCTTTACAAAGTATCTCTGTATAAACGGGTACACGCACAGTATCGGTATTGTTGAAACGACAATCGTCGCATACTTTACATTGTCCGCATATGCCTGTACCGCACCCGCCTGGCTTGCCGAAACGGACGCAGTGTCATTTTGTATTAAAATTTCACGCAGTACAAGCTGCAGCGGAAATAATGCTCTGTTATCAAGATATATAAGAGCCGTAAAATAATTATTCCACAACGAAACCGCGTAATACAGTGTTATAACGGCAATAATCGGTTTTGCGAGCGGCATCATAATTTTAAAGAGTATGTAATAATCGTTTGCGCCGTCAATTTTTGCCGCCTCTTCCAATTCGTACGGAAGTCCCTTAAAATAACTTATTGCTATGATAAGGTTATAGGTAGAAACCGCCCCCGGCAAAATCATCGCAAGAGGTGTGTTTAACAAATGCAGCCCTTTTACTACAAGGTATGTGGGAATAAGACCACCCGAAAAATACATTGTAAATAAAATTGCCATCATCAAAGTATTTCTTGCAGGAAGTCCGCGGCGCGTCAGTGCAAATGCCGCACTTATAGTCAGTGAAACGCTAAGCAGGCTGCCGAACAAAACATATAAAATAGTATTGAGATATCCCGACCACAGCTGATTGCTTTTTAATACTTCGTCATAGCTGTAAAATGCAAACCCCTTGGGATAGAGCACAAGCCCTCCGCCGTTGTAAATTCGCGTTGGATCACTGACAGAGGCAACTAGCACGTAATAACACGGATATAACGTTACGATAAGTATTGCTATCATAAATAATGCGTTAAATATGTCAAAGGAACGCTCGCCCAAGCTTTTTTTGTATTTTATATTCATTTATTTCTCCGCCTTTCCGTATTACCACAGCCCGGTTCCGCTTGCTTTTTTACTGATGCTGTTGGCTGTTATCAACAATATAAAGTTTATTACAGAGTTGAAAAGTCCCACAGCCGCAGAATAGCTGTATTCCCCGTTTAAAAGCCCTCGTCTGTAAACATATGTTGAAATTACGTCTGCCGTTTCGTATATTGACGGATTGTATAAAAGCATAATCTTCTCATAGCCGAGACTAAGCATCTGCCCTATTCTCATTATCAAAAGAATTATTATTGTCGGCATCAGCCCGGGGATGGAAACATGCAAAACCTGCTTAAATCTTCCTGCACCGTCAATTTTTGCCGCTTCATATAGCCCGACATCGATTGAAGAAAGTGCAGCAATGTAAATTATACTTTCCCAGCCAAGTTCCTGCCATATGGTTGACGCAACATATATCCCATAAAAATACTTAGGCTCTGTCATAAAAGCAATGCTTTCTTTCCCGAAAATTCCCATAATCGAATTTATAAGACCGTCTGTTGATAAAAACGTAAGAATAAGACTTGAAATTACCACAACTGAAATAAAGTGCGGAATATATGTTATTGTTTGAACGGTTTTTTTGAATTTTTCGTTTTTCAGCTCATTTAACAGCAGCGCAAAGATAATAGGAGCGGGGAAACCAAATATCAAGCCGAGAATATTTATCGAAAGTGTATTTTTTATAAGCTGCCAGAATTTGTAATTTGATAAAAAATCTACAAAGTTTTGCAGCCCTACAAATCTGCTTCCCAAAATTCCTTTTGTTATGGAGAACCTCTGAAACGCAATAATTGTTCCGAACATGGGCGCATAGCAAAATACAAGATAGAACAGTATTGTCGGAAGCAGTATTATGTATATATGTTTATATTTTGCAGCTTCCTTCCAAAAACTTTTCTTTGGCGATGTCAAGGTGCCTATTTTTTCTGATTTATTCATAAAAACCTCCGGATGTTATCTTTTCTTGTAGCGCTTGTATGCGTCGTTATATATCTTAAGAACTTTATCAATTCCCATTTTCTTTATTGATGTACGTATCTCGTCAATACTTTCAATAGCTTGATTTCCTACAACAATCTTGTTAATATTTTCCTCAACATACGTATCAACCTGTGACATTATCTGTGTTATTGTGTTATTTTCCTCTGCCGTAAAGCTGAGCGGCGGCAATATTCCCGATATATCTGTGTCGTTGCACCATTTGTCTATAGCTTCTCTTCCCCACGGGCTTAAGCTCTGCTCGTAATAGCGCCAGTCCTGCAGAGTGGGAAACTGCGACTCGTAAGCGGAAATATTTTTTGCAAGCATACCCACGGTATCCTTTCCGTCGGGATTATGTAAAACATTGTCGGTAAGACGCGGATATCCGTTATCCCATGTAAACGTTTTCCCCTCTTCTCCGAAATTCATATATTCCAGACCCTTGCCGCCGAAAAACTCATCAAGCCATTTTGCTGTTCCTACAGGATTTTCGTTTGCGGTTGTTATCGCAGCAGCCATTTTTGTTACGTCGTTTGCATAATCCGGAACATAGCATTTTTTATCACCGTGCGGTCCGGTAAGGTGCTCTATACCTTCAATTATGCGTGTACCGTCATTCATAGTGCCGTAATAATTTGACGGCTGATAATTATACACAAATCCAACGTTGTTGTTTATAACCTTTGCATCCATCTTGCTTCTGTCATTAAGCAAAAAGTCTTTATCTATAAGTCCTTCCTCGTACAATCCGCGTATGTAATCCAAAGCTTCTGTAAAGCTCTGCTCAAGTATTCCGTATTTTACGCTGTCACCGTCAATGTAAAAATCGTAATGTGTACCGAAAGCCCAGCAAAGATTTCCTATTCCCTGCGTCACACTTTTAAATCCTATTCCCGACATCGGTATTTCATCGGCTTTTCCGTTTCCGTTGGGGTCTTGTGTTTTAAATGCGCGCAGAACCTCACGCAGCTCGTCTGTTGTCTTCGGTTCTTTAAGCTGAAGCTTAAGGAGCCAATCTTTCCTAATCTGTGGTCCTAAGAAAACCTTAAGCTCCTTGTCTTTCCTTATAAAAGGAATGTAATATATTTTTCCGTCGTCATTTGTGTACTGTTTTTTCACCTCGGGACGCTCCGTATTAAACGCCTTAAGGTTCGGCATATTTTTATCAATCAATTCGCCGAGTTCCAGTATCATATCGTCCTCGTAATACATTTTTGCGCCGCCCGGCACTGTTGACCATTCGTAAACAATCATATCGGGAAGATTACCAGACGCAATCATCAAATTAAATTTTTCTGTTTCTGCACCGGCAGCGGGATGTGTCCATTCTACATGACAGCCGGTTTTTTTCTCCATAAGCTTAAATGATGTAATATCATTGTTGCTTTTCGCTCCGGCGTTTTTTGCATGTGAACCCAAATTTGCAAAGATTGTCAGTTTTTTCGGTATTTCTCCGTCTGACGGGTATTTTGCAGCCTCTTTCTTTTGTCCGCACCCTGCAGCCGTACATATGAACATTACCGCCGAAAGCAACAGACACGCCTTTTTTCTTAACATATTCAATCCTCCCAAAAAATTCTTAATTGTGCGGATTTGTTCCGCACATATTTTATGTTATCATTGTACAGCTTCGTGTGCTATGCGTCAATCTGCAATGTTTGACACTACAGGCTTTTTTTGATTATACGGGAATATGCAATTTTTACACGTATGCAATTTTTGATAAATATGCTCTGTAATCCCTTTTTATAGGGCTTTTCCGTTTTCTCGCGGAAAATTGTTCTTTTCTTTTTTATGCAATCATGATATAATGTTTCCGGTGGTGTTTATATGCTTAAACAAAACAAAAAATTTAATATCGTTTTTACAAGCTATATTGTGGGAATTATTACACCCATTACGCTTGTGGGAATTATCACCGTATGTGTTTTCTTTAATTGTCTTGCTGATGATGCACGCAAGCTGAATTATGATGTAATGAATTATACGCAAAATACTTTTGATTCCTCGTTTGACACCGTTTCCTCGCTCTCGCTTCAGATGTACAGGACAACGGCTATTTATGATACAATATACGATTTTGATAAAAGCAGGGTTGCCACAGGCTTGTCCATGTGGGGTCTGCGCAGCGAAATCAAAAAAATCTCATGCACTAAGGAAATTGAAAATATAGGCATATATATACCTGCCATTGACACCTTTATAGATAAAAACCGGACTTACAGCATGGAGGAATTTTTTCAAACGCATATATGTGACAAAACAAAAAAAGATTTTGCACAGGATTTAAGCCTTGCAAAATCAAAAAATATTCTTTTGAAAATGAAAAATCACCCCGGAGACAATAATATGCTTTTCCTTAAGCCGTTTGATCTGACACGAAAAGACAGCGCAGTTGTTTTTTACGCAATTTTAAACTCCAATGTTATTTCGGATTATATAAGCAGACAAAGCTTTATATCGTTTGCGCTGCGTTCCGGAGACGGCAATATGCCGTTTGTATTCGGAAAATTTCCGGATATTTCCCCGGAGCATTTTGACAAGCGCAATGGAACGTTTAAAGCGGGAAAAAATACTTTTTTCTACTTTTCGTCAAAAACAGCGCCCGTAAAGTATGTATATGTATATAAAAATAACGCTCTCAGCAACAATGCCTATGTATTTGCATATTGGTTTGCCGGTCTTTTGCTGTTTGCTCTTATTTTAAGCTATATACTGACAAAGCGTCGTATCGGCGATACTGTTTCGTCGCTTATCGATGAAAACAGCCGCCTAAATGCAGATATAAACCAAGGGCTTGATGAAATCAGGCGGCAAAAACTTATCAACTACATATACAATATCAGCCCCGACAATGTTTTCGAGGATGTAACGAGTACATACGACATAGACTTTAAATCAAACGCTATCGCTGTAATATGTACATCAAACAGCCTGTCTGAAAAAATTGACCAAACGCATACTTCAGAGCCAAACTCAAAATTTTGTGAAAAGCTTTCACATGTGCTTTCCGAAAAAGGCTGTCATTCCGCCTATCTTTACACAGATGCTGCCGCCGTATGTATTACCGACGTTTCCGGTATTGAAACCCCCGCCTTATCGGCAATCTGCAAACAATGTATCGAAGATTTTGCATCCGAAGATATGTGCGTGGGTATAGGCGATGTAGTTTCGGAATTAGGGCTTCTTTGGAAATCTTATGACACAGCTATTCAAGCGCTTCGCTGCGCGCTTTCCGATACGGATAACAGCGTTGTTTTTTACAACGATATACGCAGCACTGAAAGCAGCGAAATCTTATTTACTGACATTAAGGAAGTTTCACTGCTCAAAAATATAAGCATCGGTGCAAAAGACAAAGTTTCAGATCTTATGGACGAGCTTTACACTTCAAATTTTTCATCGCGGAATTTGAGCAGCGGTGCTCTTACACGTCTTATTGCAAACCTTTCTCTTGCAGCATACAAGGCTGTTAAAAACACATTCTCGGACTGTGCACAGTTTGAAAAATACGATCGTGTTTTAAATAATATTATGAAGAACAAAAATCCTGAAGAGGCCTTTGCAATGCTGCGGGAAGTTTTCTTTGCATTATGCGACGAAAGAAAAGAATTCGGAAGCGAAACTAATTTCCGTTCCGAGGTAATAGAATACATCAACAACAATTTTATGGACTATAACCTTTCTCTCGACTCGCTTGCCGATTATCTCGGAATGAATTATCACCACGTAAGCCGACTGTTTAAGAAATGTGTAGGCAGCACGTTTGTCGGTTATATAACCGCTGTTCGTATGGAAAAAGCAAATGAATTTTTGGATAAAACCGATCTGACGGTGAAAGAAATCTCAAAAAAGGTCGGGTTTCTTGAAAGTAATTCGTTTATACGCGCTTACAAAAAATACTATCACATAACGCCGGCACATTATCGAAAAAACGATAAAATCTGATACTGTCAAAAGAGCAAACAGGCATTGAGGTGATTTGTCACCTCAATGCCTGTTTGCTCTTTAGCTGATTTAACTTTACTTGTATCTTTCCGTTTCGCTTCACCGAAGCGCTGATAGTGAACAATTTCACGCTCGCGCAGAAAACGTATTACGTCAATAACATCGGGGTCATCCGCGAGACGCAATATATTATCGTATGTTGCTCTTGCTTTTTGCTCTGCTGCAATTATGCAAGAACAACAAAACCGTTTTTTTCGCTTTTGTTGTGCAAGCTTTTTCACCTCTGTGATTTTTGCAAGAAGAACAAATTAAAAATTCCAATGAACTTCAATCGGAACATTCCTTGTACCCTGAATACGCCTGCCGACTGAAATATACTCAATAAGCGTTTCAACGATTTCACGATTAAGATGTTCCAAATTTATATACTTCTCGATAAGCTCGCGGCGGTTGTCACCGATTTCAATTTTTTCGTCAAGTTCGGATAACTGTTTTTCTCCGTCAGCGACAACATGCTCTAATCTGCCTTTCTCGGTTGAAAAGTCTCTTGATAAATCAACGAAATCTTTTTCAGAAATTAAGCCTTTTACCTTGTCTATATAAATATCGCGAATACCTTTTGCGTATTCTGCTATTTTTTTATTGCAGGCGGTAATTTCCGAAACCAGTCTTTTTTTCCGGTCTTGCAGATTAGAGCAAAATTCTATATTTTGCTCTAATTCATCTTTGTCAAGATATTCGGCTGACAAACGGTTGATTTCATCAATAACAATTCTTTCTAATCTATCTGCCGAGATAAATGCCCCGCTACAAGAGCCTTTTGCGACGTGTTTATTTGCACATTGTAAAAAGTGTTGCCCATGACTTTTTGATGAGCGCATAATATAGCCGCAGTCAGCACAGCGAGCCTTTTTGGCGAAAAGTCCGATGTTACCGGAAATAAAAGGCTTTGTACGGTTGGCAACCATTTTTTGTACTCTGTCCCATAGTTCACGGTCAATGATAGGCTCGTGCGTTCCCTCCACAATATACCATTCGCTTTTGGGGCGCGGTTTATTCTGCTTTGTTTTATACGACACGCTGCCGTATTTGCCCTGCACCATATTTCCGATATAGATTTCATTTATCAGCATACTTGATATGGCAGAATATTTCCACAATGTACTGTTTTTTGTTTTCGGTTGCTTGTATCGCAGTCCGTGCAGCCTTTTGTATTCTGTCGGGTTTGGTATGCCCCTATTGTTAAGCAGCCGGGCAATGGCAGTTTTTCCGTAACCTTGCGAAAAAAGGGTGAAAACTTCCCGTACAACGGCGGCGGCTTCATCGTCAATAATCAAATGTCCCTTCTGGTTCGGGTCTTTCTTATATCCGTAGAGCGCAAACGCACCGATATGAAACCCGTTTTGCCGTCTGTTTGTCAAAACACTTTTAATGTTGTCCGACATATCCTCCAAATACCACTCATTCACAAGTCCGTTTATCTGCCGTGACTTTTTATTCCCCTTATTGGCGGTATCAGCATTATCGACAATACTTACAAAGCGTATCCCCCATAACGGAAATAAACCGTGTATGTATTTTTCCACCAATTCAAGTTCACGGGTAAATCGTGACTGAGTTTTGCAGAGTATAACATCAAACTTTTTACTTTCGGCGTCGGCAAGCAAACGGTTAAATTCCGGACGTTTTCGGTCTGCGCCCGTATAATCGTCATCGCTGTAAATGTTGTAAACATCCCACCCCTGTTCCATTGCATACTGCAAAAGCATTGCTTTTTGATTCTGTATGCTGCCCGAGTCATCTGATTCAAATTGTTTGTTCCTGTCCTCTTCGGATAAGCGGCAATATAAAGCAGCTTTCATTATTCTATCTCCTTTGAGATAGGACACACCAACTCTATAAATATATTATAACGCATCTTTTTTGGTTTGTCACTACCTATGCTAAAGTTTAGCTAATTTACTTTTTTCCAATCTGTTTATCAGTTCAATCCACTTTTTTGTGAATTTAGTTTTAGATGTGGTATTTTCACCGCTTTTGAAAACACTTTTACATATTGTTTTACTGTCATTGTTTACATTCATACATGTCAGTCCTCCTTTATAATTCAACTAATATCAGTAATATGATCGGCAGCAAGTCCATTATTACGATATATTAGATGCTTTTTCAATGTTGTCCTTTACAGGTTTGGCAACCATCATAATGCCCGAAATGCCGCACTAAGCAAACACCTCAGCCACTTCCCCGCATCCGCGCGGAACACCCCTTTGTGTAAAATACAAAAGGACAATACAAACCCCTTTGCTCGGATTTGTATTGTCCTTTTAGAAAATCACTCATCAGCCCCATGCCCATCCCCGTGAGCCGTCTCCTATATAAGCAATTTTAATTTTTTCTACCTTTTTCCGTTATGAATCATATTACTGTCCCCTCATACAAATTTTCTTTCTCTTTGTAAAATTTTATCATTTCAGCCATCTAAAATAAATGTATTTATAACAGTTTTTTATGTTGTTTCTCACCAAAAAATATCCTTGCCTCTTAATATGCAAGGATATTTTTAGTGACGGACTCTCTAACATTTTTATAAAATAATGATAATTGCACTTTAAAGGAACCGGCAAACCCAAGCAGTTACCTTTTCGCCTATATACTGTTATATGCTTAGGGTTTAAATAGTGTAAAACAAAATTTTCTATAGTCTGAACAGACGGACACAGCTCAAAGTTGTGTCCGTCTGTTCATTTTCTAAAATTCGTTTACAGAATCAATAGCCAACCTTTTCCCAGCATTCAAACGGAGCTGCGATTTCTTCGCTTACATAAACCTGAGTTTTCATAAGCTGAAGCATTGAGCTCGGAATAAGCGGCGTGACAGGTCCGTGAAGTACAAGGCGCGAGGTCATTCTCTGCCATGATGAGAACGTATTGTTTGTGAGAAGTGCATGTACCTCGATTCTTTCACGGGCATTCTTAACGTCAACGGGGCCGATTGTTGCAGCCTTGGGCGGAACGTCGGCAATATATCCGGACTGTCCGAACACGCCGTGAAGCGAATTCTGTGCAACCGTAAGCGGATGAAGCGTTACAACGCGCGCATCCATGTTAAGCCATTCGTCAATATCGTACTGACCGTCCTTCATTGAGGGAAGGAACTCGCTTACGGGGTCAATAAATGCCATATGACCCGTCCATCCGGGTGACGAGCTGCAAATATCTGCGCCGCCCTCGCCGCAATCGGTAATCATCTTGGAGTAATCCTTAATATTCTTTGTTGTGGGATAGTGAACATTCTCAAGCGGCATGCGAAGCTTTTCATCAATCTGAAATACAAGGTATTTAAGCATTGAGTGAGCAAAGCCTGCCTTATATGTTTCGGGCGCGATATTGCCCTGGTCGTCTGCCCATTCATCCATTGCAAACAGATGAACATTTTTGCAGTCGACCTTAAAATAGTTGATAAGTTGAGCAAGCGGAATATATGTTTCCGGCTCGGGGTTTCCGAGGATAAGCGTTATTTTGCGGTTATTTTCCGAAGCTTCCTTAATTCTGGAAAAAAGTGTTGCAATCAGAACGGGATGCGGATTCATCATAACCTTGATGTTAAAATCGGGGTTCGGATGCTTCTCCAGATCCTTTCCGCTTATTTTGCGCAAACGCTCGCAAACCTCTCTGTCCTTAAAGGGAACATAATCTCCGGGAACAAATTTCAGGTCTGTTGGGGGATCAAACTTAATCTGCATAATACTCTTCTCCTTTTATAATAGTTTTTAATACGTTAAATTTATGGTCAACGATAACGATATCCGCATCGTTTCCTTTTTTGATAACACCCTTTGAGTGCATTGAAAGCAGCTTTGACGGATTGAGTGACGCATATTTAAACACATCGCACAGAGAGCAGCCTGTGTGCAGCATCATATTTCTGCATGCAATGTCAAGCGTCATTCTTGAACCGGCAATTTCGCCGCTGTGGTCAAAATTAATATCGAACGCTTCCTCGCATCCGGGAATCGGAGGTCCGTCTGCAACAAACGCGTCGGATATAAGGATGATTTTGTCCTTGCCTTTAATTTTTGTAATCAGGCGCAGCAGATACGGATGCACATGTATTCCGAGGAAATCGCAGATAAGCTCCGCGTATATTTCGTCGTTATACTGCACGGCTTCGTCCACGCACACGCCGCGGCATTCGGGGAAGCTTTCAAGCGTTCCCGTTGCGTTTGTGTGATGCGTTCCGAGCCTGAGTCCGTATGGCATAAGGCGCTCAATTCCATCGGGAGTTGCTTCACTGTGAGCAACGCTGAACACTGCGCCGCCGTTTTTCATTTTTGCATACGAAACAAATTCCTCAATATTTTCGCGCTCGGGAGCAACGCACCAAACCCTTGCCTTTTCAGCGGCTCGATCAACCACGGGTGCGTAATCCTTTTTATTGATTGTGCTCCTCCACGGGTTGGTTTCCTTGTTGCATCCGAACTTCGGGTTAAGGTACGGACCCTCCATGTAATACCCTGCAAAGTTCGGAAATTCTCCGTTTTCGGCAGCCTTTTCGATAACATCCATCGCGGCAATATATTCATCCCTGTTAAGGTTAAAATAAAGTGCCGGCAGCACGGACGTTACACCGTGGCGAAGAAGTGTATCCGAAACGGTGTGCGGATCATCGTAGAAATATCTGTCCCCGTCGCCGTGCGTGTGAATATCTACAAGACCGGGACCTGCATAGTTTCCCTCACCGTCAATCACCTTTGCCCCGGGCGGTATGATGAGTTTTCTCCCGACATCAACTATTTTTCCGCCGTCGGTTATAATAACTCCGTCCGGAATCATATGGTCTGGCATTACAACAGTTACGTTTTTTACCGCAAGCATTTTACCCCTCCTTGCACGTAATGTTAAAAATCAAGAATTGTTTTATCGCCGTAAACGCGTTTCCAGTCTTTTTCAAAGCCGCCGATCGCGGCGTCCGTCATCGGATGAGAAATCAGCGTTTTCATAATATCAGCCGAAACGGTTACGCTGTGGCAGCCGTAAAGCGCGCATTTATGCACCTGTTCGGCATTTTTAAAGCTTGCCGCAAGCACCTTGCAGTCAAGATCGTAATTTTCAAGCAGCTCAACAATCTGCGCAACAACCTCTGTTCCGTCTCCGATAATATTGTCAAGACGATTTACATAAGGAGCAACATAGCTTGCACCTGCCTTTGCGGCAATGAGCGCCTGTGCCGGGGTGAATATTGCCGTCATCGTCACGCTGATGCCGAGCTTTTTAAGCTCCATTGTTGCTTTTAAACCCTCTTCCCCAATCGGAATTTTAACAAACAGCTCTCCGCCGAGTTCTTTTTTCAGAAGCTTTGCTTCCTCAACAATTTTTTCCGCCTTTGTCTGAACGGTTTGCACGTGAAGCATTTTTTCTTCACCGATAATGCTGCGAATTTCCTTAACCAGCTTCCAAAAATCGGTATTCTCCTTTGAAATAATCGAAGGGTTTGTCGTCACGCCTGCCAGCGGATAAAATTCATTGCAATGCTTGATTGCGTCAATATCGGCAGTATCAAGAATATATATCATAATTTTTTCTCCTTTACTGATTCATAAGCGAATCCATGGCGCAGTACCTCTCGTAAACACCTGAATAATCTTCTCCCGACGGTTCAAAGCTTTTCACTGTGTCAATCATTTTTGCCGCTTCCTCAACAGAGCTGAAAACGCCCGTTCCGACGCCTGCCAGAATTGCAGAGCCGAGGCACGCCGTTTCTTTGTTTTTTAAAGTGACAAGTTTTTTCCCCGTCATATCGGCTTTTATCCGACACCACACATCGCTTTTTGCTGCGCCGCCCATGCTGCGGATTTCCTTTGCATCAACACCCACAAAATCAAGATTTTGCTTCAGCATACACGCAACGGATTCAATAATGCTGCGCACAAAATGCGCACGCGTGTGTTCTATTGTCAGTCCGCAGAAGATGCCGCGCGCTTCAGGATTATATTTTGGCATGGTGGAACCGCATAAATACGGAAGAAACGTAAGTCCGTTTGCGCCAACCTCAACCGATGCTGCCATTTCGCTCAGCTCCTCATATGAAACACCCTCGCAAAAGTTATCGCGGAACCATTTGAGCGCCAAACCTGCCGCCGGGCTCCACATAAGAACGCAGTATTTTCCGTCATAATTATAATGGCACGGAACAACGCTTTTAGGATTGTACGGCGGAATTTCATCAACCGGTGTGAAAATTGCCATTGTTGTGCCTGTCATTTCGCTGACAATTCCTTTTTTTATTACGCCTGCTCCGACAGCTCCTGCCACCTGATCCATTGCACCGGTCACAACCTTGGTCGACTTATAATTACCGATATATTCTCCGCTTTCGTGAAGCTCCGGGAGCATTGTTTCGTCAATGCCGATGAAATCAAGCATTTCTTTCCACCACATACGTTTCCGTATGTCAAAATAGATTGTGGATGACTGAAGCGTCATTTCACTCACGAATTTTCCCGTCAACTTATAAAGAATATAGTCCTCGAGCAGAAAAATTCTTTTTGTCCGCGCCCAGACATCAGGCTCGTAATTTTTCACCCAAAGCAGCTTGCAGGCAGGCCATGTTGCGGTAATTTCGCACTGCCCCGTAACCTCATACACCTTTTTATGACCGAAATGCCCGGCAATTTGCTTTGCCTCCTCCGCCGCGCGGTTGTCAAGCCAGACGATTGCCTTGCGCACGGGATTTCCGTTTTCATCGGTCAGGATAAGCGTTTCGCACTGCGTATCAACCGCGAGCGCATCGGGAACAATCCCGAGAGAATCCAGCTCCCTTTGCACTATCTCCCAGTATTTTTCCGCTTCACATTCAACAAATGCGCCCTGCGATTCAAGCTCATATTCCTCGCTGCCTGCCGAAATTTCTTCAAGCTTTTCATTAAAAAGCACTGATTTAACCGATGTTGTTCCGATGTCTATTCCAAGCAGATACATACGCGGTTATCTCTGCTGCTGAAGTGTGTAGTGAATATCGTCAGCCTTTTCCTCGTCCGTAAACTTATGTTTTGTATCGATAACTTCGCCGTTATTCCACTTTCTGTCGCCGACGCTCTCCGTTGTGCCCATAACGGTAACGTTTACCTGTCTGCGGCGGGCGATAACGTGATCCCAGTCGATGAAGTAAACATGTGCAAACTTTCCGCCGTCAAGAACTCCGTCCTTGATTGTCATCGTTTCGCTTCTTCCGAAGAAGCAGCTGCGCAGATGACCGTCAGTGTTCATGCTGGAATAATCGCCGGGCTCGTCAACAAATCTGCCGTACTTTGCATGAATCGGACCGGGGTGGCGGTACTGATGCTCCTCGGCAAAGTCGGGAATCATTTTGCGCATGATATCAAGCAAATCATGCTGTAAAAATTCAAGGTCGAAAGAATCAATATCGTGCGAGCATTCCTGAACCATAACAGAGCAGGTCGTGTGATGCGAAACTATGCTCACCGTTCCGTTTTTAACGCCGGAAGCTTCAACAATTTCGTTAATTTCCTTTGAAATGTCGTGAAATGTCGGAATCCAGCCTCTTGACTGCAGCTCAATTTCCTTTTGAAATACTTTGTAATCCATTATAAAAACTCCTTTATGTATTAATTAAATTATTTTTGAATATTATTCAGGCTTGCCAGTATGTCTGTGCCCTCCCGAACTATTTTTTCCGCAACACCGGATTTAAACGGCGAGCTTCTCGCTTCATAGCCGCCCTCGTCGTAGGCTTCTTTTGTCGGGAAGTATTCCTCATACCCGTTTGATATTCCGCATGGAACAACCATGTCGTAACCGTCCGCCTTTTTCAGCTCCCTGCCGATATAATTAAATCCCTCTCCGGGAATTGTGATAAGTCCGACGCTGCCCAATTTAACGCCTGTCATTATCATTTCAAATTCATCGGGAGCATTTTCAAGCTTAACCATGCGAAGCGCCTCCGCAACAACGGTTGTAAGCTCCATTGCTTCAAACGGAATTTCACTGTCCTTTCCCGATTCGTGAAACTCCTTATACTTATGCGCAAGCGGCAGCTCCTCCGGCTTTGCCTTGTTTGCCGGAACGCTTATTTTCTTTTCAATCAATTTAATCGAATCAACATCGGTATAATTAACCTTGTCGTATGCCTGAAGCACAGCGCCCGTAACAACATTTGCAATATGGCGCGAATGCCCGTACCCGCGCAGCACATCGTCAAAATCATTTTCAAGGTCGTTCAAATCGCCGTTTGCAGCGTTAACGTTTACGTGATTTATATCTCCCTGCGCCCCGTTAATAAAGCTGCATTTTGTATTCGGCAAACATTTTTCAATCATTCTGCGCGTAAGCCCCGGCCAGTCGGCGGATATTTTGCAGCCGCCCACAACATCGGGATGATTTGCAAAATTTACAATAAGCACACTGTCGCTTTCACGGTCAAACCTTATAAGATTTACGTTTTCATCCGCATTTCCTATCGGCTTGACTATATCGGGATTTCCGATACCGGGATTGGTGCGCACTGAGCCGTCCTTCATAACAAATCTGCGGACAAACGCCACATTCGGAGCTTTGCCGATATTCCATCCCATTTTTGCCGGCTTAATGTCATCAAGCGCCATCCGCGCCGCGTCAGCTGCCTTTTTTTCCAGCAGCTCGCGGTATTGCGCCACCGGTTTATCATTTCCGCAAACTTCGGGACCGGTATGCGTATGCGTTGATGAAACGATAAGGTTTTCTTCGCATATCCCGGTTGCTTCGGAAATTACTTTTCGCATATCAAGCCATATGCTCATTGGGATTCCGAGATTGTCAACGGAAAGAGAAATTACAGTATCTTTACCCGAATTTAAAGCAACAGCGTTTATTTCAAGGTTATCAAGTATACCGTCCGCAAACCTATCCACAAAATATCCCGATAGAGGAATGCCGAGACACGGCGTAATGTCAACTCTTGCAAATCCGACATTGAGATTATTCATATTATATCACCCCTGTTTTTGTTTAATGTTTTTGTTTAATCTTTCTCCGACCGCGCCGCCGGGGTGAATCACGGCAAACTGTTCGCTCTTGTACCCCGTTTCTTCAATAAGCGCGGTCTGAAGCAGATGAAAAATCACCCCGAGCGAGGTTGTGGAGGTTGTTCCCTGCGCGTTATATCTGTCCGTTTCGCGGTTCACATGCTGCTTTAGGACAACATCCGCGCCGCAGGCAAGCTCCGAATCTGTATTTTCAGTGATTGTTATTATTTTAACGCCTTTCTTTTTGCATATATCCATAATAGGAAGAAGCTCCTTGGTTTTGCCGCCGCGCGACGCAAAAACGCAAACATCGCCCTCCTGCAAAAAGCCCGTTGCTCCGTGCACTGCCTCGGCAGGCGAAATAAACCGTGCCGGGCGCTCAATGCAACACATAAGATGCGCAAAATGGCGGCACATTATTCCTGAATGACCGCAGCCCGTAGCCCCTATCCGCGGTGCGTTTTTCAATAGCTCAACCGCTTTTCCGTATGCGCCCGTATCAAAAAAGCTTTCCATTTCGCGGATACATTCCGATTCGATTGTAAATACATCCCTCATGCGGGACAATGTTTCATTATTCATACAGCACCTCAGTGAAGCTCATCCCATGCCTTGCGCAGATTATATATCATTTCTTCAACCATTTCATAAGGGCGATCCGATTTCATGATTCCGCTTGTTGTGCCCGTTGCCTGCGCTCCGAGCTTAATTGTATTGTAAACGTCCTGCCCGTTTGATATTCCCGCGCCCTGAAGCACCATAATATCGGGATTTATTGCTTCAACCGTTTTAATGGTTTCCGTAACATAGCTGCTGTCGCTTGTTGTGCCCGTGCCGATAAGCTCTGTCGGTTCCGCAACGATAATGTTCGGCGCCATTTTCGCAATGTTTTTAACATCTTCAACAGTATCGGCACAAACGATTGTTCCGAGCCCCACTTCATCCGCGCGTTTAATGGTCTGTTCAAGCACCTCCGACGAAAGAGGTTTTTCGGCATGGTTCAGCATAACTCCGACAGCGCCTGCCGCCTTAACCGCCTCGGGAAGAACACTGCCGAGGCCTCTCCCGGGATAAAGCGGATCCATATGCTGCGCAAAAACGAAAATTCTTTCGGTGTTGTTCGCAAGCAGCGAAATGTCGGTATACTGCGGTGTTACGATAACATCCGCGTCATATTTCATTGCCGTTTTGTCTATCACCTTGGCAAGCTTAAGCATTTCTTCTCCGTACATGAAAGCTTTAGGTCCGATTTCAAAAAACGGCGGTTTAATTTTTAATCCTTTATACATTTCAGCGCTCCTTTTATGTTTCGTTTTATTTCTTTATATGTTTCGTTTAACTTCTTTTTTAATATATCACAACTTATGTGTTTTGTCAATACAAATATATCGCAGTTGACATTTTTAAAGGCTAATGGTATGATACTTACAGATAAAGGAGGGTTTTGTATGCAGCTGACACTACAGGAGCGCCGCAACAAAATTGTTGAACTGATAAATGAAAAAGGACGCGTGAGCGTAAATGAACTCAGCGAGCTGTTTAATATATCCGTGGTTGCAATCCGAGCCGACCTGTCAGAGCTTGAAAAGCAAGGTCTTTTGGCGCGTGTTCACGGCGGAGCAATCACAAGCTACAAATCATATTACGATATGAGTCTTATGCAGCGGCTGAACACAAACACAAACGAAAAAAGTGCCATTGCAAAAAAAATCAGCGAATCGGTCAAGGATTCCGATACGCTGATTATGAATGCCGGTACCACTCCGATTTACGTTATGCGTGCAATCGGGGACAAAAAGGTAACGATTGTTACAAATTCAATTGCTCTTGCCTTAGAGGGAGCGCAGAACCCGAACTTGAAAATAATTCTGCTCGGGGGCGATGTTGACAGCAATTTTCAGTTTACATACGGTGTTACCGCATTAAAAGAGCTTGAACAGTATACCGCCGATATGTTCATTATGTCGGTTGACGGCATTGACCCGAACAAAGGTATTTCAACATTTTATTACCAGGAGGCTGAAATCTGCAAGGCTATGATGCAGCGAAGCAACCGCACAACAGTTGTTGCCGACCACAGCAAAATAGGCAGAACCGCATTTATTAAAATCTCGGATCTAAGCAATATAGATGCAATTGTAACGGATTACTGCGCCGACAAGAGCGTTTTCCGAAAGCTCGGGAAAAAAGGCATTGAAATGATTGAGTCGGTATAGGCATAAGCTTCTGTATTTTATAGTTTCCTTTCCGAAAAGATAAGCTCGCAGAAATATTTGGGACGGTGGAAATCGGGCTCTTCACATTCCACGCTGTTCCATGAAATATAGTGCTCATGCTTGGTTAAATCGCCGCATTTATAGAAGTTTGCGCGCTTATGACCCATCGGCTTAAAATCGGGAAAAAGCAAGCGCAGCAAGGAAAACGGCAGTTCATAGTATAAATTATGGTGATCCCTCATTTTGTATAAACCGGTTACCGCATAAACAAAAGCAAGGGCGCCCTCGCTTGAGGGCGCCCTTGACATGCCGGCAATTTCATGCTAAATTACAGCTAAGGGCTGAAAGCCGAAATCCGGCTCTCAGCCCACAAAAAACACTTAGATTATATTATCATTTCGGAGTCTAATTTGAGGTTTACACAAAATGAGGGATTGCCCCAATATTTTGATGCCATAGGCACTCTTTTTTTGTGCTGTCTGTACGAACCGGTGCACTTCATGTTACACTTAATTGCTCCCGTTTATTTGATTCATAATAACCATTTATAGTCTTGTCTGCAATCCATGACATAATCGACATAAACTGTGCTGTCCTTAATTTGATAGATTAAAAGATACCTTTTTGCCGCAAGTTTTTTTCTGTATTTATTTGCAGGAATCTCATCACAGCTAAGCCACGGATAACTTTCAGGCATAAATTCCAAAGCTCTTATTTCTGTGATAATAACCTTATGCAGCCTTTTAGCGGATTCAGGTGAAACATTCGCTAAAAACCTGACATGATTTACAAGCATTGACGCAGCCTTGTCAGAAACTATAACATTATACTTCTTATCCGACACGACTCACCTCTGACGCTGCATCGCCAAGCATTTTGTCAAGTTCGTCAACTGAGTACCCTTTTTTTCCCATAAGCCTTTCTTCCTCTGCTGCAATGAGTTCTTCTCTTAATTTAAGCATCTTTTCTCGTCTTGAAAAGGTTTCAATATCCATAACCACCAAATCGCCTTCGCCGTTTTTCGTTAAGTACACAGGTTCACCTGTTTCTTTGCAGTAGTTTGAAATATCATTGTAATTGTTTCTGATTGCTGCTGACGGTCTGATATTCATAAAATCAACCCCTTATACAAATATTATACTTTTATTATATCTTTTTATTACTATAATAATACCGTATATTTTTGTATATGTCAATATAATAATTGAATTTCACAGCACAGAAACAGGGCTATTTGCTTTCTTTTCCACGTTGTGTAGCAAACGATATAATCTGCAAGAACCGGTCTGTGATATATCTTTTCCATTTTAATTGTAACTGCTTATGTGGTTTTTAGGTGTTAAGAGCGGCTTGTCCTATCGTATTTTTTTGTAAAAGGTTGCTCTTACACTGTTGCAGCGTCTGCTGCAAGGTCCTCGTTAAGGTCTGCTATTACATCACCTTTAGAGGCTATTGCCCCTGCCGAAAACGGAACGCCTGCCGCAGATGCCGGAAAAATACCTGTTCCGTGATCTACAAAATACGCGTCAAATCCGCTTTCCTGAATCTGCTTTTCGGTTAAATTTCGTGTCAGCTGGTAAACTATCGTTCCTACCATTTCAAGATGCCCAAGCTCCTCAGTACCTATATCGTTAAGCGTTGCCTTCGCAATATCGTTTGGCATTGAAAATCTTTGGCTTAAATATCTTAAAGATGCACCCAGTTCTCCGTCGGGTCCACCGTACACCAAATGTTTGAGTAAAGTGGAAAAAATGGCGGCTATTTATTCTAAAAAACTTAGTAATCATCAGGCATAGGAGCATATCCTATGCTTTTGTGTTTATAACAGATTGGATTGCAATTCGCAAAAATCGACATATATATTTTCGTTTACTATACCAATTGTATTATTATGAAATTTATGGTATAATATTATTGGTGATATGAATGAGTTGGGAAAATGTAAAAAAAGAATTGGAAAGTGATGAATATAAAACTGAATATGCACGGAGCGTGGATATTTTAAATTCTTTAATTAGACCATTAATGTTTATAAAAGTAAATTGTAATATTCATAAAAGCTTTACCGGCACTTTGTTTTTTAAATTTATAATAGATGATTTAATACATAGTTTAATTGGTTTAAAGGTTTTGTTGGATGAAGGAATTGTTAATTCTTGTAAAAGAGAACTGCGATATATATTAGAATTAGCAGTAAAGGCTTGTTTGGTTTCTCAAAAATATTCAAGAGAGAGCTTTGATAAACAACTTTTAATTTATAAGAAGTTATTGAAAGACACTAATATTTCTATGGTTGAAGAGATAAAGTTCCATTTTTTTGACGAAGAATATAGAGGACAATTTATTTCTGACGTAAAACGAGAATATGGAATATTATGTGATTATGTTCACTGTACCCCTGTCCAAATAAAAGAAAGGTTAGATTTAGATAATATCGGAAAAACATTAGGATTAGGTGGAACTGAGGAATTATTTCAATTAAATAATTTTATAGAGAAAGTTCTTTCTCTTGTTATTGTTCTTTGTTTACATGCAGTACCGAATTGGTGTGTTGGAGATTGGATAGTAGAAAGAAACGGAGATACTGTCGAATCATATTTTCAATGTTCTAAATATTTTGCAGAAATAGATAAATATTATGATTATAAATGTGAACGTCAAGAAAAACTTGATGAGTTAAGCAAATGTAGAAAAAGTAGAATAAAGATTTAATTTATAATGGGTAGGTTAATATGCAATGATGAATAATTCGTTTTTGAAATCAGATATAGGGGCACAATCGGCATGGAAGGGATTTTCTTCTCAGACATTGTATATCGCTTCTAGGCTTATAAATGATGACAAGGGATATGATTATTATCCTGAGGATATCGAAGATCTAATAATAAAAAACGGGGAAAATGTAATTGAAGCTGTGCAAGTGAAAAATATATCGTCAGCGCTTACTATATCAAGTCTGGCATCCACCAAAACTTCCAAAAGTGGCGAAGGCTTTTTTAAACGAATGTGTAGTTTACATGCACAATATTCGAAATTCAAGTGTATTAAAATAGTTTATTTTGGAGAACTTGGAACGGAATTATTAGACTTTAGTAAGGGTGTGTTGGGAGCAAAAGACAAATTAATAAGAAAATTAGAAGAAAATCACAATGTTTCTACTTCGGATGCAAAATGGTTGCTCGAATCAATTACATTTGAAAAAGTAAGTATAAATGAGTTAGAGGAAAACATAAAAAATCAAATTCAAGAATATGTTCCAGTTATGCCTGCACCAGATATAGCTCGATTATTGCTAATTCAGTATATATCAAATCTTTCCAATTCTAAAAGTTACACTAGTTTAGCATTATGGAAAGATAGAATGCATAAAATTGGAACTGATATAGCAGCACTTGACGGATATTATAAAGAATATGATAAATCACTAGTAAGGTTAACTGAATTTAATATCAATAAAGAAAGTGCACAAATACAATATGAATATTCTCAGGGTATTTCTGCCCATCCAACTCACATTAGAATGGGTTTGGATTTTTATAGAAAATCATGGATAGAAAAAATAGATGCTGCCATTACTCATACTGGAGTTGCTGTTGTTAAAGGTGTTTCTGGACAAGGTAAATCTACTCTTTGTTATAGATATCTAATTGATAAGTTTTCGGAAGAATTTGTGTTTTGCGTTCGTTCAATCGCCTCTGAATCACAAGCACAAAATCTTGTAACTGCTCTTTTAGCTTTAAATAAGCATTGTGAAAATTTAGTTGTTTATATTGATGTTATACCGGGAGAGTATAATTGGGCATTTTTGTTGCAAGAATTACAAACGCGTGGGCTAGCCGTTCCGGTATTAATATCAATAAGAGATGAAGATTATAATGCGACTAGAATAAGTGGTAAAGCCATCTTGTATGATATCATAGAATTGCAATTGACAAAAGAAGAGGCTAAAACAATATATGATAATTTTACAGCAGGAAATCCTCATTCCCAACATAGAAGTTTTGATGAGGCGTGGATTAATTTTGGTGGTAATGGTCCATTGATTGAATTTGTTTATTTGCTAACAAACAATCAGACATTGACTCAGAGATTATCTGAACAGGTAAACACACTATTGCAAGAACGAGTTCCTGATTCTTGGTTGAACTTGCTAAATATAGTTTGTTTTACAGGACGTTTAGGATGTTCTGTTGATTTTGAACATGTAAAAAACGAGATATCATGTGATTCAATGTTTTCTGCCGTACAACGGTTATGTGATGAATATTTAATAAGAGTAATCGATGATGGAAACAGAATAGAAGTTCTTCATCCTGTGCGAGCAAAAATAATATACGATATTTTGTGCAAATTAATTGGTGATAACTCAGACAAAATGGTTATTTCGGCACTGAAATGTGTTGAATCAACTAATAGTAAGGTTATTCTTTTAGATTATTTTACTAACCATAAATATGATTTAATAGCAATTGAAAAAATCGCAAAATTGACATTTTCTGATTGGATATCTTATGGGAATGTTTTAAAAGTAATGCTATGGCTTGATGTAAAAAGATATGTGGAAGACAACGCGAATTGCATTAGTAATTTAATTAAAAAACGCGGAAAAGGTTGGCTTTGTTTCATTCCACTTGATTTCACAGGGTTAGATCGTCCAAATGAAATCATAGCTGAAAGTATGTTGTTAGGGTTACCTAACATTAATCGTGATTCTATGATACAAGCTATAGAAGAAACAAAAACATCCCTTACTTCACTTATGCTCGATTATAAAGTTACTGATTGCTTTTTGACTAATAGTAACATTCCTTCTTCGATGCCAAATACAGATGAAGGGTGGACATTATTTGGCTACTCTTTATTTTGGTGTTCCAAGAGAGAAATCAAAATAAATCTTAATTATGAAATCGAACAGATGTTGAATGAGATGAAACGCGGTGATATACAATCTCGTGCAGACGCCATTAGAGGACTGTCGGAATATCCTGAATTATTAGAGTATTACAACATTGCTGAGGATACACTTATTGAACGTTTGATAAAAGAATTTCAGGTGATATATTTTCATAAAAACAATGATGAGGTTTGTTGTAAATTTATTCCACCGTTTGTTAAGGACTCATCAGAACAAAATATTGAAATAGAAAAAAATCAAAATCAATACTGGCGCATAAAGATGCTTGATATTTTACAACAGATATACCCTGACAAAGAATACATTGACATCGAATTAATAGGTGTAAATATTGTTGATGACTTAGGTATTAAGCCGTTGGACTATAAATTGAGAATCGAAAAAAAGAATAGACATATACAGTGGATGTCTGATATAAACGCTTGGGTGAAAACAAGAATAGATTTTGAGTTGAGACCGGATTCTTGGAATGAGTATGTAGCAAAAATAGATGAGTTAAGAATAGATGCAAATGATTTGGTGTTAGATACTATCAAATGTATTGATGATTTGTATAAGAAAAAGAATCTTAACAAAGAACGTTGGGATAAGGTAGTATCAAAAATGCGAGTGTTTAGCAGACATGTTTTCGCAGAAAATAGATTGCCAAAATCAGCAGTTGATCCATATTGTTTACATACTGAAAGTACAAAAAAACTACCGTCAGGTGAAGATTATCCCTTATTACAATTGTTGTCTCTTGAAAAATACAAAAAGTTTAGGAAGTATTTGAGTGAAACATATACTTCGCTAGAAAACTTTTACAATCAGTTTCAAGAAGTTTTAGTTGTAAGAGTAAAAAACAAATCTATAGATACTGTTAAAAATCCACGTTTAGCAATGTATAATTTATTTACTGCTGCAAAACATCTTCTTGATTTTCAACATGAATATCGTGCTTTGTTTTCAAGTTATAGTACATTGATGGATGATTTTGATATAGCGGAAATTCAAAATATGTTGACTTTAATGAATGTATGGAAGACGGTGTTAGATAATCCTATAAAGGGTTATGCGATTGCATACGATGCAAAACAAAAATTTAGAAAAGGCAAGGATTATTTTGAAAAAACCGTCTCAAACTTTAGCACTACCAGTGACTTCAAAGTACACTCTACAGAAACCCAAATATATATTTTGGATGAATTTGATTTACTTAGTGATTCTACATTGGAAGAAAACTATGCAAAAACAGTGTTATTACTGAGAAAAGCATTTTCAAACGCTTTGATATTTGATAGTAACAGGTGGTATGTTGAAACCCAGCAAAAGGAATTAGTATATGTTCCGTTGTTCAAAGGAGTTGCAATGGGTTCAGCTTTTTCTATTCCTATATATAGATTGTTAGATATGGATGAGTTAAAGTTGAGAGAATCTATCTTGCCATGCGAAATTGACGATACACTAATATATAACTTTTTGAATTTGCCGGCAGAAAGGTTATTGCTGTGGAAGGATGTTTTAGCTAATGTTGCAGGAGTAAAAGTGATTTTAAAACAATATTCTGAAGTTTATTTTTCTACTAAAAATGAATTGTGCGCCTTAGGTTTTGAAGCATATAAAAATGCACTTTTAACTGAATTAGATACTATGGTGCACAAATGTGAAAAAAATAAACTATATGTAGAGTAACTGTTTTAATAAGCTGATGATGAGAACAAATAA
>CAKSNY010000030.1 GCA_934476455.1 uncultured Clostridia bacterium | reverse complement strand
CGAAAGCCCTTGTTCTCAAACGAAAGCTCCGAAAGCGAGCTTTCGGCTTGAAGCGTGTCGGCTTTATCGACACGCTTTTTTTACTTAATGTCGGGTATTATATCAAGGCGGTATTTTTCAACCTGCGGATAGGATATTCCGCACACCCATTTTCCGCGTGTAAAATCAGGAATGGGAACGGGTGCGCCGCCGAGAGCAATCGACTGTTCGCTGAGCGCCGTGATTGCCATCCAAGAGGCTGCATCGTATACGTTTATGGGCGGAAGCTTTTTTTCAAAGAAGCTTTCAAAAAAAGCGCGAAGTGTAAGCCAATCCATACCGCCGTGCCCTGCGTGAACGCCGTTAGCACGGTATTCTTTCCAGAGAGGGTGTTCGTATTTTTCACTGTAGCGGTTAAAATTACCCCAGTTTTTATCCCAATCATCTTCACCGCCCTCATACTCTTCGCCATCGATATAGAAGGAATTGTTGTTTTCACAATAGTATGCTTTTGTTCCGTGAACGTTAAAATTACGTGAATACGGGTGCGGAAGTGTGGTATTAAGTGAAAGTGTAATAGTTTCGCCGCCGGCACATTTAATAATTGTTGTGATAACATCGCCCTGCTTAAAACGAACCTTTGCGAGAGAATCGTCCTTTCCGCGTTTTTGTTCTACGTATTCGTGTAATCCTGCAGATTTTGAAGCGAACGAAACAAGCGACAACATTCTGTTTCCGTTATTTATATTAAGAAGCTTTGCGATAGGACCAAGCTCGTGTGTGGGATAGTTGTCACAATTGCGGTGAATATAGTTCCGCAAGCGGTAATGGCGGATTTCAACACCGCTTGAAACTTCCTCTCTTAAGTCGTGGCAATACGCGCCGTCGCAGTGAACAACCTCACCGAAAACACCCTTTTTAACCATATTTAAACACATAAGCTCGCGCCTGCCGTAGCAGCAGTTTTCAAGGAACATAAACGGTGTTTTTGTCTGTTCATATGTATCTACAAGCTTGAAGCAATCATTGATGTCATACGCACCGCCAACCTCAAGAGCGGTCCATTTACCGGCGCGCATTGCTTCGGCTGCAAGGTCTGCATGTGCCTCCCAGGCAGCGCTTATAAGAACGGCGTCCACCTCGGGTGAGTTTAAAATATCACGGAAATTTTGCGTCTGTACGGGGGTATTTCCGTGCTTTTCCTTTATACGGTCAAAAGCCTTCTGTATTCTGTCGTCATATAAATCGCAAAGGGCGCAAACCTCAACGTCATCCATTTGCAGTATTTCGTTAAGAAGTCCGTCTCCGCGCTGCCCAAGCCCTATAATTCCAAGTTTAATTTTATTCATTTTTCGTTACACCTCTTTACAAAAATTGTGCTTTCAACTATAATTATAGATAGTTCAAAATAAAATGGAATATGAAATCGGATAAAAAACTTTAGAAATCAGACACTTTTAGGAGAAATGTTATGTGGGAAACCGAAAGCTTTTACCGTATACCGCGTATTCTTACGGTGGACTCAATCAACACCGCGTTTGAATCGCACAAGAAGAAGGATTATTGCTTCTACGGAGAAATGCATAATTTTTGGGAGATTGTCTTTGTAAAATCGGGCACTGCTTCGGTTACAAAGGACGATAAGATTTATCGCCTTGCAGAAGGCGAGGTTACACTGCACAAGCCCATGGAATTTCACAGGCTGATGTCTGTCGGGGAGGCGTTTAAGGTTATTGTTATATCATTTTCCTCGGACAGCGCAGCATTGTACAGTATTTCGGACGGGAATTTTTATGTGGGTGAAAAAGGAAAAGCTGCGCTTTCCGGTATTGTGGATGAAATAAAAAAAAGATTTGAAACTGAGGATATAATAATAAAAGGCAGCGGTGAAAATTCCGCTGCGGAACAGATTACCGTATGCAGGCTTGAACTGTTTTTGTTAGAGCTTTTAAAAACGAAAAACCGTACAAAAACTCTTATGAAAACGAGAACAGCAAGGTCATTTGCGGCAATAATAGATTTTATGAACGGCAATCTGTCGAATACACTGTCCGTAAAAGAAATTGCGGACGGATGTAATATGAGCGAGAGCAACCTTAAAAAGATAATTAAAAAGTACACAGGGGCAGGTGTAAACAAGCATTTTATGCGGCTTAAAACGGTTCGTGCAACCGCCATGCTCGAAGAGGGAATGAATGTAAACGAGGTCAGCGAGGCACTGGGTTTTTCATCGCCGGCATATTTTTCATATGTGTTTAAGAGAGAAACGGGTGTACCGCCTATAAAGCACAGAACATAAAAAAACAAGCAATTAGTGTTTATTTTCGGATAAAACAGGCAATATACAGGTAGACAGGCGGAAATTTAAAGTGTTATAATGCAAAAAAAGGAGATTTATTTATATGAAGCTTACAGAGATATTAAATAAAGAAAAATTTTCGTTGTCATTTGAGGTTTTCCCGCCGAAAAACGATACATCGTTTCAAAACGTAAAATCGGCTGTGGAGGAAATCGCAAAGCTTAATCCATCGTTTGTAAGCGTTACATACGGCGCGGGCGGCGGCGCAAAAAGCTATACGCTTGATATGGCAAAGGCTGTAAACGAAAAATCGGATGTGCCTGTTCTCGCGCATCTGACGTGCGTTTCGTCAACAAAGGAGGCGGTACGGCAAAAAATTTCGGAAATGCGCAGCTGCGGTGTGAAAAATGTGCTTGCACTGCGCGGCGATATTCCCGAAAATACTGAAAAAAAAGATATAGAAAAGTGGGACTACCGTTATGCGGCGGATTTGGTGCGCGAGCTGAAGCAAAGCAACGCAGACTTTTGCATAGGCGGGGCGTGCTATCCGGAGGTACACCCCGAAAGCGAAAACCAAAAGGAGGATATCCGCCGCCTTAAAGAAAAGGTGGATGCCGGATGCGAGTTTTTGACAACACAGATGTTTTTTGATAATAACTTGCTGTACAACTTTTTGTATAAAATAAGGGAAGCGGGAATAACGGTTCCCGTAATTGCGGGAATTATGCCTATCACAAATAAAAATCAGGTAGAACGCGCAGCCGGGCTTTCGGGAGCTTTTATGCCGCAGCGTTTTAAGGCGCTTGTGGATAAGTTCGGCGCATACCCGGATGCTATGCAGCAGGCGGGCATTGCATACGCTACAGATCAGATTATAGATTTGTACGCAAACGGAATTACAAACGTTCATGTGTATTCTATGAATAAACCGTTTGTTGCGATGAAAATTAAGGAAAATTTATCAAATATTTTGGGAAAGAGTTAAAATGGTATATTTTAAAGAATATAATGCGCCGCCTTTAAATAAAGAAGAAATTTTGCGATATATGGGCTGCCGTGAAGTAAGCCCGCAAATCGGACAAGCGGTTGAGGAGTGCATAGACGAGCTTTGTGCGCGGCTTAACTACAGGGTGTGCTTTTCCGAATTTCCGGTTAAAGTGCAAAACGGCACAGCCGACCTTCAATTTATGAAAACAGAGAGCAAATCGTTTGTAAATTATTTAAAAGGCTGTGAAAAGGCAATGCTTTTTGCCGCTACAATAGGGCTTGAGGCTGATCGCGCAATTGTAAAGTACTCCTCGCTGTCGCCGTTAAAATCGTCGATATTTCAGGCGATAGGAGCAGAGAGAATAGAAAGCCTGTGCGACGTTTTTGAAAAAGATTTGTGCAAAAAAATGAGCCTGCAAAAAATGTATATAAAGCCGCGTTTCAGCCCGGGTTACGGCGACTTTCCGCTTGAGGCGCAAAAAGATATTTTCCGTGTGCTTGACTGCTGCCGGAAAATCGGGCTGACGCTGAACGAAAGCCTTATAATGTCACCGTCAAAATCGGTTACGGCAATAATAGGGATAACGGCATCACCGGAGGAGAAGAAAATTAAAAAATGCGCACGGTGCAATATGGCGGGCTGCGCGTACAGAAGGTGAAAAAATGGATATTCTTAATTATTTAAAGGATAATATAGTTATTATGGACGGCGGAATGGGAACGCTTTTGCAGGGCGAGGGGCTTTTGCCCGGTGAGCTTCCGGAGGTATGGAATATATCGCACAAAGACGTTATAAGAAGATTAAACAAAGAATATTTCGACGCCGGAAGCAATATAGTATGTGCAAATACATTCGGGGCAAATTTACTTAAATTTTCCGAAAAGGAACTTGAAAAAATAATTTACGCTGCAATAGAAAATGCCTTTTTTGCGCGTGAGGCATCGGCGGCAACACAGGAAAAGTTTGTAGCGCTTGATATGGGACCGTTGGGGCGGCTTTTAAAGCCTTACGGTGACTTTGATTTTGAAGACGCTGTAACGGTGTTTAAAAAAACAGTGGAAATCGGTACAAAATACGGTGCAGACTTAATTCTGGCAGAAACATTAAACGACAGTTACGAAACGAAGGCAGCGCTGCTTGCCGCAAAAGAAAAAAGTGCCTTGCCCGTATTTGTGTCAAATGCGTACGGCAGCGACCAAAAGCTTATGACAGGTGCAAGCCCCGAAGCGATGGTTGCATTGCTGGAGGGAATGGGCGCGGATGCAGTCGGGGTGAACTGCTCGCTCGGTCCGCGGGAGCTTTCGGGCGTTATGGAAAGAATTTTAAAATACAGCTCGGTTCCCGTAATGTTTAAACCGAATGCGGGGCTTCCGAAACGGGTGGGGCAAAAGACGGTATATGATGTTTCTCCGCAGGAATTTTCCGAAGAGGTTTTACTGCAAATTAAAGCAGGTGCAAGGGCTGTTGGCGGGTGCTGCGGAACAACACCCGAATATATACGCGAAATTGTAAAAAAGGCGGCAGGTATGAAACCGCTGCCTGTTACGGACAAGGAAATAATGTGTGTGTCTTCGTATACACATACGGTTGAAATCGGTTCGTTCCCGGTTTTAATAGGCGAAAGAATAAATCCGACGGGAAAAAAGCGTTTTAAACAGGCGCTTTTGGATAATGATACTGGCTATATTTTGCAAGAGGGCATACGTCAGCAGGAACACGGCGTTCATATTTTGGATGTAAACGTAGGTTTGCCTGAAATTGACGAAGCTTCGGCTCTTCAAAACGCCGTGAGCGAGCTTCAGGCGGTTGTAAATTTACCGCTTCAGATAGATACGGCAGACGCCCGTGCGATGGAGGGGGCGCTGCGGCTATATAACGGAAAGGCTATGGTAAACTCCGTAAGCGGAAAGGAAAGCGTAATGCGCAGCATTTTCCCGCTTGTAAAAAAGTATGGCGGCGTTTTGGTAGCGCTGACGCTTGATGATGACGGAATTCCAAAAACCGCAGAGGGGCGCGTTAAGATTGCGGAAAAAATTTTAAATACGGCAAAGGAATACGGAATATCGAAAAAAAATATAATATTTGACCCGCTTGCAATGGCGGTAAGTGCCGATCCCGCGGCGCCCTCAATAACACTTAAAGCTATAAGGCTGATACGCGAAAAGTTAGGATGCCGTACATCTTTGGGTGTTTCCAATGTTTCGTTCGGGCTGCCCGCGCGCGGCGCAATAAATGGTGCGTTTTTTTCGCTTGCGCTGGAAAACGGCTTATCGGCTGCAATTATGAACCCGTATTCGTATGATATGATGAAAGCATATTTTTCTTACAAAGCGCTTAAGGGTATGGACGAAAATTTCGGGGAGTATATTGCGTTTTCGGAAAAGATTTCAGAAGATGAGCCGAAAGAAATTATAAACCGTAAAAAGGAAACCGGCGAGGAGGATATATCGGCACTTAAAAGAGCGGTGTCGCTCGGGCTTAAAGACGAAGCCGCACGGATAACAAAAGAGCTTTTGGTATCGCAGCAGCCGCTCGATATAGTAAAACAAGATATAATCCCCGCACTTGACGCCGTAGGAGTGGGGTTTGAAAACAAAACAATATACCTTCCGCAGCTTTTAATGAGTGCGGAGGCGGCAAAAAGCTCGTTCGAGATTATAAAAACACATATGATAAGCAATAAGGGCAGTGTTGACGTAAAATGCAAGTTTGTAATAGCAACGGTCCACGGAGATATACACGATATCGGAAAAAATATAGTAAAGCTTTTGCTTGAAAACTACGGTTTCGGCGTGATAGATTTGGGAAAAGATGTTCCTCCGGAAGAGATTGTAAGTGCGGTTGTAGAAAACAAAGCGCCTATTGTAGGGTTAAGCGCGCTTATGACAACGACCGTACCCGCAATGGAAAAGACAGTGAAGCTTTTAAGAAAAGAAGCACCGTGGTGCTCGATTGCGGTGGGCGGCGCCGTTTTAACCGGGGATTACGCAAAAAGCATAGGTGCGGACAAATATTGCAGGGACGCGATGGAAACCGTACGCTATGCAGAAAAAATAAATAAAAAATATGTTGACATATTAAATTGTGAGTGATATTATAATAACATACCAAACAGATAGGTGATATAGATAATAAAAAAGGGGTATGTAAAATGAAGGTTTATAAGAAAATTACGGATTTAATCGGAAAAACGCCGCTTTTGGAACTTACAAATTATGAAGAACAAAACGGGGTTGGCGCAAAAATTTATGCAAAACTTGAATACTTTAACCCGGCGGGCAGTGCAAAAGACAGAATTGCAAGGGCAATGATCGACGACGCCGAAAAAAAGGGGCTGCTTAAAGAAAACTCTGTTATAATTGAGCCGACAAGCGGCAACACAGGCATAGGGCTTGCTGCGGTGGCAGCTTCGAGAGGTTACAGGGTAATACTTACAATGCCGGAAACAATGAGCATTGAAAGAAGAAACTTACTTAAGGCATACGGTGCAGAAATAGTTCTTACAGACGGCGCAAAAGGTATGAAAGGCGCTATAGAAAAGGCACAGGAATTGGCTGCAAGCGAAAAAGACAGCTTTATTCCCGGACAGTTTGTGAACGAGGCAAACCCGGCGGCGCATAAAGCTACTACAGGTCCCGAAATATGGGAGGACACAGACGGAAAGGTTGATATTTTTGTAGCCGGTGTGGGAACAGGCGGAACAATATCGGGCGTGGGCGAATATCTGAAGTCGAAAAATCCCGATGTAAAGATTGTAGCGGTTGAACCGGCGGGTTCTCCGGTGCTTTCAAAGGGAACGCCGGGTCCGCACAAAATTCAGGGTATAGGCGCAGGTTTTGTTCCCGATACGCTTAATACAAAAATCTATGACGAAATATTGGCTATTGAAAACGAGGACGCCTTCAAAACGGGAAGAACACTTGCAAGAAAAGAAGGCTTGCTTGTGGGCATTTCCTCAGGCGCTGCGGTTTATGCAGCCTCGATTTTGGCAAAAAGACCCGAAAATAAAGGTAAGATTATTGTAGCGCTTCTCCCCGATACAGGCGAGAGATATCTGTCAACACCTATGTTTGCGGATTAACGTGAATAATAAAAAAGCGGATGCGGCAAGACTGTTTGATTTTGCCGCATCCGCTTTTATTAAATTACATAATCGTTTGAATACAAATCTTGCTGCTTGTCCAAAATATCCTGAAGCGTAATGGAATCAAGGTATTCGTTTATAACCTTATCAAGCCCCTGCCACACATAAAGCGTAGGGCAATATTCGCTTCTTTCGCACACGGGCGAGCCTGTATCAAGGCAGGGAACAGGAGAAAGCCCCCCCTCGGTAAGACGTAAAATTTCACCAACCGTGTATTTGTCAGGGGGGTTTGAAAGCATATAGCCACCCTGGAAGCCGCGGTTTGTTCTTAAAATATCGGAACGGTTAAGTATGGGCACAATTTGTTCAAGATATTTTTTTGAAATCTGCTGCCTTTTAGCAATATCTTTAAGCGGAACATATTCCCCCTTGCCATGCTCGGCAAGATCTATAAGCATTCTTAAGGCATAACGCCCTTTTGTGGAAATTTTCACAAAAACCCCTCCGTTTCATTGTACTATAATAACATATATTTTATAGGTTTTCAAGAGGAAAAGGCAGATAAAACCGAAAAATGTACGTAGAAGGCAATTGTCTTTTTGTATTTTTTTTGTTTTTTTTATGAACCGTATACAATCCTGCGGCGTATATAAAGTGAAAACACAAACAGGAAGGATGATTTCAATGATGAAAAAGTTTGGCGCACTATTTGTAGGTGCAGCGCTTAGCTTAAGCGCAGTTTCATTTCCGGTTATGGCGCAGGAGGACATTGTTATATCTCCGATGCCGGCAGCTGAGGTTAAATCGGTTTCGAATTTAGTTACCGTAACCGATATTGCTGACAATTACATAATCGGAACACTGCCCGATGCCGGCAGCATTTCGCTTAATATAACAGATGAAACGGTTGTTATAGACAGTAAAACGGCTGACGCTGTCTCCTTAACGGATATTAAAAAGGGCGATTCAATTTATACGCAGTACTCAACAGTAATGACAAAAAGCCTTCCTCCGCAGACAAACGCTTACCTTATTGCAACAAACATTGAGGAAGGCGGCGGGGTTAATCTTATAACTGCCGATGAAGTAAATAAAAACCCTGACGGCAGTGTAAGCGTAACGGATAATTCCCGTGCCCTTATTGTTACTATTGAAAAAGACGCCGCAATAAAGCCTTATAAGACAAAAAACATAGTAAAGCTTCAGGATATAACCGCCGGTTCAAAGCTTGTTGCGTGGTATGATGTAATAGCTCTCAGCTATCCGGGAAGAGCCGGTACGAAAAAAGCTGTTCTTGTGTCCAACGAGCCTGATTTTGAAAACGTAAACGTAGGCGAATGGGCTGCAAGTGACGTTAAAGACGCATTAAAGCTTGGTTTCCTTGAAAAGCTTTTTAACGACTTTACCAAGGATACAACACGCCTTGATTTTTGCACGGCAGCATACAATATGATTTCTGCGGTAAAAGACCTGCCGGTTGCAAAGCGCGAGCAGGCACCCTTTACCGACACATCGGATACAAAGATAAATTCGCTTGAATTTGCGGGTATCGTACAGGGTAAAGGCGACGGTTTATTTGCCCCCCTTGACCCGCTTACAAGAGAAGAAGCTGCCGTAATTTTGTACAGAATAGGGAAGTATTTGGATATTGAAATGCCGGAAGCAAAGGTTGATGTACCGTATTCCGACAACAGCGCAATATCCGGCTGGGCGGTTTCTCCCATATACAGCCTGAAAACTTTAAACATTATAAAAAACAGTGACGCAGGCGAGTTTAAGCCCGGAAGTAACTGCACGGTTGAAGAAGCCGTTTCTGCAATTGTAAAGCTGTATAATACAATAAATAAGTAAGATAAAAAAGGCTCTGTAATATCTATTGGGGTAACCAATCAACAGAGCTTTACAAAAAAGAATAAAAAAATAGTAGAGCATATTGAAAAAATCTTGTAAAACGGAGTTGACAACCAACCATATTACAAGGAGAAATCAATATGCTCTACTTTCGTATTACAAAAAATTAATCTGATTGCAAGATGTTATGCATAAAAAATGTTGAACAAAATGAAAAATTTATCTACATTTATGTTCAAATGCCCGGAAAAACGCATACCTGTCCTTTCTGCGGTAAATATACAGACAAGGTTCACGATTATCGCAGGCAACACATTAAATATATTCCAGCCTTTGGCAAACAAACCTATATAGTCCTCAATAAAAGGCGATATGTCTGCCTATTTAAGCCGATATATGAGAAAATACACTCGTGACGAACGTAGGGGGTTAAGTATTTTATAAGTAATATGTGGATTCCGTACACTGACAAATTTAGATACAAGAGAAAAAAGGCAAAAACTAATGCGGCAGCTTAAGCAGATGTGTCAGCATACGAACACATCTGCTTAAGCGGGCGTGTGAGAATTTTTCTGTAAATTTGATTTCTCTATGTACAGAAATGTAAGAATAATAGGCAGTACGCTGCGTTCAAGAACTCCACAAGTAAAGGCGCAAATATTAGCAGAGCTTGTAAAAAATGTATTTCCGAAAATTGAAAGCGGGGAAGTTAAGCCTACGATTTACAAAACATTGCCCATAACCGAAGCAGAGACTGCATATGACATCCTCTACAAGGGGCAAAACATAGGAAAAGTTGTGTTAAAAGTAAAATAATAACACGTTTTGAAGCGGTTTCCGTTTGAAGTAAAATGTATACAAACAGATAACGGGACAGAATTTACATACAAGTTTATAAGCGTTGAAACAAATGCCCATTTGAGGCAAAATTACTGCTACTGCCGCAAAACCGCACATTAACAAAACACATTGAATAGTTTTTTTACTAAAAATTTTGAAAGCGAGAAATAGTCGGAAGAATATAGAGAAAATAAATAAACAAATTTAATATTAAAGAAGATTTTGCCGAGTGGGAACAATAGCCCCGAGAACCGTGTTATAATACGGATCTCGAGGATTTAATTGGCTCGTTAATATCTATTGGAATGATCAATTAAAGATTTTCCGGAGAATTTTGTTGTTTGCGATAGGCACGGGGGGATACCCCGACAACATTCTTAAAAGTATTTGAAAAATAATTTGAATCGTTAAAGCCTACAGCGTAAGCTATCTCGGATACGTTTAAATCCGAATAGATAAGTAAAAATTTTGCGGAGCGAAGTCTTACAGACATTAAATGCTCGTGCACAGTGTGCCCTGTTTCTTTCTTAAAAGTGTGGCACACATAAGAACGACTGCAGGAAAAAACCTTACAAATTAGATCTATTTTAATAGTTTCGGCATAATGCTGGTTTATATATCTTGTTATCTTATCTGTGATACCTTCTTGGCTTTTTATATCACTCGATTTGATATATGATAGTTCAAGCATTCTTAACAACGGTGCAATAAGTGTATCAATCAGCTCTTTAGAAGGCATAGTGTCTTTTAAAGAAGACACATTTTTTCGTAAACTTTTTTGCGGTATTGAAAATTCGCTTGAACATCTGTTGATATACGAGGTATAATCAGAATTTTTATATCCGCTTACGGAAATAAATCCTACCTGTGAATCACCATTGCAGATAGGATATACATATTCACATACGCCGGCATAGCATGTTCCGCAAAAAGAGCCTAACCTGCACCTTTCAAGCACTTTACGCTGGCGTGTAACACAATGATTGAAAGCATTTGGAAATGTTTTAATATATACGCAATATGGATTTTCGTGTATATTAAATGAGATAAGCTCACTGTCGGATATCAGATGTTCGTTTCCATAGGGGTGAAGGGTTACTTCCAGCTTGCAATTGTTCTTCAAAAAAAGAATATAGTTTCTTATTTCAGCAATATTATTCATATCAATCTCCGTTCTGCCGCAAAAGTGTCAGCGCAAATAGGTGTGAAAGTGCAGATTTGTGGCTGTTTTTTCACTATTTTTCGATAGTTGGGGTAAAGCGCGGCAGCATAAGCTGCCGCGTTTGTTTTTGCCATGCGAATTTTCTTCATTGCAAGGTTTATTTGCTATGGACATTTCTCTCTGTTCGCCGTTTTGATTTTTCACGTTAATGCACTTTTTTATAGAATATAAGAATAAAAACAAAGGTTTTATATATGTTTTTGTGTTATGATTATTATAACATAATGAAATGAGGTGTCAATATGAAATTTTCGGTGGACATTAAAAATGTAAAAAATTATGATGTTGTTATTGCGGGTTCCGGGCCGGCAGGAATAGCAGCAGCCATTGCGGCAGGCAGGCACGGTGTTAAGACGCTTATTGTGGAAAGCCTTGGAATGTTGGGCGGGATTTCCACCGCCGGGATGATGAGCCACTTTACCGGCAGGGTCGGAAACAAGTTGTATCATGAGATTTTGCAGCGCGCAGCTGAAAAGAATTATTTTGATAAGGGGATTAAGACATCCACAATTGACCCAGAGCTTTTGACGCTGACATATATAGAAATGCTGGAAGAAGCAAATGTAGATATACTTCTTTACACAACCGTTTGTGATGTTTTGGCAGACGGAAAAAGTCTAAAGGGAATTATCTGCCACAATAAGGGCGGATTTTGTGCATTTAATTCGAAGGTAATAATCGACGCAACCGGAGATGGGGATATTGCTTATAAAAGCGGTGTGCCTTATATATTGGGGAGGGAAACAGACGGAAAAATGCAGCCTGCGACACTTATGTTTAAAGTAGGCGGCGTTGATATGGAAAATGCTGTGTTTCCACCTTCGTTTGAAACGCTTATCCCCACAGAAAAGGGAGAGCTTCAGGCGCTTGCCAAAGAGAAACTTCCAAGTCCGGCGGGGCATGTTTTGCTTTACAGATCAACAATTCCCGGAATTGTAACTTGTAATATGACAAATGCAACAAGCATTGACGGTACTAAAACCGAGGATTTGACAAAGGCGGAAATTATTTGCCGTAAACAACAGCCTGAGATAATAAAGTTTTTAAGGGAATATGTTCCGGGCTACCAAAATTGTTATATTATAGGGAGCGCTTCCTTAATAGGAATTCGTGAAACACGCCATTTTAAGGGCGTGAAAACCATTACAGAGGAAGATATTTTACAAGCGAAACAATATGACGACTATGTAGTTTATGATGCACATTTTGATTTTGATGTACATAATATGACGGGTTCGGGACTTGACGAAACAGGTTGTCAAGATAATTTTTCCCAACCAAAGGGATATACTATTCCGTACGGATGCTTGCTGCCGAAAGAAACAGACGGGCTTTTGCTTTCGGGAAGAAATATATCGGGGACACATATGGCACATTCAAGCTTCAGAGCAATGCCTATTTGTATGGGAACGGGAGAGGCAGCCGGCGTTGCCGCAGCACTTTCAGTTATACAGGGCAAGAACCTTCGTGATGTTAATATATGTGACATCCAATACGAGTTACAAAAATAAAAAGTTGACAATTAGGAGTATGATTACAATGAAAATTCATGACGATTTTACCGGCGGAAATATCAAATTTATAAAACAATGCGGAGATGATGTCTATCTTGACCATAATTTACGTGATACGAAACAGTATTGGTTTTACTGGGCTTTTTGCGTGGAGGGTGCTGCGGGAAAAAAGATAACTTTTCATATGCATCCTGTAAGCGTTGGATATTGGGGTGCGGCAATGAGTTATGATTTGGAAAACTGGCATTGGGTAGATAACCGCAATGAGGATAGTTTTACATATGAATTTTCCGAAAAGGAAAACAAGGTATATTTTGCGCACAGCATGCTCTATCATCCGAAAAGATTTTTAAAAGTTTCCGAAGAAATACATCTGAATACATTTGAACTTTGTAAAAGCCGCAAGGGAAGAAGTGTGCCGGCATGCACAATCGGAAGTGGTGAAAAAAGCGTTATTTTAACCGCGCGTCACCATGCGTGTGAATCAACCGGTTCATATGTATTAGAAGGTGTTTTGCGGGAGTTTTCAGAAAATCCGATTGAAGAGGCAACGGTTTTCTGTGTTCCTTTCGTAGATTATGACGGTGTTGTAGACGGCGATCAGGGTAAAGGAAGAACCCCGCACGACCATAACAGGGATTATATGAAAGAGGGGTCAATCTATCCGGAAACGGCGGCTATCAGAGAATATGTGGAAAAGCATGGGTGTAACTATGGGTTTGACTTTCACTCTCCGTGGCACAGATATGATGAAAACGATACCGCCTTTATTGTAAGAAACAGTGTTGAAAAGCTTAGTAAAGTTGAAAGGTTTTCAAAGATTTTGGAAAAGCAAATTACACCGAACTCTTTGAAATACTCGTCAAAGAATGATTTTCCGCCAATGACGGATTGGAACCGCCCGTGTGAAAATTTCAGCTGTACGATGAACAGCCGGCCGGAGTGTGAAATTGCACATACGCTGGAATGTACGTATTTCGGAACTGCAGACAATAAGGTTTCCGAGGCAAAATTGATTGAACTTGGAAGATGCTACGCCAGGACAATAAAGGAATATATGAAAGGCGAAAAAAATGAAAACAATTTATTATAAAACAGATTTGTGTGTTGTAGGCGGAGGTTTGGCGGGTCTATGCTGTGCTATAGCGGCATCGCGAAACGGGATAAAAACAGTTTTAATGCACGACAGACACGTGCTCGGGGGTAATTCTTCGGAAGAAATACGTATGTGGGTTTGCGGTTCTCACGGAAAGGATAACAGGGAAACAGGTATAATTGAGGAAATTATGCTTGAAAACTTTTATCAGAATAAAAATTTAAAATACCCGATTTGGAGCAGTGTACTATATGAAAAGGCAAAGGCGGAGGATAACCTCACGCTTTTGCTTAATACAAGCTGTCTGGACGCTGATATGCAGGGCAGCAAAATTAAAAGCATAAAGGGCTGGCAGTCAAATGCAGAAACTTTTCACTGTGTTGAAGCAGAATATTTTGCCGATTGTTCCGGCGACTCGATCCTTGCGCCGCTTTCCGGTGCGGAGTATATGTATGGACGCGAGTCAAAAAGGGAGTTTAATGAAACCATACCTCCTCAAAATGCCGATAAAAAGACAATGGGGATGAGCTGCCTGTTTCAAATAAGAGAGTGTTCGCATAAAATAGAATTCACCCCTCCTAAGTGGGCATACAAATATGAATCGGATGAGAAGCTTCCATATAAGGATCATGAATTAGACAATAATTTTTGGTGGATTGAAATCGGCGGAGAGTGGGACTGTATTCATGACACTGACCGCTGCAGGGATGAACTTTTGAAAATTTGTTACGGTGTGTGGGATCATATAAAAAATTACGGAGACCACGGTGCAGATAATTGGGAACTTGAATGGATAGGCTTTCTTCCGGGAAAGAGAGAAAGTCGCCGATATACAGGTAAATATATCGTCACACAAAACGACGTTGAAAGCGAAGGTCGTTTTGATGACATAGTTGCATATGCAGGCTGGACAATGGACGACCATTTTCCGGAAGGGTTTTATTATCAAAAAGGGCATCCAACCGTTTATCATCCCGCTCCGCGCCCGTGGGGGCTTCCGCTGAGATGTATGATTTCGAAAAACATAGAAAATCTAGTGTTTGCAGGGAGAAATATAAGTGTTACACATGCTGCGTTAAGCTCATCCAGGGTAATGGCTACATGTTCAATCTTAGGGCAGGCGTTAGGTACGGCAGCTGCTATGGCAATTAAAGAGAAAAGAAAAGTAGAACTGGTAAGTATAAATGCTTTACAGCAAAAACTGATGGGTGATGATTGTTATATACCATGGCATAAGAGGAAAGTTTCGGAACTGACTAAAAATGCAAAATGTACGGCAGATATTGTAAGGAACGGAATTGAACGCGGAGATGAAAATTTGTGGATAGGTGGGAAAAACAGCTCTATTGAGTATGAATTTGAAACAGACACGGATATCCGAAAAATAAGACTTGTGTTTGACAGCAACCTAAACAGAAGCTATCATAATATGCCATGTCGATACCTTATAGATGAAAAAGAATTTAAATTGCCCGGCACATTGATTAAAGAGTATACAATTGTGGGAATTGGAAAAGACGGGGAAAGAAAAACAATAACAGTTAAAGATAACCATCAAAGATTTGTGGTACACAATGTAGATTGGAAAGTTAAAAAAATAAGATTTATACCCCTGTCAACACATGGCTGCGACAAATTCAGAGTATTTAATTTTGAAATTGAATAGATGGGGGTATCAAATTTTTTGTAATTTATGCTCAAAAACAATGGGTTTTAACAAATTATATTTCAAAAAGGTGGATATATGGAACACGATGGAATAATTGAACGTTTACAATTTAAGAAAGCAAGTGTTATAATGAGCCAAGAAAGGCAAAATGTATTTTGTGCAAAAAAAAGGAGAATGATGAAAGATGCAACAGGCTGTTAGCCCGGGAAAGGCAGAAAAAAAGAAAAAACTTGCACGGATAGCTCGGTGTAAATACTTGTACTTGATTATGATATGGCCGCTTATACAACTTGTGATTTTCCGATACATACCGCTGCTCGGAAATATTATAGCATTTCGGAAATATCAGCCCGGAGGCTCAATGTTCGGAACAGGTTGGGTAGGGTTTAAAAATTTTGAAATGTTTATAGGAGCTCCGGCTTTTTGGAACATTTTTAAAAACACATTTATCCTAAGCGTAAGTACGCTTATGTTTACATTTCCGCTTCCTATAGTGTTTGCAATTTTACTTAATGAGGTACGCGCCGCAAACTTTAAGAAGGTGGTGCAGACGATTTCATATCTTCCTCATTTTATATCAACGGTTGTTATAGTCGGTATGGTTAATGAATTTCTCTCACCGAGTACGGGTATTGTTAATACTCTTATACAAAAGCTCGGCGGAGAACCGATATTCTTTATAGTTAAGCCCGAGTGGTTCCGCCCAATATACGTTATAACAAGTATATGGCAGGGCTTGGGGTGGAATTCGATTATTTATCTTGCGGCACTCAGTAATATAGACATGGGTCTTTATGAAGCGGCAGAAATTGACGGCGCAGGCAGGTTTAAAAAAATTTGGCACGTAACTGTCCCGGGAATAGCGCCTACAATAGTTACACTTTTAATAATTACGGTCGGGCAGATGATGAGTGTTTCGTTTGAAAAGGTACTTCTTCTTATGAACGGCGGTAACCAAAAAGTTGCAGAGGTTATCTCAACTTATACATATAAAATGGGTCTTGTTAACAACAATTACAGCTACTCGGCGGCAGTGGGTCTGTTTGACGGAGTAATGGGCATTTTCCTTGTAGGCATAACAAATTATATTTCAGGAAAATTCTCCGAAACAAGTCTTTGGTAAAGGAGGGGCAATATGAGAAAGAGAAACACACTTTTTGACTATATAAACTATTTGATTCTTATATGTGTCGGCATTATAATGCTATATCCGTTTTTATATGTCCTTTCTGTTTCATTGAGCGACAGTGCTTCTGTTATGAGCGGAAGTATATCCTTTTACCCAAAAAATATAAATGTAGAAGCTTACAAGAACGTTATGGTTCAGGAGCAGTTTTGGGTAGGTTACAGAAATACAATAATATATACGGTTCTTTCTACGATATTGGGGCTTGCCGCAACGGTTATGATGGCATACCCTATATCAAAAAAGTATCTCCCGGGAAGAAAGTTTTTTATAAAGCTTCTTACAATTACAATGTTTTTACCCGGCGGCCTTATTCCGAATTTCCTGCTTATAAAATCTCTTGGCTTAATCAATACAATGTGGGCAATTGTTCTGCCGAGCGCCTTGCAGACATATTATGTAATTATTGTCCGCACATTTTTTGAAGGAATACCGGAAAGCCTTAACGATGCGGGGGCAATTGACGGGCTGAACGATATAGGAATTCTTACAAAAATATACCTTCCGCTTTCAAAGCCGGTGCTTGCAACTATTGGACTGTATTTTGCAGTTGAATCGTGGAACGGGTGGTTCAATGCAATGATTTACCTCAATGAACAGGATAAAATGCCGGTTATGATATTTTTAAGAAATATTGTTAACGGTGCGGAAATGGCTGCAAATAACCCAAATTTAACAGAAGGGAACGCGGAAACGGTAGTTTCGCCCGTTATGAGAAGCGCTACAATAATTTCGGTTATTCTTCCGATTATCTGCGTTTATCCATTTGTACAAAAGTATTTTGTAAAGGGCGTTATGATAGGCTCTGTAAAGGGCTGAAAAAGTGCTATACACGGGATACCGTGATAGAATATAAATTTTATTTTTAGGAGGATAAAACAGTGAAAAAAACAAATACGATTAAGAAAATTTTCACCTTTTTCTTGGCATTAATGCTTATCGGCGTGCAGTGCCTCGGCGCTGTTACGGTAAACGCCGAAAACGGTTCCGTAAGCTACAATTTTGACGAATGGGAGCCCGTGCCTGTTACTGACACAGAAGGTGCAGAAGTTGAGGGTGCATATCAGCCGCCGACAGGCTGGACAGGCGTTTCTCCAAAATTCAGTGCGACCAACTATTACTATAAAGAAGACGGCGCTATGGGGTATTACTACAAAAGAAGCGGCAGTACCCTATATAATAACGGGTTAAAAACAGATCTTCCGTCTGGAATTGACAAAAATGATTTTTTAATCGATTACGCATTGTATAAAAAAAGTTTTTCTAACGAGAGTTTTGCAATCCTTGATACCGGTAGCAGCTTCAAATGGAGTAAAGCCTTTAGCACAAGTGAAAATAAATGGCAGCAGATTTCGGCAAGATTTGTAAAAAACAGCGGCAAGTATACGGCGTTAATTTATGTAAACGGCGCTTTATCCGCAAAGGAAGAAAATTTGTCCTTTGATCCGGGCAAATTTGGGATATACTCACGGGCAATATACGAAAATGGAATCATAAATATTTTGCTTGACAACGTAAATATCCGCAACACACCCACTACTCTTTCGGTAACACCGTCCGTTGCAGACGGAGCGCAAAACGTTGCAACAGACGCCGCGCTTACATATGCGCTGTCGCAGGATATGGATAAAGATACGCTTTTATCCGTTAAAATAAAGGATGCAGCCGGAAAGGATGTGGCTGCAAATGCAGGGTATGACTATCGCACGAAGACGATTGCACTTAAGCCCGCGCTTAATTTAAATACAACATATACGGTTGATTTTTCGGGCGTAAAGGATGTTATCGGAAACAGTGCGGAGAGGGCTTCCTATACATTTACAACAGCTAAAGAAAAAGTATATGTAAACGAAACCTTTGATACATACAATCCCACAAGCGGGGGAGGTACCTTCCCCACAAGCACGGCGGGCAGATGGGGTTATAACGCAAGTGATGCGAATTTGACGATGACCGGCGGGGACGGGGCTTTTACATTTGCGCATACAAACACAAATTCCCAAGCGGTTTATCCCGAAATGAAATTTACGCTTAATTCAAGCGTTGATAATAAAGCACTTCTTTTCGAAATGGATTATAAGGTAATAAGCGGCGGCGGCTGCGTAATTAAGCTTAACGACACATCAACAAGCACAAATATATATACTGACTGGGGTTCACAGGGGCAGAATAAGCTTCAGGCAGTTTTTAGTGGAAACAACGCCGATGTATATGTTAACGGCACACGTAAAGGCACAGTATCGGCAAGTTCCGGTTGGAAAGGAAAGGTAGGGGCGATTATAATTTCGCCGATAGTATACGGCAATGGAACAACCAAGATTGCCGTTGACAACATTAGGCTTGCCACACAGCCTACAGAGCTTAACGTTACATCGTCGCTCGATACAAAGAGCGAGAATCTTTCCCTCGGCGAAAGTATAACCTTTACCTTTGACAACGCATTAAAAGCAGATACCGCCGAAACGGCAGCTGTTACGGCAAACGGCACAAATGTGGGCGAAGCAGAATACAGCGCCGCAGCAAAGACAATAACCTTTAAGTATGACGCGGTCGCCCCGCTTGCGGAAAATACAACATACACCGTTGACCTTTCGGGCGTAAGGGATATTTTCGGCAATACACCAAAGACGACAAGCTACACCTTTAAAACTGTTGAAAAAGCGGGCGTAAGTATTGACGAAGCGTCTTTCTCTGTCAAAGAGGGTGACAGTGATGTTGCAACAGCCGGATATCTGGGTGGAGAGGTAACGGCAACCGTAAATGCCGTTAACACGTCGCTTGCAGATTCAAAGGTTATGGTTGCGATAGCTGTGTATAATAAAGACTTTTCGATATTAAAGGCTGTACGCACAGGCGTGGCTAACGTTTTGAGCGGTGCCGCACCAACGGCTGTTTCCGCAGTGCTTCCCGCACTGGATGATTATAAAGACGGTGATTGCATCAAGGTTTTTGTACTAAACGCAGGAACACTTATGCCCTTTAAACCGGCTTTTGCCGCAAATTCAGATGGAGAGATTGTGAAGCCAAACTAAATAGTATGAATCGGAGGGTAATTCTGTGAAAAATATAAAACATAAATATTTGCTTTTATATTCAATTTTGCTTTATGTTTTGTTACCGTGCGGGATGACGGTATTTGCGGAAGCACCCTCCGAAACCTTAATGACGGAAGATTTCAAAAACGAAACGCTTGTTAATTGGGAAAAAGAGAAAATGGGGGATTCTGCGGATATTTTTGTATCCAACGGCGAGCTATGCCTAAGAACAGGCGCGTACCGGGATAACCCACGCGTCTATCCAAAGTTTTCGGCTTCCATTAATTACGAATTTATTTCCGTAGAATTTATGCTGAGGTTAGAAGGTGCAGCACAATCACGCCAATTTTCACTGCGTGATTCAGCCGACAATTGGTTTAATGTTTTCAGTTATTGTGCTGATAAAAAGGTAGCGCTGGGGCAAAGTGCTTCTTCAAATACAGAAATTATTTTGGAAAACGGCAAGAATTATAACATCAGGTACGAGATTTATAATTCTGCCGAAAAAACGTATGCATCACTTTTTATAAACAATAGCTATATAGGTGACACAGATGCGCCCGCAAATTGGAGCGGCAGTTTAAAAAAGATATATTTTATTGCATATGCAGGCTCTGACGGCGTAAGCGAGACATATATCGATAATGTTGTTGTAGAGGTAAAACCCGAGGAATATTATTACAATCCGTCGTTTCCGTTATCTGTAGACGCGTTACGCTTCTCTGATAAAGACGGGCGCTGCTATTATCTTTCAGACGGACAAATGATTGCCGAGGCAAGCATTAAGGCAAAAAAAGATACCTTGGCAAGACTGGTGCTTGTACAATATTTAAAGAAAAACGGAGGACTTTCCCTCCGAAAAATAGAATCGTCGCATACGAGAATAAGCAGCGGCGAGAATGTTAAACTGACCGTGCCGATAGATATAGAAAATGCCGAAAATTCTGTTGTGAAGGTCTTCCTGTTTGACAGCTTTGATAAACTAACCCCGATAATTCCCGTTACATATCTTTTTTCAAGGTGGGACAGTACCGGGGTTGCACATCCAAACAGTGTAAGTAATTACAATTACGTGTCGTTTTTAGGGTATAGCGAACGTGAACGTATCTTTTCAGAAAATGAGGCATTTCTTAAAAAAGAACTTGAACCTTTTTTAAGTATGGAGGAAACAGCTTTTATATCTTATATAGAAGCTGTTACAGGCACGCGGCTTTATTTGGACACACCCGCTGAGGAAACGGAGCTTATATGCCAAAGGCTTGCAAGTCTTTACAAGATGACGAATGACGAAAAATGTGCAAAGTACAGTGCCTTGGCAATGTATACCGCAGCGCAAAGCTACGAAAATACTTCTAAGCTTATAAGTAACAAATTTTTTTCATATATGAATATAATCCCCGCAAAAATGGTTTATGCTTATGATATAATATATAACAGCAACTCTTTTAACGAGCTGTCGGAAAGCTGCGGCGCTGACGTAAAAACAAAAATAGAGGATTATTTTTTTAAAACTGTTATGGATATGTATAATGCCCTTAACGAAAGAATTTATACAAACATAACGCCCTACGGCATAGAGCAAGCGCTGCTTGTTGCGGTAACGCTTAATCACTCTGATTTAATAAGGCTGTTTATTCCATGGATAGATACCATACTGAGCGGAAAACATTATTATGCCGACGGAATGTGGCAGGAGGGCACGGTTGATTACCACAAGCAGGTTACGGAGGGGCTGGTACTTGCGGTAAGCAAGCTGAACGCCTGTTTTAGAGATGCAGCTGGATATAAAGATTTTCTTTTGGGTATTTCCTTGCCTAAGGAAGATATTGAAAAAAGATGGCCTGTTTTAAGCAAAGCGAGAAACATAGAGAGGTTTTTCAAATATCCCGATGGACGTACAGTTTGCGTAAACGATACATCCTTTGATGACCCCTTTACCAAAAGCGCCGAAGACGAAATTTTTGAAAAATATCTTACAAACGTTACGCTGTCCAATTTTAAGCATTACTCTTTAGTGGGCGGAGATACGGTAGACGCAAACGCAGTTGTTTTAAATTTTGAGGCGCAGTCGTTAGAAAATGCACACAGCCATACGGATTATCTGTCAATGACATATTGGGGAGCAGGTACAGAGCTTTTACCCGATGCAGGGTATCCTCGGGGAAGCGGCACTCCTCAGCATTCTTTTTTTAAAAGCCCGCTCGCACATAATACCACCTGGGTGTGGAACAAAGACACGAACTACAGCAAAAGTAAATCAAAGCACTGTGTACAGTCGGCATTGCTTGCATATGACGGCGGGGAAAACAACAACAAACAGGTTCAGCTTACAGAGGCATCGCAAAACGGGCAAAATTATGATTTTGCAGATATTAAGAGACGTGCGTTACTTACGATAAAAATAAGCGATAACCGCTTTTATACCGTTGATATAAACAGACTTAAGGGCGGCAATGCACATGAATTGTTTTTAAGAAGTTCCGAGGATGAGGACGTTCGCCTTTCAACGGACCTTTTACTTGAAAAAAATGAAGGCACACTTAAAGACTATTTTGAAAAGACGGGAAAAAATGAGGGGCTGACCGTTATTAACGGATCTAAAAATTTAAGAGAACTTTGCCTTAAACCGATGGTTTCAGACGGCAGCAGGGCATCTTTCTTTTCATGGACGGGGGAGAAAACAAACTCAACATTGAACGTGTTTTTAAATGATGTACAGAAAAGCGATATTGTTTTTTCAAAAATACCGTCACTAAGGCGGGCAAAAAATGATATTTCGCTTTTTGACGACTATTTTTCAATGCAGCTTTACAGAAGGCGGATAGTGCCGGACAATTCTGTTACGAAATACGGCGCGGTGCTGGAAGCCGTGCGGGAGAAGCAAACTTCGCTTATTAAAAATGTGCAGTGGCTTTATCCGGCAGACAGCAAGGATATGGCGATTTCGGTTAAAGTGACATTTGACGGTTTCTATGATATTATCTATCTTAGCGATGATAACGAAAAAAGAAATGCCTTCGGCGTAGAATTTTCTGCAAATTATGCCGTGATAAGAATAGACAATAACAGTAATGTGGTTTGGGGATATATTTACTCGGGAGAGAGTATAAAATATGGCGGGGAATATTTTCTTTTGGGATATTCCGATAAAAATTCGCTTATATATGATACTGTTACAGACAGCAGCTTTGGGCAAACAAACGAAATTATTGTCGATAAAATGAATGGTGAAGGTACATTTACAGGTAATTATGTAATGTGTATGTTAAATGAAGAATTCGGGTACGGTTTTAAAATTACAGGAGCATATAACGAAAACGGGAGGACACATTTTGCCGTAAATGATACTTTGCCTTTTAAGATGCAAAACGGCGTTGCCGAACTTATATATCATGACGGAATGATTTTGGATAAAGAAGAGGGTAATAAGAAAAACTATTATAATATGCTATCAGTGAGACAATTTGACAGCCCGAAATCCATTGTTAAATTTTCGGTTTTCAAAAGGGAATAAGGGGATTGTATGGGGGAATGGCGTTGAAAATGGTGCTTAGAAAAAGTGCAAAATATACGAAAAGCTACTTATTTAAGCTTCTTATCTGCTTAATAATGTTTATTGTGGTGATTGTTGCAACAGGGGCATGGCTTTACCGTTATTACTATCGTTATTTTGTAAAGGAAATACATTCTAATTATAAGAAAAACCTTTCAGCGGTTTCTGCCACCGTAGATGATTTGTTTTACAGCGTGGTACAGTCTTCATATATGATTGGTTCCGACAAAACCGTAAGCGATGTGCTGATGAATGTTGACTCTGCGTCAAGAGAAATGCCCCAAATAAGAAATATAACGGTGGCTCTTAATAAGTACAAGATTGTTCACGGCGGATTTGTGGATTCTATATTTGTTATGGACAGCGAAAACAATATTGTAATAACAAGTGAAAGCAGCTATGACGCAGATTTGTATTTCAACAGTATTGCTTTTTGCAAAAAATACGGCAAGCAGTTTTATATTGATAAAAAAGCTCCGTCGGGAATTCGCTTTGTAATTTTAGATCCGATAGTTGTGGAAAACAAAATAGACGGAGGTAAAAAAGATATAATCCCCGTGGTATTTTACAAAGGGACAAACTATACTCTGAAAAACCGTATGGTTATCAATATAGACATAGCTTATATAAGACAGTTTTTAGACAAACATTCTCTTTCGGAAAATTCGGAAATGATAATATATGACCTTGATGGCAGGATTTATTCAGGCAATAATGAACACAAAAATTTTGTGGAGGAATATTTGAAAACCGGAAAGAGTGATAATCCGCTTAAGCTTGGCAAAGAGATTATTATAACCTACAAAAATAACCGCGCATTGTTCGGAAAATTTAACTATATGGCGCTTATTCCGCAGGAAGATGTAAAGAGAAAACTTGTTCCGTTTACCAGAGCATATTATTTGTGTATTTCTGTATGCGCATTTTTCGTGCTTCTTATTTCTTCTTACTTAAGCAAAAGCATATATAAACCAGTAAAAAAACTGATGAATATATTTACTTTAAAAGGTATAAATGATGGAAACGGTTATAAAAATGAGTTTGACCTTATAGAAGAGAATATTCATAAAATTATTTACAACAATTCAATGCTTAACGCCCAGCTTTCTGTTGCAATTCCTGTTGTGGGAGAGAAGCTTCTTATAAAGCTTATTACAAACAAAAACGGACAGCAAAAAAGCGAGGAAATAAGCAGCGAACTTAAAAAGTACGGAATAAATTTCAGAAATAAATATTTTTTAATAGCTATTGTTAAGTTTTTATATCCGGAGAAATTTAACAACAGATTAAGTGATGCCGCGTATGAAAAACTCTGCGAATCAATGATACCGCTGCTGGCGTCGTTTGTTCCGAAAAATATAGACTTTCACTCTGTTGAGCTTGAAAATGATAAAATCTGTCTTATTTTCAATTCTTCCGATAAGCATCACCTGGAAAATGTAGGGAAAATTATAAAAAGTTTTTCCGAAAGTTTAAGCTGTGATGAAGAAATTATTAAAATACTCTCAGGAATAGGGAGAATAAAGGAGGGTATATCTAATGTAAACCGTTCATACAGCGAGGCGCTCAGTGTAATTGTAAACTTAAGCGAATACAGCAAAGAAAATGTTGTAATATATAATGAAGATAAGGAATTTGTCAGAATTACTTCAGCTGAAGAAAACAGATTGCACAATTATCTTATAAGCGGAAAATTTAAGGAAACAGGGATTTTGTTAAATGATATTATAGAAAGAAACAAGATTATAAATCCGGATGAGGAAGGAATGCTTTCGCTGTTTTTAAAGCTTTATTCCATTTTTGAACATAGTCTTACAGAAAAAGGAGTGGACGCGGAAGCAGCTGAGGGCATAAAAATAAAAAATATGACATTAGGGGAATTAGAACCCCTTGTGAAAAAGCTTTATAATGATGCCGCAAATTATTTTGACATAAATGATAAAAAGAATCTGATAAGCGAAGTGGTAGATTATTTGAAGGAACACTGTGACGAGGATTTGGATCTTAATGTTGTAGCTGCAAGATTTGCAATATCCCCAAAATATCTTTCACGCGCATTTAAGGCATACACAAATGAAAGATTTGTAGATTATATTAACGAATTAAGAGTAACAAAGGCAAAAGCGCTTTTGGAAAATACCGATGAAAATATAATGGAAATTTTGACAAAGGTCGGTTTTAACTCCCGTAATACATTTTACCGGGCGTTTAAAAACTCGCAGGGGATTACTCCTGCGGAATACAGAGAAAAAATACTAAAAAAAACAGGAGGAAAAGTATGAACAGACAATTTTTAAGAGGGATTTCCCTTATATCCGCATTTGCTTTAACGCTAACGGCAGCCGGATGCGGCAAATCGAAAAAAGCCGCGAAAATAAGCGATGACAAACCGCTCACCGTTTCTATGCTTTACGGTGATAATCCTTCGGCGCCTTTTAACAAGGATTGGGTGGTTGTAAAGGAAATTGAAAAAAGAGCAAACGTAAAGCTTGAGGTTCAGGCGGTTCCGATTTCAGATATCGGAGATAAAAGAAAAATTGTGTTTAATTCGGGAGAACTGCCGGATCTTATCGGATTTACATGGTCAAATGACGTAAGCGAATATGTGGGCGCAAACATTATTTTACCAATAAGTAAATACGAGAAGAAGCTTCCGAATATGATGAAGAGAATAAAAGAGCTTGATTTTGAGGATGGTGTCAACGACCTGAAAGAACTTGACGGAAACTACTATGTACTTCCTCAGATGAATCAATACAAATCGCAGGATCTTTGTATGTTTATCCGCAAGGATATTTTTGATAAGCATAACATGGCGGTACCCGGAACGTATGAAGAGCTTTATCAGGACATGAAAAAGCTTAAGGAATTATATCCCAACAGTTTGCCTTTTACAAGTTTTGGTACGCATACGCAGTTCTTTTCTGCTTTGGGGCCGGCGTTTAAATGTGATGGGGTAGGGCATCCTTACGGTTACACATACAACAAAAATGCGGATAAGTGGGAGTTTGTTCCCGCTACAGAAAATTACAGAAAAATGATGGAATATACGGTAAAATTGAGCGAAGACGGGCTTTTAGACCCCGAAACATTTACACAGGACAGAAACCAGTGGGTGCAAAAGCTTGTAACCGGAAAATCCTTTGTTACATACGGATATTATGACGCTACAGGCCAGATTAACAAAGAGGGTAAAAAACTGCAGGGAGAAGATTTTGAATTTATTGAAATTCTTCCGTTGGCAGGTCCCGACGGAACAATTGCGGTCGGAAAGTCAGGAAGAGGCGGCGGATCATCGGTGGCAATTGCGGCATCAAAAGCAGAGGATCCTAATTTTGACAGATTTATGAAGTTTGTAGACTGGCTCTACTTCAGCGATGAGGGAATCAAACTTACCCGTCTTGGTGTTGAGGGGCTTACATATCAAAAGGCAGCAGACGGCAAGTATGAACGCACGCCGAATATTATGACAGCGTTAAATCCCGAGGGAACAAAACAGCTTTCAAAGGATTTCGGTGTATCAGATGTTAATTTTTCAATAGTAAGTATGTCCAAATTTGCCACAAAGCCAACAAATCCCAAACGTGAAGAATATATGGAAACATTAAGAAAGAATAATTGGATTCCGGATTCCAACCCGACAATACTTATCAATGACGATGATAAAGAAGAAGTAAATATTCTTGTGCAAAGGCTTAACGATAATACAAGCCAAAGTATATTTGATTTTGTATTCGGAAAACGTTCTATAAAGGAATGGGATAAATACCTTAAGGAAGTTGAAGATATCGGCTATAAAAAACTCGAAAATATTCTGAACAAAAACTGGAAAGAAAACAGAAAAAAATAAAATTATAAATCAAAATATGTTATGAAAGGGGTATGTTGATATGAAAAGAATTGCAGCGTTGTTTCTTATTGTAATATTTTCATTTCAAACGGCGGCGCTTGCAAAAGAAATCCAGCCTTCTCAGATGCCGGATTATTCCGCGGCAATTGAAAAATTGCTCGCATTGGGAATTATGGAAGGATATTTAGAAAATGAGAAGGGTGAATTTTTGCCGCAAAATGAAATTACAAAGGTTGAATTTTATGTTGCGATTGTTAAAGCAATGAGCAGCAACACTACATTAAATGAAAATATTCAAGATACTCCTTTTAGAGATCTTACCGCATCGCACTGGGCTGCGGGATATATAAATGAGGCGATCTCGCTTAATATACTTAAAGATTACGGCGAATATTTTTACCCTGAGGACAGCATTTCTTATAATGAGGCTCTTAAGATTACTTTGGATGCTATGGGATATGGAGAATACGCAAAAAGAAAAGGCGGATTTCCGAGCGGTTACATAAGAGTTGCAAAAGAAATTGAACTGTCAAAAGGTGTGAAGGCAGAGTTTACAGCCGCTTTAAAAAGAGGGGAAGCAGCACAGCTTATATCAAATGCTGTTGACATAAGTATAGCCGATATCACAGGTTATGATGGCAGCGGTGCGGTTTATTCCGTTCTTGAAGGCACCACGATAATTAACCGACAAAGAGGAATATACAAAGGCAAGGGCAGAGTAAATGCCTCGGAATTTACATCGTTAAACGGTAATAAGGTAACGGGAAAAGGGTACGTTGAAATAGATAATAAGGTTTATGCAGCAGGAAATACCGATATTTCCGATAAACTTGGATTTTATGTGGAGTTTTATTATTATGATGATAAAAAAAGCGGGGAAACCGAAGTTTTATATTATGTTGTTGATGACAAAAATAATGATGTAACAATAATCAACGCGTCGGACATTTCAAACGCAACAAGCAGTTTGATAACGTATTCCGCTGGAAATAAGACGGAAACAAAATATATTGAATCAAATGCAAATGTTATCTACAACGGAAAATATGACTGTAAAGCTGTAAATCTTCAAAAAGAAAAATTGAAGCCTGCTGTTGGCAGTGTGCTGCTTATTGACACAAATAATGACAGCAGAGCGGATATTGTTATTATTCACGATGTACAGACATATGTAGTTGAAACGGCAGTTGCGCATAAATTACTTATAACAGATCAAAATGGGTTGGCGCCGCTTAATTTTGACGACAACAAAATAGATTATATGATTATAAAGGATTCAAAACCCGCAAAGATTTCCGACCTTAAGAAATGGGATATAATAAATGTGGAAAAAAGCCTTGATTCTGCATTTTATTATCTTAATGTGTCAAGCAGGGTCATTTCCGGCGCAGCAGAATCGTACGGAGATAACAAGGTTACGATTTCCGGAACGGAATATCCCTTAAATAAAAATATATTCGGAGATGGATATGGCAATATATATATTGGGGAGGAAGGCAAGTTTTACCTTGATAATTACGGAAATATTGCTGCAAGCGATTATGCGGAAGCAAAAGAAGGTTCGTACGGCTATATAGTAAAATGTACCCCGGAGGAGGGTATAAGAAAAAAGAAAACTTATTTTAGAATCTTTGATTCGGATATAGAGTTTAAAAACTATGAATCCGCAGAAAGAATAATGATAGACGGATACCCTTTTGATAAGGCTGATGAAGTGATAGAAAGACTTTCACAAAGCGGCGTTAGCATAGAGGAAGAGCTTGAAGGGGGATATTGCCAGCTTGTAAAGTTTATTCTTGATGAAAACGGCAAAATTAAATCAATCGACACTGTTTTGCCAAATAAAAATCCGAGAGATACCGATTTAGAGTGCTTTGCCCCAAAGGCATCGCGTTCAAAAGGCGGCACTTATAACACTTTTGGAAGCACTAATCCTGAGGTGCGCAGATTTTCAATTGATACGAGTACGATTATTTTTGACATACCGAGTAACAAAACAAAAGAAGATGAATTTGATATTAAAACATCAGGCTATTTTAAACTTGATCAGCAATATGATATTGCAGGTTATGATGCAAAAAACATCGGAATGGCAAAGGCTTGTATTATAAATTCCGGCGGTGCGGAAAATACCGGAAATTTTGTTGAGCATGACGCTATATTCGGTATTGTTGCAAGAAGAAAACGCGGAACAGACCCTAAGGGTAATGATGCAGAGTTTCTGTACATAGTTTCGGGCGGTAAAGAAAAGCTTTATTATGTAACAAATAAATCAAAACCGGTTTTGGTAAGAGACCCGGAGGCAACACTGAAACCTGATGAGATACGGGCAGGCGATATTGTCAGTGTTACCGCAAATGATAAAGGTGAGGTTAAATTTATATACAAGCTTTTTCCGGAAGACAATACAACGTCAGTAATCGATATTGACAATTACTTATATGGTTACGGGTCATATAAAGAGTATATTTTTGGCCATGTTGTAGAGAAAAACGGCTCGGGAATTGTAGTGGAGTGCAATGGCTCAAAAATTTACTGCTATCTTAATTCTTATGCAAGCTACGGAAAATATATTATGGATGAAAAGAAGGCAGTATCAGCCACTTCTGCAGATATAATTGCATCTTCAGACGGAAGAAGCGGCTCTAAGGTGTTTGTTCGTGTTCGTAACGGTGATGTAAAAGAAGTATTTATATATGAGTGATGAGAGGAGATAAACAATGAAAATAAAAAAATTTCTAAGCGTTCTGTTAACAGTAGCTTTCTTTTTTGCAGCGTCACTCAATATTCAATATTCGGTTTTTGCGGCGAATGTTACAATTGCTGCAGAATCCGCTCTGGCGGGAACAATATTGCGCGGAGAAGGGATTACGGAAGGCGAATTGCAGTGGTATTTTGCAGAAAGCTATAACGGAGATTACACCCCTATAGACGGTGCAACGCAAGACACCTATACAATATCTCATGAGGATGCCGGAAGATATATAAAATTTTCAGCGAATGGAGTAATGAGCAGTAATTATATTGCTGTCGGAAATGTTTCGTATAAAAAAACAGACATTGAAACCGTAAGTTATAATGAAAGCTATCCGCTTGTAAATGCATTTGACGGCGACCCCGAAACCGGTACTGCGCTTACCGTCTCGAATGTAAACGATACACATTATCTCAGTGTTGATCTGGGGGAAATTAAGTCAATTAACCAAGTTAACTTTATTCTTGCAAATAACAGAATAAATTGGTTTTCGATTGAAGTATCAACGGATAATTCTGCGTGGGCAGAGGTATATTCCAACACGGGAACAATGGGAAGGGAAAGAACAGTAACCTTTCAAAAGGCAAATGCAAGGTATGTGAAGGTGAATTTCACAGTGACGACAACTGCCTCCGTAAAATTTAAGGAAATAGAAGTGTTTTCAGTAAATCTTCCAAAAGTGGAGAATGTGGTTATTGAAGGAAATGCGATTGCGGGTGAAATGCTTTCCGCAGCTTTTGAGCCGAAAGACGGCGCTGCAGAGCAGGAATGTATTGTAGAGTGGTACGTATATGATGAAAACAATGATCTATCACCATGTGTAAAGGTAGGAAATTCGAGGACATATACCATTTCAAGAGATGACGGAAATAAATATATAAGATGTCATATAACCCCTAAAAACAGTAAAGGCATTGAGGGTGAAACCGTGAAATCCGGATTCACGCAGAAGGTGGAGCTTCCGCCGCCGCCGACAGTGCAAAACATAACCGTTTCCGGAGAGGCTGTTGCGGGCAATACGCTTTTTGTAAGCTTTAATGTTGAAAACGGTGCTGCAGAGGAGAACTCACTGAAAGAGTGGTACGGATATCAAAGCCCATCAGATGATGCAGATAATGAATTATTGGGAACAGGTACGTCTTACACTATTCGGGATGAAGATACGGGAAAATACATAAGATGCCGCATAACGGCAAAAACCGAGAATGGTGAAACAGGTGATGTAAAATTTTCTGCATTTACGCCTTGCGTAAGCAGACCCAAGGTACCACAGATTTACAGCGGGTATATAAGCGGTAACGCCTTGGTTGGGCAAACTGTCAGAGCAGAGTTTTCGCACACCGGTGATATCAGCGAAAGTGATACTGTTTATAAATGGTACTGTATTAAAGAAAGCGGTAAATTTTCACAAGCAATAAGCGGGATTGTGGGTACCGAAAGGACGCTTACAATTACGTCTGCAATGAAAGGAAAATATTTAAAATGCTTGATAACACCGAAAAACAGCAGAGGCGAGGCGGGCATTGCAAAGTATACAGAAGATTTTGGTGTAATTATAGATGAAGCAACGCCGCAAATGACAGCAACGAATGTTAAAATTACCGGAAACGGTGCAGAAATCGGCTGCCGCCTTGTCGGGGTGTATACATATGCAAACTCTGCCGGGATAGGTGAGGGCAAATCCCTTTATTCCTGGTACAGAAGCAATGCCCGAAATGACGGGTACAAAAAAATAAGCGGCGCTACAGAAAGAACGTATACTATTACAGAAGAGGATAAGGGTTGTTATTTAAAATTTTCGGTAACTCCATGTGAAAAAGAAGGGGCGATATCCTCTGAAACAATAATGAGTACGTCGTTTGTTGCGGTGGGAAACCTGGCATACAGACAAGAGGTGTTCGGACAGTCTTCAACATATTCGGATCAGTTGGGATATTTTACGCTTGACGGAAACCCGAGTACATATATGTATACGTATGGACTTAACGAAAGCAATCTGCCATATTTCATAACAATTGATTTAGGCAGGGAGCGTGATATAAACGAGGTAGCAGTTCTTAAAGGAAACGGTCAAACAACAAGCTTTTGCGCAAAGGTTTCAAATGACGCCGCAGCGTGGTCGGTAGGATTTGAAAGTGATAGCGCTGTTAAAAGCGAAAATGTATATAGATTTACAACTCCTCTTAAAGGCAGATATTTAAGACTGGAAATGAATGGTCCGTATTCAAATCAGCAAATTGCCGAAGTTGAGGCGTACTACAACGCAAATACCATAGCGCCCGTGATAATTTTAAACGGGAAGAATCCTATTGATATTCCTGTGGGTTCGCCGTATACAGAGCCGGGATTTTCTGCTACCGATGATGAAATGGGCGATATTACGGAAAATGTTATTGTAACGGGAATCCCTGTTCCGACAGATACAATCGGCAAATACGAAATTACCTATACGGTAAAGGATTTGTATTCAAACGAAACATGTGTTAAAAGAACAATAAATGTTGTTAAAGGTATACAAACAGAGGGCGATGTTGCATTTGAAAAGAACGTAACCGCAACAAGTGAAGTTGTCGGATGTGAAAAAGAAAACGCAGTTGACGGAAACCCGAATACATATTGGAGTCCGGAAAGCAGTGAAACATCTTCTGAAATTACCGTGGACCTTCAAAACGAACAATGGGTAGACAATGTAACACTGAGAGGAGAGTTCGGCTCTGCCGTGCTGAGCCTTTACGCTTCTGCCGACAACAAAAATTGGTCTAAGCTTTGTGAAGGCAATGCTTCGCTTCAGGGTGCATTCACTCCCACAAAAGCAAGGTATTATAAGGTAATGCTAAGCAATTCTGCGCTTATTAAACTTAAAGATTTTGAACTTAACCTCAGCGATAAAGGAAAAGCTTTTGTAGCTGCAAAAAGCATCAGTTTCAGCGAAAATCTTAATGCTCTTAAGACAGATCTTGCACTTTCAAGCAGTGGGATGTACGGCAGTGTTATCGAATGGAGTACAAGCGATACTGATGTAATCACAAAGGACGGAAGCATAATCCGTTCCAAAGTTTCCGATAAAACAGCAACTTTAAGTGCAAAGGTTACGGTTAACGGAGAAAGCTATACGGTTTCATTTCCGGTTACGGTTGCAAAATATGAAAATTCGGACGGCGGCGCTGCCGGCGGTGGCGGCGGTGGCGGAGGTGGAATAAAAACCCCGAGCATAGGAAGCAACAATTCTGTTACTATTGCAGGAAATGTACCCTCCGAAAGCATAACCGATGACATATTTTCTGATTTAAAAAACGTAAATTGGGCAAAGGATTACATTGAATATCTTGCAAAGAAAGGTATTGTTTCAGGTGTGGGCGATAATAAATTCGATCCCGATTCCTCTGTAACGCGCGAACAGTTTGTTAAGATGATTGTGATGTCGCTTAACCTTAATGATGAAACGGCAGAGGTGCAGCTTTCAGATGTTAAGGAAAATGACTGGTACTACAGCTTTGTTGCAACAGCGATAAAGCTTGGAATAATCAACGGTATTTCGGAGGATTTATTTGGTGCGGGCAGTTTTGTAACAAGGCAGGATATGTGCGTAATGCTTGAAAGAGCAATTTTTATTAAAAACCCCGATTGGCAAAAAGATGCAGAGTTTGTAAGCTTTGATGATGATAATCAGATAGCACAATATGCAAAAAATGCAGTAAACAAAATGAAGGCTGCAAATATAGTGAACGGAATGGGTGATAATATTTTTGCACCTAATTCCTATATGACAAGGGCACAAGCGGCAAAGGTGCTGTGCTTAATGCTGGAACAGGTGGGATAATATGAAAAAAATAATTGCACTGTCACTTTCTGTTATTATGTTTTTTGCGTCTTCGGCTTTTTCATTTTCCGAGGACGAAAAGAAGAATTTAGAGGAGCAGAAATATAATCTGGAACTTAGAAACGTCAAAGAAACAAAAAAAATAAGTGATGAGCTTTCGGAAAAAATAGACGATGCACTTGTACTTTTTGTAGGCAGTCCCAATGCATATGTGTTTGGTAAAATTGACCGTGTTGATTTAATAGGGGGATTAAATTCATTTAAAAACGGCGATCAGGTCAATTTTTCATCGGATGAAGTAGGGCTTGCCCCCGTTGTCATCAATAACAGAACCTTGATTCCCTTGAGATTTGTTTCGCAGAGCCTGGGGGCAGAGGTTTTGTGGGCAGAAGAAACAAATACCGCAACGATTTTGCTTGAAGACAATCAAGTAATTTTTACACTTGACAGTACGCTGTATTATGTAAATGGGGAACAAAAAAACCTTGATACAGTACCTCAGCTTATAAAAAACAGAATGTTTATACCGCTCAGGGCATTTGCGGAAGCACTGTCTTATAATGTTTTTTGGGATGAAAGCGGGCTTATAGTAGTCAGTAAGGAAAAGTGCTTTGAAAAAGAAAGTGACGCCGCTTTAATAAAAGAGCTGGAGCAAAGCTTTTATAATTACACCTCCGCTGATGTACAGCATCCGTTTAAGTACAGATTTATTGAGATGATTGGTTACTCGGACAGAGATAATTTAAGAAAATTTACATTAGACGAGCTTAAAACAAAGCTGGGCAGCACATATACGATGGAAGAAGGCGAATATATTTCTGAAATTAAAGCAGAGCTTGCAAAACAAAAATTTCTTGATACTCCGTCTTCAAATATCAGAAGCAATACACACAGGCTTGCCGCCTGTTACATAAAAACCGGAGATGATTTTTATGCAAGACGCTCTATTCTTACAATGTATCAGCAAGCGATAAATTATAAGAATGTTCCGAAAGAGCTGTCAACAAGGTATGCATCTCATTTGCAAGAATTGTTCGGTCAGATGTATTTCATTCCGGATGTCTGCGTAAATGCTTATGATATTCTTTATTATTCTGACCAGTGGAATGTTTTGTCACGGGAGCTTGGAACAGACGTCAGAAAAACGGTGGAGGACTGGTTTAGGGAATGCGTTACCGATGCGCTTGATTTCTTTGGGGGAAATTATATTCAAAATACAAACGGAAGCTGTGTTCCTCCGGCAATATTTACCGCGATGATAATTAACGACGCACCGCTTTTGCATAGGGCACTGTACGAATTTGAGGATCTTCTTTTCAGCGGATACGAATTTCATGCGGACGGAATGTGGCTGGAGGGAACGTACTCGTATCTTTCGGATACAATCGGAAAACACCAGGAAATGCTTCCTCTGTTCGTATACTATAAGGATCCGCTAGGATATAAGGATGATAAGTATAATTTTTCTCTTAACTATGAAAGTGGATATGTGACGTTTCCATTTGCAAAAAAAGTATCGCAGACATTATCAAACAGATTTTTACCTAACGGACTTCCGATAGCGCTGCAAGACACATATCCTTCCCTTAACAAGGACCCGAATAAGGAAATAAAAGAGAAATATCTGAAAAATTTAGAACTTAATCATTTCGGATATTACGCACTTACACATGGCGACACACAGGACGCTCAGCAAGTTCATCTTTCGTTTTTACCCCTGGCGGAGGGCGGACCGTATTCGGGCGGTGCGCACTACCATTATGCCAATCTTCCTATACTTCTTTGGGGCGGTGGTATGGAGGTGCTTCCGGAAATGGGGTATATAACACCAACAACACTGGTGCAAGATCATTTTGCCAGATATCCGAATTTTCACAATGCAAGTTTTATATGGACAAAGGGAGAGAACTATTGGGCACAGAGAAGTATGCGTGTAAAAACTGCAACACTAGCTTATGACGGCGGCGATAATAACGGAAAGAAAGTTCAGCTGATAGAAGCATCCTCTGTCGGGACGGATCATCCCAATAACAAAATTGATACAAAAAGACGGCTGCTTCTAATGATAGAAACCGAGGGGAACAGCTCATATACATTTGATTTACAGCGGCTTAAAGGGGGAGATGCTCACGAGGATTTTCTGATTTCGGGCGAAGATGAAAGAACTGAACTTGAAACAACGCTTGAGATGACTGAACACGAGGGTACTTTAAAAGAACTTTTGAAGAATGATGATGCAGGCTATCCATCCGGCA
>CAKSNY010000029.1 GCA_934476455.1 uncultured Clostridia bacterium | reverse complement strand
GGCGTGTACCGCAAAAACCGCTCCCTGCAAGGGCTGGCGCGGTGAGCGCCGCGCGAGCAGAAGCAGATGTTCTCAAACGAAAGCTCCGAAAGCGAGCTTTCGGCTTGAAGCGTGTCGATAAGGTCGACACGCTTAATTAAACCGCAAGTGTTCCGTTTTCCGACTCCAGCAGTATCTGCATATCCTCCACAAGCCCCGTTTGCGTGTTCACATATACCAGATAATGCTTATCCGAAACCACACCCTTTATCTGATAACAGCATGCCTCGCTTCCGTTTTCAAGGGGTATTACCGCCTTTGTCACACTTTCGTGCGAAAGCGAGCTGTTTATACACGAAAGTGCCTCATTTTCTGAAATTTGCTCTTTCGGTATTTCTCTGTAGGTGTGATTCATTATATAACCACGGCTTTCAAAGCCGATTATTTCACCGTTATCAAGCGCTACCTTTACTTTTACAAGGTCGGGGTAAACTATATATTCGTCCTGGCTGTAGGCATAATTTATTACAGCGCTGCCGTCACGTATTTCAAAATAACTTTCACGCATCTCCGAAAACCCGTTTTCACGCAAAAATTTTTCGGCACAGCTTTTTGCTTTGTTAATATCAAGCTTAACGTCGCCTACGGTGCGGTCTTTCATCATTAAAAGCAAAACCCCGCCGTTTTTCGTAAATTCTGCGCAGTATGCGCCGTTTCTTATATTGTAAGACGGCAGCTTTCCGCCTACTTCACGCGCGGTATATTCTCCGTTTTCTCTTAAAAGCCCTTTTGCCAGATTAAGCGCCATATCCTTTGAAATTTCCGGTCTTGTACTTACCATAACAGACTTTTTAAGCGTCAGATGCTGCGAGAACGGTCCGTCATATATAAGCGACGGATAATTGTGAAATTCCTCCTCAAGGTTTTGCATATCCGCTGCCATTGCGCTTTTTCCTTTTGCAAATACCTTTTTAAATGCGTCCTTTTCCTCTGAAAAAGATATTTTCCCGTCTGCTATTTCCTCGTTCATTTTGTCTAAGCTTACCCTCAGCGTTTTTGCGTATTCGGTAAGCTTTATAATGGTTTCAAGTTCTTTTTTTGTCATTTCCTCGCCTTTTTGCATTTTCTGCGAAATTACGGCTGCATACTCTCCCACCTGTGACAAAAATTCCGACGTTTTTTCAAGCTTTGTTTCTCCTATCGGCAAAAGCGCCAAATTCGCCTTTGCGCCGCTCGCCTGGCGGTAAAGCTCCGAAGAAAGCCGCGCCATTTGCCCGGGGCTGTTTACAAGCTGTCCTTTAAGAAGCGATATTTCAAGATCATCAACATATTCCGTAAGCTCGGAAAAGACCCTGTTATACTCAATTTCCGTTGTGTATTTCAACCTGCTTGCCCGCGCGTACTGATATATTGCAAAAACAGTTACCGCGCACAAAAGCACCGACATTATCACATATTGTTTGTTTTCTTTCAGCCTTTCTATCACACTTCTCACTCCCTTTTATAAATAAGCTGTTCAAAAGGAAAAATTTTATGCACTCGCACTTGAAATAATCCGTAATTATTGCTATAATCATAGTAAGTTAGTTTAGACTAAACACAGAAAGGACAGATTTTTATGAAATATGTTATCGTTCTCGCAGACGGCTGCGCAGATTTGCCTATAGATTCTCTCGGCAAAAAAACACCGCTTGAAAAAAGCAATACCCCCAATATGGACTTTTTTGCCGAAAACGGAAAAATTTACCTTGTAAAAACCGTTCCCGACGGCTTAAAGCCCGGCAGCGATGTTGCAAACCTTTCTGTAATGGGATACGACCCGCACACTTGCTATACCGGGCGTTCCCCGCTTGAGGCGGCAAGTATAGGCGTGGATATAAAGGATAATCAAACAACTTTCCGCGCAAACCTTGTAACGCTTTCGGATGAAGCCGATTACGAAGACAAAACCATGCTTGACTACTCCGCCGGTGAAATTTCCACCGAAGAAAGCCGCGCATTGATATCCTCCGTTGAAAAGGAACTCGGCTGCCCCGGAAAGCACTTTTTCCCGGGAATAAGCTACCGCCATCTTTTTGTTTGGGACGACGCGCCCGAAAGCTTTTCTCTTACGCCGCCGCATGACATTTCAGACAGAAAAATTAAAGACTATCTCCCGTCCGACAAAACAATACTCGATTTAATGAAAAAAAGCGAAAAAATATTAAAGGAGCATCCCGTAAATAAAGCTCGCATAAAGGCAGGCAAAAACCCCGCAACCTCGGTTTGGATATGGGGAGAGGGTACGCGCCCGTCGCTTGATAATTTTTATGATTGCTATAATAAAAAGGCAGCCGTTGTAAGCGCGGTTGACCTTATAAAGGGCATTGCCATTCTTTCAGGGATGAAAAGCATAGACGTTCCCGGCGCAACCGGAAATATTCATACAGATTTTGACGCAAAGGCAAAAGCTGCCGCAGACGCGCTTTTGAAAGATAATTCAGACCTTGTGTACGTTCACCTCGAAGCCCCCGACGAATGCGGTCACCAGGGCGATGCAGAGGGGAAAACGCGCTCTCTCGAGCTTATAGACAACAAGGTTATAGGCTATATTAAAAAAAGGCTGGAGGAGGCAAACGAGGATTACGCCTTTATGGTAATGCCCGACCACCCGACGCCCGTTTCCACAAAAACACACTCGCGCGAAAGTGTTCCGTGCGTTATGTATAAAAAAGGCGACGCAAACCATAACAACGCACAATTTACAGAGAAATTTGCCCGTGAAAAAGGAACCTATGTTGATAAGGGCTGCTCTCTTATGAAAATGTTTCTTTCTTTATGATTTAAATACGGTTATGTGCATAAAATAGAAAGGGTTTTATACTCTTTCTGTTTTTTTTGGAGGATTTTTTATGGATTATTCACGCTTACGTACTGTTTTTACGGATATAACCGTTTTTTCGCTGCCAGTTATTTTTATTTTTTTTGCCGCCAAAAGGTACTTTCCCTTATTTGTACCCTTTGTTTTCGCACTTTTAATGGTTTTAATGCTTACGCCTTTAAATAATGCTTTAAAAAAGAAATCCCCGCCCGTCATAGCAGCTGTTATCTGCACGCTTACAGCCGCGGCGGTATTTGTTTTTCTTATATATTTTACGCTTAATTATGCGCTTAAGGGGCTTTATTCCTTTGCCGACGCTCTGCCCTCGATCTATACCTCGTCCGAGGCGGTTTTTACAAAAATTTCCGCCAGATTTTCATTTTTGGGAAATAAAGCCCGCAATCCCTCCGATTTTACCGTCTTTTTTTACCAAAAGGGCGCTGCGGCGCTGCATAACGCGGTGTCGGGCTTTTTTAAGGATTCGGCGGATTTTATACTGTCTGCGCTGAAAAATATTCCGTCCTTTGTAATAACTGTTTTTACAGCGTTTTTATCCGCCTTTTTTATTCTTCTTGACGGTGAAAAAATTTCGGCATTTTTTAAAAAAACAGTTCCGCCGCAAACCTTTTTGTTTTTCTGCAAAATAAAAAACACCTTTTGCGGGGCTGTTTTTATGTACATCAAAGCGCAGCTTACCATAGCCGCAATTATTTTTACAATACTTTTTGCGGGGCTGTGCTTTCTTTCCGTCGAATATGCCGCTTTGCTTGCCCTTATTATAGCGATTGTGGACGCCGTCCCCATACTCGGCACGGGAACCGTTATGCTGCCATGGGCGGTTTTTTCAATACTTTCCGAAAATCCTCAAAGGGGATGGGGGCTTTTGGCTCTTTACGGAATATGTGCTCTTACGCGCCAGTTTACAGAGCCTAAAATAATAGGCGATAAAATGGGCATACACCCTCTGGCAAGTATTTTTTCAATATATGCCGGAATGAAGCTTTTGGGCATTTTCGGAATAATTATAGGTCCCGTCTTTGCTCTTTTTATAAAAGATTTAATTTTTACCGAATAAAATCAGAACATTTGTTTGCATTTTCTCTTTTTTTATGTTATACTGTTTGTATCAACAAAAAGAGGGTGAATATCTTGGAACTTTCACAAAAGCTTGAAATTTTGGCAGACAGTGCAAAATATGATGTTTCCTGCTCTTCCTCGGGCAGTAACCGTGCGGATTTCGGTGCAATAGGCGCGCCTACCGCCGCAGGGTGCTGTCACGCGTTCAGTGCGGACGGGCGCTGTATTTCTCTTTTAAAGGTTTTATATACAAACTATTGCATAAACGATTGCAAATACTGTCATAACCGCGTTTCAAACGATATTCCACGTGCGTCCTTTACCCCGCGAGAGCTTGCAGAGCTTACAATTTCCTTTTACAGGCGCAATTATATAGAGGGGCTTTTTTTAAGCAGCGGTATAATAAAAACCCCCGACTATACCGCCGAAAGGCTGCTTGAAACAGTTCGCATACTGCGCCTTGAATACGGCTTTAACGGCTATATTCACATAAAGGGTATTCCCGGTGCATCGGGGGAGATTATACGTGCAATTGGTTTTTTTGCGGACAGAATGAGCGTAAATATAGAACTGCCGAGCGAAAAATCACTAAAGCTTCTGGCGCCGCAGAAAAAGCGCGAAAGCGTGCTTGCACCTATGAAAACCATCCGCGACACCATTATTTCCCGCCGTGAAAACGCGCTTGCGCTCCATAAAAAAACAGACTTTGTTCCCGCAGGGCAAAGCACGCAAATGATAATCGGTGCAAGCGGTGAAAGCGACCGCCATATCCTTTCTCTTTCCGAAGCGCTTTATAAAAATTACAGCCTTAAACGGGTTTATTTTTCCGCATATATTCCCGTCGGCAATCACCCGGCACTTCCGCAAAACACACCGCCGCCGCTTCTTCGCGAGCACAGGCTTTATCAGGCAGACTGGCTTATGCGTTTTTACGGTTTTTCATCTTCCGAAATTTTAGAGGAGGATTCCCCAAATCTTGATTTGCAGATTGACCCCAAATGCTGCTGGGCATTGCGCCATATAGAAAAATTTCCCGTGGAAATAAACACCGCTCCTTACGAAATGCTGCTGCGCGTACCCGGAATAGGCGTTGTAACGGCAAGGCGCATTATGCGTGCCCGCCGCGCCTGCGCCCTTTCTTTTGACGATCTGAAAAAACTGCGCGTTGTATTAAAGCGCGCCGCTTACTTTGTAACCTGTAAGGGGAAATATATGTTCCCCGCACTTAAAATGAATTACAATTTTATTTATGAAGGGCTTTGCGCATCATCGCCGGTCACACCCATGCTAAAAAAGTGCGAGCAGCTTTCCCTTTTTGGCAGCGCCGCGTCAATAATTCCGCCTGCGGCTGAAAAGCTGTCCGCAATAAGCGGTCAGTTTTAAGAGGAGGTTTCTATGCAATTTAATTCTGAAATTGATAATTCCTCTGTTTTTTATACGTATGACGGAACATTTGACGGACTGATGACGGTTATTTATACCGCAGTTTATTCAAGAAAGGTTCCGCACGGCATCTCCAAAGAGGAGAATATGCAGTTTTCTCTCGGTGCAAGATATATAAATGTAAAAACAGACTTTGAAAAATCAAAACGTGTAACGGACGCCGTTTTTAAAAAAATAGGTGATTTCGGATTAAAAAGGCTTCAATATGTTTTTTTAAGTTCATTCCCCGATAAAGACATTGTTATTTACAATTATATGATGCTTGCCTTTAAAAACGGCAGCATTACAAATTCTTATCTTTCAAACGACACGGTGCTGCGTGCATCGCAAATTGCGCAAAATGTTTCACGTGAAACAGAAAAGTTCCGCCAATTTATACGTTTTTCCGTAATGGACAGCGGAATACAGTATGCACGTTTTATCCCCGAAAACAATGTATTGCCGCTTATTATGCCGTTTTTTATAAAAAGGCTTAAAACAATTCCCTTTGTTTTGCACGACCCTGCGCACGAGATTTGCGGCATATACGATACAAAAGAATCGTATATTACAAGTTCAAAAGGGCTGGTACCGCCGCGCCTCGGAGGGAAAGAAAAAGAGGTTCGCGCCCTGTGGAATACCTTTTTTAACAGTATTTCAATTAAAGAACGCGAAAATCTGCGTTTGCAAAAGCAGATGATGCCGGCGCGCTACTTCAGACAGTAAAAAAGTGGTTGTAAAAAACCGATTGGTTTTTTACAACCACTTTTTTACTGAAAGCATTTAATATAATTGCTTTTTTCCGCTTTTTATTTTATAACTGTCTTGCCGTGCAGATAGGGTACAAGCACCTCGGGCACCGTTACCGAGCCGTCCTCATTCTGATAATTTTCAAGAATTGCCGCAACTGTTCTTCCCACAGCCACGCCGCTGCCGTTTAAGGTATGAACGTACTGCGCCTTTCCGCCCTGTCCGTCCTTATATTTTATATTTGCGCGCCTTGCCTGGAAATCTTCAAAGTTACTGCAGGAGGATATCTCTACATATCTGCCGTAAGAAGGCATCCAAACCTCTATATCGTATTTCTTTGCAGCCGTAAATCCAAGGTCACCTATGCAAATTCTTACAACTCTGTACGGAAGCCCAAGCCCCTGAAGAACCTTTTCCGCATCATTTGTAAGCTTTTCAAGTTCTTCGTACGAATCCTCAGGCTTTGTAAACTTAACAAGCTCTACCTTGTTAAACTGATGCTGGCGGATAAGACCGCGCGTGTCACGTCCGGCGCTGCCTGCTTCGGCGCGGAAGCACGCCGTATAAGCCACGTGCTTTATGGGAAGCTTGCTGCCGTCAAGAATTTGCTCGCGGTACATATTTGTTACGGGAACCTCTGCCGTAGGAACAAGGAAATACTCTGTTCCGGCAACCTTAAATGCGTCCTCTTCAAATTTCGGAAGCTGCCCTGTGCCTATCATTGAGTTTCTGTGAACCATAAACGGAGGGAATACCTCTGTATATCCGTGCTTTTCCGTGTGTGTGTCAAGATAATAGTTTACAACGGCTCTTTCAAGCTTTGCGCCCAAATCCTTATACACGGTAAAACGTGTGCCGGTAATTTTTGCAGCCGTATCCGGGTCAAGTATGCCCAAATCCTTGCCTATATCCCAATGTGCTTTTGGCGCAAAGCCAAAGTTTCTCGGCTCGCCGAATTTTCTTATTTCCACATTGTCCGCATCGCTGTCACCGTCCGGAACGTCATCCGCCGGTATATTGGGTATTGTAAGCATCATTTTGTTAAGTTCTGCTTCAACTTCACGCGTTTTAACGTCAAGCTCTTTAATTTTTGCGGAAAGCGCCTTCATTTCATCCAAAAGAGAGGTCGTGTCCTTGCCCTCTTTTTTCATAACGGGAATTTGTTTTGTTACCTCATTTTGTTTTGCCTTAAGTCCTTCCGCTTCAAAAAGCAGACTGCGGCGTTTATCGTCAAGCGCAATCACGGCATCGATATCTACATTTTCCTTTCTTCGCGCCATAGCCGCCTTAACGCGCTCTGTTTCTCCTCTTATAACCTTTAAATCCAACATTTTATATACTTCCTTTCGTATTATAAATCATTTTTTTGCAATATATCAACTATTCGCGTCAAATCTGCCGCTGAATAATATTCTATCTCTATTTTCCCTTTGTTTTTTCCCTTTACGCGTATCTTCGTTCCGTATCTTTCCGAAAGATTTTGTTCAAGGTCGGGGTATGCGCTCTCTTTGCTTTTTTTAGCCTTTTTAACGGGTATGGCGTCGTTTTTTACAAGTGCCTCCACCTGGCGTACGTTAAAGCCCTCCTCAGAGATTTTTTTCGCAGCCTCAACCCTTTTACTGCCGCCCGGCATAGATAAAAGCGCTCTCGCGTGTCCCATCGTAAGCTTGTTTTCAATAAGCATATCTTTTATTTCATTTTCAAGTGATAAAAGCCTGAGCATATTTGCAATACTGCTTCTGCTTTTTCCGACGCGTTCGCTTACTTTATCCTGCGTCATTTCAAATTTTTCCATAAGGGTTTTATAGCCCAAAGCCTCTTCAATGGGGTTAAGGTCCTCTCTTTGCAGATTTTCTATAAGGGCAACCTCTGCAACCTTTCTTTCATCGTAAGAACGTACAATCGCCGGTATCTCTTTAAGCCCGGCAAGCTTTGCCGCGCGCCAGCGCCTTTCACCGGCTATTATATCAAAATATCCGTTTTTTCCGTGCGTCACTATTATAGGCTGAATTATTCCGTGCTCCGCAACAGAATTTGCAAGCGCCTGCAGCTGTTCGCGGTCAAAATTTTTGCGCGGCTGATCCTTGCGCGGTTCTATAAGTCCTGTTTTAATAAGCCTTACTTCATCCTTTTCTTCTGTTTTTTCTTCATAAACATCGCTTGTTTTTGCAAACAAGGCGTCAAACCCCTGTCTGAACTTTCCCTCCTGCATATCACACATCCTCCGCAGCACTGTATGTGCTATCATCAATTTCCGCGGCAAGCTCTCTGTAGCTTTCCGCCCCGCGTGACGCGTTATCGTAATATATAACCGGTCTGCCGAAGCCCGGCGCCTCGCTTAATCTTACGTTTCTGGGGATAATAGTTTTATAAACCTTGTTCGGGAAAAATCTTTTAACCTCATCCACAACCTCTATCGCAAGATTGGTGCGCGCGTCATACATTGTCATAACGATTCCTTCAATGTCTATAAGCGGGTTTAAAGCCTTTTTTATTCTTTTTATCGTTTCCATAAGCTGGCTCACACCCTCAAGTGCGTAAAATTCACACTGAATAGGTATAATCACGCTGTCGGCAGCGGTAAGTGTGTTTATGGTTATAAGCCCAAGCGACGGCGGCGTATCTATTATTATATAATCAAAGCTGTCGCGAACAGGTGCTATCGCATTTTTTAGTCTGTTTTCACGCCCCATAACGCTTATAAGCTCTATTTCCGCGCCAGAAAGTTCAAGATTTGACGGGCAAATCCACAAATTTTCATATTCTGTTTTCACTGCCGCTTCATCCATTGTTTTTTCATTTATAAGGCAGTCGTAAACGGTTGTTTCACATCTTCTTTTATCTATGCCCAGTCCGCTTGTTGAATTTCCCTGCGGGTCTATATCTACAAGCAGCACCTTTCTTCCCATCTGCGCGAGGCACGCCGCAAGGTTTACCGTTGTCGTCGTTTTCCCGACGCCGCCTTTTTGGTTTGCCACTGCAATTACCTTTCCCATATTTAAGCCCCTTTTCGCTTTTACCTTCTTTTTAATGACAATAACCTCACTAAAATACTTCGTGAGGTTATTATAACACAAAAATGTTTCACGTGGAACATTTTTTTACAAAAAAACTGTATTTTTAATTGTTTTTACGTTTTATTTTATATTTTCGACAGCTTTAGTGTTATTTCAACGTATTTATCGTTATCCGTTGTAACCGTTTCTACCTCTGCACCGTTTTCTCTAAGGGTTTTTACCGTATCTTCCACGGTGTTTAAAAAAAGAGGCATTGAAAAGCTTTTCTTTCTTATTCTTTTCTTCTTTTTTTCCGCCGGTATATCTTTTTTCATATCCGAAAGCTCTTTTTTTACCATTTCGCAAAGCTGTATGTAGTTTCTGTCCTCCTGTACCGTTTTTTCTATTATTTCAAGCTGCTTTTGCTCATCGTGTATTTTTAAAAGTTCTGTCATATATTTTTGCGGCAGTTTGTATTCCTCCGAGGTACGCCTTATTTCCTCACACAAAGAAAGAATACGTATTTTTTCGTTTATTTCGGATGCTTCACGCCCTGTTTCTTCGGAAAGCCTGTCCTTTTTTATTCTGTGATAGCTCAAAAGATTAAAATAGCCCTCCGCCTCCTCCTGAAAGCTTAGATTTTCGCGGCAGGTGTTTTCTATTACAGACAAAAGCGCACATCCCGAGTCCGATATATTTATAATAAAAGCCGGTATTTCTTTTAATCCGGCGCTTTGTGCGGCACGTACGCGGCGCTGTCCGCATACAATTTCATACCCGCGCGCACAGGTTCTTAAAATAACCGGGCAAAGCAGCCCGTGCCTTTTAACAGATTCCGTAAGCCGTTCTATTCCGCCCCTTTCAAAAATACGGCGCGTCTGGTATGGATTCGGATATATGTTTTCTGTTTTAACCGTTTTTATTTTTTGCGGCATACCTCTCATAAAATGCTCATTCCTTCCTTTGTTCTTCTTAAATTATAACATCACTCCCGCAAATATTAAATAATTATTTTCCGTCTTTTGCCGACGTATTTTTTTATACTTTTCCATTAAAATAAAAAAATGTGCAAAAGAATTTACCTTTTGCACACTAAATTGTCGAAATCATAATTATTTGCTTTATTTTAAAATAGGATCTTTTGCCGGTTTTCCCGCTTTTCTGGGATACTCTTTAGGCGTTTCTTTAATTTTTTCGATTATAACAATGCTGCGAAGCGCTTTTGACGGCAGCTCTATCTTTTTTACCTCGCATATTTTTCCGCCGAGTTTTTTTATTGCGGGCTTTGCCTCGTCAAGTTCGCAATCACAGGCGGGACCTTTCATTGCCAGAAAAAATCCGCCTTTTTTTACAAACGGAAGCGCATATTCCGACAGAACAGCCATATTTGAAACGGCGCGTGCCGTTGCTATGTCGTATTTTTCGCGCAGTTCCCTCTTTCTTCCGCCGTCTTCGGCGCGAAGGTGGATTGTCCGTGCATTTTTAAACCCGAGCGCGTCTATAACATCATTTAAAAAGCTTATTCTTTTATTAAGCGAATCAAGCATTGTAATATCTATATCGCTGCGCACTATTTTAAGCACAACGGACGGAAACCCAGCACCCGCGCCTATATCTATTACAGACGCATCCTGTTTTATCTGCGGACAAAGGGTAAGCGCGGCACAGTCAAGAAAATGCTTTTCTTTTATTTCTTCATCATCTGTTATCGCCGTAAGATTTACAACCTTGTTATATTCAAGCATCATTTCTTTATATTTTTCAAGGCTTTTTTCCTTTTCCCGGGTTATATTTATTCCCATTTTCAAAGCTTCATCCAAAAGATCCATCATTTTCCCTCCGACGCAAGATACATTAAAAGCACGCCTACATCTGCCGGGCTTACACCGCTTATGCGGCTTGCACGCCCTATATTTTCCGGGCGCATTTTAATAAGCTTTTGCCTTGCTTCTAACCTCAGCCCGTACACATCATCATAATTTATATCCTGCGGTATACGTCTTTTTTCGTTTTTCTTGAACTTTTCAACCTGTTCATACTGTCTTTTTATATATCCTTCGTATTTTACGGATATTTCCGCCTGCTGCCATTCTTCTTTTTTCAATAAAGGTCTTTCCCTGTCAAAAGGTGCAAGCTCCTCATATGAAAGCTCCGGTCTTCTTATAAGCTCCGAAAGCTTTACCCCTGTTGTTATAGGTTGGCTGCCCTTTTCCGTAAGAAATTTGTTTATTTCTTCACCCGGCGCAATATTTGTATTTTTTATACGCTCCGCCTCTTTTTCGGCGTTTTCTTTTTTCTTTTGGAATTTTTCATATCTTTCTTTTGAAATAAGACCTATTTCATACCCTTTCGGCGTAAGGCGCAAATCAGCGTTATCCTGCCTTAACAAAAGCCTGTATTCCGCGCGTGACGTAAGCATTCTGTAGGGCTCGTTTGTTCCTTTTGTAACAAGGTCATCTATAAGAACGCCTATGTATGCCTCGCTTCTGTCAAGTATAAGAGGCTCTCTTCCCAAAACCTTCATTGCGGCATTTATACCGGCAATAAGCCCCTGTGCGGCAGCCTCCTCGTAACCGCTTGTCCCGTTAAACTGCCCCGCACCGAAGAGACCTTCTATATCCCTGAATTCAAGCGAGGGCTTAAGATAGAGAGGGTCGCAGCAATCATACTCTATCGCATATGCACTGCGCATTATTTCCACATCTTTTAATCCCTCCATCGTTTTCAGCATAGAAAGCTGCACATCTTCGGGCAGGCTTGTGCTCATTCCCTGTAAATACATTTCAGATGTTGAAAGACCCATCGGCTCTATAAAAACCTGGTGTCTTTCCTTATCCTTAAAGCGCATTACCTTATCTTCTATGGAAGGGCAGTATCTTGGTCCCACGCCTTCTATCAACCCGTTAAAAAGCGGGCTTCTGTGAAGGTTTTTTCGTATTATATCGTGTGTTTTTTCATTTGTGTATGTAAGATAGCAGCAAACCTTGTTTTCGCCCTCTTGCTCCGTTTCAAAAGAAAAAGGCACTATCTCGCTGTCCCCGTACTGAACCTCCAAATTTGAAAAATCTATACTTCTTCTGTGCACTCTCGTAGGCGTTCCCGTTTTAAAGCGCATCATTTTAACGCCCATTTCCTTTAAAGAAGCACTAAGCCCCTTAGACGGAAAAAGCCCGTCCGGACCGCCGCTGTAGGAGGTTTCGCCTATTATTATCTTTCCCTCGAGGTATGTTCCGGTAGATATTATAACGCATTTTGAATAAAATTTTGTTCCGGTATGTATTTTAAGCGTAAAAATACCGTTTTCTTTTGATATTTCCTTAACCTCTGCCTGTCTTATATAAAGATTTTCACAATCCTCAAGCCTTTTTTTCATTTCAGCCTGATATGCTCTTCTGTCCGCCTGGGCTCTCAGCGAATGAACTGCCGGTCCTTTTCCGGTATTTAACATTCGCGTTTGAATTTTTGTTTTGTCCGCAACCTTTCCCATCTCGCCGCCCAGCGCGTCAATTTCTCTCACAAGATGCCCCTTTGCGCTTCCGCCTATACTCGGGTTACACGGCATATTTGCGATTGAATCGAGGTTAAGCGTAATTATAAGCGTTTTAAGCCCGAGCCGCGCACATGCAAGCGCCGCTTCGCACCCCGCATGCCCCGCACCAATAACAGCCGCGTCGAAATTAAAAATATCATTTGTTTCAGTCATCGTAATCACCCCGAAATTATTTTCCCAGGCAAAACTTTTCAAAAATTCTGTCCACAGTTTCCTGGTTAACGCTTATTCCCTCTGCCTCTCCCAAAAATGATACGGCATTTTCTATATCTATTGCTGCCAAATCGCTGAAAAATCCGCTTTTTGCCGTTTCAAGCGCTTTTTTTACACTTTCGCCTGCACGGGCAACGGCTTCAAACTGCCTTTCGTTTGCTATCATTGCCCCCGCGGGCGATGTTCCGGCAAAATCGCTTATTGCTTTTTTTATATCTTCCGTGCCTTCGCCTTTCTTTGCACAAATGCTTAAATAATCTTTTTCGTTGTTTTCATAAATATCGCATTTGTTAGCAGCTTTAATACACGGTTTATTTCCAATTATTTCCAATATTTTATTTTCTTCTTCATTTAGCTCCCTGCCCGCCTCTTTTACGAAAATGCAAATATCCGCGTTTTTTATATATTCATAGCTTTTCTGAACGCCCTTTTTCTCAACAACATCTTCACTTTCACGTATGCCGGCAGTGTCGCCGAATTTTACGGGAATGCCGTCTATATCCAAATAATCTTCCACAATATCGCGCGTTGTTCCCGCAATATTGGTTACAATAGCCCTTTCTCTTTTTAAAAGGCTGTTTAAAAGAGAACTTTTGCCGGTATTTGGTATTCCGCATATTGCGCACACAATTCCGTTGTTTAAAAATTCACCGAGGCGTGCGCTTTTTTTCATATTATCAAGCTTGTTTAAAATATTTTCAAGCTTTTCTTCAAGCTTTCCGCCCGCAAAAGAGTCTATGTCCTCATCCGGAAAATCGCTTGATACCTGTATTGCCGCCAGCAAATCCAAAAGAGTGTTTCTCAGCACATTTATTTCTTTCGATATTCCGCCGTCAAGACGGTTTACCGCAGCATAAAGCGCCCTCTCCGTTTTGGATTCTATTATGTCTTTAACAGCCTCCGCACCTGTAAGGCTCAGTTTTCCGTTTAAAAAAGCACGTTTTGTAAATTCGCCTTTATTTGCAAGGCGGGCGCCGTTTTCTATAAGCGCCTTTATAATTAAATCGCAGCTTAAAAAGCTTCCGTGGCAGCTTATTTCGCACACATCCTCGCCTGTAAAGGAATTAGGAGCCTTAAAAACCGACACAAGGCAGTCGTCGGTTATTTTATCCTTATAAAAAGCCTTTCCGCGCGTTATGGTATAGCCTTTCATTTCACAGATATTTTTATTTGTTTTTACCGTCTTTTGCGTTATATTTAAAGCACTTTCACCGCTTACCCTTATAACGGCTATTCCGCCTTTTCCGCGCGGCGTGGCAACTGCACATATAGTATCCATAACAATTCTCCGCAGGCACCGGAAAAATTCCTTATGCCTTTTATTTGAAAATTAAATTTTTTACGTTTTGCCGCCCATATGCGACATCTTTTTAAAAAATACAGGGGCTGTAAAAAGCCAACCGGATTTTTACACAGCCCCCACTCTTCTACTCTGTTTTAAGCTCGTTCTCCTTACGGTTGTAGCGATACTTTGAAACATAATCGCTTCCGTACTCTTTCTTTTTTGTTGTTATAACAACATAACGGTTGGGTTCCTGCCCGGTAGAATAGGTAGTTATATTTCTGTACTCCTGAAGTGCAGAATGAATAATTCTTCTTTCATTCGGGTTCATAGGCTCCAAATTTACATTTCTGTGCGTTTTTGAAACCTGTGCCGCCATCCTTTTGGCAAGCTTTTTAAGGGTTTCTTCTCTTTTGCTGCGGTAATTTTCCGTATCTACGGTTACCCTTATATATTCCTCGGCACCTCTGTTTACGACAAGCGACGTTAAATACTGAAGCGAATCGATCGTATCTCCGCGCCTTCCTATAAGCCTGCCTATATCCTCGGAATCTCCCTTTATTTCTATATATACGGTTTCATCATCGTACTTTGCTTCGCAGTCTGCCTTTATTCCAATCTTTTCAACTATATTTTTTATATAGTCCTCCGCCTTGCTTACGGGGCTTTCCTCCATCTTAACTCTGACGGAAGCAAGCTCTGCGCCTATACCAAGTATTCCGCGCTTACCCTCGTTTAAAACCTCTATTTCCACGTCTTCGCGTTTAGCGCCGAGCTCTTCAAGCGCCGCCTCTACGGCTTCATCTATTGTTTTTCCGCTTCTTTCAATTATTTTCATTTTTTATCCTTCCTTTCAGCTTCCTTGACCGTTTCTTTCTTTATTATCTTATTTATAACAGCCTGCTGTATTATCTGTGCAAATGTAGATATAAACCAATAAAGCGACATTCCTGCCGGCATTATATACGTAAAGTAAGCCGTCATAACAGGCATAATCATCATCATCGAATTTGTCATCGAAGCTGCGCTTTCATTTGTCTGCGCCTGGTTTTTCATCTGATTTTTCGACATTAAAGACGTTATAACGGTTGCTATAACAGCCAAAAGAGGGAATATCCACATTTTTATATCGCCCGTATTTCCCTTAAGCATCTGTGTAAGGTCAATTCCCAAAAAATCAAAATCTATCGGTTTTTTTCCAAGCGCCAAAATTTGTTCTTTAACGCCGTCCATACCGCACAGAGTAACCTCGTAAACGGTTCTTGCCGCTCCCACGCCTTTTCTTATTGCTTCTATATTTTCGTTTGTAAGCTGCAATATATATTTAAGCGGCGAATAGACAACGCGTATAAATCCAAAAAGAACAAACATCTGCACAACAAGGGGCAGGCATCCTCCCATCGGGTTTACACCGTTTTTTGTATAAAGCTTTTGCATTTCAATGCTAAGCTTTTCTTTGTCGTTTTTATATTTTTTATTAAGCTTTTCTATTTCAGGCTGTAAAAGCTGCGTCTTCGCCATACTTTTCTGCGACATAACCGTAAGAGGTATTGTGGCAAGCCTTATAAGAAGTGTTACTATTATAAGCGTAAGTCCGTAATTTCCGATTGCATGATAAATGGGTCTTATCAAATAAGCAAGCGGTTCTGCAAGTATATACATTTTCTTTTCTCCTTTAATACGGGCATATAATTATGCCCTACAGCTTATTGCGCTTTCTTTTTAAAATTTAATTTTTCAGGGAACGGGGTCATACCCTCCCTTACAAAACGGGTTACATCTCAAAATTCTTTTCAAAGACAAATAAAGCCCCTTTATAACACCGTACTTCGTAACAGCCAAAACGGCATACTCCGAGCAGGTTGGTATAAAGCGGCAGCATGGTCTTTTAAGCGGAGAAATAAATTTTCTGTAAAGCTTAATTAAAAATAATACAAAATTTTTAATCACTCTCATCCCTTTTTATAAGCCCGCCGTCGTAAAGCGCACTTTCCAAATCCTTTTTTATCCCGTAATAATCCGAAAAAGCAGCACACCTGCGTGCCACAACAACCAAATCGTAACCGTATTTTTTATTCGGGATAAGTCTGTAATTTTCCTTTATCAGTCTTCTTACTCTGTTTCTTACAACGGCACACCCAACTTTCGGCGAAACCGTTATACCCATTCTGTTATAAGAAAATTTATTTTTTCTCAGATAAATTACTATTCTTTTTTTTACAATACTTTGCCCGCGATAATAAAGCCTTTTAAAATCGCTGTTTTTTTTTAACGAAATAGTTTTCATTTTCTTAAAAGACGTTGTTCTTTCTGCTGTTTAGGCAGAAAGAACGCGTCTGCCTCTCTGACGGCGTCTTTTAAGTACCTTTCTGCCGTTGGCGGTACTCATTCTCTTTCTGAAGCCGTGATCCTTTTTTCTCTTTCTTACATTAGGCTGATATGTTCTGAGCATCCCGTGCACCTCCTCTTTCTGTTTCGGTTTGACATTACTGACATACTACATCAGTATACATAAAATTAAGTTTTTTGTCAATATTTATTTTTCGTTTTTATCCCTTAAAATCTCCTTTCTTCATATAATAATTTAAATTACTTATAAATAATAGTTGAATTATTGAATTTTTTTTGGTATAATAGCCTTGTGTGTTTTTAATGTTTTTTTACGTTTTTTCACAGCTTTTATGTCGATTTTTTGATTTTTCCACAGCTTTAAAAGCTTTTTTTACTGTTTTACACCACTTTTTAACAGTTTTTATTAACAGGGCTGTTAATAATTTTTTTCATTATTATACGGTTAGGATGTTTTTTTATGGATTATGATTTAAACAGTGTTTGGGAGCAGTGTCTTTCTGTTTTGGAGGGGGAGGTTACCCCCGTCGGATTTTCAACATGGATTAAGGTTTTAAAGCCCGTTTCCATGGACAACGTTTCTTTTACCCTTTCTGTGGAAAGTCCGCTTGTTAAAAATATGGTTGAAATGCGTTATAAAGACCTTATAAAAAATACGCTTAACGTAATAACAGGCAGAATTTTCAATGTTTTTATAACGCAGTCTGCCTCACCTGTATACGAAAATACCAAGACAGAGCCTATGAGTACATACGAAAAATATACTTTCGACAATTTTGTTGTAGGTAATTCAAACAGGTTTGCACAGTCTGCCGCACTTGCCGTTGCGGAGGCGCCCGCGTACGCCTACAACCCGCTTTTTCTTTACGGCGGTGTCGGATTGGGAAAAACGCATCTCATGCACTCTATTTCAAATTACATAAAACAAAACGACCCTAATGTAAAAATAGCTTTTTTAAGTGCCGAAACCTTTACAAACGAACTTATAAACTCTATAAAGGATAATAAAAACCAGGAATTCAGAAACAAATACAGAAATATAGACGTTCTTTTGGTGGACGACATACAATTTATTGCCGGAAAAACAACAACCGAGGAAGAGTTTTTCCACACATTTAACACCCTGCATGAGGCTAACAAGCAGATAGTTTTGTCCAGCGACCGTCCCCCGCATGAGATAAGAACGCTTGAAGAAAGGCTGCGCTCCAGATTCGGCTGGGGGCTTATATGCGACATTCAGCCGCCGGACTATGAAACGAGAATAGCCATTTTAAGAAAAAAAGCTCAAAATGAAAATATATCGGTAAATGACGAAATAATCGAATTTATAGCACAAAAGGTAAAATCAAATATTCGTGAGCTGGAGGGCGTATTTAACCGTGTTGTAGCATACCGCGGTCTTATAAATAAGGATATTACCTTAGAGGTTGCTATGGAGGCGCTGAAAAATTACGGCGACGGAAGCGAAATAAAAATAACCCCCGAATATATAATAGACAGTTGCGCAAAGTTTTATAGCGTTAAAAAAGAAGATATATATTCCGATAAAAGGAATAAGGATATAACCTTCGCAAGGCAGGTTTGCATATATATTATAAGGGAAATTACAAAGATGTCGCTTCCAAAAACGGGTGCAATATTCGGAAAGGACCATACCACAGCTCTTTACGCCATAAAAAAGCTTACTGCCGAAATGGAAAAGGATATAAGCGTTAAGATAAATATAGAAGGGCTTATGAACGATATAAAAAACGGGAAGAATTAACAGTTTGCTGTTAATTAACAAAAGTGTTATTTTGTTTTTAAATTATATAAACATTTTTTCTAACAGGAAAAATCCTTAAAAACCAGTATCTATTCTATGTTTTTTGGATTTTTAACAGTTTTAACATTACTACTTATTCTTTAAATAAATATTATTATTTATAATAAACGAACGGAGAATCATTATGAAATTTTACTGCAACACCAAAAAGCTTTCGGAAGCCGTTTCCATAGTTTCAAAGGCAGTGGCGCAGAAGTCACCCATTCCTCATCTTGAAGGTATATTGCTTGAAGCAAAGGGAGGCATCCTTACGCTTATAGCCAATAATCTGGAAATATCCATAAAAACAACGGTAAGCGCAAATGTGGAAACGGAAGGAAAAATAGTTCTTAACGCTAAAATGTTTTCAGATATTGTAAGAAAGCTTCCGGACGATGTTTGTGAAATTAAGGTTAATGACAGAATGAACGTTTCCATAAACTGCCTTAATTCCGATTATAAAATAATCGGCTTAAGTGCGGACGAGTTCCCGCAGCCGCCGGTTGTTGCTTCGGAAAGCACAATAAATCTTTCCTGCGGGGAGCTTAGGGATATTATAGGAAAAACGCTTTTTGCCGTTTCTTTGGACAATGCAAGAAAAATTTTAACGGGCTCTCTTTTTGAAATAGAAAATAATGTTTTAACGGTTGCTTCTGTGGACGGTTACCGCCTTGCCCTTGTAAAAAAGAAACTTGAAGGGGAAAATAAAAACGCAAAGCTTATAATTCCCGGAAAAACACAGGGCGAGCTTGTAAAAATAATAAGCAGCGACAACGACGAAAAAATAAAAATATCATTTTCCGAAAATTACGCTTTGTTTGAGGGAAACGGCATTATATTAACCTCCAGGCTAATAGAGGGCGAATTTTTCGCTTACAAAAATACCATTCCCACGGAATATAAATATATTGTCGAAACGGATTGCTTTGCTTTTAACAAGGCTATAGAACGTGTCGAGCCCATTATTGACGAGGTAAGTAAAAACTGCGTTAAATTTAAGTTTGAAAACCAAAAAATAATGATAAGATGTGAAACCGTTTTGGGAACGGTAAACGATATTGTGGAATGTGACTATTACGGAGAGGAAATAGAGATAGGATTCAACTATAAATATCTGCATGATGCAACGTCAAGATGCGAGGGTGAAAGGATTATGCTTAAAATGAATTCGCCCTTTAATCCTCTTATAATAAATTCCACCGACGACGACAGTTACCTGTTTATGGTTTTGCCTGTAAGAATACAAGGATAGTGAAATTATGAAAATAAAGATAAATACCGAATATATAAAGCTTGACAGCGCTTTAAAGTACTGCGGATTGGCTGAAAGCGGCGTTTTTGCAAAGGAGATAATAAAAAACGGTGAAGTAAAGGTAAACGGTGAAAAGGAAATGCGGCGCGGAAAAAAGCTTTATAAAAAAGATAAATTTGAATTTAACGGCGAGGTTTACGAAATAGAATGAAAGCTCAGTCTTTGAAACTGTATAATTTTCGCAATTACAAAACCGAAAAAATAAACTTCGGTGAAAACGTAAATATAATATGCGGCGACAACGGTATGGGCAAAACAAACATACTTGAAGCTGTTTATTATTTTTCTTACGGGAGAAGCTTCAGAAGCAACGGGAGCGAAATTATAAGAGAGGGCGAAAAGGAAAGCCGAATAGAGCTTTTGTTTTCAAGCGGAAAAAGAGAGTTTGAAGGCGCTGTTAAATTCTACGGCGGAAACAAAAAGAAAGAAATATTTTTAAACGATATAGAACTGAAGCGGACAAGCCAGCTTTTGGGAAATTTTATATGCGTGCTTTTTACGCCGGATGAAATGAATATAGTAAAAGGCATTCCCGAAAACAGAAGAAAATTTTGCGACAGCGGAATAATGGTTTTAAGACCGGGATATGTAAAAGAGCTTATAAAATACCGCCAGATTGCGGCGCAGAAAACAGCTCTTTTAAAAGCAAGGCGTTATGAAACGCTTCCCGTATGGAATGAAAAAATGGCGCAATGCGGTGCCTTTATAATGAAAATGCGCGAAAGTTATATAAAAAGGGTTGAGGAAAAAGCCGCGGTTTTGCAAAAGGAAATATCAAATTCAAGGGAAAATCTGAGCATTGTTTATCACCCTTCGGTAAAAATAGGGGAAACAAAAGAAGAAACCTTCAAAAATTTTATCGAAAAATCCGAAATATCTTCCGAAAAGGAAAAAGAAAATATGATGTGCCTTTTCGGTACGCACCGTGATGAAATAGATATATATATAAACGGAAAATCTGCCAAAAGCTATGCCAGTCAGGGGCAGATAAGAACCGCCGTTTTTTGCTTAAAGCTTGCACAGATGGAAATAATAAAAGAAGAAACAGAAAGCTATCCGGTGCTTTTGCTTGACGATATATTAAGCGAGCTTGATAAGCAAAGAAGGGATTTTTTGATTTCGCGCATAAAGGGAAAGCAAATTATTATAACCTGCACGGATATTGAGAAATCGTTTATGAGTGAAAACGCAAATATAATTAAAATAAAAGACGGACAGGCAGTGGTATGATGCTTCATATAGGTATGGGAAAGCTTATAAGAAAAAAAGATATAATAGGTGTTTTCGACCTTGAAACAACCTCTGTAAGTAAAAAGACAAGGGAATTTTTAAAAAGATGCGGTAAACGCGGCATTGTTTTAAATGTGTCCGACGAAATTCCCAAAACATATATAGTGTGCGGAAAAAAAGAAAAAGAAAGGGTTTATATAACCCAGCTTTCTTCGCAGACACTGTCAAAGAGAGCAGAAAGGATTGAAGAATTTGGAACAGAAAATCAATAATTCCTACGATGAAAAACAAATACAGGTATTGGAGGGGCTTGAGGCAGTAAGAAAAAGACCTGGTATGTATATAGGGTCAACCTCCATACGGGGGCTTCATCATCTGGTTTACGAGATAGTGGATAACAGTATAGATGAAACGCTTGCAGGCTTTTGTACACAGATTGATGTTTTAATAAACAAGGATAATTCCATAACCGTAAAGGATAACGGGCGCGGAATACCGCACGGAATACATCCGAAAATGGGTATTTCCACAATAGAGGTCGTTTTTACGGTTCTTCATGCCGGCGGAAAGTTCGGCGGCGGCGGATATAAGGTTTCGGGCGGTCTTCACGGTGTGGGTGCTTCTGTTGTAAATGCGCTTTCAAAAAAGCTGGAGGTAAAGGTATCGGACGGCAAAAACGTGTGGTTCCAAAGCTATAAAAGAGGTGTTCCCGACGCAGATATTAAAAAAATAGGAACGACTGATACCACGGGAACAGAGGTTACATTTTGGGCAGATGACGAAATATTTGAAGAAACCGTTTACGATTATGACGTTTTGTTAAAAAGGCTTAGAGAGCAGGCTTTTCTTAACGGCGGCGTAAGAATAGTATTTACAGATTTGCGCCCGGAAATACCGGTAAAAGAAATTTTGCACTATGAGGGCGGAATAAAAAATTTCGTGTCTTATATATTTAATAAAAAGCAGGAAAAAAAGCCCGAGCTTTTGTCTGTAAATGACGAGGTTATTTACGTAAGCGGAGAGAAAAACGGAAGCCTTGCCGAGGTTGCAATGCAGTGGAATACCGGTTATGACGAGGTTATAGAGTCTTTCGCAAACAATATTTCCACAACAGAGGGCGGAACGCACGAAACAGGTTTTAAATCGGCGCTTACAAAGGTTTTGGTGGATTACGCCAAAAAATATAAGCTTATGAAAGATAACGAAGAACTTACCGGCGATGATGTAAGAGAGGGTCTTATAAGCATTATATCGGTTAAGCTTGAAGAACCCCAGTTTGAAGGGCAGACAAAAACAAAGCTCGGTAATTCGGATATGCGTACACTGGTTGAAAATATGGTGCGCGAAAAGCTTACAGATTTTCTTGAAGAAAACCCGTCTGTGGGAAAGGCAATTATAGAAAAGGCAATGTTTGCCTCCCGCGCGAGGATAGCCGCAAGAAAAGCGCGTGAAGCAACGCGCAAAACCCCTCTCGGAAGCTCATCTCTTCCCGGAAAGCTTACCGACTGTATAGTAAAAGACCCCACAAAAACGGAAATATATATAGTGGAGGGTGATTCTGCGGGCGGCTCTGCAAAAAACGGACGTGACAGCAAATATCAGGCTATACTTCCGCTTTGGGGAAAGATGCTTAACGTGGAAAAGGCGCGTGAGGACAAGGTTTACGGAAACGATAAGCTTACACCCGTTATACAGGCTTTGGGAACAGGTATAGGGGAAGGGTTTAACCTTGAAAAGCTGCGCTACGACAAAATAATAATAATGGCGGATGCCGACGTTGACGGCGCACATATACAAACGCTGCTTTTAACCTTCTTTTTCAGGTTTATGCGTCCTCTGATAGAAGCAGGGCATATATATCTTGCAAAACCGCCGCTTTACAAGCTTTCCCGCGGGAAAAAGCAGGCAGTTGCCTTCAGCGATGAAGAAAGAGATTCGATAAGTGAAGAACTTAAAGGCGGAGATGAAAGGGCAAAGGTAGATATAAGCCGATACAAGGGTCTTGGAGAGATGAATCCCGAGGAGCTTTGGGAAACGACAATGGACCCTAAAAACAGAATACTTCTCAAGGTTACAATGGACGATGCCGAAAGGGCAAACGATGTGTTTACCATTCTTATGGGGGACGAGGTAGAGCCCAGAAGAATATTCATTGAAGAAAATGCCCAGTACGTTCAAAACCTTGATATATAATCTGTAATACGGAGGAAGATTATGGCTAAAAAAAGTAAAAAATACGAAGATTCACATTTTGAAGAACATCTTGAAACGCAAACCATTGTGGACGTAAATATAGAAAAACGAATGAAAGAGGCTTTTATAGATTACGCAATGAGCGTTATTATGAGCCGTGCCCTGCCTGATGTAAGGGACGGCTTAAAGCCCGTTCACAGAAGAATACTATATTCAATGTACGAAGAAAACCTTACCTCGGATAAGCCGTTTTTTAAGTCTGCAACGACAGTAGGTAACGTTATAGGTAGGTATCATCCGCACGGTGACGCCAGCGTTTATGACGCAATGGTAAGAATGGCACAGGACTTTTCAATGCGCTATCCGCTTATAGACGGGCACGGTAACTTCGGCAGTATAGACGGCGACCCGCCGGCTGCATACCGTTATACAGAGGCAAGAATGAGCAAAATATCAAACGTTTTGCTTGAAAATATAGATAAAAATACTGTTGATTTTATACCCAACTTTGACGAAAAAAGGCGCGAGCCTGTTGTTCTTCCCACAAGAATACCAACGCTTTTGGTAAACGGCTCAAGCGGTATTGCGGTTGGTATGGCAACGGAAATTCCGCCGCATAATTTAAGCGAGGTGCTTGACGGTGCGATAGCACAAATGGAAAATCCCGATATAACGGTTGAGGAGCTTATGGAATACATAAAAGGCCCCGATTTTCCGACAAAAGCCACAATTATGGGAAGAAGCGGTATAAGAAGCGCTTATCAGACCGGTAAAGGAAGAATAATTATCCGTGCAAAGGCGCAGATAGAAGAGCATAAAGACGGAAAAAGCTCTATAATAGTAACCGAGCTTCCGTATAAGGTAAACAAAAAAGACCTTGTGGAATCCATTGCACGTCTTGTAAAGGATAAGAAAATAGAAGGGCTTGACGATATAGACGACCACTCCTCCGACAGAGTGGGTATAAGGCTTGAAATATTCCTTAAAAGGGACGCAAACCCGCAGGTTGTTTTAAATCAGCTTTATAAATATTCAAGGCTTCAGGACAGCTTCTCAATAAATATGATAGCTATAGATAACGGCCGCCCGAAAACAATGGGTTTAAAGGATATTCTCGACCGGTTTATAAGCTTTCAGGAGGAAATTGTTACAAGAAGAACAAGGTTCGACCTTGAAAAAGCAGAAGCGCGTATGCATATATTGGAGGGGCTTAAAAAAGCGCTTGCCAATATAGACCAAATAATAGAAATTATAAGAAATTCTTATGATGACGCAAAGGAAAATCTTATGAATGAATTCGGATTTTCCGAAATACAGGCGCAAAGCGTGCTTGATATGCGCCTTGTACAGCTGCAAAGATTAAACGGCGAAAAGATAGACGCAGAGTATGACGAGCTTACTCAAAAAGCAGAGGAATACAGAATGCTTCTTGCCGATGAAAATATCTTAAAAGAAAAAATAAAAGAAGAGCTTTTGGAAATAAAAGAAAAATACGGGGATGAGCGTGAAACCGCAATAGAAAACGTTATAGAAGAAATAGAGGACGAAGACCTTATAGACGAAGAGGACTGCGTTATAACGCTTACGCATTACGGCTATGTAAAAAGAACGGTAAGCTCCGTTTATAAAAGCCAGCATCGCGGCGGTCGCGGCGTAACGGGTCTTCAGACAAGGGAAGAGGATTTTGTAAAATATATTCTTACGGCTTCCACACATGATTTTATAATGTTCTTTACCGACAAGGGGCGTGTTTACAGGCTTAAAGGATATCAAATTCCGGAGTCGGGAAGACAGGCAAAGGGCAGCGCTGTTGTAAATCTCCTGCCTATTGAAAAAGACGAAAAAATTACGGCAATGATACCCGTAAGGCATTTTGAAGACGACAAGTACCTTATAATGTGTACAAGAAAGGGTATTATAAAGAAAACCGCACTTAAAGATTACGATACAAACAGAAAGGGCGGGCTTATAGCTATATCGCTTGACGAGGATGACGTTTTAATTAAAGTTGAAAGAACAAACGGAAACGACGATATATTTATAGGCACGCACGACGGTATGGCTATACGCTTTAAGGAAAGCGATGTAAGAGCGCAGGGACGTGTAACGCGCGGCGTTAAGTCCATTACGCTGCGTACGGGCGATTATGTTGTAGGTATGGCAGTGTCAAAGCCCGGAGAAGAGCTTTTGGCTGTAAGCGAAAAAGGCTACGGAAAGAGAACATCCTTTGACGAATACAGAATGCAGTCAAGAGCGGGAATAGGTACAATAAACTACAAATGCAGCGAATCCACCGGTAAAATAGCGGGGATAGATTCTATAAGCGAAGATGAGGACATAATAATTATTACATCTGAGGGAATTATAATAAGGATTGCCGCAAGCGACGTACGAAGCATAGGCAGAAGCACCAAGGGCGTTCGCCTTGTGAAAATGAACGAGGGTGTAAAGGTTGTTTCTTTCGGAAAGACGGAAAGAGAAGAAGAAGCACCGCAGGAAGAGAGCGCCGGGGAAGTTATATCCCAAAATGAATAATTGAATGAAAGGAATAACCCGTATGGAAGATAATAACGATAAATCAAAAACTATGGAATTTACCCCCGGCACACCAAAAAGAGAGGTTGAAAGGGAAGAGACCGACATATACAGTATGCAGCGTAAAACGCCGCAGTATTCCTTTGATTATGATGATGAAGATTATGAAGAGGAAAAGGGCGAAAAAAAAATGATGTATGCTGCCATATCACTGGCGGTCATTTTGGTGATTGTTATTACGGCGGGAATATTTGTTATAAGAGGTAAAAAAAGCCCCGGGGATGAAAATAAGGAAAACGATACCGTTTATACAGAAGATGATAAAAACACCAACATCACGGAAAAAGACGACAACAAACAGGATGAAGAGATTGCGGAAAAATCGGTTTCCTACAGCACGGTTTTTTACGGCGACAGCGTTATTCAAAAGGGCAGCTATTATACAATTCTTGCGGATATTTACGATAAGAATATGAAAAAGGTGGATAACAGAAAGCTTCTTATAAATTCCGAAACAAATATTTACGAAAACGGTAAAAGAATTACGCCCGAGGCGCTTGTTTATACCGTCGAGGCTCTCGCAGGTGAGGGTATTATATTTGAGTGCAGGATAAGAGAAAGCGATAACTTTGCCGAAGAAATTTCTTTCAAGGGAAGCTTTAAGGAGCAGCTGCCGGAAAAAGAAGAAGAAAAAGTACCCGAAACAGAGGAAAAGAACGAGGATGTTCCCGCAGAGGATATCCCCGCGGGGGATATTCCGACAGAAGATAATAATTGATAAAGTTTTTTATTGAAAACAAGCATATAGAAGCGATTATTGCAAAAAATAAATTTTAATGTTGACAAATAAAATGTTTAATGCTATAATCACTGCTATAAAAGAGGAAGGGGTTGCTTGTGATGACGTATTTTGCTGAAAACACATTTATTATGTGCATGGGACGTGCCATGTGCATGCGTTGTCATGCCTATAAAAGTGCAGCCCAAAAAAAAAGCTTTTAAGTTTTTTGTGTATTTTTAAATCGGGCAGCGCTGCTGTCCGATTTTTATTTTTAGGAGTAAAGTTATGATAGAATTAAAAAATCTGACAAAGGTTTATAATTCGGCAGCGGGGCAGGTAACCGCGCTTAAGGATATAAACCTAAGCATCGAGGATGGGGAAATTTTCGGAATAATAGGGCTTTCGGGAGCGGGCAAAAGTACGCTTGTAAGATGTATAAACCTGCTTGAAAGACCGACCGGCGGCGCCGTTTTGGTAGACGGAAAAGACCTTATGAAGCTTTCGGAGAAAGAGCTTTTAAAAATGCGCCGCGGGATAGGAATGATTTTTCAGGGCTTTAATTTGTTAGAGCAGAGAAATGTCATTAAAAACGTGTGTTATCCGCTTGAAATAGCCGGTGTTAAGAAAGAGGATGCGAAAAAACGCGCACAGGAGCTTTTGGAGCTTGTCGGCTTGTCCGACAAAAAGGACGCGTACCCGTCGCAGCTTTCGGGCGGGCAGAAGCAGCGTGTGGCAATAGCGCGCGCGCTTGCAACGCAGCCGCGGTACATTTTGTGCGACGAGGCAACAAGCGCGCTTGACCCCAATACGACAGCGTCTATATTGGAGCTTTTGAAAAAAATAAACAAAACTCTCGGCGTTACAATAATTGTAATAACGCACGAAATGAAGGTTATAGATTCTGTCTGCGACCGTGTTGCCGTTATAGATAAAAGCCAAATCGCCGAACTTGGAAAGGTAAGCGAAATATTTGTAAACCCGAAAAGCGACATAGCAAGAGAGCTTATAATTCCGGGAGGGGCAAATAAGGCGGATATTTCGGGCAGCAAAAAGGTAAGAATAATATTTGACGGTGAAAAGTCTAAAAGGCATATTATAGCAGACCTTGTGCTTGCCACATCGATACCTGTAAATATTATGTTTGCCGATACAAAGGATATTGACGGAACCGCCTACGGGCATATGATACTTGAAATACCGGACGACAGTTCAAAAACGGAAAAAATATTTGCATGGCTTGACGCAAACGGCGTTAAGTATGCGCACGAGTAAGGGGGCGGGAAAATGTTTTCGGAGATGTTTTACCAGCTGATGGATAAAAATATTATTCTTAAAGGTATTTGGGAAACTGTTTATATGACTATTATTTCCACAGCCGCGGCATACATAATAGGGCTTCCGGTAGGGCTTATTATATGTGTTACCGATAAAGAGGGAATAAAACCCGTTCCGTGGCTTAACAAGATTTTAAGCGTACTCGTAAATATTTTCAGAAGCGTACCTTTTATAATTCTTATGATAGCGGTGCTTCCCGCGGCAAAGTTTTTTGTAGGAACAAGTATGGGAAACCGTGCAATGATTGTAACGCTTATAATTGCGGCGGCGCCGTATGTGGCGCGAATGGTGGAATCCTCCGTAAAAGAGGTTGACAAGGGCGTTATAGAAGCGGCACAGGCGATGGGAACAAGCTCCTTTAAAATAATTTATAAGGTTTTAATTCCGGAGGCTAAGCCCTCTCTTATAATAGGGGCGGTTATTTCAACCGTAACAATTTTAGGCTACAGCGCCATGGCGGGTACCATAGGCGGCGGCGGGCTTGGACAGATTGCCATTACCTACGGCTATCAGCGCTATAATGAAGATATAACGTGGATATGTGTTGTTCTTACGGTTATAATAGTTCAGATAATACAGGAGGTCGGAATGTTTATAGCGCACAGAACAGATAAAAGAATATAATTAAAATTTTATATAGAAAGAGGTTTTATAAATGAAAAAAACAGTATCAATTCTTACAGCACTTGCACTTACGGTATTTGCTTTTGCCGGGTGCTCGAAAAAAAAGGAAGAAAGCAATAACAATGACAAAAACACCGCACAAACACAGGAAATCGTAGTAGGTGCAAGCGCAACGCCGCACGCAGAAATATTAGAGCAGGTTCAAGACGCGCTTAAGGAAAAGGGATACACCCTTAAAATAGTGACATATGATGACTATGTTCTTCCGAACACCGCACTTCAGGACGGAGAGATAGACGCAAACTATTTCCAGCATAAGCCCTATCTTGACAGTTTTAACAAGTCTAACAATACAGACCTTGTAAGCGTTGCGGATGTTCATTACGAGCCTTTCGGAATTTATTCAAACGGCGTAAGCGATCTTAAAGAGCTTAAAAAGGGCGCAACAATTATAATCCCCGCCGACGACAGCAACGAAACACGCGCACTGCTTCTTTTGCAGCAGGAGGGTCTTATAAAGCTTCCCGACGGTGCAAGCGCAGCAAAGGGTGTAACAACGCTTGATATTAAGGATAACGGCGGCTACAATATTCAGACAGTTCAGGCAGATACGGTTGCCGCACAGCTTAAAAACAGCGACGAGGGGTCGATTGCCGTTATAAACGGTAACTATGCTATACAGGCAGGTCTTAAAATTGCGGACGCACTTGCTACGGAAAGTGTGGACGGCGACGCCGCAAAAACATATGCAAACATAATCGCGGTTAAAAAGGGTAACGAAAATTCCGACAAAACAAAGGCTCTTATAGAAGCGCTTAAAACAGACAAGGTTAAGTCTTTCATCGAAGAAAAGTATAACGGCGCAGTTGTAGCAATGTTTTAAAAACAATAAAAAAAGAAAACATCTTTGGTTTTGAAGCCGTATTTTAAAATGATAAGCGGGCAGCCGTATAAGGCTGCCCGCTTATTTACAGAGATTACTATGACCTTAAAAACGGTTTTGTACCCTTTAAACTGTTCCTGTCACTACAAGTGTGCTTACACCCGGTGTTACGGTATAGGCGCCTGTTTGCGCGTCCTGCGTATAGGTTGCCGCGGGAACCGTTATCTGGTTTGCAAGCGTTTGGAAAAGCCCTGTTTGCGTGTTGTAGCTGTAGTTTGTGCCCTCTGTCCATGCTGCATTGTTAAAGGTAACGGCAATAGAGTTTAAAATTGGGTTAAAGGTATCTCTCACAATAACGTCGTCCGCTGCGGTAATGGCTGTATTGCCGGTATTTTGTATAACAAAGGTATAGGTCAGCTGCCCGTTTTCCGTAACAACGGAGGGGCAGATAGCTTTTGTGATGGAAAGCTGGGAAAGCGCCGCCGCCGACACGGTTTCCTGTGCTGTAACCGGCGCCGTAAGCCCGCCGCCGGTAATTGTGGCGGTATTTTCAATTTGTGCCTCCGCGCTAAGCGGGGCAAATCTGTTTGGTGAAGCCTCGTAGGCAATTAAAGCATTTCCGCCTGCGGGAATGGTTATCCCCGTAAAGACAAGGCCGTTTTCCGTTGTCACGGTCGGCGCTGTTTGCAAAACGCCGTTTACATAGTATCTTACAGAGCCTGCAATATAATCAAGCGGCGTAAGCGTTTGCGTGTTAAAGGTATATGCTCCGAGGTTATCCGTTACGGTTAAATTTGAAAGAGGTGTTATGCCCGAGTTTACAAGGCTTATAATATACGTTAAATTATTGTTTGCGCTGTATCTGTCATCAACGGCTGTTTTCGTGGCTGTTAAAGTTTCCAAAAGCTCACCCGTTGTAACGTTTGAATTGGTGTCAACGCCGTTATAGGAAAGCGTTGCCTGATTGGTAAAAGTAGCCATATAAAATTTCCTCCTATGCCAAAAACTTTGTTTCGGTAAATCAGGCTCAAAGAGCCTAATTCATAATATGAGGAAATCAAAAAAATGTTTACTAATACCCAAGCTTTTCGCCGAGACTGTCGTCGGATTCTATCCAATCGTGAAGAACGTCTATCACGGAATATTCCGTTTCGTTCCGGCGGACAATTACATATGATATGCCGGCATTTATTATAAGGCGTTTGCACATAGCGCAGCTTGTAGCGTCGTGTACAAGCTCGCCGGTATCACAGTCACGTCCGCACAAATAAAGCGAAGCCCCTATCATATCGCGGCGCGGTGCGCTTATTATGGCGTTTGCCTCACTGTGAACGCTGCGGCAAAGCTCGTATCTTTCCCCCCTGGGCACGCAAAGCTGCCGACGGCGGCAAAAGCCCAAATCTATGCAGTTTTTTCGTCCGCGCGGTGCGCCCGTATAGCCGGTGGAAATTATTTCGTCGTTTTTTACTATTATAGAGCCGTAGTTTCGGCGAAGGCACGTTCCGCGTTCAAGTACGGTTTGCGCAATATCAAGATAATAGTTGTGTTTGTCGCGTCTTGTCAATGGTATCACATCCTTGAAATTAGTTTAACTTATAATGCTGTTTTTGTCAACATAAAAAAGGGGCTGTGGCTAAGTCAATTGACTTAGCCACAGCCCCTTCACCTGAAAATATAGGAAAGCTTAGTTTTTGCTTATTACAATTTTTCCGTCCTCGGCGGAAACCATAACGCTGTCGCCCTTTGATATTTTCATATCAAGCATTTCTTCGGCGAAAAGGTCTTCTACCTTGTTTTGAATTGCGCGGCGCAGCGGGCGTGCACCATATACGGGGTCAAAGCCCTCTTTTGCCAAAAGGCTTACGGCGCTGTCGTCAAATTCTGCTTTTATGTCGCTTTGTTCAAGGCGTTTTACAAGCGATTTTAACATAACGCGCGCAATCTCTTTTATTTCCTCCTCGGAAAGGCGGGAGAACACGATTATATCGTCAACACGGTTCAAAAATTCCGGACGGAACATCTTCTTAAGCTCCTCCATAACGTCCTCGCGGATAGAATCGTTTTCCTGCTTTTCGCTTTCCTCTGCCTTAAGGTTACTTTTAAAGCCAAGTGTTTTCTGGTGCGTTATGCTGCGCGCCCCTACATTGCTTGTCATTATTATAACACAGTTTTTAAAATCAACCTTTCGTCCCTGGCTGTCGGTAAGTATACCGTCGTCAAGAATTTGCAAAAGAATGTTAAATACATCGGGATGTGCTTTTTCTATTTCATCAAAAAGAATCACACTGTACGGTTTGCGGCGCACCTTTTCGGTAAGCTGCCCCGCGTCGTCATAGCCCACATACCCCGGAGGCGATCCGACAAGCTTTGAAACAGAGTGCTTTTCCATATATTCCGACATATCAACGCGGATAAGTGCGTTTTCATCGCCGAACAAAGCCTCGGCAAGCGCTTTTGAAAGCTCGGTTTTACCTACGCCGGTGGGTCCTAAGAATATGAACGACCCTATCGGTCTTTTCGGGTCTTTAAGCCCTAACCTGCCGCGGCGTATCGCGCGGGAAACGGCGCTTACAGCTTCATTCTGACCGATAACCCTCTGATGAAGCACGTTTTCAAGGTTTTTGAGCCTTTCGCTTTCCTCCTCCTTAAGCTTTTTAACGGGAATACCCGTCCATCCCGCAATAACCTCGGATATATCGTCCTCGCCTATTTCACCGGCGGATTGACTGGTGCTGTTTTTCCATAATTCCCGCTTTTTTGAAAGCTCCTCCTGAAGGGTTTTCTCCTCGTCACGGATGGAAGCCGCCTTCTCAAAGTCCTGATGTGAAACTGCCTGCTTTTTCTCGTGGGCAAGCATCTGCGCTTTTTCTTCAAGCTCTTTTATATCGGGCGGCGCTGTCATTGCACCCAGACGAACGCGGCTGCACGCCTCATCCACAAGGTCTATAGCTTTGTCGGGAAGAAAACGGTCGGTTATATATCGGCTGCTTAATTTTGCGGCAGCTTCGATAGCTTCGTCAGATATTTTAACGCCGTGATGTGCCTCGTACTTTTCGCGTATACCCTTTAAAATCCGGATTGTTTCGTCCACGGTGGGCTCGCCTACCGTTACAGGCTGAAAACGCCTTTCAAGCGCTGCGTCTTTTTCGATATATTTACGGTACTCGTTAAGTGTTGTAGCGCCTATAAGCTGAAGCTCGCCGCGCGCAAGAGAGGGTTTTAAAATATTTGCGGCGTCAATCGCGCCCTCGGCAGCGCCCGCGCCTATAATGGTGTGCATTTCATCAACAAAAAGAATTACATTGCCTGCCGCAATAACCTCGTCAACGGCTTTTTTAAGCCTTTCCTCAAATTCGCCGCGGTATTTCGCACCGGCAATAACGCTTGAAAGGTCAAGCGAGAAAATACGTTTGTTTTTGAGCGGTTCGGGAACATTTCCCGAGGCAATCTGCTGTGCAAGCCCCTCGGCAACGGCTGTTTTACCTACACCGGGCTCTCCCAAAAGTACGGGGTTGTTTTTTGTACGTCTGGAAAGAATTTGAATTACACGTTCAATTTCCTTGCTTCTACCTATAACGGGGTCAAACTTGCCAGCCTTTGCAAAATCGGTAAGATCCTTGCCGAACTGGTCAAGCGTGGGCGTATTTGTGTTCTTCTTTCCGGCGTGCCCTTCCTGATGGCTGCCGCCGTCGTTTAAAACAGCGGTAAGCTCCCGGTAAAGATTTTGCGGTGCACCGAAAGAAAGAAGTATTTTATAGGCGGCACTGTCCGTTTCACGTGCAAGCGCAAGCAGGATGTGTTCTGTGCCTATATATTCGCTTTGATACTTATGCGCTTCGGCAACGCTGTTTTGTATGCAGCGGCTTGTTCTGGGCGTAAAGCCCGCAAAGCTGCCTCCCGAAAAGCCTGCGTTATATGCTATAATTTTTTCGCGCAGGGCATCTTTTTCGATGCCCAGCTCTTTAAGATAGTTTGCGGCAAAGCCGCTGCCTTCTTCCAAAAGACCGTATAAAAGATGTTCCGTACCCACATAAGAGCACCCGGTTTCCTCGGCGCATTGCTGCGCAAGGGCAATGGCATTTTGTGCTTTGGGTGTAAATCTGTTTTCAATGGACATAGTTATTCCTCCTTTATTGCGCTTTGCAAAATCTCTGCGCGTTTTATATCGCGCTTTTGCGCGTCAAGTGTATTATCTTTAAGAAGCATACTCGCAGGCATTGTTTCGAAAAGTCTGCGGTAAAGCGCTTCGGTGTTTATATTATTTATTATGCCTGCATTGTTTCCCATACAAACATCGGAAACAATACTCATTGCCTCGCTGCTTGAAATCATATAGGCATTTTTTAAAATTCCCAGGCTTCGCATACATTTATCGGTAAGCTTCGGTGCATCATTTTGAAGTATTTCCGCACACAGGCGGCGCTCCTCACTTATAAGTGCGCACGCTGCGGAGGAAAACGCCCTTAGAATATCCGTTTCGCTTATTCCGAGAGTACGCTGGTTTGAAAGCTGGAAAAGTGCGCCGCTTACCTCAGAGCCTTCGCCGTAAAGACCGCGCACTGCCATTGCCGAATTTGCCGCCCACTTTAAAAGCGGGTCAATGCTTTTTGTAATGCTTATCGCAGGCAGATGAAGCATTACGGAAACACGCATACCCGTGCCGGCGTTTGTGGGACAGCTTGTAAGATAGCCGAATTTTTTGTCATAGTCGAAAACTGCCTTTTCGCCGATAAGGCGTATAAGCTGCTTGGCTTCGGTATATGCGCTGTCAGGGTCAAGCCCGGGGCGGAAGACCTGTAATCTTATGTGATCCTCCTCGTTAATCATAACCGAAATTCTTTCGTCACGGCTTATTATTGCCGCCGACGGAATACGGCTTGACGCAAGGTTTGTGCTTATAAGGTGGCGTTCTACAAGGGACTGCCGCTGCGCGTCGGAAAGCTCCCACATTTTATAAAGCGTAAGCTCGTCTTTAAGAACCGAACCGAAAAGAGCTTCGCTTACGGTATCTATAATTCCGAGGGCGTCGTCGCGCGTTATGCGCTCGGGAAAAGGTTTTCCTTTGATATTTCGCGCAAGGCGAACACGTGTTGTAAGCGCTATATCGTTTTCATTTACCTGCGGCATATTACTTTCCCTCCTGTTCTTTTTTGCGTATTTCATCACGAAGTGAAGCGGCTGTTTCAAAGTCCTCGCACTCAATCGCTTCCTTCAGCTTGTCACGCATAATATCAAGCTCGGCTTTTTTATGCGGCTGTATATCCTTTGGTGCGCCTTCCGCTTCTATGTGTGTGCTGCTTCCGTGTATTCGCTTTAAAAGCGCCTCCGCCTGGGGGCGGAACGTTCTGTAACATTCGCCGCAGCCCATCTTTCCGCTTCTGGTAAGCTCTGCAAGCGTCATAGAGCATACAGGGCAGTGTTTTGCGGCAGGCTCGCCGAAGCCGCCGAACGAAAACATCGAACCGAAATTATCAAAAATAGAATCCTGACCGGCACATTGCGAGCACAGGTTCAGCGTTTGTTTATGCCCGTTTATTATTTGTGTATATAAAACCGTTGCTTCTCTTTTTCCGCATTTTTCGCAAATCATAAAAATCTTCCTTTCATCGGATTTATTTTAAATCAGCTTCCGTAAAGGCTGGTGAGCATATTTTTAAATATGGAAGCGCGCATCTTGTCGCGCGCCGCGCCTCCTTCAAACGGTAAAACGTTGTCGCTGAGCGCCCCTGCCATAAGGCGCCCCTCGCGCTTTGTTATACATTCGTAATCTATAAGGTTTCTTATGAAAACGTATGCTGTTTGCCGGGAAAGCGTTTCACCCACGGCATTTACAATATGCATAGGATAGGTGGAGCGGTCGGCAGTTACACAGCGTATTCGGATGCCGCCGCCGCCGCCGCGCCTGCTTTCTATAGTATAACCGCGTTCCGGGGTAAACCGCGTTTGTATAACGTAATTTATCTGACTGGGCACGCAGTTAAGCTCGCCGGCAAGCGTATTGCGCTGTATTTCAACGTTTCCGCCCGCCTCGCGCAGCATATCAAGCAGCAGCTTTTCAATTGCGTCACTCATATTCATAACCAAACACCTCTTTGTCAAGTTTGACTTTGACTATCTTTGACTTTAATATAACACCACTTAAAAGTTTTGTCAACACTTTTTTTAAAAATTTTTTACATATTTTTTCCGCGCCCGGAAAAAATACCGATGAGGTGATTGTAATGCAGCTTACTAAAAAAGAAGAACTGCTTGTAAAGGATATGAAAAATGCCGAAAAGCTTTGTGCCGAAAAGTACGAAAAATACGCGCAAAGTGCAAACGATGCACAGCTTAAAACGCTTTGCGAAGAGATTGCAAAAACCGAACGCGGGCATTATGAAACGCTTTGCGATATAGAAAACGGAAAAACCGTTATGCAGGGCGGGCAAAGCGGTGCGTCCCCCGCGCAAAAAAGCTTCACGCAAACGTATGACCTTGCCGACACGGACGAAAAAAAGCACGACCTGTATATTACAAGCGATTTGCTTATGACAGAGAAAGAGGCTTCGCATTTATACGATACGTGCATTTTTGAATTTGCGCAGGAGCCGCTGAGAAATGCGCTTAACCATATTCAAAAGGAAGAACAGCAGCACGGAAAGGCAATTTACGATTATATGCAAAAAAATAATATGTATAATTAAAAGGGGATGTTAAAAAAGTCCAGAACGCAAAAAGGCGATTATAATAAAGAGTTTGTAACTGCAAAACAGTTTAAAAACCCGGTTTTGGTAGAAAAATCTCATTACATTCGATTTTTCTGTGTTTATCAGCCTTTTTGCTACGAACAAACTTCACCTCTCGAAGTATCTATATACATC
>CAKSNY010000028.1 GCA_934476455.1 uncultured Clostridia bacterium | reverse complement strand
GCTACGAACAAACTTCACCTCTCGAAGTATCTATATACATCTTCGGGTTCAGTTTGTCCGTTCTGAAGCTTTTTTCCCTATCCCCTCGTTAAAAAAGAGTTGTCTAAAAAGTCAATTGACTTTTTAGACAACTCTTTTTTAATATTCTATTAACTTGTCAACACCTATATCCCACTCCCGCGAATATACGTTTTCTACCACAAGCTCGCGGTGAATAAGCCCTATTTTATAAGCGCGGGTTTCCTTTAAAAATCTGTCATAATACCCTTTCCCCATTCCGAGGCGGGCGCCCTCTTTCGTATACGCAGCCGCGGGAATAATCGCAGCGTCAATCGCCTGCGGCAAAAACGGCTGCCTTTTTTCGGGCTCGTATATTCCGAAATGCCCTTTTTTAAGCTCTTTCGGGTCTTTTATTTGCACCGCGCACATATGCCCGTCATTGTCAAGGCAGCACGGCACCAAAAGCGTTTTCCCCGCACGTAAAATTTCCGAAAGCAAAAGGTGCGTTCCTATTTCGCTGCCAAACGAAACATAGCAAAAAATATTTTGCGCATTTACAAATTCTTTTGTACCGCAAAAATCTTCTATATGCGCTTCATACCTTTCAAGCGTTTTGCGCATTTTAAGACATTCGGCGCGAAGCGCCGCCTTTTTTTCATCTGTCATTTTCTGCCGCATTTCTCAGCGCCTCTATCGCAATTTTATACGACGGCGCATTATACACCGCGCTGCCCGCAACAAGTATATCCACCCCTGCCTTTGCCGCAAGGGGGGCGGTTTTTTCGTTTATTCCGCCGTCAATTTCTATGGTTATATTTTCGCCGCCCGGCATACGGCGAACCGCCTGCACCTTTTTTAATACCTCTTCCATAAATTTTTGCCCGCCGAAACCCGGAACAACGCTCATTATAAGAAGCATATCGGCTTTATCCAAAATGTTTTTCACACAATCTATATCGGTTGCGGGATTTACCGCCACAGCCGCCTTTATTCCGTAGGAATGTATTTTGTCAAGCACCGAGGAAAGGTCTATGTCACATTCGGTATGTACCGTTATAAGGTCTGCCCCGGCTTTTACAAACGGCTCTATAAACATTTCAGGGTTTTGCACCATAAGGTGGCAGTCGAAAAACATATCCGTGGTTTTTCTTATCGATTCAACCACGCACGGGCCCATACTTATATTCGGCACAAAAGCGCCGTCCATAACGTCTATATGCACAAGGTCTGCGCCCGCCTCCTTTATAAGGCGTATTTCCTCGCCAAGGCGGGAAAAATCTGCCGAAAGTATTGATGGTGCAATTTTTATCATATGCTTTAGTCCTTTCTCTGCCAGTTTTTTATTTCGTTTAACCTGTTAAAAAGCTCTACATAATTATTTAATCTGCTTTCTGCAATAAGCCCGTCCTCCTGCGCTTTTTTTACGGCGCAGCCGCTTTCGCCGCGGTGATTGCAGGTTCTGAAGCGGCACTGTCCCTCATAGGCGCGTATTTCGGGAAAATACAGGTGCAAATCCTTTGCAAAAAGGCAGTCTGCGTCAAGCCGAGAAAACCCCGGCGTATCAAACACAAACCCGTTTTTATAGGGCATAAGCTCTGTATGGCGCGTTGTATGCTTGCCGCGCTGTATTTTGCTTACGCTGCCGCATTTTAAATCGATACCCGTTATGCGTTTAATAAGGCTTGATTTCCCCACGCCCGAAAGCCCCGTAAAGCACGCTGTTTTTCCTTTTATTGCACGGCGCACCTCATCGGCGCCTTTTCCGGTGGCGGCGCTTGCCTCAATCACGGTATAGCCCGCCTTTTTATATGTTTTTGCAAATTCCTGCGCCTGCGTATCATCCGAAAGGTCTGTTTTGTTAAGGCATATTATGCTTTCTATGCCCTTGCTTTCGGCAATTGCCAAAAGCTTATCCAAAAGCGCGTAATCGGGCGCGGGGCTTTTTACGGCAGCTACCAAAACCATCATATCCATATTTGCAACCTCGGGGCGCACAAGCGTGTTTTTGCGCGGCAAAATACGCGCCACGCTGCCGCTGCCGTCACTGTTTATGGTAATTTCCACCTTGTCGCCGACCATCGGCGTTTCGGCGTCCTTCCGAAACTTCCCCCGCGCGCGGCATTCTACGGTTTCTTTGCCGATGTCCACATAGTAAAAGCCGCCTATGCCCTTTGTTATTACGCCCCTTGTTACCTCTTTATCAAAGCTCAATATTTAACCTCTTTCGTAGTGATATAAACGCCGTCATAGTACACGTCAAGGCTTAATGTTTCCGTTGCCTCGAACGAGATGCTCGCCGTGCCGGAGGACGTCGGGAAATCCTTTTCGTAAAACGTCTGTCCGTCTGAAACAAGCCTTATATTTACCTTGTCGCGGTCCTTCGGAAGGTTGCCCAGCGTAAGGTGGAGCGTCTTTTTAACCTTTTTATCGGCGGTATTGCCGCCGTCGGGGGTTTCGGGCTTTTCCTCCTGTGGTTTTTCGCCGTTTGAAACATACAGGTCTATAACCGTGTTTACGGGCACCGTTTCAAATGCGTCCTTGCTTTGGCGGTATACCTGCCCTTTTTTGTAGTCGCTGCTTGCGCCGTTTGTCACCTTGCCGACCTTAAGCTTGTTTCTTTCAATAAGGACAATCGCCTCGTCCGCGGTTTTCCCCAAAACATCGGGTACAACGGTGTTCTTTGTTCCTGCGGAAACGTAAAGCGTTACCTCGTCGCCTTCTGCCATTTCGCTGCCCTCGGCGGGAACCTGTTTTACAATTTCCCCGTCGCTGTAGGTGTCGCTGTCGGCTTCCTTCTTTATTACCTTTATACCAAGCTTCGTAAGCGCGCTCTTTACGGTTTCGTAATCCTCGCCGGTATAATCCTTAAGCTCCAAAACAACGGGGCCGCTGCTTACAACAACCTTTATCTCGCGCGAACGCTTTACCGTGCTTTTACCCTCGGGCGTTTGCGATATTACAATATCCTTTTCCTTGTTGCTGTGCTCGCTGCGAAGAAGCGTAACGTCAAACGTTACGTCGCCCTTTGATGCGCGCGCCGCTCTCTTTAACGCCTCTTCATAGGTAAGCCCGACAAGTTCGGGCACCTCGACCTCGCCGTTAGAGCCGAAGAAAAACATATACACGCCCGCCAAAATCGCAATAGCCAAAACCGTACATATAACGGATATTGCCGCAATCATACCGGTATTTTTTTTCTTTTTCTTCTTTTTCTTTTTATGCGTTGCGCGCGGGGGAACGCTTTGCACGTTCCTTTCACGCGGCGTATCCGACGGCGCCGCCGCATTAAGAAGCGACGGATTTACAGTCGGGTTTTGATATACCGCAACAATATCCTCCAGAATTTCAGACGCGCTGTCATAACGAAGGCGCTGCTCTTTCATCATTGCACGCATAATAATTGCTTCTATACCGACGGGAATGTCGGGGTTAATTTCTCTGGGCGGAACGGGGTTTTCGTTTATGTGCTGCGCAACAACGGACACTGCGGAATCCGCGTCAAACGGAAGCTTCCCGCAAAACATTTCATACATTACAACACCCAAGGAATAAAGGTCTGTGTGGTGATCTGTATAGCAGCCCTTTGCCTGCTCCGGCGAAAGATAGTGCGCGCTCCCCAGGGCGCTGCTTAAAGAATTTACCGTTGTATTGTTATTTGCCGCACGGGCAATGCCGAAATCGGCAACCTTTATCTTGCCGCCGTCGGTTATTATAATATTCTGCGGCTTTATATCGCGGTGGACGACATGCTTTGAATGTGCATGCTCCAGCGCGCGGCATATCTGCATGGAAAAGTTTGCCGCCTCTCTCCAGCTTAACTTGCCGCCATGCTCTTTTATATACTGCTTAAGGGTGCAGCCCTCCAAGAGCTCCATAACAATATAGTGTATACCCTCTTCCTCGCCTACGTCGTATATCTGCACAATGTTTTGGTGCGAGAGCGCCGCAGCCGCCTGCGATTCCACATTAAACCTGTGTATAAATTCTTCGTTTTCCTTGTATTCTTCCCTAAGTATTTTAACCGCAACATAGCGGTTTAACATTCTGTCCTTTGCTTTATAAACAACTGCCATGCCGCCCTTTCCGACAAGGCTTATAAGCTCGTAGCGGTTTCCCAAAATTTTCCCTTCCATAAATACCCTCCTTACTGCGCATTACATTCCGCCAATATAACGGATATGTTATCGTAGCCGCCGGCGCTGTTTGCGTCACGCACAAGTTTTCTTGCGCTTTCCTCGCAGCTGCCGGAGGCGGCAAGCTTCAAAATTTCTCCGTCGGTAAGCATATTTGTAAGCCCGTCGCTGCATATAAGCAGCCTGTCGCCGTTTTTTATGCTTACGGCGTAGGTGTCTGCCTCTACCGTTTTATCTGTTCCCACAGCGCGCGTTATTACATTTCTTTGGGGGTGGGTTTTAGCCTCCTCGGGACTTATTGCCCCGATTTCCACCATATGCTCAACCAGGCTGTGGTCGCGCGTTACACAATATATTTTCCCGGGGGGAGATATTTTGTACACCCTGCTGTCGCCCACGTGCGCAACATATGCGGTATTCCCCGCTATAATGCACGCCTCTGCCGTGGTACCCATTCCCGAAAGATTTTTGTCTGTCTGCGCCATTGTATAAACGTCTATATTTGCGCGGTTTATCGCACCGCGCAACATAGAAAAAATTTTCCCGGGCGACATATTTTTCTGAAGCCTCTTTTTTATATATTCCATTATCAGCACTCCTGCGGTTTTGCTTGCCACCTCTCCGGCATGCGCGCCGCCCATGCCGTCGGCAAGAACAAACACCCCGCACCCCGCAATTTTTGCGGCGGCGGCAAAATCCTCGTTTGTTTCCCGTACGCGCCCGCGGTCGGATATTACATAAAGCTCCATTTTAAATCACCTCCGTATATATGTTAAGACAACACTACATCTTTTTTACAAGCTCGTTTCTAAGCTGCCCGCATGAGGCGTTTATGTCCGGTCCCAGTTCGCGGCGCAGAGTTGCGTTTATTCCGTTGTTTTTCAGAAAATCCAAAAATGCTTTTGTTTCCTTCGGCGTTGTGCGCACATTTCCTCTTTCCGCAACGGGGTTTACGGGTATAACGTTTACATGGCAGTTTTTCCCGCGGAGAAGCGCCGCCAAAAGTGCCGCGTCCCCGGCAGAGGAATTTTTACCCCTTACAAGCGCATATTCAAACGTTACCCTCCTGTGCGTTTTTTCAAAATAGAAATCGCACGCGCCCATTACCTCCTCTATGGAAAATCTGCGTGCCACGGGCATTATCGCGCGCCTTTTTTCATCTGTCGGCGCGTGAAGCGAAAGCGCCAGATTTACCTCGGGAACCGTAAGGGCAAGCTGCCGTATTTTATCGGGAATACCGCATGTTGAAAGCGTGATGTGCCGCATACCTATGTTTAAGCCGCACTCATCGTTTACGTTTTTTAAAAACGTTACTACATTTTCGTAATTGTCAAGCGGCTCGCCTATGCCCATTATAACAATATTTGATATACGCTCTCCTATATCGCGCGAGGCGGAAAGCACCTGTCCCTCTATTTCAAACGGCGACAAATTTCTTACCAAACCGCCCAGGGTTGACGCGCAAAAGCTGCATCCCATTCTGCACCCCACCTGGCTCGACACGCAAATGCTTTTTCCGTGGTGATAGTCCATAACAACGGATTCTATAATGTTTCCGTCGGAAAGGCGCATAAGGTATTTAACCGTTTTATCCACCGCAGAAACCCTTTTTTCGTAAACCTGCGGTAAAAATATTTCAAAATCGCTTTTAAGCTTTTCCCGAAGCGTTTTGGGAAGGTTTGTCATTTCGTCGGCGCTTTGCACGCCGCTGTGTATCCATTTAAAAATTTGCCGGGCGCGGAACGCATTTTCTCCTATGCCGAGAACATACTCTTTAAGGCGCAAAAAGCTTAAATCTCCTAAATTCAAAATTTACATCCTTTCAAACGACGCATGGTAAAACCCGTCTGTGCCGCCCCGCCCGAAAACAAGCTGAACGCCGAGCGGCGCACACGCCTTTGTGATTTTAAAATCCTTGTGCGCGGTCAAAAACCATGCCGCGTTATCCTCGTTTTCCGTGCGGTTTATCGTACAGGTGGAATAAACCAATACCCCGCCTTTTTTTACGCAGCTCGCCGCCGCGGTCAAAATCTTTTTTTGAAGTGCGGCGAGCGCTTTAAAATCCTCCGCCGACTTGCTCCATTTTATATCGGGCTTGCGCCGTATTATTCCCAATCCCGAACACGGCGCGTCAACCAGCACATAATCAAATTTTTCCGTAAAATCATTATTTAAAACCGCTGCGTCGTTTTTTATTACCGAGGCGTTTTTTACACCCAGTCTTAAAAAATTTTTCTCTATAAGAGCAAGCTTATGACTATGTATATCGCAGCAGACCATCTCACATTCATTATTCGTAAGCGCCGCCATATATGCGCTTTTTCCGCCGGGGGCTGCGCATAAATCCAAAATTTTATCGCCCTTTTTCGGCGGCGGCGACAAAAGTGACTTTTGCGAGGAAAGGTCCTGCACCGAAAAAAGCCCCGCCTTATACTGCGGCGTATTTTCACAGCTGCCCGCGCCTATATACTCATACGCGTCGGGCGCGCCCTGCATTTTTACAAAATCATCGCCGAGGGCGCCGTCTTTAAGCGTGTTTTTTCTTACTATGGTTTTCGGCGTTTCGTTTGACAAGGCAAACAGCTCTTCCCCGTAGCCCTGTTCCTTCCACATTTTTACAAGCCACATGGGAAGCGAATATTTGACGCTCAAATATTCGTCCGTTCCCTCCCGCGGCAGAAAATCTCCGCTTGACGCGGCGCGCCGCAGCAGCGCGTTTACATATCCCGCCGACGCTGCGTGTCCGTATCTTCTTGCAAGGCGCACACATTCGTTTACGGCAGCGCTTGCGGGAACCTTGTCAAGAAACTTAAGCGAAAACACACCCATGCGCAAAATGTTGTGTATCCACACCGAAAGCTTTTTTATCTTAACCGAGGAAAGGTTTTCAATTATATTATCTATATAAAGCCTGTTTCTTACAACGCCCGTTGCAATTACGGTTGCCAGCGCCGCATCGCGGCTGTCTGTAACGGCTGAAAGGCACTCTCTCAGCGAGAGGTTTAAATATGCGCCGTCACGCTCGCACATAACAAGGCATTTAAGCGCCGCATCGCGCGCTTTTGAAAGTGCCATCAGTCGTCACGCCTTCTTCCGCCGGCTATCATAATAAAGCGCAGCAGATTTGCAACCGACACCGCCGCAGCCGCAACATATGTCATAGCCGCAGCGCCCAGCACCTTCCTTACTGCCGGCACCTCGTCGCTTTCAAGGTACATCCCCTCGGAAAGAATTTTTATCGCCCTGTTCGAGGCGTTAAACTCTACCGGCAGCGTAACAATCTGAAAAAGTACCGCAGCCGAAAAGAACCAAATACCCGCATTTACAAAAACATCGCTTACAAGCCCCATTCCCGAAAGCAAAAGTCCAATCATTATAAGATAGGGACCTGCCACAGAGCCTATGTTTGCAACAGGCACAATGGCATTTCTTACCTTTATCGGAACATAGCCCACAGCGTGCTGCACGGCGTGTCCCGCCTCATGCGCGGCAACGCCCACCGCCGCAACCGAGGTGGAGGTTCTCACAGAATCCGAAAGCCTTATAACATTTGCGCGCGGGTCGTAATGGTCTGTAAGTCTTCCCGAAACAGATTCTATTCTTACATTTGTAAGCCCATTTGCGTCCAAAATGCTTCTTGCCGCCTGCTCTGCCGTAAGGTTACGCCCCGTAAGCTTTGAAGAATATTTTTTATAGGTTGAATTTACTTTTGCCTGTGCTATTATCGAAAGCAGCGCTGCCAGAATAACAAGCACATAACCGCTGCCGCCGTAAAAATAATACCCCATATCTGTCATCCTTTCCCGAATATCATTCCTTTTAAAAGCTTATGCCCGCGCAAAAATTCTGCGGCAGACATACGCTTTTTGCCTTCTATTTTAATATTTTTAAATATCAGCGCCCCGTCCGAGCAGGAAATTACAATTCCGTTTTCGTCGGCGCACAATACCTCGCCCGGTTCTTTCGGGTCAAGCGAAAATATCTGTGCGCTGTCAAAAACCGCTCTTTTCCCGCCGATAAAGCTGTAAGCCATCGGCCACGGGTTAAAGGCGCGTATCTTATTTTTTATATTTTGCGCGGTATCGTTCCAATCTATTTCGCCCTCTTGCTTTTTTATCTGCGGCGCATATGAAGAAAGGCTTTCCTCCTGCGGGGTGCGGGGCGCGGTGTGTTTCTCTATCGCATCGGCGGTTTTTACCAAAAGCTCTCCGCCGAGCGGTGCAAGCATATCAAACAGCTCTCCGCCCGTCATATCATCGGGAACGTTTACCTCGCTTTTAAAGATTATATCTCCGGTGTCAAGCCCCTGCGCCATATACATAGATGTAACGCCGCTTACCTTTTCACCGTTTTGCACCGCACGCTGGATAGGCGCGGCTCCGCGATATGCCGGAAGCAGCGACCCGTGAATGTTCACGCAGCCGTATTTCGGATAATTAAGCACATAATCGGGAAGTATTTTTCCGTATGCGACAACAGCTATCATATCCGGATTGTATTTTTCAAGCAAGCCCGATATTGCGCCGTCTTTAAGCGTTTCGGGCTGGTACACGGGTATGTTTTTTTCCGCCGCATATTCCTTTACGGGCGGGGGGCAAAGCCCGTACCCGCGCCCTTTCGGTCTATCGGGCTGCGTTATTACGCATACCACACTGTGCCGGCTTTCATAAAGTGCTTTAATCGATTCCAGCGCAAAATCCGGTGTTCCCATAAAAAGTATACGCATTATTCCTCTTCCTCATCCTCATTTTCGTTTATAAATCTTATTACTTTTTCCACATATAATATACCGTCAAGGTGGTCACACTCGTGACAAATACAGCGTGCGTACAAATCCTCACCCGTATATTCAAAAGCTTTTCCGTTTCTGTCAAAGGCTTTTACGGTTGCTTTTTTCGGGCGCTCAACCTCGCCGACCTTCCCGGGAACGCTCAGGCAGCCCTCAAGGTCGCAAACGCTTCCCTCCGTATAGGTAACCTCCGGGTTTATAAGCTCCAAAAAGCCCTCCTCGCCCAGGTCAATCACCACAACGCGGCGAAGTATGCCTACCTGCGGCGCTGCCAGCCCTACGCCGTTTGCATCGATTAGGGTTTCTTTCATATCGTCAAGAAGTATATGCAGCTTTTCGTCAAATTTTTCAACGGGTCTGCACTTTTTCTTAAGACAGGGGTCTCCTATCTCTCTTATCTTTCTTAATGCCATAAGTTTTCTCTCCTTCGTCAGTTCATCGAAAGCGGGTTTATGTCCGCACTGACCGACAAATCCGATTTTATTTTTCCGTATTTTCGGTGAATTATTACTCTAAGCTGCGCCAAAAGCTCTTTTGTAACGCGTTCTGTCTTTATAAGCACGCGCCACCTGTAAATGCCGCCAATCTTATAAACGGGCGCCTTTGACGGACCGTATGTAAAATGCTTCTGCGCCCGCAGCGCCGCTCTCAGCTCCATTCCCGCCGCCGCGCAGGCGTTTTTTGCCGTTTCTTCGTTTTTCGAGCTTACCGTTATGCTTATAATATCGCAAAACGGAGGATACCAAAACTCTTTCCTAAAGCTTATTTCCTCCTCGTAAAATGCGCTGTAGTCCTGCTTTGCCGCCATAACAAGCGTTTTGTTTTCGGGCGAATAGGTTTGTATTACCGCGCGCCCGGGGCTTTCCCCGCGCCCGGCGCGCCCGCAAACCTGGGTTATCAGGTCAAACGTTCTCTCCTGCGCGCGGTAATCGTCTGCGTTAAGCGACGCGTCCGCTGCCAAAACCCCCACAAGCGTTACGTTTTCAAAATCAAGCCCTTTTGTAACCATCTGTGTTCCCAAAAGTATGTCGCAGCCGTCCTCGGAAAACCTTTCAAGCAGCTTTTCATGCCCGCGCTTGCCGCTTGTCGTGTCGGCGTCCATTCGTATTACCTTTGCGGCGGGGAAAATCGCCTCAACCTGCTCTTGTGCCTTTTGCGTTCCCTTGCCGAAATCCTTTATTCTTGTGCTGCCGCATGACGGGCACACTGTCGGCAGCTTTTCACTGTGACCGCACAAATGGCAATTCAGCGCCCCCTCGCCTTTATGATAGGTAAGCGAAACACTGCACGACGGACACATAAAAACGAACCCGCAGTCGCGGCAGGATACAAACGTTGAATACCCCCGCCTGTTTAAAAACAGAATTGTCTGCTGCCTGTTTTGAATATTTTTTTGTATTTCAAACGCAAGGCTGCGGCTTAAAACCGTTTTGTTGCCCTCTTGCAGCTCGCGCCGCATATCGGCAATTTCCACCTTGGGCAGCGCTTTGCCGTTTATACGCTCTTTCATTTCCAGTAAGACGTATTTTCCCGTCTTTGCCATATAATAGCTTTCCACCGACGGCGTTGCCGAAGCAAGCACCAGCGGAATGTTTTCTCTCTTTGCAATAAACGACGCAACATCGCGCGTGTGGTATCTGGGAACACGCTCCGACTTATACGTTTGCTCGTGTTCCTCGTCTATTATAATTATTCCGAGGTTTTCGCACGGTGCGAAAACCGCACTGCGCGCGCCTATAACAAGCTTTGCCTCGCCTCTTTTAATGCGCCCCCATTCGTCAAGCCGTTCCCCCAGCGAAAGCGCACTGTGTATAAGCGCAACCGTAGGACCGAAACGCTCGTAAAAGCGCTTTGTCATCTGCGGCGTAAGCGATATTTCGGGTACAAGTATAATTGCCTGCCTGCCTTTTTGTATGCAGTCTTTCACAAGACGTATAAAAACCTCTGTCTTTCCGCTTCCCGTAACGCCATGAAAAAGAAACGTTTTGCACGGTGTTTCGCGCACCGCCTCCACCGCTTTCTTTTGCTGCGGCGTAAGGTGCGGCTCTTTTTCGCAGCGCGTGTATTTTTCTTCGTAGGCGCTTCTCAAAACGGCAACGCTTCGCACCCTTACAAGACCTTTTTCGCACAATGCGTCCACCGCTTTTTTATCCGTGCCCACGCTCCCGTATATATCGGTAAGCGCAGCCTCGCCGTTTTCAGCCAGAAATTTTAAAACCTTGCTTTGAACGGGTGCGCTTTTTAAAAGCGCGTCAGATGCCGCCTTAATGTCGCAATCGCCGCAGTACGAGGCAACGTTAACCGTTTTTTCATTTGCGGCACGTTTGTTTTTATAGCTTCTTTTAAGCACGCCCTTTTTTAAAAGCGCATTTACCGCCCTGCCCGCGCTTTTGCCGAGCGCGGCATTTATCTGCGCAGCCTCTGCAACGCCTGCATATTCTTCTATCAGGCGCACAAGCTTTTTTTGCGCCGGGGTCAATGGGATTGTATCATACCCTTTTTCAAGGCTTATCCATTCTTCAAACTTTACATTGCTTCCGGGCGGCATCATAAGCCGTGCAGCCTCGTAAAATGTGCAAAAGCAGTTCTCCCGCATAAAAAAGCAAAGCTCAATTGCCTTTTTTGTAAGCACGGGGAAATCGTCCGAAACGCTTTTTACCTGCTTAAGCCTGTCAAAGCTGCTCTTTTCCAAAAGCTCTGTCACCAAAGCCTCGTGCGGGCGGTTACCCGCACCGAAAGGAACTTTAACCCTTGCCCCTATGCACACGCGCCCCAAAAGAGAGGGCGGCACATCGTAATCAAACGGGCGGTCGATATTAAGATTGCCTGTATTTATATATACGCGGGCAATCATGGCTTAATTTTTTCCGGCGTTCTCTTCGCCATGGTGTATAACCTGAATTTTCCTGTTCGCGATTTCGTTTATCGCGCGTGACACGGTTTTGTCGTCATTCGATTCCGCCGCAAGCTGGCGCGCACGCTTTGCCGCAACGATAACAAGCGAATAACGGGAATCCATTCCCTCCATAAGTTTTGAAATCTCGGGATACAGCATATTTTCATAACCTTTCTTTAAATAAATTTATTTCAAAAATTGTTCGTTTACAAATTCATACATCCTCGGCAGGCGGCATTTTTCCGCGGTAATTACCGCCTGAAGCTCATCCACCGTTTCCGAAAGATTGTCGTTTACAAGCACATAATTGTACTTTTCCATAAAGCACAGCTCTTTTTCCGCGCGTGCCAGGCGTGTTTTTATAACGTCATCCTCTTCGGTATTTCTGCCGCGCAGCCGCTCCTCCAGCCTTTTTCTTGACGGGGGAAGTACAAATATCAGCACAGCCTCGGGATAGTGCGAACGCACCTGCATCGCGCCCTGAACCTCGATTTCCAGTATAACGTCCGTTCCGCCTTCTATCATTTCCATAACGGCGGCGCGCGGTGTGCCGTAAAAGTTCCCGCAAAACTGCGCATGCTCTAAAAATCCGCCCTCGGAAAGTCTTTTCTTAAACTCCTCCTTCGTCAGGAAAAAATAGCTTTCGCCCTCTTTTTCCCCTTCACGCGGGGCGCGCGTTGTCGCCGATACCGAAAGCGCGCAGTCGGGTCGGCGCTTTACGTATTCGCTGCATACCGTGCCTTTTCCCGCTCCGGACGGGCCCGATATTACAAGCAACAATCCTTTTTTCTTCATAAGTCTGCTCCTTCCCCTTCATCGGCGCTCTCGGCAGCATTTTTTCTGCCGGCAATAATCTCCGGCGTTACGGCGGAAAGTATCACGTGTTCGCTGTCTGTTATTATAACGCTTTTTGTCTTTCGCCCGTAGGTCGCGTCAATAAGCGTGCCGCGTTCCCTCGCATCCTGCACCAGCCTTTTTACGGGGGCGCTTTCCGGCATAACGATACTTACTATCCTTATGTCCGACACAAGGTTTCCGAAACCTATGTTTATAAGCTTCATACCTCCACCTCACTCCACGTTTTGTATCTGCTCTCTAAGCTTTTCTATCTCCGCCTTTACATCTATTACAATACGCGCAACCTCGAGGTCGTTTGATTTCGAGCCTATCGTGTTAATCTCGCGGTTCATTTCCTGTATTAAAAAGTCTATCTTTCTTCCCACAGGCTCGTTTGAAGAAAGCATATCCCTAAACTGCTCAATGTGGCTTTTGAGGCGCACGGTTTCTTCGTTTACGTTTATTTTGTCGGCAAACAGCGCACATTCTGTCAAAAGCCGTGTTTCATCGTAGCGCGCGCTGCCTAAAATTTCCTTCATACGCTCTTCAAGCCTTTCCGCGTACTCCTCCGCTATGGCAGGGGAACGCCTCTCCACATCCTCCGTTGCTTTTTGTATAAAGTCAAGATGCTCCGAAAGGTCGCTGCAAAGCTTTTCCCCCTCCGCAAGACGCATCCTTTCAAACTCTTCAAGCGCCGCGCCCAGCGCCGTGCCTACGCACGCTTTAATTTCTTCCTCATCGTCCTCACTTTTTTCCACCGTAAAAACGTCCGGAATTTTAAGAAACGTCTGCGCGCTTACGCACATTTGCATATCAAGCTCCTCCGAAAGCGCCTTAAGCGCCTCGTAATAGCTTTTTGCAAGCGCGGTATTAAGATGTACGCTTCCGCACGCGTCGTCCTCCGTTTCCACATTTACATATATATCCACCTTGCCGCGGTTTATCCGTGCGGCGCACATTTTCCGCAGGTAATCCTCCAAAAAGGCGTATATTCTCGGAATTTTAACGGAAAAATCGCTGTAGCGATAATTTACGGACTTTATCTCCACAGAAAACGTCTTTCCGCCGGCGCTGCTTTTTCCCGAGCCGTAGCCCGTCATACTTTTTATCACGTTATCATATCCTTTGCGCACCGCCCCTTTTTAACAGCATACGGGGGCATAGTATTATTTATCTTATTATTATAGCACACCGTGCCTTTTTTCGTCAACTGTTTTTACCTTTGCTTTCAGTTAAATACTGCTTTTTTTACATATATGCGTGCGCAATACCAAAAAATTCTTGACTTTTTGCCCGTTAGGGGGTAAAATTAAACGGTAATTATATATTGATTGAAAGGGTGTTTAATATGAAAAAGACATTGGCATTACTCATGGCCTTGTGTATAACAGTGTTCTGTTTTGCAGGCTGCGGCGCGGACAATAAAACCGCAGGAGACAATAACTCCTCTTCGTCTAATGTTATAAAAATAGGTGTTTTTGAACCCGCTTCCGGCGACAACGGCGCAGGCGGCAAGCAGGAAACCTTGGGTATCCAGTATGCAAACGACGAAACAAAGACAGTTGAGATTGACGGAAAAACATACGACGTAAAGCTTGAAATCGTTGATAACGAATCTTCAAACGATAAGGCGCCCACCGCTGCGCAGAACCTTGTAAGCAAGGGCGTATCGATTGTTTTGGGTTCTTACGGCAGCGGCGTTTCAATCGCAGCTTCCCCGATATTTGCACAGGCAAACGTTCCCGCAATGGGCGTTACCTGCACAAACCCGCAGGTAACAGAGGGTAACAGCCACTATTTCCGTATTTGCTTCCTTGACCCGTTCCAGGGCACTGTTTTGGCAAACTATGCGGTTGATTCGTTCAAGGCTAAGAAGGCATACTGCCTTGCTAAACTTGGCGACGATTATTCAAAAGGCTTGTCGCACTATTTCCAGGAAGCTTTCAAGAAGCTCGGCGGTGAGGTTATCTCCGAAGAGTTCCAGGAGGGCAACAGCGACTTCACATCTTATATAACAAAGGCTAAGAACGCAGGTGCGGACGTATTCTTCGCTCCCGTTTCCACAGAGGCTGCCGCACTTATTATCGAGCAGGCTGCATCGCAGGGGCTTAAGGCGCCGCTTATGGCAGGCGACACTTGGGACAGCAACGTTATATTAAACGCCGCAAAGGGTAAGGACATAAAGGTTTACGTTACAACCTTCTACCAGGAAGGCGGAAACGCAGAATTCGATAAGGGCATAAAGGCTTGGATAAACGCAGATTCCACACGCCTTGCAAACAACGGCGGTGACGACAAGATTTCCGCTGTTACGGCAATGGGCTACGATGCATACTATACAGCTCTCGAAGCTATTAAAAAGGCTAAGTCCTCAAAGCCGGCAGACGTTATGGCAACACTCGGCTCTGTAACCTACAAGGGCGTTTGCGGCGATATTTCGTTTAACGAAACGGGCGACGCAAACCGCGATAAGGCTTTTGTAAAAACCGTGAACACCGAAACGGGCGACTGGGATTTCGTTGCGGAACAGGGCGTAAAATAAAAAGCTGAATAACCCGGATAAAAACTGTATTGACGGGAGGCGCTGCCGGACAGCGCTTTCCGTCAATTTAAAATTTGCAATATTTTCGGAGGACTTTTATGGATTGGTTGGCTAAAAATCTGCCTTACCTAATGGCAGGTATATCTGTCGGCGGTCAATATGCACTTATTGCAATAGGATATACAATGGTATACGGAATACTTCGCCTCATAAACTTTGCCCACGGCGATATATTTATGATAGCGGGGCTTATTATGGTTTATTCCTGCACCGCTATGCCGATGTATATAGCAATACCGCTTGTGCTTATTGCCACCGTAATACTCGGCGTTGTTATCGAAAAGGCTGCCTACAGCCCCTTAAGGCAGGCGCCCAGAATGTCTGTTATGATTTCCGCCATAGGCGTGAGCTATCTTTTGCAGAATTTGGGATTGTACATAACGGGCGGTCTTAACCAAAACTACCCGCAAATACCGTGGATAAGCGATTCCGTAACATTTCTTTCCTGCACGGTAAAGAGGGTTACGCTTATTACGCCTGTGCTTACGCTTTTTTTGGTTTTGGTTTTGGCAGCGCTTATCAAATATACAAAAATCGGTATGGCTATGCGTGCCGCCTCGGTTGACTTTGAAACCTCGCAGCTTATGGGAATAAAGATAAATTCCGTAATCAGTATGACATTTGTTATAGGCTCGTTTTTGGCTGCTGTCGGCAGTATGCTGTACTTTACAAACTATACGGGTATTGTTCCCACATCGGGCGCAATGCCGGGTCTTAAGGCGTTTGTTGCCGCAGTTTTCGGCGGTATAGGCTCTATCCCCGGCGCTGTTGTGGGCGCATTTATAATAGGCATTTGCGAAAACATTATAAAGGGCGTCGGCTGGACCACATTTTCCGACGCATTCACCTTCGCTCTGCTGATAGTAATTCTCGTTGCAAAGCCCACCGGTCTTTTCGGCGAGAAAAATACGGATAAGGTGTGAGGTGGCTTATGAGTAAAAAAACAAGTAAAATTATTTCAATAGCGCTTATAGCGGCAATTTATATTATGGTATTTGTGCTTGAAAAGGTTCTTTTGCCTACGTCAATGGTTTTCACCGTGCTTAAAAAAGGTGCAATTTATGCACTTGTCGCGGTTTCTATGAACCTTTTAAACGGTTTTACGGGGCTGTTTTCCCTCGGGCAGGCGGGCTTTATGCTTATCGGCGCATACACGTACGCCATACTTACAATACCGCCGGCTGCACGTGATGCGGTTTATATGTATTTTGACGGCGGCATTGTAAATTTTGCAATCCCCGTAATACCCGCGCTTATTCTTGCCGGTATTGCCGCAATGGTGTTTGCCTTTTTGGTGGGGCTTCCCGTTCTTCGGTTTAAGAGCGACTACCTTGCAATTGCAACCTTGGGTTTTGCGGAAATAATAAGGGCAATTATGCAGTGGGATGTGTTAGGCCCCGTTACAAACGGCTCCAACCTTTTAAGAAGCTTTCCGACGTTTAAATCCACAATGTTTCCGTTTGTGGTGTCGGGCATATGTATAGCCGTAATCGTGCTTCTTATAAATTCCACCTACGGGCGTGCGTTTAAAGCAATACGCGACGACGAAATCGCCGCTGAAACAATGGGCATAAACCTTGCCTCGCACAAGCAGTTTGCCTTTTGCATAAGTTCGTTTTTTGCAGGTATTTCCGGCGCGCTTTTGGCAATGTTTCAGTCTACGGTACAGGCAGCGCCGTTTAAATCCGCTATGACGTATGAAATACTGCTTATTGTTGTTATCGGCGGTATAGGCTCTGTTACGGGCAGCTGCATAAGCTCGTTTTTGTTTATCGCCTGCAACGAATGGTGGCTGCGTTTCCTTGACGCAGAGCAGTATATCGGCGGCTTTAAAGTTCCGCTGCTGCGCCCGGGCTTCAGAAAAGTTGTTTTTGCGATATTTATTATGGTTATAGTTTTGTTCTTCCGCAAGGGCATAATGGGTGATAAGGAATTTTCGCCCCAACGAATATACAACCGCTTTTTCTCTAAAAAAGCGGCAAAGAAAACGGCAGCGGGGGTGGAAAAGCAGTGAGTATACTTGCACTAAACGATATAACAATGCAGTTTGGCGGCGTAGTTGCAATAAACAATCTGTCGCTGCATATAGACAAGGGCGAAATTGTTTCGCTTATAGGTCCCAACGGTGCCGGAAAAACAACGGTGTTTAACGTAATAACCGGTGTGTACGAGGCAACAAACGGCGAAATACTTTTTAACGATAACCTCATACTTTCAAATTTTCCGCGCGGTAAAATGAAAAAGCTGTACGCCGGCGAAAACCAAGACAAATATACAAAGCGGATTGTAAAAACCCCGGATAAAATAACGCAGCTCGGTATGGCAAGAACATTCCAGAACATAAGGCTTTTTAAGTCTATGACCGTTTTTGAAAACGTGCTTGTCGCAAAGCATATGTTAAGAACAAGCAATATTCTTTCTGCTACGTTTCGCCTTAATCATGCGGAGGAAGAAAAAATGCGTGCCGAAACGCTGGAGCTTTTAAAAACCGTAGGTCTTGAGAGCGTGAAAGACGAGCTTGCAACATCTCTCCCTTACGGAAAGCAGCGCCATCTTGAGATTGCGCGTGCGCTTGCAACAAAGCCGCAGCTTTTGCTGCTTGACGAGCCTGCCGCAGGTATGAACCCGCAGGAAACCGCCGAGCTCACCGAATTTGTCCGCCAAATACGCGACAAATTCAACCTTTCCGTGCTTTTGATAGAGCACCATATGAATATGGTTATGGATATTTCCGACAGAATTTACGTTGTGGATTTCGGCAAGCTTATAGCAAGCGGCACACCGGCGGAGGTTCAGTCGGACAAACACGTAATTGACGCATACCTGGGGGTGAGTGAGGATGAATGATAACATTCTTGAAATAAAGAACCTCGTCGTTTCATACGGCGGTATAGAAGCGGTAAAGGGCATCAGTATGGATGTTCCCCGCGGAAAAATCGTAACGCTTATCGGTGCAAACGGCGCGGGAAAAAGCACAACCCTTAAGGCTGTTGCAGGTATTGTAAAACCGGCGTCCGCATCTATAATGTACGAGGGTACACAGCTTGTGGGCAAAGCCCCCTACGACATTGTAAAGGGCGGCGTTACGCTTGTTCCCGAAGGGAGAAAGGTTTTCCCGAACCTTACCGTAAAGGAAAATCTCAGAATGGGGGCATATCTCAGAAAGGACGACCTTTCAAAGGACTTTTCCTATGTGTATGACCTTTTCCCCCGCCTTAAAGAGCGTGAATGGCAGCTTGCAGGCACGCTTTCCGGCGGTGAGCAGCAGATGCTTGCCGTAGGCAGGGCGCTTATGTCAAAGCCGCGTCTTATAATGATGGATGAGCCGTCGCTCGGTCTTGCACCGCTTGTTGTGCGCGGCATATTCGATATAATAAAAGAAATAAACAAGCGCGGCGTTACCATTCTTCTTATTGAACAGAACGCCAATATGGCTTTAAAAACAGCGGATATAGGCTACGTTCTTGAAACAGGAAAAATAACCATGGAGGGGCTTGGGAAAGACCTTCTCGCAAACGAGGATATAAAGAAAGCATATCTCGGCAAATAAAAAAACGGGGATGTTAAAAAAGTCCAGACCGCAAAAAGGCAATTATAATCAAAAGCTTGTAACCGTAAAACAGTTTAAAAACTCTGTTTTGGTAGAAAAATCTCATTACATTCGATTTTTCTGTATTTATAAGCCTTTTTGCTACGAACAAACTTCACCTCTCGGAGTACTTTTGTACACCTTCGGGTTCAGTTTGTCCGTTCTGAAGCTTTTTTTCCTATTCCCTTAAAAGAAATAGCTGCGGCTAAAGTAAAATTACTTTAGCCGCAGCTATTTCTTTAATCAATGTTAAAAAATTTCTTTGCATTATTTGTGGTAATTTCCGCAACCTCTTCTGCCGTAATGCCTTTAAGCTGTGCTACCTTTTCGGCAACGCAGTGCATTAAAAGGCTTGTGTTGCGCTCGCCGCGGTGCGGCGTCGGCGCAAGGTACGGCGCGTCGGTTTCAAGCAGAAGCCTGTCAAGCGGAATATAGCGCACAGCCTCCACCGTGCGAACATTGTTTTTAAAGGTAAGCGTACCGCCCACAGATATATAAAGCCCCATATTAAGGACAATACGCGCGGTTTCTGCGCTTTCGCTGAAGCAGTGCATAGCCGCGCCGTTTCCGCGGTATTCGCTGCGGAGAATGTCAAGGCAGTCGCCGCAGGCATCACGGCAATGTATTACAAACGGAAGCCCTACTTCCTCCGATAGTGCAATCTGGCGCACAAAGGCGCTTTTTTGCACCTCTTTATCGCCGCCGTAGTGATAGTCAAGCCCTATTTCACCAACGGCGCGCACCTTGTCGTTTTTGCAAAGCGCGCGTATATGCTCAAAATCCGCATCGGTCGCCGTATCGGCATTTTCAGGATGTATGCCGGCAGAAGCGTAGAAATGCGGGCTTTTTTTTGCAATTTCAACGCATTGGTCAGACGTTTTTACGTCACACCCGGCGTTTAATATATACCCCACGCCGCCCTTTTCGAGCGAGGAAAGCACCTCGTCACGGTCAGCGTCAAAACGCGGGTCATAGTAGTGTGCATGTGTATCAAAAAGCATTATCTGACCTCACTGCCGAGAGCTATATCGTCATCGGGGGCTACTATCGTTAAAGCGTCGGGCGTGCTTGCACACAAAATCATACCGTGGCTTTCCTCGCCGCAAAGCTTAACGCTTTTTAAATTAACAACAACAATAACCTTTTTTTCTATAAGCTGCTGCGGCTCGTAAAATTGTGCAATACCGCTCACAACCTGGCGCTTTTCATAGCCCAAATCTATCTGAAGCTTTAAAAGCTTCTTCGCTTTTTTTATTTTTTCGCACTCTGTTACTCTGCCTACCCTGAGCTCGGAAGCCGCAAAGGTATCTATCGGGATTTCCTCTTTATGCTCCGGCTCGGGAATTTCGGGTTCCTTTGCATTACTTTTTGAAAGGGCTTCAAGCTCTGCCTCTACGTCAATACGCGGGAAAAGCACCTCTCCCTTTTTAACCGTAAAGCTATTTTGTGCGCCCCACTTTTTAGAGGTTTCCCATCCGCAAACCGTTACGCCCAGCTGCTCACGGATAACAGGCGACGTGTGCGTCATCACAGGCTCTGTAAGCTCCGCGCAAATACGTATTGATTCGCACAGGTTATACAAAACCGCTTCAAGGCGCGCCTTGCTTTCCTCGTTCTTTGCAAGTGCCCAGGGCATTGTTTCATCTATATACTTATTTGTACGGCTTATAAGCTTCCATATCTGCGCCAATGCCGAAGAAAACTGGAACGAATCCATCATTTTTTCAACAAGTGCAGGCGTTTCCATCGCAAGGGATATAAGCTCGTCGTCAAGCGCCTCACTCTTACCCGAGGAGGTAACCGTACCGCCGAAATACTTTTCAACCATGCTCACGGTTCTGCTTACAAGATTTCCCAGGTCGTTTGCAAGATCGGAATTTATGCGGTTTATAAGCGCTTCGTTACTAAACACTCCGTCCGCACCGAACGGCATTTCGCGCATAAGGAAATAGCGAATAGCGTCCACCCCGTATTTGTTTATAAGCGTTACCGGGTCTACAACGTTTCCTTTCGATTTACTCATCTTTCCGCCGTCAAGCAGCAGCCACCCGTGTCCGTAAACCTGTTTCGGCAGCGGTAAGTCAAGCGCCATAAGCATTGCCGGCCATATGATAGAATGGAAACGCACAATTTCTTTTCCGACAAGATGCACATCCGCCGGCCAATATCGCAAAAAGTCCGCGTCATTTTCGGAAAAAGCGCCAAGCGCCGTAATATAGTTTGTAAGCGCGTCCAGCCACACGTATACTACGTGCTTGGGGTCAAACGTAACGGGAATACCCCAGTCAAAGCTTGTGCGCGAAACGCACAAATCTTCAAGCCCCGGAATAAGAAAGTTATTAAGCATTTCATTCTGGCGGATTGACGGCTGCAAAAAGTCGGGATTGTTTTTTATAAGCTCTATAAGTCTGTCCTGATATTTCGACAGGCGGAAGAAATAGCTTTCCTCCTTTGTTTTTTCAACGGGGCGCCCGCAGTCGGGGCATTTTCCGTCTTTTAACTGGTGCTCTGTCCAGAAAGACTCGCACGGGGTGCAGTACCACCCCTCATACTCGCTTTTATATATATCGCCCTTTTCGTAAAGGATGTTAAAAATCTTTTGCACAGCCTTAACGTGCATTTCATCCGTTGTGCGGATAAATTTGTCGTTGCTTATGTCAAGCATCTTCCACAAATCCTTAATTCCGCTTACAATGCCGTCTACGTATTCCTTGGGGGTAACGCCCTTTTCCTCGGCAATACGCTGGATTTTCTGCCCGTGCTCGTCAGTGCCTGTTAAAAACATAACGTCATAGCCCTGCGCCCTTTTATAGCGCGCAATTGTATCTGCGGCAACCGTGCAGTAGGAATGACCTATGTGCAGCTTGTCGCTCGGATAGTAAATCGGTGTGGTGATATAAAATTTCTCTTTTGCCATATCTATTCTCCATTCCGTCGGAAATAACCGACAAAAAATCATTAGCTTTTTAATTATTATCCCCGTATTTTGCGCGAATATCGGAAAGCACCGCAGAAAAATCATCGGGAAGCGGGGCGCTAAAGTGCATCTCTTCCTTGCTTTCGGGGTGGATAAATCCAATCTCCCCTGCGTGCAGAAGCTGCCCCGTAAGCTTATATTCTTCTTTTTTCACGCCGTAGGTTTTATCGCCCAAAATCGGGTGACCGATATGCGCCGTGTGCACCCTTATCTGGTGCGTACGCCCGGTTTCAAGCCTGCATTTCACATACGTGTATTTTTTAAAGCGTTCCAGCACGTAAAGGTGCGTAACGGCGTTTCTTCCGCCCTCTTTTGCAACCGCCATTTTCTTTCTGTCCTTTTGGCTTCTCGCTATCGGAAAATCAAGCGTTAAGCTGTCGCTTTGAATATTGCTGTGCAAAATCGCGTAATACGTTCGGTTAAGAGTTTTGTCCTCAAGCTGCGCGGATAAAAAAAGATGTGCGGCATTTGTTTTTGCCACAACCAAAAGCCCCGTCGTATCCTTGTCTATACGGTGTACTATCCCCGGGCGCAGGCAGCCGTTTATCGCCGATAAATTGCCCTTGCAGTGATAAAGCAGCGCATTTACAAGCGTGCCGCTCTCATTTCCCGCTGCGGGATGAACCACCATTTTGCGCGGCTTGTTTATTACAAGCAGGCTTTTGTCCTCATACACTATATCAAGCGGTATGTTTTCCTCTTTTGCGCTAAGCTCCTTAGGCTCGGGCAGATTTACGCACACCTCGTCCCCCGGCTTAACCTTAAACGCGGGGCGCACCGTTTTTTTATTTACGGTTATCCGGTCTTCGTCAAAAAGCTTTCGCACATAGCTGCGCGTAATTTCAGGTAATTTTTCTGCTATACACACGTCGCAGCGCGCCGCACTGTCTGCCGTAAAGCTTTTAAGTATACTATCCATGGCGCTGCACCCTGTTTTCTGTAAAAATGCAAAGCACAAAAAGTGCCGCCCCAACGCACACAAAACAATCCGCAATGTTAAACACGGGAAAGCTTATAAAATCCGTACAAATAAAGTCGCGCACATAGCCTAAAAACACCCTGTCAATAAAATTGCCCAATGCGCCGCCCGCAACAAACGCAACCGCCGTTTTGGAAAGCGTATTTTTTAAGGGATTTTTCTTAAAATAAACAAAACCTCCTATAAAAACAATTGCCGTTATCACAATAAAAAATATGCGTGCACCCTGAAGCATACCGAACGCCGCCCCGCGGTTTTCCACATAAACAAGGCTTAAAACGCCGTGTATAAGCTCTCTGCCCGCGCTGCCTTTAAGGTGCAGTGCAAAAATTTTCGTTATCTGGTCCAAAAGAATTATCGCTATTGAAATAAAAATATATAAAATCATATAAAACTCCATATGCCTAAGAATATGCCATTGTATCCGAACATATCCGCTTAAGCAAATTTGTTAAGTGTTACAAATATTCTTCCCTTTTTGGAATTTCCGGAAACCTCGACAAGCATTTTACCCACACCCCGCACGGTAAGCGTGCAGCCGTTTTGAAGGTGCATATCCGGTTTTGCGGTGCACACGCCGTCTACAAAAACCCTGCCTGTCTGTATGTACTCGGCACATTTTCCGCGCCCCTTGCCTACCGCAAGCGACAGCACCGCGTCAAGCCGCAGCGATGCAACCGTTCCCTTTACAGTCACAAATTTCCTTTCGGGAACGGCAACGTCCTCCGCATTTTCCACACTTACACTTACGCCTGTATTCTTTACCTTAACAAGGTTGTCCTTAACAAATTCTGCAATATCGCTTTGCAGAAAAATATAACAGCAATTTTCGCTTATCACAATATCGCCGCACTTTTCCCGCTTTATCCCAAGCGACATAAGGCTGCCCAAAAAATCGCGGTGCGAAAGCGAGGAAAAAGAGCGCGCCGTAACGGCAACCGCACTTATAGGAAAGTGCGGCTCAATATATTCCGGTACAAACCCTGCCATATTCCGCATTGCCCCGCCGTAACCGCCGAAAAGCTGCGGCGCAACCGGCAAACAGCTCTCCCGCGCTTTTAGCAGCGCGCACTCGTTTTCCGAAAGAAAGCAACTGTAAAAATCCCTTCCGGAAGAGTACGCCCGCGCGGAAAGGTCGTATATATGCGCAAAAAGAATTTGCTGCTGCTCATCAAGATTATACAGCAAACTCTTTTTATCCGTCATTCCTCCCACGGGAAAATGCCGTTGTTTTTAAGCTCGTCACGCACATCCGCCATAATGTGTACGGTGTAAGGCGCTATAAGGAAAATCCCCGCAGCAACCTTTTGAATTGACCCGTCAAGCGCATACACGCATCCGCTTATAACGTCAAGCACCCTGCGCGAAGAATCCTTATCCAGCTTTTCAAGGTTTATTACAACGGGCTTTTTGTTTCTCAGGTGGTCGGCAATTTCTCTAACCTCGTCAAACTGCTCTATAGATACCACAACAACCTTCATTTGTGTTGTTGCGGCAATGTTTACCACCTTTGACTTTTTAGAGAAAGAACGTATCGCCGAGTCCTCCTCCCTTTGGCTTGCCTCTGTTAAAGAGTCAAACTCTACCTCGTCGCTGTCGTCCTCCGGACCGAAAACAAGCTCCCCGAGTTTGTTAAAAAATGACATATTCCATACCTCCTAAATTGCGCCCTGCGCTTTTATTTAAAAATTGCGCTTCCTATGCGCACATGTGTTGCCCCCATCTTCACGGCAGCTTCAAAATCGCCCGACATCCCCATCGAAAGCACCTGTGCCCCGTCTTGGCGGTAGGTATCAAAAAGCTCGTGCGCCGTGCCGAAAACCTTTTCCAGTTCCTTAGGGCTTGCATTTTTCGGCGCCATCGTCATAAAGCCCTTAAAAGAAACCGCGGGAAGATTTTTTATATCTTTAATTATAGTAGGTATTTGCTCTGTTGTCAAACCATATTTGCTTTCTTCGCCCGAAATATTAAGTTCAAGCAAAATATCCTGGCAAATTCCGCGTGCCGCGCAGGCATCGTTTACAGAGCGGGCAAGGTGCATAGAATCCACAGAATGAATAAGCGCGGCATTCCCCGCAACCATTTTTACCTTATTTGTCTGAAGATGACCTATAAGGTGCCACTGCGCGCCCTTAACAAGGGGAATTTTCCGCATAAGCTCCTGCGGTCTGTTTTCCGCAAGAATGTTAAGCCCCGCGTCCATTGCCTGCATAATCTGCGGCGGCTCGACCGTTTTTGTTACGCACACAATCGTAACGCCGTCTGCATCACGCTTTGCGCTTTCGCACGCACGCAAAATGCGGCAGCGTATGTCCTTAATATTTTCACTTATTTTTGCCAATTTTTTTCACCGCCTCGGGATTCACCAAAATATTGTCGTATACGGAAAGCGCCTTGTACTTGCACCCCTCGGGCGGGGTGTAGTTCGTACGTACGATATAGTGGTCGCTTTCGCGTGCCAGAACGTCCACCGCGCGGAAAAATACCGCTCTGTTTTCGTTTATCGTATACACGCCCGTCACGTCGTCAACAACGCGTATTGCCGCTGCGGGAACATATATTCCGCTGTAATTTTCCTTTTGTATTTCAAATTCGGCAGTGCGCTTTTCCGTAATGCCCTTTACATTTTTACTGCTTTTTAAAACGATAGCCGTTTCGCCGAAGGTGTCCGGCTTAAGAGAAAGCACCACCGCGGAAACGCTTGGCATTTCGTCAATCGAAACAAGCACGCTCTTCCCCTCGGAAAGCCCCTTTACATCCTCGTCAGGGATATTTGCGGCAAGATACCAATAGTACGTGTCGGAAATTTTCGCCACGGCGCCGCTTTCATTTTTAAAGCTCTCCATTTCCTGCGAAAATCCGTTTATGTCCGAGGTTTTAAGCTCTTTCATATCCGCGTCCGCACATTGCCGCTCAAGCCCGTCAAGCGCTGTGTAAAATATACCTGCGGCGGGCGCTGTAATTTCCGCACGTATTCCGCCAAGCTGCTGTTCAAGCGAATACTTCTCGTCCTCAAGCTCTACAAGCAGGCTGTCGCGCGCGGTGGCGGTCTCCCCGGAATATTTTTTATCTATCACCGCATTAAGCCTGTTTTTGTAATCCTCCGCGGCTTCAAAATCTTCATTTCCCGCGTTTTCGCGTATATATGTGCAAAGCTCCTTTGTAAAAGAGTACAGCCGTGCGTCGTCCGATGCGTAAATATCGGAAAAGCTGTCCGAACTTTTTATTTCATCTATCCTTGCGCTTACGCTTTCAAGCTTCTCCGCAAGCGAACGGTTCAGATTTCCGCTTATAACCGTTCCCACGCTGCTGCCGCGGCTCACGCGCACACCGTCTTTCACAAGCGGCTCGAACACGCCCGAAAGCTCGTTTACGACAAGCGTTTCGTTTCTTAAAATAAATCCGCTGCCCGTAACGGTTTTTAATACCGTTACGATATTTGCGCTTTCGGTATCATACGGCGATATAAAAAAGCATACGCTGCTTATAACGGCAGCCGCCGTAAAAATACATAAAATAATTTTTACTGCCTTATTCATAATGGGATTACCCTCTCAAAAATTATTCTTGCTCGGAAAGAGCCATAAAGTTAATCGGTGTCTGCAAAACAATTGTCGATATTGCGTGCTTGTAAACAAGCTCCTGCTTTCCGTCACATTCCATAACTATTGTGTAGTTGTCAAACCCGGTTACAAGACCGCGTATCTGAAATCCGCTTACCAAAAACACCGTAACGGGCGTTTTATCCTTTCTTACCTGATTAAGAAAAATATCCTGTAAATTAAGCTGTGTTTTCATTGTCAAAATCCTTTCTTTGCGATAAGTTTTACCGCTTCTTCTTTTATATTGCCGCTGATGCGGCAAATATCCGTATTTTTTCTGAACCACGTAAACTGGCGCTTTGCGTAGCGGCGTGTGTTTCGTTTTAAAAGGCGTACCGCCTCGTCATATGTGCATTTTCCCAAAAGATACGATAGCATCTCTCTGTAGCCGATTGCCCCGAGCGCCGTACCGCCCGATTTTCTTATCGGGTATATATAACGGCGCACCTCATCGCAAAGCCCGTTTCTAAGCATCAAATCCACCCGCTGCTCTATCTTTTCGTAAAGCGCGGCGCGGTCTGTTTCTATCCCTATCCAAAGGCAGTCGTAAAGCGGCTCTGTTCGGCTTTCCCTGTCAAGCTCGCCGCGCGTTTTTCCCGTGGTGCGCACCGTTTCAACGGCACGTGCAACACGGCGTATGTCGTTTTTGTGAAGGCTTTCGGCTTTTTCAGGGTCAAGTTTTTTTAAAATATCGTAAAGCGCGTCCGCTCCGTCTTTTTTTGCTATGTCGTAAAGCTCACCGGTAAGTTTTTCGTCCCGTTCGGGTGCGGCAAAACGCGTTCCCCACACGGTATTTTCAATATAAAGCCCCGTACCGCCCACCAAAATCGGCAGCTTCCCGCGCGACAAAATATCACTTATACATTCGTTTGCCATAGCGCAAAACCGTTCAACGCTGAATTTTTCGTAAGGCTCGGCAATGTCAATCATATGATGCCGCACACCCTGCATTTCTTCTTTGCTCGGCTTTGCTGTTCCGATGTTCAGGTGCTTGTATATCTGCATCGAATCGCACGACACCACCTCGCCGCCAAAGCGCTGCGCCAAAAAAACGCCCAGCGCGGTTTTCCCTGACGCCGTAGGTCCTGTCACTGCAACCACAAACGGCTTTTTCATACAATCCTCCCAAACATTTTTTCAATTTTGTTTTTAGTAAGCTTTATGCTTATAGGCCGCCCGTGCGGGCATGTGGAAATCCCTTCAAGATTCATTGCCTGTGCAAACAGGCTTTCCTGCTCTTTTACAGAAAGTGTACGGTTTGCACGTATTGCGCTTTTGCACGCCACGGTGTAAACCGCCCTATCGCGAAGGTTTGAAAAATCTCCCTTTTCATTTCCGCCCAAAATTGACAAAAGCTCTATCAAAAGGTCTGCCCCATCCGAAAAATCGCAGTCGGCGGGAAGTGTGCGTAAAATTACGCTTCCCTCGCCGAAGTCCTCCGCCTCAAACCCGAGGGAGAGGAAAAACTCGTATCTTTCCTCCAAAAGTGCTTTTTCGGAGGGTGTAAGATTTACCGTTATCGGCACAAGCAGCGCTTGTGTTTGTGCGCGCCCGCCGCTTTTAATAAGCTTTTCGTATTGCAAACGCTCATGCGCCGCGTGCTGGTCAAGCAGGATAAAATCGTCCCCGCTTTCCGCAAGTATATATGTTTCAAAAAGCTGTCCGATTATTTTGTATTCGCACTCTTGGGCGCTTTGGCTTTCAGGCTCCTTCGGCGCTGATTTTTCTGCGAAAGGCTTGCTTTCTTCCGCCGCAGGCTCTAAAGCACCCGGCAGAGTTTGAGGATTTACATTTTCAAGGCTCTCCACATTTTTTATCGGCAGCACATCCTCAAAACCGGAAAGCGCCTCCCGTACCTCGCTTTTTTCTGTGGGCGGGGCAATTTTAACGGGCGCGGGATTTTCGTTTTTAGGTATATACGGCTTAAATTTCTGCGGCGGCGCATTTTGCTGCCGCACACCAAACACCGTTTCCTGTTTTTGCTGCATTGTTTGTATCATTGCTTTAAACGCCGCTGTACTCTTCCCCTTTTCAAGCGAAACCTCTCTCGGTGCGGCGGTATCGGCAAGCGCAGATTTTACCGCCCAGTACACAGCTTCGTATACAGCCCTATCGTCTGCAAATTTTACCTCGGTTTTCCCCGGGTGTACATTTACATCAACAAGCGAAAAATCAAGCTCTACATTAAGCACACAAGCCGGAAAACGCCCTATCATAAGCTCGTTTTTATACGCCTCCGCCAAGGCTGCGGAAAGGGTTTTGCTTATAACGAAACGATTGTTTACAAAAAACGTCTGCATCAGACGGTTCGGGCGCGAAAGCGTTCTGCTTCCCGTAAGCCCCTTAACGCTTACGCCGCCTTTTTTGTAGTCCACAAAAAGCATTTCCTTGGCAATATCTCTGCCATGCACACTGTGAACAGCGTTTTTTAACACATTGTCGCCCGGTGTGTAAAGAATTTCTTTTCCGTCGCGGATAAATCTTACGGAAACATCACATCTGCCGAGCGCCTGTTTGTTAAGGATGTCAAGTATATATGCCGCCTCTGTGGCGTCTTTTTTCATAAATTTCATACGCGCGGGGGTGTTGTAAAAAAGGTTTCTCACCACAATTGTTGTACCATCGGGGCAGCCGGCGCTTTCTTCCTTTGCAAGCGTTCCGCCCTCCATAACAATATGCGTTCCCTCAAGCGCGGCACGTTCCTTTGTAAAAAGCTCTGTTTTGCTTACCGCCGCAACGGAACACAGCGCCTCTCCGCGAAAGCCCAGGGTGTGGATGTGCTCTAAATCGGTATCTGTTTTTATTTTACTTGTCGCGTGCCTTAAAAAAGACATGCGGGCATCCTCCGGCGACATACCGCATCCGTTGTCGGTTACACGCATATAATCCGTGCCGCCGTGCTTTATTTCCACCGTAACGGCGGTAGCCCCTGCGTCAATCGAATTTTCCACAAGCTCCTTTATTACGCTGGCGGGGCGTTCCACAACCTCGCCTGCGGCAATTTTTTCGGATATGTATTTGTCCAAAACATTTATAACGCCCACGTTTGCCACCTCCTTACAGAAGCTTTTGCAGCTCGTAAAGCTTATTAAGCGCTTCTATCGGCGTAATTGTTGTTATATCGGTTTCCCTCAGCTTTTTAAGCGCCGCGTTTTCCGTAACGGTGTCAAAGCTTATCTGCGGAGATTGCTCTTCCTTCTTTTCGGTTTTCCTTTCACCGCTTTCAACCTTTTGCAGAACCTCTTTCGCACGCTTTATAACGCTTTCGGGAACACCGGCAAGCTTTGCAACCTCTATACCGAAGCTGTCATCCGTGCCGCCGCGCACAATTTTTCTTAAAAAGGTTATGTCATCGCCGTGTTTTTTGCATGCCGTGTTATAATTTACAACGCCGTCAAGCTCTCCCTCAAGCACGGTAAGCTCGTGATAATGCGTTGCAAAAAGTGTTTTTGCGGCTATTTTTTTCGTTATATATTCAACAACCGCCCACGCTATGGAAAGCCCGTCAAAGGTGCTTGTCCCTCTGCCTATTTCATCAAGCAGACACAGGCTTTTTTTCGTTGCGTTTTTCAAAATATAGCTTACCTCAGACATTTCCAGCATAAATGTACTCTGCCCCGAGGCAAGGTCGTCGGACGCGCCTATACGCGTAAATATTTTGTCAGCTATTCCTATGCGCCCTTTTTTTGCGGGGATAAAACTTCCCATCTGCGCCATTAAAACGATAAGGGCGCTTTGGCGCATATAGGTGGATTTCCCCGCCATATTCGGTCCCGTAATAATTACGGTGCGGTTTTTTGTGCAGTCAAGCGTTGTATCGTTCGGTACAAACAGGCTGTCTGAAAGCATCTTTTCAACTACGGGGTGTCTGCCGTCTTTGATTTCCAAAACATCGGACATATCCACCTCGGGGCGCACATAGTTATTTTTTACAGCCACCGTTGCAAGCGAACACAGCGCGTCTGCCACGGAAACTGCGTGCGCGGTTTTTATCAGGCGTTCTATCTCTTCACAAAGGCGTGTTCTTATTTTCACAAACTCATCGTATTCCAGCGCTATGCGCTTTTCCGAAGCGCCCAGAACAGTACTTTCCGTTTCCTTAAGTTCTGCGGTTATAAAGCGCTCTCCCGTTGTAATTGTCTGTTTTCTTATATAGTCATCGGGTACGCGGGACAAATTCGAGGACGAAACCTCTATATAATACCCGAATACCTTGTTGAATTTAATTTTAAGGTTTTTTATTCCCGTGCGCTCACGTTCGCGCATTTCAAGTTGTGCTATATAGCTTTTGCCGTTCTCGGCAGCGTCACGCAGGCGGTCGATTTCTTCGTTAAAGCCCTCTTTTATTATTTTGCCCTCTCTAAGGGATATCGGCGGCTCGTCAACGATTGCGCGCGTAAGCAAGTCGCACAAATCCTCAAGCGGGTCAAGCCGTGCCGACTGTACTGCCAAAATTTCGCTTTCGGTTTTCATCAAAAGCTTGTGTATGTGCGGCAAATACGTAAGTGATGTACGCAGCGCCGCAAGGTCACGTGCGTTGGCGCTGCCCATCGAAATACGGCTCATAAGGCGCTCCATATCGTAAATTCCCGCAAGATTTTCTCTAAGCTCCTCCAAAAGCGCCATATTGCCGACAAGCTCCTCCACGCCGCACAGACGGCTGTTTATCGCCTTTGCGCTTACAAGCGGGCGCAGTATCCATTGCTTTATAGTGCGCGACCCCATAGACGTTTTGCAGCGGTCAAGTACCCAGTAAAGGCTTCCGCGCTTTGCCTTGTCACGCATTGTTTCCACAAGCTCAAGATTTCTCTGGCTTGCGGCGTCTATATCCATAAATTCCGCCGAGGTGTATATGTTTATCTCGCGTATATGCACCATCTGCGCCTTTTGCGTTTGCACAATATAGTCCAAAAGCGCGGCGGCGGCAATTTTCAAAAGCGGGTCTGTTATATCCGCACTGTTTTTAAGCGTTGCGGAAAGCATCTCTCCCGCGTTTTTTTCATAGGCGGTATCATCGTACGAAAACGCAAGCGCGTTTGTCCTGCCCGAAATATATTCGTTAATCCTTTTAACAGACTGTGCCGCGCCGTTTAGCGCAATCTCTACGGGCGAAAACCGCGCCAGCTCGTTAATAAGCTTGTCGCACGTAATATCGTCAAAAATTGTTGTGCCGAGCATCTCCCCGGTAGACACGTCAACAAAGCACAAGGCACAGCCGTTACCTTTAATACATACCGACGCCATATAGTTTGTCTTTCTCGAATCGAGCAGCCCGTCGTCAAGAATTGTTCCGGGCGTAACTATCCTTATAATATCGCGCTTTACTATATCCTTTGCCGTTTTGGGGTCTTCCATCTGTTCGCATATGGCAACCTTGTGCCCCTTGGCAACAAGCCGCGCAATGTACGAATCCGCCGCGTGAAACGGCACGCCGCACATCGGCGCACGTTCTTTGTTTCCGCAATTTCGCCCTGTAAGTGTTATTTCAAGCTCTTTTGAAGCAAGCAGTGCATCCTCAAAAAACATTTCGTAAAAATCGCCCAGGCGAAACATCAAAATTGCGTCGGGACAGCTTTTTTTAACCTGCACATACTGCTTCATCATAGGCGTAAGCTCCGTCAAGATTTATCCCCCTCCTTTGTAAAATGCGTGTTTTATCAGTGGCAGCCGCCGCAGCTTGCACAGCTTCCGCTGCATCCTCCCGGAAGCTTGCCCGTTATATGAAAGGATATTATATTATTCATCTGATCTATAACAGCCTGAAAGGTGCGCTGTGCGTTAATATACGCCGTAACGGAATCATTTGTTGTAATCTTTCCGTAAGCCTCCTCAAGCTCTTCACGGATAGACGCCATACGCTCCTCCCCAACGTCGCCTTTTTGTATTTCTGCGGCAAGGCGCTCTCTGACCTCGCTGTATTCTTTTAAAAGCGCAAGCGCCTCTTTATCGTTTTCCTGTGCGGTTTCGGCGCGCTTAAGTTCTTTATATTCTTCGCTTTCTATAATCGCTTCTCCAAGCTCGCGTGCTTTTTCAAAAATTTCTGCCATTATTATTACTCCTTTAAAATTTATTTATTTTCAAGCTCACCGTATAAAATCCAGGTTTGCGCCTTTGTAATTTTTATATCGGCAAAGGTATCTTTAAGCGATTTATCACCCTTAAAGTTTACGATTTTGTTTGCATAGTTGCGCCCCGTCATCATTTCGGGGTCTGTTTTGCTTGCACCCTCAACCAAAACAGACTGCGTTTTGCCGAGGTACGTTTTGTTTCTCTCCAGGCTTATTGCATTTTGAACCTCCAAAAGCCTTGCAAAGCGCTTTTCAATCTCCTCCAGTGTGGAAACGGGCGGTATCTTTGCTGCGGGTGTATTCTCGCGCGGCGAATAGATAAAAGAAAATATGCTGTCAAACTTTACCTCTTTAAGAAGCGTCAGCGTATCTTCAAAATCCTCCTCCGTTTCTGTGGGAAAGCCTACAATAATATCTGTCGTAAGCGCCACATCCTCCATAAGCTCTCTCGCACGGTTTACAAGCGACATATACCTTTCGTGCGTGTAACGGCGGTTCATATCCTTAAGCACTTTGTCCGAGCCGGATTGTACCGGCAAGTGCAGCTGGTTGGGCACTTTTTCAAGCCGTGCCATGGTTAAAAGCAAGTCGTCCGACAAATCCTTGGGGTGGCTTGACATAAAGCGTATACGTTCTATGCCGTCTATCTCGCTCACACGCTCCAAAAGGCGGGCAAACGCGTCTTTTTTACCCAAGTCATTCCCATAGGAATTTACGTTCTGCCCCAAAAGCATTACCTCACGCACGCCTCTTTGCGCAAGTGCGCGGATTTCCGTTATAATATCGCTTTCGCTGCGGCTGCGCTCCCTCCCGCGGACATAGGGGACAACGCAGTATGAACAAAAGTTGTTGCACCCGTACATAACGGAAACAAACGCCTTCACGCCGCCGTCGTAATTTACAGGCAATCCCTCTGCAATTGTGCCGTTTCCCGATATATCGCAAATTCTTTCTTTATGCTGAAGTGCCTCCGAAAAAAGTTTTGGAAAACGCCACAGGGTATGTGTGCCGAAAATTAGGTCAACGTGGAGGTATTTTGCACGTATGCGCGCTGCAATGCTTTCCTGCTGAACCATACATCCGCAAACGCCTATTATAAGCGAGGGCTTTTTCTCTTTCAAATGCTTAAGCGCGCCGAGGTTTCCGTAAACCTTAAGCTGTGCGTTTTCACGCACGGCACAAGTGTTAAAAATTATCACATCGGCACTCTTTCTGTCATCTGTCAGCGTATAGCCCATTTTAAGCAGCATACCCTCTATACGCTGCGAATCGTTTACGTTTTGCTGGCAGCCGTAGGTTTCTACCAGGGCATACTTCTTTTTACCTCCGAGGCTTTGTTTAACAGCGTTCATTATATCGTTTTGAGCGCAGATTTCATCCGCACTTACAGTTACATTTTTATCCGGCAAGGCACTTTCTCCCAACTTAAGTTTATAAGAGATATTATATAATAATTTTTCTTAAAAGTCAAAAGAAAATAATGAAAACAGCCATAAAAAAGCAGAATAAAAATGTTGAGTTTTTAAAATATATTGCTTTTTGAAAAGAAATGTGATATAATAAAAACAACTTAAAGAGAATGGAGGAGATAACAATGGTAGAGCAAATATCAAAGGGGCAAGGCTCGTATAAAATGCAGCAGTTGTTATATTCCTCTGTGCGAAAAATTAAATAAGTGAGTATAAACTGTTGAAGCATAACGTGTGAGTCAACCCCTTTGATTATATGGGTTTGATTCGCACGTTTTTTTATTTGTTGATGAAAGAAGAAAATTTATGGCTACATTGATACACAATTCTACACCAACTTCAAGAACCCCTACTTTTAAAACAACTGGGTGTTCCACGTACAGAAATACAACAGAACACTTCTTTTATTCTAACAATCCTGAAGAGTTGGCATATGCACATACTGCAGATTCTGGAAAGTGGTTATGTAGAGAAACTGTGAGCGGAACGGTGCAACTCTATACATGGCATCACAACAAAGTTTCTGTGAACGGAGTGAATAAAAGTATTAATTCGACCATTTTGATATACAACCCAAATTCCTTTGCAGTTGATATTACTATATCAAACCAAGGTGTTACGAGTATGTCTTATAATACTACCGGTTTTTCTGATTATAATGCATGGGAAAATTATGTTAATAGTAGTTCAGCGGTTATAACCGTGCAATCGGGACAATACTATAATATTTTCAATAGACAAATACCATATAATTATGTTTTTAGTGTGGTTGCAAAAATTCAAACAAAAAGAAGCGGAACATATACGGTTGCCGGTGTTACTCTGTTTGATATTGCGTATGTGTCTAATTCGGCAGGAGCAACTGCATGTGCTGCGTCTACTGATCCATTAAGAAGAAGAGGGAATGGAAATGGATTTTACCAAACATTGCAGTTTGGTACATTAGAATTTGCAAATTCAACTCCACAAGCATATAAGTTTGCAGCATCGCTGGAAGGTGTTTTTGGAGGAGATGATTGTTCGTATATTTCAGACGAAAGTGAGCAAGCATCAGGTCTTCTTGAGGGTGGCTTTGGACAAATATTTGTTGTAAGATTGCCTATAAAAAACAACTTTTCTACATCCAAAACGTTTAAAATTTTTCTTGGAAGTATAGGAGAACCCTCTTTTCCATTTGCATATTTAGGGAACGATCTTGCAAAGTATGGTCAAACGGATGCGCTTAAATATATAGATATAGTCAATCTTGGAAGTATAGGAGCCGGAGAAACTCTAACAGAACCATTTTCTATAGTTATTCCTGCTTCTTCGGCAACTCCTTATATAATAGGAGCATATCCCGTTTAAATTATTTGGGGCAGAAAACCTGCCCCAAATTTCAAGGAGAAAATTATGAAGAAAATGTTCGTTTTGATATCGATAATTTTAGTAATAATGAGTAGTACGGTTATAGCTGCTGAAAACGATATTGTTGCGTCTATATCGCCTTTTAAGGTAAAAGTAAATGAAAGCGGTTATATTGAAAACAACACCTATCCTTCTCTATTCTATAATAATGTCGTTTATATACCAATGACATATAATGTTGGGGAATTTCTTGGAATGACTATTGAGTGGGTAGATGGATACGACCAAAAGGTGCTTTTGCTTACAAAAAAGGAAAAAAGAGGAGTAATTGAAACTGATAATGTAAAAGAATATGGTGTCGAAAAGAAGCCTGTTAAAGCAAATGTTTCTGATTGCACGATTGCAGTTTGTAAAGGTGAAAATTTAGATTTGGTAAGAGGTACAAAAGAATATCCGTTGCTGATGTATAAAGATATTATTTATATTCCTCTTACATGGGATAATATAGTAGAAAAATTAGAATGGAAATATTCCTTTGATGAAGCAAACGTAATGAATATAGAAACTTCTCAAAGTATAACAAATGAAAATGATGAAAAAGACATATATATTAGCAATGATGGAAGTACTACTAGTTATATTTTGGAAAGGAAAAAATATGTTAATGAAGACGGTCTTGAAAAAACAGATTATTTAGGGTTAATTAGATATAATTACGATATGGTAGGACAGGAATTAACTTGTTATAATATGTCTGATTTTATAATAGAAAGAGAGCTTTCTCAACCTGTTCAGCAAGGAGATTTAAGGTTCTTTAAGTCATACAATAATGATGAGGGCTTTTTCTCGCCCGTAAGAGAAAATTTATGGAAATTTGTTCATTCGGCAACAACATCAATGTTAGATGTAAGAACAGGGAGTATAAACAAGTGGCAGAGTAGTCCTTCGTGGAGACAAGATGTAATTGTAGATAACGAATTAGGAATTACCTCTATAAGTATGACAGGAACAGATTATGTGTCAGACGGTGTGACCATAATAAATTTTGAAGATTCTGATATAGTTCTTAAATCAATACCTATGCAGTATGTTATTAAACGTGTTGATGAAGGCAGGAATGAAATTATATTAACCTATGATGTTCCGCAGTTTCCTGGAGGAAGTATTATCGTCCCTGCTCCAACGAGCACAATATCAAAGCTCCATTTCAGTTTGCCCCCTTGGGATTTTAGAGATGTAAATGGAAATTATGTGCCAGAAGGAGAGTATGAAATTTCTTTAGTTGTTCCTGATAAGGTAGAGTATGTTGTAAATGGAAAAACAGTATCGAATGAAAATCCTAAAGGAGTATTTATAAATTCAAAAATTAAATTGGTGAAATAAAATATATTGCATTTTAAAGAAAAATGTGATATAATAAAAACAACTTAAAGAGAATGGAGGAGATAACAATGGTAGAGCAAATGTCAAAGGGGCAAGGCTCATATAAAATGCAGCAGTTGTTATATTCCTCTGTGCGAAAAATTAAATAAGTGAGTATAAACTGTTGAAGCATAACGTGTGAGTCAACCCCTTTGATTGTATGGGTTTGATTCGCACGTTTTTTTATTTGTTGATGAAAGAAGAATTTTTATCTCAAACGGTTCGGGTATAACTTTTCATGAGAAAAAAGCGGCTTACTCAGATGGTTACAAAGCGTGGGCGACAATAACGCTTCCTGTCAGCAGTGTTTTGCTACCGAGTGGAGATCCTGCTTTTGTTGCATATGCATTATTTGGTTGTCATCGTTTAGAAGGGACTGCCCCGGTGGGAAATTTTGATGCAGGCATACAGGTTTGTGGTAATGGTCAGTATAAATTATGTTTCAACGGCGGTGGTGTATTTGCAGAAGTTTGGAAAGAAACACTTCCTTTTGCCGCAAGTGGTTCGGGAACGATGGCTGTTGAACTTGTGTAATTGACTTCTACAACAGGAAAAGTTGTTTTAAGTGCTTTTGGACAGACATTGGAATGTAATTTTGCTCCAGGAAAATGGAATAGTTTTAGAAATGGTGTTAAGTTTTGGAAAGAAATGACAGTTGCAACCGGCGCTAATCCGATCACGGATTTGTGGTTACCTGCAAATTTGTCTAGGATTCAGACAATTTATATGAACGACTTTACATTTGGAGAAGCAAAATATTTAAGACACTCTGGTTCAACGACAGAATTCAGTTTGGATGCGGGGGCGAGCGTAACAAATACGCCTAAACTTGAGACAGCGATACAGGGGGGAATCTTCCGTCTTGGAATCAATTGAGATACGGCGGTCTTCCAACTACCGGAGTTAATAATTCTTTAAGTATTGATTGCAGATAAGGCTTGTGCTAAAATCTGAATAAATAAAAGCCCTTTTTCCACGAAAGAGGGATAAGGGCTTTTATTCAACTTTGGAAAAGAGGGATGAAATGAACGGGCTGAAAAGTAAAATTTTTATATGTATTATGATATTGTTTATATCAAATGCAAGTGCACATGTAATGGCAAAAGAGAATATTGTTACAGAAATTGTGGATTTCCCTGTAACTATAAATTATGAAGAATATAATGTTAATGACTATAATGCAAACGATATGATATTATGTGAATATCCAATGGTTGTGTATAAAAATATAACTTATATTCCTCTCACATATTATAATTGCATCTTGTTAGGAATTGATGTGCGACTTAATGAAGAAATTTTGTTTGTAGATAAAAAAAGTTTTGAAAATCCAACAGAATATTTGAGAGACCAATCTTCTGAAAAAACAAAAGAAAAAGCAATGGAAATGGAAAGGTCTCCGTTTATGGTCAATATACAAGGTAACAATTATAATGATGAAGAATATCCGGCTCTTTTTTATAAAAACATAGTATATCTTCCTTTGACATGGAAAGTGGTATATGATTATATGGAATGGGATTACTTTTATGGGAAAAAATATTCTGATAGTATAACGGGAATTGAATTGTATACAGATAGTTTTTATTACTATTCAGAGGGGGATGCGTTTTTTGAAATAAGAGAAGATTATAGCTTGTCGGCAAGTGTGCCTTATGCAAAAACATATTACAAAAAAGACAATATAAGAATATATTCTTATATCGACCTCTGGTATATGGCAGGACCGGCTCAAAATAATATGGATATTATAAAAGGGGGAAATAAAATTACCGTTCCGGGATATACGGGACACGGGCAGAAAAGAGGAGCTTTATTTACCGTTGAGGGAGAATACATATATACAGTTCATTCAGATCACAAAAAAAATGCTCCGTGTAAAATAAAAATTGATACCGGAGAAATAATTTACATGGATGGAGAAAATTAACAGAAAACAGCCATAAAAAAGCAGAATTAACTTGACTTATTCCAGCCAAGCCGTTATAATGATTAAGTGTCTTATATTTAAGGCAATAAAAGGGCGTCTTGTATGCCGTAATATCACTGATATATTTATTTCGGGGTGTAGCGCAGCCGGTAGCGCGCCTGCTTTGGGCAGCGCCTTTGAGCGCGTCCTGCGGACGATTGAGCGAAAATGCGCTGCGGCTGCGGTCGAAATTGTGCGAGCTTTGCGAGTTTTCAATTTCGGGTACCGCAACGTGGCGGCGTAGCCGAGGATGCCGTAGGCATCGTTTCTTCCAATTTAATATTTGTGTTTATTTCGGGGTGTAGCGCAGCCGGTAGCGCGCCTGCTTTGGGCAGCGCCTTTGAGCGCGTCCTGCGGACGATTAAGCGAAAATGCGCTGCGGCTGCGGTCGAAATTGTGCGAGCTTTGCGAGTTTTCAATTTCGGGTACCGCAACGTGGCG
>CAKSNY010000027.1 GCA_934476455.1 uncultured Clostridia bacterium | reverse complement strand
GCTTAACGGTATCATTGTGCGTCCGTTTACAGTTTGTGCTTTAAGCTTGTTTAAAGTGCCGTCAATATATATATTGCCGTTTTGTATTTTTACAAGCTTGCTTCCCTTTATCACGGTGGCTGTATCCTGTATCTCGTCATATCCGACGGCAGCTCCGAAGTTACCGGCGATGTATCTTAACGGTACATAACACACATCGCCTGACATATACGGCGCTATGCTTACATCTTCATCTATAAGCTCCGGCGTAAATTCTGCATATGCCTTTGGAGAGCCTGTAAGCATTGCCCGGGCGCCTTTCATTCTATGCTGCAAATGTGTTGTAATAAGCCCCATTTTTGTAATATCGGGCGCCTTCTCCTTTGGAATGGTTTTATATATTACCGAGTCCTCCTTTATACGATAATCACCCGCAGACATATCATAAAACCCCGGATCTCCCTTAATATCCACACATTGCTCAATACTGTTGTTTGCCATAAAATCCTCATATGAAATTATGGCCTTGTGTCTGTCGGAATAGTTTGTCGTAATCCCTGCCGAGCAGTTATAGGTTACATTATCCTTTGCTGTATTATATTTGGCACCGCCCCAGTCCTTATCGTACTTAAGCTCCTGAAAATGCGGATATTTCGCATAGGCAGGATTATCTGTATATTTCAAAAAAGAAAAGTTTTCAATTATATACTTTGACCCTTTACCGGTTACTGCCGTATTATAGTGCCCCACGTTCATACCGTAAACCTCATTTATTCCCACGCATACATTATAGCGCAGGGTGTTATCTCTGCCGCCGTTTGTATACATGGCAACAACGTTTGGCATATTTACGAAAAGATTGCTTTCGGTTGTACAGCCGTCCTTAAGGTCATCCATATACACCCCGACTGCGGGGTTAACGCCGCCGGAAGATGTTACTATATCGTGGAAATAGTTGTTCCGTACTAAAAGGCCTCTCTCATGTTTACTCATACCGGCATAAATAACGCCGGAGTCATCAACACTTCTCAGCACGTCAAAAAACTCGCAGTTTTCTATAAGACCGTCGTTCGAGCCGGCAGAAATCGCATAATGGTCTGCACCGTAAATTTTGCAGTTCCGCACGGTGGTACCCACACCCCCCATTGAAACGGCCGGCGAATAGGTCTTTACCACACGGGCATAATCGTTTATTTCACAATTTTCTATTAGCATATTCATATTTGTAAGGTTATTAACCATTTCATTACGCATCTCGCTGCCGGCTTTGTATGTAATCTCTATTCCTCCCACACCGGTATCATACACATGGCAGCTTCTTATGGTACAATCCCTGCAATTTTTATACATAATTCCGTAATTGTATGTTTTGGATACGGTACACAGCTCCATATTTATATGTCTTGAAGAATCAACTATAATTGCCGAGCCGAGAAATCCCCTGAATGCGAGACCTATAAAGTTAATATATTCGGCATTATTTACGGAAAAAAACGGGTTTGTGGATAATGAAACAAGTATTTTCCCGCTGTCTGCCGGAGGGTAAAAATACAATATGCCGGTGCTTCTGTCTATGTAATACTCGCCCGCTGTGTCCAGCTCCTCTAACATATTAAAGAAGTAAAAATGCTTCCCCTCGGTCATTTTCTTGGGGCTGGGGTACTTGGTTTTAACCGTCCCGTCAATAAGGTTAAACTTCTCCACCGCAAGAGCAACATCGGACCAATCCTCTTTAAAGTATCCGAATATCCACGGATCCTGTGCATCAGTCCAATTCTTCATGCGGCTTTTTGTATCGGCATCAGCCTTAAAAAGCGAGCCCTTGGGCGGATACACCCTCTTCTCCGGTGGTACATATCGCGGATTTGATTGATTCAGCGACCACCAGAATTCAATATCGTCACCGGGATCTACAACCTTGCCTGTGTATACCCAGCCGTCATTGGGCCATCTTGCAAGGGTCATATTATAATCGCCGAAAAATACCTCCGGCGGCGTCTTTTTGGGATATGTCCAGTTTGTACCGGGCAGCTGTGATTGCTCCGCATACATATAGTAATAAAGCCCATGCCCGTAGATATTAAGCTCGCCGTAGTCTGTAATACCATAATTCTTTAAATCCACGTAATATACTTTTCCTCTTGCCTCCGGACGCAGACGGTTTAAAACGGTCGTATCCTCTACGACGGATGCTTCGGAAAAATCAATCTGCAAGCCGCTTACAAGATCTACCTGTTCTTCAAGGTAGGAACGGTACACAACGGGTCCTTTTTCTGTACCCGAATCCTCCGCGCCGAGCTCTACCGATTTATCCGAGGTATATGTTCCTGCACGCAGATATACGGTAACGCCCGCCGCAGGATATTTTCCCTCCTCTTTAAGCTTACGAATGCGGTCACGCGCCTGGGTAATATCGCCGTAGGGTCTGTCAAAGCTTCCATCGCCGTCCGCCGCGCCTGCTTTAACATATATTGCGAGCCAATCGCCGTTTTCAGCATAGGTCGGAATTATGTTAATGCACATGAGCATAACCGTCACAACCAATGCAAATATTTTTTTCAAATCAAGCAACTCCCTTACTGATAGAATTACATTTATTATAGCTTCAAAATCATCTTAAAACAATGCCATATTCAACTATTTGTGTACGAAATACAAAGGGGGTATTTTACGCGGCAGGTTTTTTATTCTTTTTCACCGGCGTGAAAATCTGCTCCGCACGGTATTATAAGCATTAAAAAATAGTTTTCTTAAATTCCTCATAAAAATTTATCGGCGCACGGAAATACTTCCGTGCGCCGAACACTTTTATGCGGTTATTTCTTACTTCATGCTGTTTTCATAGGCATGGATCATCTTTTTAACCATTCCTTCATATTCAGGAATGTTAACGCATTTCTCTCCATTAACTAAAAACTTTGTCAAGTATTGCCTTGTTTTAAGAGTCTCAACTTTTGGTGTCAAGTCCATTAAAAAAGGCTTATAATGTTCCTTAAGCCTTTCAATTTCAGATATTAAATCTTCATTGCTATTACCGTTACTTATTTCTTTTGACAATATCGCTGAAGTCGATGACTTTTTTAGATGACACACTTTCCTATCATATTCAATCGGAACGGGTTGTGTCAGTAACTCCATTCTCCCGCCTATACCTCCTGCTGCAATACTTGCAAACTCGTCCATACATAGCACTTCCTTTAAACTAATTTTTCTTTTTCAATCTTATTCAATATCAGATACCTCAAATTTTAAAAACGTGTGATACTCCTCAAACGCCTTTAAAGTAACATATTTATTATTTTCAGCAATATCAATTCCTCCAAGCGAGGTCGTTCTCGGTTCTAATCCAACAACATACTCGCTTTCTCCAAGCATCTTCCATATAAGAAAGTCGGGAAGCGTGTCCCTTTTATATGTTAAATATGCACCTATATCTCCATTTTCAATTCCTGCCGTGGCAAGCTCTCCTGTATGCGATACATCAATACATTCTTCTTTTTTACCATGTGTCGGCGCAGATAAATGTGCTGCTTTGTCGGGCACATTTATTATCTTTGCGCCTTCTCTGACAAGCGGATATCCCAAGTTACACTGGTAACAAAGGGCGATTTTTTCATCACTGAATCCTTCATTAACTATTGTATCCTCAATAGTTATTTCATTAGAAAAAAGTTCTGTTGTTATTCTTCTTTTCAATATGAGATTTTCACCAAATACTACACTTTCTCTCATCTCTCCGGAAACGGTCATTACATACCTCTCCCCGACCCAGTCAGCAAAAACGCTTATTTTTTGTGCCGGAGTATTTGCTATTCTTCCGTGCAGCCCATGATCGTCCACCGGCTTTCCGATATTTTTTAATCCGCAGGTTGTAACAAGACCGCCATAAAATCCCCTGAGCCAGTTTTTCCCGTCCTTTTCATAATAACAAGAGGCTGTTATTCCGGTTTTTGAAAGCCAACTCAAAGCAGTTTCTTTATAATATGCCTGTCCGATATCCATACATCTATCTGGCAGAACTATAAAACGTAATAAGCCTGTATTTATTTCTATACCTCGGCTCCCTCTTGCTTTCCCTTCATTATAGGTGTAGCTTTTTATTCCTCCGATTTGTTCGATTGACCCTATATGCCTCATAAGTTCGTGTTTATCCATATTGTTTGTCTCCTTAAATACAGTAAATTACTGCTGCAATTCTTTTAGCTGACTCAACTATAGACTTCGATTCAATATATTCGTCCGTGGTGTGAATACTTCCTCCCTCAGTTCCAATACCGTCAATACATGGAATTCCATACTCCGTAATATAGGCCGCATCAGAGCCACCTACGCCGCTCCCGCCTTGCAAGACAGGCATATTACATCTTATATATATTTCATTCATTTTATATAATAATTCTTCATTTTTACGAACCAACGGCATGGGAGGTCTATAACTCACCTCTTCTATATCGCATGAACAACCGGTAGTTTCGAAAAAGATGCAATTTCTTCCACCTTTTTCCTTATAAAACTTAGCTTCTCATATGTCGAAAAGCGTACATCTGCATAGAAAACACACTTTTCAGCTACAGTATTGGGGGTATCTCCGCCATTAATAACACCGCAATTGCAAGTAAGGCTATTGGGTTCCTTTATTTTTTCCAAGGCTATAATTTTATTAGCCGCCTCTGCAATTGCATTGATACCGAGCATACAGCTTGACGAATGAGCCGCTTTACCATGCACTGTAAAACGATACCTCAATATTCCCTCCCGTTTAATCACAGCGATATTATTCTCATGCCCTTCCACATTTAAAAAGGCAACAGACCCTTTCGCTCTTTCACAGATATATTTAATTGTAGCTTTATTGCTTATCGAACTTCCTTTTTCTTCATCAGACTGAATCAATAGCTGTACAGGTCTTTTTGTAAAACCGCATTTCTGCAATGCCTCTATTGCCAAAAATGCAGCAACAACCCCACCCTTGCAATCCATAACTCCCGGTCCGTATATTTTTTCTTTGTCGTGCTTTGTTGGCGGATAGCCAAACGCCCCGACAGGATGTACCGTATCAATATGTCCGGATACGCTTACTGGGGGCAAACCCGCATCTGGATTCAGTGTAATGCATATAACGTTTCCGGCAATATTCTGCGGGAAAATCTCGCTCTTCAACCCTTTAGCATCCGCCATATTAAGAAAATATTTCCCTACAGCATCTACACCTTTTTTTAAATTTGTCGGACTTTCAATATTGCAAACATCCTCCAATATTTTAACATAACGCTCTTCCAACTTCTCAATTGTATTAAGCAACTTCCCATAATACATATACCTACATCCTTATTCTATTTAAAACGGAAATAACATTTTTTCAAGCTGCGGCGTTAATTCGGCGCCGTACTCGCACATCTCATATGCCTCCGCATAACGGATTTTACTGCCTTTTTCACTGCCGTAACGTTTAATCAATTCTTTTCTGAAAAGTGCAGCAATTTTTGCATACCTGACACCGTATCCTCTGCCGGCTGCTATAACCTCTTCATCGGTTGTATCCTGTGTAATTTCCATTCCTTTAAGCCAATTGAAGCGGTCTGCTTCACTTTCCGGAACTTCGTCTTCATACCCTTCTGAATACGGCAGCCATTCATATACTTGGCTTACGTTAAAGCTTGCTATTTTAAGCTTTGTTTCAATTTCATCATCCATATCCAAAACAATATCGCCGCGGAAAACAGGGTTTGAAAATTTGTCCCTGTTATACATAATTACGGGCATTTTTCGCATTGCCGGCACTTCGGGACATTCATGCGGAACGATTAAAAGATAAGAAACGTCCTGAACAAGCTGCCCCGCCGCACGATGATCCGGCATATAGTCGTTCGGTCTGTGCGTTATAATCATATCAGGTGCAAATTCGCGGATATAGCAAATCAGCCTTTTCCGCGTTTTAAGATCCGGAACCAAATTACAATCGTCAATATCCCAAACATCATACTGAACGCCCAAATAATCTGCCACCCTTGCAGATTCAGCCGCCCTTGTTTTCACAGTTTCCTCGGGCGATAGAATATGATGTCCGCCGCATCCGTTACATAGGCTTAAAAATCTGACCTCATATCCCATTTTTACATACTTGTGCGCCAGACCGCCGCATTGAAATTCGTTATCGTCCTGGTGTGCACCTATCATTAAAATTTTCATTGTTATCATCCGCCTTTAAAACTTTGTTATTAGCATTTAATTTTCCTTAATGAAGAACGCAGCGTCACATTTTCCCAAATGAACTTTTATTTCGTCCGCGCCGCTGTATTTTGCATTATGTAAAACGTCTTTTAATTTTTCCCTTTCCTTAAAGTGAATGCTGCCTTCATAGCTATCCTTGGGGAAAAAGGCAATGAACCTGTTATCCCCATAAACAGTAACATTGCATGCGTCTGTATACATATGACATCCGGATTTTTCTGCAATAGCTCTTATATGCTCCGAATTTAGATAAGGCATAAGATTTATATAGTTTTTTCCGCCGTCCGTCCTTTTCATTTCATAAACAACAGGCGCCGCATTCTTTTTATCTGTTACAACGGGTTTTGCGCCGCGTACTGACAGGTTCGGAAATCCGTATCCGTTATCCTTTTCGGACACCGATAAATCAAATCCTGTAAGCTCTTTGCAGTTATCAAAGCTGCAGCTGTTTTCTTTATATAGACCGCTTGCCCAGTTAAACATCATATTAACATCTTTTGTGACATTCTTCTTTATAATTTCTCTTATTTCATTGTCAATTTTAAAGGTATATGCAAATACGATTAGCTTATACCTGCTAAGATCAAGCTCTTTTAAATCTTTAAGCCGATACACCTCCGCAATTGCACCGGTTAGGTTACATTCGCTTATAAAATTCTCCATAAAACCGCACCTAAAGTCGTGATTAACCCTTATATAATTACAGCTGTCTTCATCAACCAATATAAGAATATCGCCTATGTTTTTCTTCGGTTTTTCGATCAGGTTATCCTTTATATTAACAAGCCGTTTTATTTCATTCATAAGAATATCACTTTCATACCAGCCCACGCCCAAGTCCATCCACCAAAAACCTGAGCCGTGTGCAAGGTTTTTTGAAAGTTCTCTCCAAAGAATGGTAATTGTGTCCTCCGGGGTTCTTGATGCCCAGTAATCCGGTGCGTCTTTCGCCAAAAAGGTTCTTATGTCAGTTTCGTCAAACCATACTTTTTTTCGGTTTACGGACAGTGATGGGCACATCTCGCCGCCGGGTTCTCCGTTTATGCAGCGAAAATATGGCTTTGGTGCTGCAAAGAAATCAACGTACGGTGAATTTAAAAGTCTTTCTATTTCAAGGTGTCCTGTGTATGCAGCGTTATCTATATGTAAAAAATAGCCGTAAAATATGCCTACAAGCTTATTTTGTGTATTCTCTTTAACGAGCTTTCCAAAATATTCAATGGCGTCTGCATTTACCTTAGATGAAAACAGATCATAATCGATACATATCTTATCTTCGTCAGTTTTTCGAACAAATTTGTCAAAGGCTGCGGTTTTTCCTTCTCTTTGCTCCGGTGACGGAAGATTAAAGTTTTTTATATCCTTGAGGTGCCACGCTTTACACAATTTATCTTCTCCGCCGTATTTGTTTTCTGCCCATTTTAAAAATTCACGCTTATGCCCTATACCGTAATCACCTTTGTGCGGTGATGCAAATCTGCCCCAAACGCAAGTTTCACCACTGACGCCGTACGCAATATGATAACCGATAATTCTATCGCCGTATTTCCCATTTTCTATTCTTTTAATAAGCCTTATCAGCGCCTCTCCGGCATCGTGCTTCCACTGTTTGCTTGAAAAGCTTTGTCTTGCAATAACGCCTCCCACGTTTGGCCTTTTATCCACCTTTTTTCCGGCAGTATATACACCGTCCGGAGATTCATATCCAAGGTAATCATGCTTCGGCGTACCCACAAGCTTTTTTATCTTATCTGCGGTATCCGGTCCGCCGTAATACACGCACACATCCTCCGGGTGATAATAACACCACTCAACCGGAACGTTAAGCTTTATACGCGGGATAAAAAATATATCCTCGTTTTCCGAAAAAACTTTTTCCAGCGTTGCGTCTGTTAAGGAATAATCGTACTTATTTTCCCCTACCCACCCTAAATGCAAATCCGATGAAAAGGTTTTTACACCGGCTTTGGCAAAGTTTTTATTGCTTCTCATAATTGTTTTTTGATCTTCACCCGAATAAAGCGGGAACAATTTCCCGTTTTCATCGTAAATCGGCGGATCAAAAGAAGATCCAAGGCATGACCAAAACACACTGTTTTTCCGTAGAAATTGATAATTATTTTTCACTGTTGTACCCCCAATATAAATAATTCAAATATACCGATTTTTAATCCCCACTGTCACGATATCATCACGGTATTTTACATCAATACATTCTTCTTCTTCTTTTCCGTGAACTGGTGCAGATATATAGGAAATATCCTCCGGCACATTTGTTATTCTGGCATTTTTGCATATGAGCGGATAACCAAAATTACAATGATAACAAAGCGCAATTTTTTCCTCTGAAAATCCTTCATTTGTAATAGTATCTTCCAATAAAATATCATCACAAAAAAGCTTTGCTGTGATGGTTCTTTTAAGAACAAGATTTTCACCAAATACAATATTTTCACGCATTTCACCTGAGACACGCATAATATATTCTTCATCTCTCCAATCAGCATAAACGCTTACCTTTTGTGCAGGTGTGTTTGCAATTCTGCCATGAAGTCCATACTCACCGACAGGACGACCGATGTTTTTGAGTCCACAAGTAGTGACAAGTCCACCACAAAAGCTGCGAAGCCAGCTTGTTCCATCCTTTTCATAATATGTTGGCGCTACAATGCCTGTTTTTGAAATCCAGCTTACTGAATCGCCTCTATAATATGCATGTGCAATATCCATACACCTATCTGGCAGAACCGAAAAGCGCAAATTGCCTGTATTAATCTCGATAACACGAACGCCTTTGGCTCTACCATCATTGATTTTGAAATCTCTGATCCCGCCAATTTGCTCAACAGAACCAATATGCTTCAATAATTCTTTCCTGTCCATTCGTTTCTCCTTTCAATCAAACAAACCGTTAAGCGGGTGGTTTGCACTAAATTGAACCATCAATCCATGAGCGTCCATAAAACGTTTCATTCTTTAGTCTGCCAAGAAATCCTACGCATGCTGCATGACCAGGAGAACATCTTTCTTTGACATAGAACGTGTTAATCCGGCAACTTTCAATCTCTTTATCCGGCCCGCTCATAGATAATGGCCCCTCTGTCTATATGTATACTATAGGATGTTCTGAATAAACATGGCTTAGCCTAAAACACGCAGAATGTACCCCGCAATTATTTTAGCATAGGATAACAATCTGTCGCATTCTATATATTCATTGGCCTGATGAGCGCCACCTGGGTCAGAAAAATCACGACCTGCCCCAAAAGCAAATGACACCGCTTTACCGTATTTAAAAATTACGGATAAATCAGAGAGGCACGACCCGCAAACCCGAATATCTTCGCCGGTTGTTTCCTTTGCTACTGCAATTAAATCCAGAATTTCCTGACTGTCCGGCTCGCCTCTAAACAGCCAGTTTCCCTCGCCTGCATATTCACCCTCGCTGTTCTCGCGAATCACCAGCATATCAATATCCTCACGGGCAACATCCTTTAATGGACACGGCGCGCCCTTTAAAAGCTTGACGGGGCGCAAATTGACGTATTGGTCAAACTCGTGACGGATGGTCACTAGCAAATCCCAAAGCGAAATATGATCCGGAACGCCGGGATAGCCCACTGCGCCCAAATAAATTGCATCAAAATCCGAAAACTGACGAATGCCGTCCTTTGGCATCATTGTTCCATGCTCCAGATAGTAGCGGCAGCCCCACGGGAAATGGGTAAATTCGAACCGAAAGCCGCCGTCTAGCTCTGCCGCTCTTTCCAATACCTTAATTCCCTCTGCCAATACCTCCGGACCAATGCCGTCCCCTGTTATAACTGCTATTTTGTATGTCTGCATTTTAATTTTCTCATGTTATCCCCTGTCGCTTTGTTAAATTAAATGAGAATTGAGATCTTGTACCCCCATGGCATAATAGTCTTACTCCCCCAAAGTAATACTTCTTTTCAAGCCGGATTAAATGTCACATAAAACTCTTCATATAGAAATTGTACGCATAAACCGCGTACAGACACCGGTTCCTTTCCCCAAAAACTGAGAAAATAAAATACCCAATCCTCTTTCAGATTGCAAAAATGTGTCCGCACCCCCTTCCGTATCCTATTACAACCGTAATAAGTTATATCATGATATACTTTCTTTTGTTATTGTCTAATGATCTGCACAGTATAGCTTAAGGGAATTGCCTTACTCTTTGCCTGAGCTTCAAGAACATCAATTTCCCCTGCCAGAGTCTCTTGCTGAGATTTGAGTTCGACATATGCCTTTTTTCTTGAATCGGTGGAGTTCCCGTAATCATTTTCGGTAGCGTAGGCTATGCACTTTTCCGTATCCGAGAGGTCAATTCCTGCGGAAACAAGAGAGCGTTCTACATATGCTATATCCCTGAGTTTCTGATCATTGAGCGTCTTTGCAGCCACAAGTTCATAGAGCTCTTGTGACTGAATTTGTCCCGGATTAACCTCTATGAGTGCAATATTTATACCCAGTGCAAGTTCAGAAGAAGTGTATTCTCCGATTATCGTATCACCAAATTTAATAAGATATGTGCCCTCTTCAAGTCCTGTTACCCTAATAATTTCCCTATTCATATTCCCTGTTAAGGGAAGCCCAAATTCATCCTCGTTCTTTGTGTATTCACTCGTTATCGCAAAGGGAAGAGAGGCAGGAGAATATCTGTATGAAAGCACTCCATCATTATATGTAACATTTTCTGCTAAAGCATTCTTCTTTATGGTTTCCATGGATTGCACATCAATCTCAACACTCGCAATGGTACTGTCATGTATCTGTTGATTTATAAATATGAAGCCCTCTGCAAACTGACCGTTTGAAATGGGGTGTATTCTGTCTGCACCGTTGAAAACTATAGAGCTTTCAAACTCTGCCATGGCACGTATTTCACGGTTAAAATTATTGACAGCTCCATAGAAATCTATATAAGCCAAGTTATTTTCGTTAGCTATTTCTATAACGCCCTCTGCAACCTTACCCAGAGCAGCATTGACACCCACATTGTTCTGGTATGACGAATAGCTTTCATTTTCGTCGTAAAGAGCCGGTGTAATGAGAGTGAGCTTTATGTTGTTTTCCTCACACAAAGCCACCATTTTTCTGATATTTTTCAGGCAATTATTTATTGCGCTTTGTTTGGCATTCTCATCCCCATCGGGGTACAGGCTTCTGTTTACATCGTTCATACCAATCATAAGGGTGGCTTCATCGGGTTTATCCGTGTACATGCCGTTTAAAATATCCCAATTGAAACGGCTCACCACATTTGCACATGACTCTCCCGATATTCCCTTGTTTGCAAATATAATGTCCTTATTGGGGTACTTGAGTCTGTAATAGTATTCCACCCATTTCGCATAGCTTGCTCCGCTATGGGTTATGCTGTCGCCCATGAAGGCCACCGTAATCCTTTCATCCGTATCAGCCGCAAAAGGGGTTGGATGAACCGCTCTGTTTGCCAGAGAATACATTTCTATAGGCTTATCATAGGGCATGACAGTATCTGTTTGCCACAAAAAGACCTTGACCTGTCTTTTGGTATCTTCACCCGGAGGAACTACATCCTCACCCTCCCCCGTGAATCCCAGGAAATGAGTATCAGTGGTGGTTCTTGATTTTGCGGTCACATCCAAACTTCTAACGCCGCTAAGCTTTCTGTCGTAATAAACAGCCAAGTATGCACGGATGTGCTTATCATCTTTAAAATTATTTTTTATCTTAAAGTTATACATAAGACTGTTACCCACGCTCGTACTGTCTATGATCTTCACTCCGTCCACACTTTTAAATTCTCCGTTTTCGATCCTGAGATAGCCGTTATTATCCTCAAGTTCTGCAAGAAGATGCTCTTTTGCAAGTCCGGTTACGGCATTTACGATTTTATAGGCATCATCATATGTCACTGTGCCCTTTGCCAGATTGTCTATGGCATCTCTGGCGGCAGAAATACGGCTGTCACTGTAATATTCAATATTGATGCTGCTGACTCTTGAGGTAGCATTATTCGTGTCAGAAATACTGAAGGTATCAAGATTTGCGAGCCTGGAGGCATTAGCAGTGAGTGTATAGTCGGCAGCAGGGTCAGAACCTGCGGTATAGAGCTTAAATCGTACAGTTGCTCCACCGTTTCCGTCTGTAATGATATTTAACAAATAGTTATAATATGTGGCAGTGGCATAGCCCTGAGTCCCTGTGAGGGTTTCTTCACCCAGAGAAAGGCTTGGATAATAATATCCATTTTCAGAAGTGCTTTGTCCCTCCACATATTTTGTTCCGAAGCTTATACTGTCTCCCAAGGAAAAAGAAAGATTATGTTTACCGAAATTAACGCTGCTTTTCATTATGGATGGCATTGCTTTTACGGAAATATAGTATTCACCTTTTTTGGTAAAATCTATGGGGTTTGACAGCTTTCTGGAAAGAGGATATGAAGTAAGACTCCATGCATACAAATCTAGCTCTCTTCCGTTTGCGGCAAAACCATCATTTAATCTCAGCTGATGGTTACCCGAAACAGTACCGTTACCGTTGTCATACCATCCGCCGTCCCATCCTGTGCCGCCGTTTGCGGGATTACAGTCTGAGAGCTTTACTTTACTGTCCCATGCAGCAAACAGGGTTTGATTATCAGCATCCGCATAGCTTTCAAAATCTTCAATTGCTCCCATGGAGGTAACGGCTTCGAAAAGTTCGGAATTAAGTTCCCTTTGCGCAATCGTTCCAAGTGAGCTTATGGCTGAGTTTACCGTCTCTATAGCAACAGTTCCCGCCGCATAATCCGAAATGAGCTTTCTCACGTTATCCAGTTCCGCCTTACTATAGCCCTCTATTGTTATGTCAGACACTCTTGCGGTAGAATCATTGTTGTCCGTTATAATAAGGCAGTTTGCATTTGTAAGAGAAAGATCGGAATCATCAAGTTCCTTAACACCGTCCATGCTGAAATCTATACTTGCCTTACCCTCTGCATCCACGGTGATTTTAACATAATAGTTATGGTAGGCAGCCGTAGCATATCCATTTTCGCTTGTATATGTGCTGCCATCCACAGAAAGATGGGGATAATAATAACCATTTGTTGAAGTGGTCTTACCCTCAACATATTTCGTGCCAAAGGAAATGTCCCCTATTTTAAAGGTAAGGTTGTGTTTGGAAAGGTTAACACTGCTTTTTTCAATAGATGGCATAGCATTTATTGAAACATAGTATTCTGCCCCTTTGGAAAAATCCATAGTAGATACAAAATCTCTCATTATAGGATATGTGCCCAAATGAGAAGAATACAAATCAAGGCCTGTACGTGCCCCGGTGATGCATAGCTTGTGATTGCCGGTAATACCCTTATCAGAATTGTCATACCAGCCGTCGGACCATCCATTGCCGGCGTTTAATCTCTCCATATTCTTAAGAAAAGCACCGCTTGTGGCACTTGGGAATTTAGTTGTATCGGACTTGTCGCCATAGCTTTCAAAATCCTCGTATAAATTGATAAAGGAAAAAGTGTCGTCTGCCGACACCGACACCTGAAAGCAAGGCACTCCCAAGCACATGGCAGAAAATATAATCCATGCAATAATTTTATTTTTATAATATCTCATTTTTACCTCCTGTAGCTTTAGATGTTGATAAGACATATTTTCCTTTTCCCGTCATGAACACTGTCAAACGATATTCTGTTTCCCTGTCTGTTAAATCTCGCGTGCAAATCACAGCGGATATCCCAATTACCGTCTGACAGTGACTTTGCTTTCAGAAGCTGCACAATTTTTTCGGTTTCGGTATCATACAAAAAAAGCGGTCTGTAGTTATCTGTATCCGGATATCCGTCCCCAAGAATATACCGTTTGTCCGGCGAATAAATGCAATGTATGTCGCCGCCGAACGGACCGTTGGGGTATGGCGATTTAAGCTCGGTTACATAATTGTCAAGGTCGTCTATTAAATATAGACCCGCTTTATCCTCCGGAGCGCAAAACGCCAAAATCTGCTTTCCGTTTTTCCATGCATAATGCGAAAAAAACTTATTTTCCATAATCATATGCATATTACCGGACAAATCCGAAGTTATAACAGTTGTTCCCCAATCTTTTGCGCCTTTTCGCGGAAAATTTCTGAGAAGAAACACAAACCTGTCAGAGGTCTTGTTAAATGTAATATGGTTTATAACCAATTTCTCATTGCGTGTTACATCCGACGGAAATAACCGGCTTATTTCCTTGTAGCTTATAATAAGCTTTTTTTCGTTGTTCAAAAAATCGATAAGAAATATGCCGTCATCCTCCGGACAGTTTTTTTCGCTGTTTTTATCCTTTTCACCGCAATAACCGTATCCCTTGCGAAAATCGTATATTCTGGAAAAATTTATAGCCAGGCCATATCTTCCGCTCGGAGATATGCACGCCGCCGCAGCTGAAAAGTGCTTTTTTTCATCTGTAACAATATTGTGCATTACCGTTGAATAACCGCTGTCCGTTCTTATGTTGTAAAAAACGGTATCGTCGCTGTCCTCTTTATATTGGAGCATTGCGCCTTGCTGAAAATTCCATGCCGTGGTTGCTGCAATCTTCTTAAAAGCCCTGTCCTCCACATACCCCAATTCAAGAACATCATCTCGCAAAGGCGTTCTGTCTATAAAGCGTGTTCTTCCGCAAAGATGTTTTTTAGATGTGCTGTCAAAAGCATTTAAATCGTAATATCCGAAAAAAAAGTTGTCATTCTCCGGTGTTATTGTTTTTACGTCAACAACGGCGTCTTTTATCCCTTTCATTTTCGAACATCTCCTTCACTGCATAATAAGAAAGCTTAGGCTGGCGATACTCATTGACAAGTCCTTTATTATTAAAGCTTCTCGCTCTGAGCAGCGACCATTTTGCATTGCTTCGTATATCTGCAAACTGCCATAAATACACGCCGCTTATATCATTGTCGTTTAAAAACAAATCTAACGTATGTTTATAAAATTTCACCTGATAATTTTCGCTCCAGCGAAGTTCCTCAAAGTTTTTATTTCCGAAAATTGCCCCGACGCCGAATTCGGACATCACAATGGGTTTATCCCCCACGCCCTTTTCTTTGAGGCTGTTTTTCATATCGGACATAAAGCCTTCCCAATCTTCAATATCCCCCTCATACCAGCCTACATATTGATTAACGCTGATAAAATCAACAAGCTTAAGGCAATCATCTTTAAGTATTCTGTTGGTTGCATAGGTTACCAGCCTGCTGTTGTCAATCGATTTTACATATTTTACAAATTTTTCGGTTATGCTGTATCCCTGGGGCGAATCCGTGGCAATTTCGTTATGCATTCCCCAAATAATTATGCTTGGATGATTGTAATACTGGTTTACCATTTCCGCATGCATATTTAATCCGCGCGCAATAACAAGGGATCTCTCGAGGCTTTCCTTTTCAAAACCCCACATTGGAATTTCGCTCCAAAAGAGAATACCCTCCGCGTCGCACATATCCACAAACAGCTGTGTATTCGGATAATGTGATCCGCGCACCGCATTTACACCCAGGTTTTTTAAAATATCCATATCCTTTACATTCAGCTGCGGCGGCATTGCAAAGCCCCAGTCGGGGTGTTCTTCATGCCTGTTTACTCCCATAATAGAAATACGTTTGTTATTAAGGTAAATTCCTTTGCCTTTTACCTCTATTTTTCTGAATCCGGTTTTATCAATTAAGTCATCGTTATCAGTCTGAACGGTTATTGTGTAAAGATTGCCGCTGCCTAATTCCCAAAGCCTTATATTTTTAAGTAAAAAGCTTGCACATATCTCTTCTTCTTCATCTATTTCAACAGTGTTTGAATAAACCTTCTCGTTGTCAATATTTACTGACAGCAGCTTTGTACACCTAAAAGGCAGATAGTTTTTAAGCTTTACATATATCTTTACTTCCGCAGATGTAAGCTTATCGGACAATTCATACTCTGCGCGCATCGCTTTAATTGCAACATCATTAAAACAGCTTACCTCTACGCTTCGGATTATACCGCAATAGTGATGCCAATCCACCTCCCAGAGAGGGATTGTATCTTCATTGCTTGAGGAATCTACCCTTACAACAAGCGAATGTATGCCGGGCTTTAATTTTTTTTCAAATTCAAAAGCGGTAAATCCGCCGTAATGTTCGCCGAGGTACTCTCCGTCAAGATATACTTTTGCAAATTCGGTAACAGCATTAAACTTGATTGCTACATTGCCCTCTGCATAAAAATCCTTCTTGTACCATATAATTGACTGAAAATTTATATATCCGAAACGGGTATTTATGCAGGCGGGAACAGTGGTTTTTTCCGCATTGCACGGAAAATGCTTAAACCACTGGTTTTCTTCGCCAATATCCTTTTCGTCAATTGCATAATCCCACAAGCCATCTAATAAAAATGTTTTTCTTTTTATATGTTCAGTAAAAAGTCTCATCTGTCAATTCCTTTCGCTACCAAAGCTTTCGGTTGGGATCCGGCGTCAGCCTTACGGGCGATACACCCGTAAAAGGCATTTCACCGTATATGCCCTCTACAAAGGCGGAAATCATACTTGGATCACGCCCGTAGGTATTTATAAACGTATCTGCATTTGTTATAAGGTCGTAATGAAGATAGGGATATCCCATAGACACCCCTATGGATTTTTCCCTTCCCGCAGAAAATGCATAAAGAAATGTCCTGCATTCGTCCCCGTAGAGAGAAGGCATTCCCATCGGCTGATGTGCATTTACATACGCCGCATAGATTATAAGGTCACTTTCGGATGCAATCGCGTCCATCTCGTCAAAGCTCGCAATGCGCCTTTGCACCCGCACCTTTGCGCCGCGCTTTTCAAATTCCGGTTTCATATATTCAATAAGACAATCATAGAAAAAATCCACATGTGCAGAGCATATTATTGTAACCGTTTTAATCTTTTCTTTGTTGAGAGGAAGCAGCTTATTCTTGTCATAAAGCAAGGTTATACCCCTTCTGCAAATTTCATCGCTTATCTTCTTTGTTTTTGGGATAACCTCTTCTGCTTTGTATTTCATCTGACAATATCCGTCTTCGAACATACCCAACTTTTCTTTCATGTCCAAAACCCTCTGGCACGCGTCATTTATTCTTTCCTCCGGTATAATGCCGTCTGACACCGCTTTTTCTATTATTTCTCCTGTATGCGGCTTAACGCCGAGGATAACATCGTTACCTGCATTTACAAGGTTTATTATAAGCTCCTCATACGAATAAAGTGAATACAAGCCACCCATTACAATACCGTCTGTTATTACAACACCCTTAAAGCCCATTTTTTCTTTTAAAAGCTCTGTAACAATCTTGCGAGACGTGGTAGTTGGTATATATCGGCCTTTAATCATTGTATCATCTACAGCGGGAAACGCCTTATGCCCTGTCATTACAGCATACACACCGCTATCTATCATTCCCTGAAAAACCTTGCCCTGTCTTTCCATCCATTGTTCATATGTGCTGCTATTACAGGTTGATGCAAAATGGCTGTCGCGGTACTCTACCTCATCTCCGCCGGGAAAGTGTTTTGCCGTAGCCGCAACCCCTTCAGATTGCATCCCGTTTGCTACTGCCGCGCCCATACGAATTTGCTTTTCTACATTGTCCGCTGAAAATGAACGCTGCATAGATGGATTAAAACGGCAGGCTAGGTCTACAACGGGCGCCCAGCGCCAGGTTACGCCTGCACAACGCAGCTCCCTTGCCACTGCTGCGCCAAGCTCAAAAGCAAGCTTTTCGTCATTGGCTGCTGAAATTGCCATCGGGCCGCATACGGTGGTCAGATCCGGAAAAAGCATACCGGCGCCGTTTTGCTCTGCGTCAAGTGCGGTAAGCGCCGGTATTTTATAGCAATTGCTTTCTTCAACAATCCACTCTCCAAAGCTTCTGCTCAAATTGCCTCCGGAATGAGATTCCTCCGCCATATCCGTTCCCATGGAAACATGCCCTGTCTGCGCCCAAAGTGTTCCGTATTTTTCATTTTCGAGAAATTCTTTTTTCTCTTCGGGCGTTCTTAAAATATTTGCGTCAACCTCCGTTTTTCTATTTATATCATATTGATATCCCAACAAAAGCTGCCCTATCTTTTCCCGCAATGTAAGTTCCGTTAATTTAGGCTTTTTCATAATTGCTTAATCCTTTCCAAAATCAATATTCAATAATATACATATCAAAAATTTCCAGTTTCTTTAGCGTAAACTTTGCAAAACCATTTTCATAATCAAACTTTACCTCTTTATTGTCAGGTATATGAAGCACTCTTACGTTTTCATATTCGCCGATATAAATTTTAAAATCAATATCATAAACGGGAAGATTTGAAAAGTTCTCCTGTCTGTTAAGAAAATTGACAATATATCTTCTGTTTTCCTTTTGCTGATATGCAGTAATCTCCACACAGGATGGAGCATTCGTATACATCGAAAGCTCGCCTTTTGTAATATGAAGCAGCAAATCGCTGAAAAGCTGTGCTCTGTCCCTGTCATTGTATTTTTCCACTGCACCGGATACATATATTACCTTGCCATTACCGCAGCGATTAAGCAATATTGAAGGGTAATCGGTATCGATCTGCGGCGGGTCGCTTATGGCGGAGGAAAAGACCGAATTATCCGTCTTGTCGTAAAGGGGAAGCGTCATCCGTGCCAAGACCTGCGCATTGCCGTTTTCCTTGACAATAACCTGTGGATTATTAAGCGTAAGCGGCTGCTCCCCTGTGTATTCCGTAAGTATACCCAGCGGCTCGCCTTCCGGGCGGATATATGTGGTTTTTTCTTCGGTGATACCTGTATAAACACCCCCGATAAGATGGCTCAGCGCACCTCCGGCATATTTGTTTCCCTCACCGTCATACAGACCAGAAAGCCCGCTTATATAAAGACACCCGCCGTTTTTAACATATTCGGTAAAAGCCTCTGTCTCGTCGTGGCTTACCGCATATAAATCCGGCAATATTACCGTCTTGTATTTTGAAAGGCTGTCAAGGTCGTATTTTGTTATAACCGCAAACGGAATATGCCTTTCGATAAGATTTAACGTTGCTCCGTACAAAGCCTTTACATGTGGCGCCGTACCCATTTTTTCGGATGATTTTTTGCCGTTATCCTCCGGATTTATATCTGAACGGCAGTTGGTGTATATTGCCACATCTGCACAAAAATCTACATTGCTTGTAAGGTATTTTTCGTACTTTTCTTCCAGCGTATACAATTTATTCATACGCTCATACACTTTCTTATTCATCGTTCCCGATGGGTTGATTGCATCAATAAATCCATAACGGCCGTTATTCATAATGCAGGCAAACAATTCTGTTTCCATACGCTCTGCGCTTTTCATAATGTTATGTTCGGACAGCTCCGGATCCATAACGGGAACAAGGCATTCAAACGGTCTGTTCTTTGCAAGGCTGTTAAACAATCTGCATTTTAAAGAATGACCCGCCCTGTCTGTGGGAAAATCCCCTGCGATAAATTCGCTCATCCTGTAATAATCTTCAGCTGCGCCGTATAGGCTATCGCAATAGAATGTGCCGTTGCATATAACGGTAATATCCGGCTTTATGTTTTTTGCTGCAGCAACTACCTTGCTGAAATATTCGCTCATCCAACGCTCACGTGTGTGAATGTAATCAACCCATTCATGTCCGTCCCAATTTATAACCGTGGGGATTTCCTTCCCCGTTTCCTTTCTGTAGCGCTTCTTGCAGCTTTCACAGGTACAGAAGTTGTGCCATAAAATCATATCAACCCACAGTCCGTCAAAATCGTATCCGGCTGCAAGCTCCTTTACAAGCTCGAGAAAATATCCCCCGTAGCCGGAATTTAAGCAGCATACGCCAAACCTTCCGGGCGCATTGTACATAGTGTCAATCGCAGGTTTTCCGTCTGATGTGATGCAGTTCCATTCGGGGTGATCCTTTGCCGCTGCGGTAGACCAAAAATTGATATCTAAAATGGGAATAATCCCCTCTTTGCGGCAAAGCTTTGTCAAAGTTCCGACAAGGTCTTTATTTCCTATTCCTCTATGCTTATACCCAACCTTTGTCGGCCAGTAGGCATAACCCAAACAGGAGGTAGAACAAATAATCGCAGTATCTACCTTTGCCTGCTTAATCAGCTCTATATACCGCTCCGGGTTAAAATCTGCAAGAAAATCCTCTTTCCAGTCCGGGATATGGGTGTCCAGAATATATCTTCTGTAGCTTTTTTCATACCATTTGTTGCTCATCTTTTCTTTCCTCGCTTTATTTTGTAAAAATTAAACTGAATTTACATATCGGCACAGATTATTTCTCAGACTGCCTTTCTTTTAAGAATTTACTTAATTGGTTTTCTACCTCTGCCTTGATTTTGTCATGCCCTGCTGACTTTAGTCTCTTTAAGAAGGTTGCGTAGTACACGTCCGGATTTTCCGAACCGTTTTTCATCACAGAATACTCGCTTATTACCGATTCACACGCCGAAATTTCGCTTATTACAGGGTCTGTATCAAATACAAATCCTAATATGGGAGATTTTTTTGAGGACTTGTTAAGCGCCTCTGTTTCCTTCCATACATTATCATCCTGCCCCTCCTCCAGCAATGCGTTAAACTGATTTCCGAATTTCCACGGTGCCTTGGGAGAATATCCGGAATCTGGAACATATACTATTTTGCCCTCTTTATTAAGATTATAATGCTTTCCTTCAATTCCGTACGACAGTATATTGTACAGCTCGCTGTCCGTATTAACAAGCTCGATAACCTTAAGCGCCTCTGTCGGGTGCTTGCTTGTTTTGCTTACAGCGGTTAATGTAAGCGTTGCGGAGCTTGTGGAAAAATACGGCTCTGAAAGATTTACATATATACAATCCCATCCTTTGGATTGTTTAACAACTGCTTCGTTGCCGGGCTTCCAGCTTAGGCTTGAAACAGCATATTTGCCCGCGTCATAATCCTGAACATCGGACATAACGCTTGCAACATCCGGTCTGATATAACCGCTTTTAAACCATTTGTTAAGCTGTTTTACAGCTGCAAGATATTCGTCCGTTTCATATATATTTACAACCTTAAGCGAGTCTACATCTACACTTACACCTGTTTGAACACCCTCATATTTTTCACCCATAAAAGGTGCGGTACCGTAGTTGGTTCTCCATGGGAATAAAGCATCCTCACCGTTTTTTACCATTTCCAAAAAAGGCTCTATATCAGTAACCTTTTTTACCGAATCAAAATCAAAATTATACTTTTCTGCTATTTCTTTTCTTATTTCCAAGGACTGAACGTTAAACATTACCTGAATATTCGGTACCGCATAGATTTTACCTTCGGAGGTTTTTACCGCCTCCCACGCATAATCCGGAATTGCCTTCTTAAGTTCGGGCACTTCCTTGTCCAAAAGCTCTGTAATATCCAAAAGGCCGCCGTTTTTAACCGCTTTTATATATGGATTTACATAGCCTGTAAAACAGAGGTCAAACTCCATCCCGGACGCCATATTCATATTCATACGTTCGTTGTATGCGCCGGCGTCAATAAACTGAACATCAATTTTTACTCCGAGCTTGGGCTTTATTATAGCATTTGCCGCCTCCATAACATCGGACAGACCGGGCTGTTTGTCGCCCGGTATCAGCCATGTTATTACAGTATCCTTATTTTTGCCGTTTTTGCTGTTTTTTTTGTTGCATCCGGCAAAGCTGCATAGCATAACAGCTGCCAAAATAATTGATAAAAATTTTTTCATTTCATATCTCCAATCTGTCTTGTAAAAGCAATAGCAGCTTTGCCGCTACTGTTTTTTTGACTGTAATTTACTATCCTTTAACGCCTCCGATTGTGAGGCCCTGAACAAAATATTTTTGGAAAAACGGAAAAATCAAAAGCGCCGGCCCCGCAACAACTACGGCCATAGCCATACGTACCGTTTCGCTTGGAATTTTCATATCGTCCAAAAACGATGACATATTCATCGAGTTTTCCTGAAGCAGCGTAATATTCTGCATTATTCTTTGAAGCAGGTACTGAAGGCTTATAAGCGATTCGTCGTTTATATAAAGCATGGAATTGTACCAATCGTTCCAGTTAGCAAGAAACATAAACAGTGCCACCGTTGCCAAAACAGGTTTTGACAGCGGAACTACAATTTTGGAATATATGGTAAATTCACTTGCGCCGTCCAGCATTACGGCCTCTATAATTTCCCCCGGAATATTTTTGAAGAATGTTCGTATCATAAATACGTACCAAGGTGAAATCAGCCCCGGAAGTATATAAACCCAAATTGTGTCGTTAAGATGTAAATACTGCGTTATAAGTATATATGTAGGCACCAATCCGCCGCTAAAAAGCATTGTAAAATACAAGAAAAAGGATATAACATTTCCGCCTTTCATATCTTTGCGGGAAAGTGCATACGCTATCATTGACATAAGCATAACACCAAGAAACATAGCGCTGAATGAAAATATCGCCGTAACCTTATATGCGTTAAGAATTGTCCAGTAGTTTCTGAATATATACTTATACGCAGAAAAATCAATATTTTTAGGAAAAACTGAATATCCGTATTTAACGATATCGCCCTCGTTTGATATTGAAACGCTTACCGTAAGCAGAAACGGAAATATTGTCAAAAGGCAGATCACCGTAAAGAGCGCTGTAAGTATAAACTGAAATTTTTTGTTTGCTTTTTGCATAAAACACACCCCTCTTCACTAAAATAATCCGCCGGTTTCAGGATCGATTTTTTTACTTACATGGTTTGTAGCAACAACAAGCACAAAACCAACAACCGACTGCAGCAATCCTGCAGCCGATGACATACTCATACGGCCCAGAACCCGCATAGTGCGGAATATGTATGTGTCGATTACGTCCGTTGTGCTGTAAAGCGCCCCCACATCTCTTGTAAGCTGATAAAACAGCCCAAAATCGGCTCTGAAAATATTACCTATTTTTAAAATCGTAAGTATTGTTAAAAGCGGAACAAGCGACGGAATTGTAATATATTTTATTTTCTGCCACTTTGTTGCGCCGTCTACATCCGCCGCTTCGAAAAGAGATGTGTCCAATCCCATAAGCGACGCATAATAAATTACACAATCCATACCTACATGCTTCCACACGGAAGCCACCGTAAGAATAAACGGCCACGCTTTTGGTTTTGTATACCAATCTACGGCTGCTATGCCCATTTTCCCCAAGAACGAGTTTACAAGACCATACTGCGGATTGAGAAGCGCATACGCCATATACGACACGACAACCCACGACAGGAAATGCGGTGTTATCATTACAGTTTGAAAAAGCTTTACGCTGGCTCTTCTTTGAATTTCAAAAAGCAGTATTGCCACTGCCACGGCGGCAATAATTCCGCAGAATATAAAAATGAAATTTAAAGAAAAGGTATTCCATGTTATTCTTGCAAAATCGTCAGACTTAAAGAAAAATTCAAAATTTTTCAAACCTACCCAATTGCTTCCCAATATGCCTTTATCATATCTGTAATCCTTAAAAGCAATTATTAACCCAAACATCGGAACATAATTAAACAGAATAACAAGAAAAACAGGTATTATGCACAGAGCGTATAATTGCAGCAGTCTTGTATTTTTATACCACGGCTTCCGCCTGCTGTTTGTTTTTAATGCCGATTTTTTTTCTTTCATACTAACGCTCCTTTACCTGTAAACATACACCGCTTCTGTTTGCGTGCTCTTTTTATGAAGAACAACGTTTTCTCCTTCCAAAATGTCGTCCAATGTTATTTCCTCGATATGCTTGTTTTTCGGCTCTATGGAATATACCGTAAGTTTTCTTGAAGCAAACTGTTTGACATAATTTGTAAATTGTTTTGTACCGTCGTTCGACAAATCAACCACAATGGACAGCCCGTTGTTTCTCACATACCGTGCATATACCGCCTCAAGAGATTTTATCCAGCCTGTTGCACTGTTGAAAGGCTCTGTCGTTATTTTTCCGTCTTCATTGAAAATTCCGCTGTCCATACTTGCATATTGAATCTGATAATTGCTGCGTTCAGACTCACGGAAGATAACCTTAAAATTCGTCACCGTATCGCCGGTTTCGACAAACTGCACTACATCACCGCATTTTAAATCGGAAATTTTAACCGCGGGCCAATAAGGCGTTGATGCAATGCCTGTATACGAATCCAGACCGGGGTCGTCACAGTAAACGTTTGTATATACATTATCCTTATATCCGGATATTTTCAAAACCTCACCCTCTTCGGCAGACGTTGTCATTACCACTTTGTCGATAAGCATTGCAGATGTGCTTGCGGATATTGTTTCACGCAGCTCGGGGTTTATATATACCGCAAATCCTACGTTCCAAAAATCATCAACGGAGTATAGCTTAATGTGTGAAACGCCACGCCAATCTGTCGGAAAATTGCTTCTTTCTTTAACGCTGTACATTTTCTCATCGTCAGCTTTTTCACACGGCGGCAAAACAATTATAGGTGTTTGGTCGTCAATATAGTAAGTACCGTCTGCAATGCGGTTGTATATTCTTACGCTATTGAAGCTTGCGTCAAGAGTAAGGCTGTACCCGTAATTTCCCGGCACATCGGCCCGTCCCGTGCCGGTGGTGTCAAGCGGCACATATATACGGTTTATTTCGCCGTTTTCATTTAACGAATATTTCATCAAAAATCTGGTGTCTGTCGGGTTGGAATTACTGTCTACCGGGTTTTGCCACTTTACAATTTCCTGCATATCCTTAAGCCTGGACGCTGTGTCCTTGCCCGAAAGATTAACCCCTTCCTTGCCGGCGGTACCAACTCCGTTAAAAAACTTTACACGCTCCGCCAAATTATATATCATAAATTTTCCGTAATCGGCGGAAAACACTTTGATTTGAATTTTTGAGCTAATGCCCTTTGGGCTTGACACGGCAATAAGTATTGCGTTGTCGTATTCTGCGGATAATACATCGCATATTATTCCTTCCGAATTTGCAATAAAGGTATACATCTCGCCCGGTTTCGGAAGCACGCCCCCGTTCATTTTTCCGGCAACCTCTTCATACTCCTTTAACAGCAAATATTCTTTGCCGTTAATAGTATAGATTGTTCCCTTGTCCGATCGCTCAATTGTTTCCGGTGCGGCTGTAAAAACATTTTTGCTGACAATAATGCGCGTATATGTTTTTCCCGAGGTTCCCGTACCGGTTGCGATAGATACTATGTCGTCCTTACGTATCGAATCAACGGTTACGGGCGCTCCGTTTTTAAATATTTCTACCGTACCGCTGTCTTTCAGGGCGTCCGTATCGAGCTGCCTTTTACCGTTATATGTCATACCGTACTTAAAATTTATAACTCCTTTGGCGCCAACATCTTTGCTTACGCCGATGTGTGTATAATCCCATATAAAAACCACGTTCATAATGCCTGATTTATCATTATCTATTAAGGTTATATGTGCTGTGTCCTTATACTTTGAATTAAAAAGCGCTGGCGTATATGCCCCTAAATTGTTGCCGTTGTATACAATTACGGTGTCGGCGTTTATAGAAGCACTGCAAAGCTTGTTATTTGAATCATAGTATTCGATATTTGAATCGGAAATTTTATTAAAATGATAAGCTTTTATCTTAACAACCGTATTCTTATTTTCAAACCCTTCGCAAAAAAGCGCCTTGGGCAAATCGCTGTCCGGGTCTTCAAGAAAATATGCGCTGTGCATACCAATAGCAGCGCTAAAGCCTTCCGCTTCGTACACATTATATCTCGAGCGGTCTATTTCAACCTGATTTTCGCCTATATCTGCACCGGCATAAATACTTCTTCCGCAAACGCCGGTCACTACACCCTCTTTAAATTCTATATTGTACAATCTTTTTAACAGCGGCTCTATGGTAACAAGTTCGTACCCGCTGTTATTTGAAAACAGGTTTTTTTCCTTACATTCAATGCTTAAAATGTTGTATATAAGCTGATAAAAGCTTCTCTTATCGGGAACCGCCTCTGCTTTATAATTAACCTTATACATAAGCCCTGCGTTCGATGCAAGGGCAAATTCACTTTTGCCGCCCGGCAGCATAAGGTCGTAGCCTGTAAGCCTAAGGCCTGTAAAAACAACATCCTCCATCGTAAAAACGGAATTTGAATTTTGTTTTATCAGCCCTAAATCCAAAAGAGCTTCCTTTGACGCCTCTATACGGGCAATTTTTGCAATTGCCCGTATATAATCATCGTAGCTTGACATATCGTCCGGCTTGTAGTTTTCTACGTCAAGCATATCCAGGTAGTCTAACAGTTTAACGATTATTCCATCGTTTTTTTCTGCACTGCCTTCTGCAGCATACATAAAGTCAAAAGCGGAATCTCCCTTGTACAAATCATTCGGTACGGAATATGCAACAATGCAAAACAACTGTAAAGCCAAAATAAAAGCAAGTATTTTTTTTAACATCACCGTATCCCTCTTTCATACTTAATTCTGTAAACGAGCGTAGCAGCTTCAGCTCTTGAAAGAGATTTCTTTGGCATAAAGCGCCTCTTGTCATCGCCTACAAGCAGTCCTTCGGCGTATACTGCGTTGATATATTCAACAGCCCATGAAGAAATTTCCGCCGCATCGGCAAACGTATTTGTTTCCATTTTATTCAGTGAACATATTTTAGCTGCAATCTTTGCTGTTTCCTCTCTTGTTACGGGATTGTTCGGGTTAAAATTATCTGCTTCGGAAACAACCTTCATATCAAGCACTGCCTGCACGGCGCCTGAAAACCAATCGTCGGCTGTGATATCGTTAAATCCGCCCTTATAGGCAACGGGCTCGATATCAAGCGCACGCGTCAGCATTGCAATCAATTCGCTTCGTGTAACGGCGTCATCCGGGGCAATGGTTTTATCGTCTTTCCCAAAAAGTATTTTTTCTTCTATCAGCTTTGTAATATATTTTTCGGCCCAATGTCCCTTAACATCCGTAAAACCGCTTGTTTGCGCATCATTTGTATTATTTTTCGGTGATTCGGGAATATTGTGCGCATATATACCTCCGTTTTTGCCACCGCCACTGCTGCCGCCACTGCCACCGCCGCTGCTGCCGCCACCGCTTGTTACAGTTACCGGCTCGCTGGAAACCACCGTAGAATTATACGGCTTTTTGCTGCTTACCCCCATTACTCTGAATATAATACCTTGCCCAACCATTTGATTGGTAAGCTTCAGTACAGCGCCTGTTCCCAATATCTCTCCCGTTGATAAGTTTATCCATTCAAGCACGCTCAGCCCTTCACTGTCAAAATTTTTATCAATGAAGTTATAATAACCCGTCAGGCTGCTTCCTGCTTTGGCATTTCCCTGTATACGAACATTGGTCACCTCCGGCGCACTGGGACCTATCAGCACATTGCTTTTTGTTTCTGCACCGATGTAAGGTTTTTTTGTGCTTTTTGGCGTAACGGCTGCATAAATGTTTTTTTCATAGGTGCTTTCGTCCATAAGCATCCGCATTTTTTCATTGCCTTTTTCATTGGCAACTGCCTTATCGGTAATATCAACAACGCTTTTTGTAACGCGGTCTTCGCTGTACCATTTTATAATCGGCGTATCCTCTGCATCACCGTTCTTATCTTCATAATCATATGTAAGCGTTATGTAATCATCGGGCTGAACTGTGGTCCCTATCGATACATTCTTCGCCGCCGGAGCGTAAGCGCCTGTAAACGCAGGACTTTTAACAGGCTTTCCCACGCTGTTATGCACCGAATTTGATACAGGCGTAACCTCGAAATATATATCGCAGTTTTCATCCGCTTCCGTAAGAAGATATTCGATTTCATCCGCACCGTCAATTATGGTGTTGTTTCTGTACCATTTGTAAACAGAGCCTTGCTCTGTATCACCCATATTTTCGTCATGGAATTTATACCTTCCTGTAAGAACAGAGCCTGTTTCCACCGAATCGTTTGGTTGTTTTAATGCAATGCTCACATCAGATGCAACCGGCGGTACCGCCTCCTCTACGGTAAATCTTACGGTATAAACATCGGGAGCTTCGTCACCGTATATAGACGATAATTCAAGTGTATATTCGCCCTGCTCCTCCAACAAAAAGTTGTTTGTTATCGGCTCTCCGTTTAAAAAAGCTGTTGTTACCGTATCGGGATATTCCTCCCATTCAAGGGACGTAAACTGACCGTATCTATGGCCGTTTTCAACATTTACCATAGGAACGGATATTGTTGAAAATGCCAAAAAATCGGTAATTTCATCACCTTTATAATCATATGCACCATTCGGAACAATTGCATAATTTGCATGCGGTTTAAGCGGTTGTTCTGCTGAAATTTTAACTGTTCTCTCGTCTTTTCTTACAACAGTCGCAGAGATTTTCTGCCCGTTTTCCTCCAGGGTGAAATCCGTATTATCTATTTTATAATTATATTCAAGCTCCGCTTCTTTGGCAGAGCAGTGGATACGGGCATCACGGGGGATTGACGAATTTATTATTTTTGCCTTTACGGCATCCGGCATACCGTTATCCTGCGCATACTGCCTCACAAGGGCAATTTTGCTCTCCCTGTCCTGCGGATTAACGGAAGACAGCAGTTCAAATGCTCTTATGACGTCTGTTTCTGCAGCGGAGCCATCATTCATTTTTGAAATAAGTTCTTCAAATTCACTTACAAGAGACGGCATGCACCACGAAACAGACACATTTTTAATTCTGTTTGCGGTACCGTCCTTTCTGTGAGAAGCAACAATGCCAATATACCCGCAATCTTTTCCGCTAAGTTCAGCCTCTGTTTCTATAAAAGGCTCCGTCGGGCGTTCTTCGCCGTCGCGGTAACGATACAGCCTTATCGTATCGTTACCGTCTTTAAGCGATATTGTCAGCTCGTACGTATAAAATACAGCGCCTGCTGCGATGTCTGAAAAGTAATAGTCGTTCTCTACACCATCGTTTACGGCGTCGTAACTATCGTTTTCAACTTTAAGCTGTGGGTACATATAGTATTTTTTTGTGCCGTCTTCCTGAGGGACAATATTATATTTATAGCCAAAGTAAATACCTGTTGTACCAAGCATAAAACGAAAATCCACATCCTGCGCATGTGTAACTCTTTGATATCCGCTGGGCTTTTCGGATCCGGGAAGCAAATCTGCCACAGTTACTTTAAAGCTATATTCGCCATTTTCCTCCGATAAACTGATAGGATTTTCCAATTTTCTGTAAATCGGGTCTAAATGACCATACCACATTGCATTTGTTGTTCCTGCTTTTCTAAACCCGTATATATTACGTCCCACGCTTGGTGCAAACTGAACAAATTTCAACGGATTTTCAGACCAATTGGTCCCGAAACCATACCCGTATAAATCAGGGCTTCCGAATTCGTATTTTTCAAGCAGAACCGTCGAACCCGTGTTAAGCTTTCCGTAATCGCCGAAGCTGTCACCTGCAATATCCTTGTAAACCTCGTCATATGACGCAAAAGCTCCCAATTGAAACGCAAAGGCAAACACAAGCAAAAACAATATTATTTTGTTTTTCATTAAATCACCAACTTTAAATTACATATTAAAAAGTTTGATGCAAACCGCAGCAGTGTTGCATAACCGGTCTTACCGAAAACTTTTAATTATTTTTTTCGCCAATTGTAAATATCGGGCTTAGATTTCCGTGCTTGGTGTCCCAAATAAACATTCTTAGCTTGTCGTACGTTTTGCCTGTAAGCGCCCCCTCGTCAAAACCAAAGCTTTGCGCCTCTGTAACAGCACGTGCCGGAACTGTGAAACTGTCTTTCTTAACATCTACAAGGCTGCCATTGTTATACGCTGCCATAAACAGTGTTAATTCGGCATTCTCGTAGCACTTATTTGCGATGCGGCAGCTGTACTTTGTTCCTTCATATTCACCCTTGTACAGGGCAATATCATCTTCCTGTTCAACCCGTAGATCATCTATTGCAATTCCGGTTTTATTGCCAAGCTGAAGGTATTTGCAATCAATACTGCTAAGCTCCGCATACACAGAATATACCGGATTTTCAGGAGGGTTTGAAACTTTTTTGTTATTCTCGTCAAAGGATTTCCACCAATAAAAATCTATCTTGTCTTCACCATCTGTCAGCGTTATCTCAACTCTGTATGTCATATAATGCAAGGGGTTTATGTCGCCGCCGGTATAGCTATAAGCATACACATCATTTCCGCACCATTCCTCTTTCCCCGGCACTCCGAGAACTGGAAGAACACCGCTGAAATCGCTGTCGTACTTGTATCCTACATAAAACAGCTCGCTTCCTAACAGCAGCTTTGTGGTTTGGTTTGCATTTTTTCTGTTCGCGGTGGAAACAGGGTCAAGCATGGTTGCCTGAAATGCAATTTTTCTGCCATCTGTCGCAGTAAAATCCGGCGCATTTTTAAGCGTTCTCTTAACAGGTGATTTAAAACTTTGCACCCGCAAAGTCCGCTGTTTATCCAGAATATAAAAATCAGCATTATCAAGATTATCGCCGCATACGGTCCAATAGTCCTCAAACCCTGTACCGAACGTCTCTTCTCCGTTAGACGGACCCTGGCTGTAATCATAGCCGTATACCTTGCTTCCCGCCTTGTATGCGTTAAATGAATCTCTTGCAATTATCCCGTTAATGCGTTTTACCTGCAGCCCTGCAGTGTCTGCACCAAGCTGTTTTACACGAACTGCATCCGTATTGCTCCAGCACTGGCCTGTCCCTGCTTGGATTCCTATAAATTCGCAGGCTGTACCTGCAAGCTCTATATTAAACGTATCTATAAGCTCCTTGCTGCTTTCGCTTATTCGATAGAATCTAACGGTATCTGTGCCGTCTTTAAGGTACACAACGGCGCTGTAGGTATAATACGTAAGCGTTTTATCATCGCCTTTTATATATGTATTCTTTACGCCGTAGTTTTTATATTCGTGCAGCTCTCCGCCTATTTTAATCTGCGGATAAAGCTTATACCCGTCAACATCTCCGGAAGAGGTGTCATACTTGTAACCAATATAAAAATCATCACTTCCGATTTTATACCTATAGTCTACATTCCCCGCATGTGTGGCCAGGTTATAGCCTGATGTAGCTGCACCGAGAGAATCTGCAACATTTGTGCTGAATTCATACTCGCCCTCTGTTTTTGAAAAGTCAACCGGAACATTCAGGCGTCTGTAAAAGCTTGTGTTGCCGCCTGTTCGAAATATGTTGCGGTTGTTTATAAGGTAAAACCCTATCTCGCCCTTTGTAAATGCCTGCCACGTATTTGAATCTGTCGACCAAGCAAGAGAAAATCCATTGCCCATACCTGCAATTTGTTCCTCTGTGAGATCTTTCAGCAAAACCCCCTTTGTAGTAGCGTTATAATAAGTGGAATAGCCGGAAAAGTCATCTTCCGCTATCAATACATCGCTTACGGGTATGCTGCTTGCCGTTCCCGTGTTTGCATATGCAAGCGGAACAGCTGCGAAGGAAAACGCAAACGCCGCTAACAGTGCAACAACTTGTTTTAAATTTTTCACTTCAATACACTCCTTATTTTTTATTCGCAAATTTTTCATCTGCAATATTATTATAACAATAAACATTTTTTACAACAATGCCATATTCTAAGGTCAATAGATGTTATTCTACTGTTTTCTGCCCATGTTTGAAAAATCCGGGCAATTTTCTTTGGGTATATAATCATAAATCGGAGAATTGTCTTCAATGCGGTAATTACCGTTTTCCGCACCGGCAAAACCCGCTTCGTCAAGCAGCATCACTTTACTTGCGTTTACAGTATTAAATGCTCTCATCATTTCGCTTGTCACCACACTATTCGTTTTTCCGTCTGCAAGATCATAATCCTCGTCACAGTTTATTATAATATTTCCCGAATATAAATTATATTTGGGATACTGCCAATCATCCGCAAGCAGATTTGCAAAATGAGGATACTTTGCATATGCAGGGTTATCAAGATATTTTTCAAAGCTGAATTTGCCTATATAATATTTATCCTCCGGTTTTTCAGACAAAGCCGTAATTTTTGAAAAGAGAGCCGCTTTTTCGGTGTTTATAAAAATATTGTTTCTTACAATATTATCTCTGCCCCCGTTTGCATAAAACCCTTTCCCATTCCAGTTAACGAAAAGATTCCCTTCCACGGTGCATCCGTCCTTCAGATCGTCCATATAAATTGCTATAATCCCCGTTGCGTCCGTTGCCGATGTGCTGCAATCATGAAAATAATTGTTTCGTATGACTGTGCCTCTTTCTTCTTTCATATATCCGCCGTATATTGCGCCTGCGTCCGCCGTAAGGCTAAGCACGTCGTATATTTCATTATTTTCTATAATATGGTCATTTCCCGAAACAATAATGGCGGAATGAGCAGACTTATGAATTTCGTTATTTAAAACCTTAATTCCTGTGCCGGCAAGCTGTATTGCCGGCGCATATGTTTGCCGCTTCATACTGAAATTGTAAATTTCACAGTTTTGCACAATATTATTAACGGGGGTAAGTGTATCTGCAATTCTGTTCCGGATAGATTTATCCGTATAATAATAAGATATACCGCCGGCGTCCGTATTAAGCACGGCGCTGTTTGTAACACTGCAATTAAATGCATTCATAAAGGTAATTCCCTTATTTCCGTTTGTAACCGTGCAATTATTAAACTCTATGCCGGAAACATAATTTCCCACAATGCAGGTTTCCCGCGAAGCTTCAAATCGCAGATTTTCAAATTTTATATTTGATACATTTTGTTGTTTATTCCCCTCCATCCACATTACGGCTTGGTTTGACAGCGCTGCACGCAGCCTATTACCTTCGCCGGACGGAAGATATACATACAAAATCCCTTCCTTTCTGTCAAGGTAGTATTCTCCCGGGGAATCCAGTTCATCCAACACGTTATAAAAATAATATTTTCGGTTACTTTTCATGGGCTTTGGGCTGGGATACGCCGTAGTAATTGTTTTATTCCCTTTATCAACGGATTCAACCGGCAGCGATATGTCGGAATAATCCGTATTGAAAAACCCGTATATCCACATATCCTCCGTTTCCCAATTTTCCATTCTTTGCGCCGTGGTTGCATCTGCACCGAAAACCGATTTTTTAAACTGCCCGTCAGTGATTTGACCCTCGCTTACAATATCGGCGGTATATATGTAGCCATCGTTAGGGTAGCGCGCAGGTACAAGCTTTTGTCCCCCGTAATAAAAGCTTATCGGATTTTGCTTGGGATAATCTATCGACGCATTGTCAAAATAAGCTGTTCCGTGGCCGTAAACCTCCAATTCGCCGTAATCCGTAATGCCAAGCGCTTTAAGATCTATTGCTTTAACGTTTTTTCTTGCGGCTGTTGGCAATCTTTGCAAAATTTCATCTTTCGGGGAAACAGCACTGCCGGCGTCTATTTCAAATCCATTTGTGAAAACTGCCTCCTCGTTTTCGGCTGCTCTGTAAATTACCGGCCCGTCCTTTGTTCCGGAATCTTCTCTGCCCAAATAAAAACCGGATTTTGTGTAATAGTTGCCGCCTGCGATATTTACAACAACACCTTTTCTCGGATATTGCCCTTTTTGTTTAAGTGTTCTTATTTTTTGCCGTGCCTCCTGAACGGTTCGATAAGGCTTGCCGGCTGTCCCGTTTCCTCCGTTTTCTGCATTGCCATTTACAAATATGCTGATTTGTCCATCGCCTGCAGCATTGCCTATATCAGCGGAATAATTTGTATTTGAAAGCTCGTACCTGCCCGATATAGGACAAAGAGATGTATCCTCAAATACAAAGCATTTAATCCGCAGCTTATCCGAGGGTATCTGCGGAAGCTTCTTTTTTACTCCGTCAAAGCCTACCTTATATGTACCGTTCTCTCCTCCTTGAAGGGTTATGGTATTTGCCGCCGTATCCGTCAATTTTCCGTCATAGTAAACCGCAAGAATAATTTTTATATTCTGTGCTTTTGAAGACGGATTTTTCAAGGTCAAATCAGCTGTAAGGCTGTCCTTTAAAAGTGCGGCATCATACACAAAATGCCCGTTTTCGTCCGACCAGCAAAAATCTGTAACATACACTGCCGGCGTTTCGCTTGCCAAAGCCGTAATAGACAATAATGCGGCAATCAACGCAATTAAAACAAATTTTTTTAGCATAATAATCTCCATTCCGCCGCCCTGCACCGGCACAAACAGTAATGAAAACCTCTTATCGGCAGGGCAAGGAATGATAAGAGATTATTACGCCCATGTGCGTTTCCGAGCAAGGCGAGGAAAATTTCGCACGGGCATTTAAATCCTCCTTCATATGTTAATCTTATCTTCTTTCAAGGTTTTACCGCTGCGGAAACAAGATATTCTTTCATCATTTATATCATATGCCGCACGCATATCTATTTCAATGCCATATTCAATTGTTTGTGTGCGAAATTCAAAGGGAATATTTTCTTAATATTGTTTTTTTTATCAAGCTGTGTTACAATGATTTTAATCAAATTGCTGAGATTTTCACTGCATAAAAGGTTGGTGTTTGTTTTGTATAAGTTAATCATTATTGATGACGAGCCAATGATACTTGATTTAATGTCTTCTGCTTTAGATTGGAAGCAATTCGATTTTGAGCTTGCAGGAACATTTTCAAATTGTGACGCCGCACTTCAATTTATTGAAACAAACAGTGTGGACGTTATATTTTCAGATATAAAAATGCCCGGAAAGGACGGCCTTGAGCTGGCAAGAATATGCCATGAGCGGTATCCTGATATAAAAATTATACTTATAAGCGCTTTTTCCGATTTTGAATATGCCCGTTCCGCCATTAAATACAACGTGTCTGAATATATTACAAAGCCGTTTACGGGTGATATGCTTAAAAATGTGCTCCGTAAAATTTCCGACGAATTGAAAGCGCATTCCGTTAAGGAAAACTCCTTTTTAAAACTGTCACTGCAAATGAAGTTTTGCAAGCTTTTTGACGATGTGCTCTGCGGGGAGCAGACTTCGCTTAATCTTTTTGAAGAATTTATAAAGGAAAACAATATCTGTACGGAGCAAAAAGACGGCGTATGTGCCATTATTTCGATTTATATCGAGGATTTTGCACAATACCTGTCAAAAATATGGAAATACGGAATTCAGCATTTCTACAGCGCCGTAGGCGTATTGATATCGTTTGATGCTGAAAATTATTATTCCGGCGTTATAAAAAATAAAAACGACATAATAGAAATTTTGCTGATAATGAAAGACGGAACGGCGGATACAAGCAATGTAACAGACGAATTTATAGCTTCTATATGCAGCGAGCTGCACGACAATTTAAATTTAAGCGTTAAGGCGGATATTTCGCAGAAATTCAGCTCTGTTTACGACCTTTTCGGTGCATGGAAGGACAACACCGAAAATCACCCCGAAATATTAAACCAAGCTATAGAATATATGGAAAAAAATTTCAACAAATTTATAAAAATAAAAGAGATTGCCTCGCAAATTCATTTAAGCGAAGCATATTTTCAAGCGTTTTTTAAAAAGAAAATGGGCGTATCCGTAATTAACTATTTAACGCAAATAAGGATGAAAATGGCGGAGGTGTATCTCCTTGACCCCGAAATAAAAACGTCAAATCTTCATTATATGGTGGGCTACAAAAATAAAAGTCATTTTTACAATGTATTTAAAAAAACCCATGGCGGGCTTACTCCTTTTGAGTACCGCGAAATGAATAAAGGAGCGTTTCCCCAATGAAGGAATCAAGTAAGTTTTCTTTTAAGCTGATTAAAAGCTACCGCTGGAACAGTTTGTTTTTTAAATATTGGATTAAAATTTCGGTGATAATAATAATCCCTATCTTTTCTTTAATATCCATTGTTTACGTTTATCAGCAAAATTCGTCACGCAAGCAGCTTTACAGCACCTATAACAATGACCACCAAAAGGCGGTTGGATATCTTACAAGCCTGTGCAACGACATAAATACAATTTATCTTACAATATCCACGGATAACAATATAGTTTCATACATTTCCGCACCGGACGAAAGCTTTACCGTCTTGGAAAAGAACAGGCATGTAAACAATTTGCATAAGTCTATAAATTCTTTCAAAAGCTCGCACGATTACATAGATTCCATACATATTTGCAGCCTGATAAGTGAATATGTTATTTCCAATAAAGCCGCAGGCTATGCAAAGGATTTTATTGACAACGAATGCTTTAAAAAGTATTTTGAAACAGGTAAAACAAATTTTATAATTCCTACAAGCTATACAATCAATAATGTAACAACAAACAACATATCCTTTTGTTACGGGATAAATGCCAACAATAAAACCTACGGTTTATTAGTTATCAATGTATTGCGCGACGATATAACTTCATTTTTGTCCTATAGCTTTAAGCAAAACTATATTACCGACAGCAATTGCAGCGCCATTATTTTACCTTCCGGAACAAAAAAGATAGATTCGGCCCTTATTCCGTACCTGAAAAGCAATATAAATTCCCGATATTCTCAAAAAAAGCTTATTCTTTGCAGCGAAATTCCTGTATATGGGCTAAAATACCTGTCCGTTTATTATAATAAAGCTTCAAAAGGAATTCATTTTTATGTGGCAATGCTTATTCCCATAACGCTGCTCGCACTGATAATCTCGCTTATTTTTTCCTTTTTCTTTTCGATGCAGTTTTACAAATCCATTACAACAATCGTTTCACGGCTTGAAACATTATATAAAAACGACCTTTCGGGAAATGATTTAAACGAGGTAGAATATATAACAAACCGTATCTTTAACCTTGCCGACAAAAACAAGAATATAGAGCAAGAGTTGGTAGACAAAATGGCATATCTTAAAAAAGTTCAGTCAATGGCGCTGCAAACGCAGATAAATCCGCATTTTCTGTTTAACACGCTGGGGCTTGTTAATATTATTATTATGAATATTGTAAAAGAACCCAACGATGCGGAGCATCTGATAACGCTTACCTCTGATTTATTAAGATATTCCCTTGACACAAAGCGATACATTGTCACCGTCAAAGAGGAGCTGGCGGCTTTGCAAAAATACATAGAAATAGAAAGAATTCGTTTCAAAAACAATTTTGAGGTGGAATGGCAGGTTGACCAGAAAGCAAATGACTGCAAAATTATTAAATGCCTTCTTCAGCCGGTTGTTGAAAACGCCTTTAAACACGGAATGCATCCTTTAACAGACAAAAAAGGAAAGCTTTCCATACAGGTAACTGCGGACAAAAAGCTTCTTATCATAAAAATAAAAAACAACGGCAAAAAAATACCTGAGGAGGAGCTTTGTAAAATCAGGAAAAAGATAGCAGAAGATGATTTGCCCGAAACGGAACATATTGGGCTTTCCAACGTAAATCACAGAATAAGACTGATATACGGGGAGGAGTACGGTTGTTATATAAGTTCAAATGACAATGAAACGGTGGTTACACTTCTCTTCCCCAATGAAAAAGATTAAAAATATTTAACCGCGGACAGCAAAATTTTACTGTAATTTTAATATATAAATTTTATTTTAAAATAGGAGAGTATTTGTTATGCAAAAGTATGAATTGACAGTAGCAGGCGGCGGGCTTACAGGTGTTGCCGCAGCCGTTGCGGCAGCAAGAGAAGGAATGAAGGTACTGCTTGTTGAAAGGTATGGTTTTTTGGGCGGTGCCGCAACAAACAGTCAGGTTAATCCGTTTGCTCCGACAATGGTAAAAAAGATTGCAAACGGAAATGGAAAATCTTTTTCGATTAATAAAGGCATATTTGAATTGATTCAAAATCGTCTGGAAAAAATGGGCGGCTTAACCGTGCGCAAAACAACCTTTAACGAAGAAATTTTAAAGATTGTTCTGGATGCTTTGATCATGGAATACAATGTGTCGGTTTTATTTCATTCGTATATTACCTCGGTTGAAAAAACCAGCAATCATATTGATTCAATAACTATAGCCAATAAGTCGGGCAATGAAAAAATATATTCCGATTATTTTATAGACTGTACCGGAGATGCCGACGTTGCGGCTCTGGCAGGCTGCCCAAACCATCTCGGAAGAAGCGAAGACGGTCTGTGCCAGCCGATGACACTATGCTTCAGAATAGGAAATATTGCTTTAAATAAAAACACGCCGGAATTTTCCGACGTGATGAAACAGGTTAACGACCTTTATAAAAAATTCCGCTTATCCGGCAAAATAAAAAATCCACGGGAAAACGTACTTGTTTTTGACCATATGTGCAACGGCGTTATTCACTTTAACTCAACAAGAATTGTCAGGCGTAATCCCATTGACAGCCATGATGTCAGTATTGCCGAAATAGAAGCCCGTCAGCAAATGTGGGAGCTATACTCTTTTTTGAAAGAGAATATTCCTCAATTTAAAAACAGTGTGTTGCTGACATCCGGGGCGCAAATCGGGGTAAGAGAAAGCAGAATGATTGACGGCGAATATACAATAACGGTTGAGGATATATTGTCGTGCAAAAAGTTTGACGATGCAATTGCCTGCGGAAATTACAGTGTTGACATACATAGCCCCGACGGAACAGGAACCGTAATGCGGCATATCCCCGATGGAGATTACTACACAATACCATACCGCGCATTGCTGCCTAAGGGGGTTAATAATCTTCTTGTAGCCGGCCGCTGTATATCCTCCACGCATGAGGCACAATCAGCCTACAGGGTTATGCCGATTTGCTGCTGTATGGGCGAGGCAGCCGGAGCGGCGGCAAGCATAGCCGCCAAGGGTGGTACGGCAATGAAAAACGTTGATATTAAAGAGGTACAACATATAATTGAACATCACGGCGGAAGATGCAAATAAAATTCCGATATAAAAGAGGCTTTTTAAAAAGCCTCTTTTATATCGGAATAAATCCGTTGCCGCTATAAAGGTTTCCTCCGTTTATAACATAGTCAAGAATTTTCTTTTGAAAATCGTTTTTTGGCACCAGCTCGGAATACGGAACAAATTTTTCCACTCCGAAAATATGCCAATATATTGAAAAGGTATTTACAAAAGAAAGCACAATTCTGAAACTTTGCTGAAATTTTATGATATTTGACTGTGAATTCAAAAAGCTTTTAAGTCCTGTATCAAGCAGCCAAGAGCTGCATATAAATGCTTTAAAATGCTTTTC
>CAKSNY010000026.1 GCA_934476455.1 uncultured Clostridia bacterium | reverse complement strand
TATTAGTAACGGCATTGATTTTTTCATTGTCTGTAGGTACGCTTTCGGCATGTAAGGATAATAAAAAGGGGGTAAGTTCGGAAAATCTGGAACAAAAGTACTCAGACACATACCCCATTAAGTCTGAAACAGTTCTAAAATGGTGGATGCCGGTCAATGCCAATCTGACAGTAAATGCAGACAATATCGGTAAGCTTGAATTTGCGAAGGAGCTTGAGAAAAGAACAGGTGTAAAGGTAAAGTATATTCACCCTGCAGTGGGTCAGTCGACAGAAAAGTTCAATCTCCTTATTGCGTCAGGAGATCTTCCGGATATTGTTGAATATTTGTGGGGATCATATCCGGGCGGTCCGCAGAAGGCAATTGACGACAAATATATTATAGACCATACTGATGTAATTAAAAAGTTTTCTCCCAACTTTGCAAAATACCTTAAGGAGAATCCCGATGTTGACAAGCAATCGAAAACAGATGACGGAAAGTATTTCGGATACCCTCTGATTTCAAACGAGAAGGGTCTCAGAACATCGGGCGGTATTATTGTCCGCCAAGATTGGCTTGAGGATTTAGGTCTTGAAATTCCCGAAACTATTGATGAATGGTACACAACGCTCAAAAGGTTCAAGGAAGAAAAGGGTGCAACAGCAGCAATGTCCTTTGCCATTAATCATGCACGAAACGGTGCTTTCATTGGCGCGTGGGATATAATTTACGGTTTTTATACAGACGGAAACGGAAACATTAAATATGGTCCGGCAGAGCCTCGGTACAAGGATTTTCTTGCGACAATGGCTAAATGGTATAAGGAGGGGCTGATTGACAGCGGATTTGCAATCAATGACGATAAGACTGTATCTTCAAATATGCTTAACGGGACAACTGCGGTTACATATGCAGGTCTTGGGGGTGGGATCGGAAAATGGATGACAGCGAAAAAGGATGATCCCACATATAAGCTGACAGGTGCAAAATATCCGGTTCTGAACAAAGGTGACAGGCCCAAATTCGGACAGTTTACACCGATTGCTCAGGTCAATAGTCCACTTCCTGCTATAACGACCGACTGCAGTGATATCGAACTTGCTGCAAGACTTCTGGACTATGCATACAGCGATGAAGGTCATATGCTTTTTAACTTCGGCATTGAGGGATTATCATATGAAATCAAAGACGGTTATCCCACTTATACAGACGTTGTAAAAAATAATCCCGATGGGCTTTCTATGGCTGCAGTTTTGCAAAGATATTCAAGAGCAGGCAGCGGCGGCGGCTTTGTACAGGATATCAGATATCTTGAGCAGTATGCAGGCAGCCCTGAGCAACAGAGTGCATGGAAAAACTGGAGAGATACAGATGCTGAAAAGTATATGCTTCCCACGCTGTATATTTTAACATCAGAACAGAAGGAATATGCAAAACTGGGCAGCAGTATAACAACATATGTCGATGAAATGTTTGTGAAGTTTATTACCGGTGTTGAGCCTATAGAAAAGTTTGATGAATATATTGAGAAGCTTAAGAAAATGAATGTTGACAGATATATAGAAATTCAGCAGAGCGCTTATGACAGATATCTTCAAAGATAAATGTTATTACAAAATGTGTGAAAGGAGAATGTAAATGGATAAACTCCTTAAAAAATTAAAAACAGCGGTACTCTGTGCAGCAATCACACTGAATATTGCGGCGTTGTCACCTATGAGTGCAACACTATATAGCATTGACGGACTGACATATGAAATTATAACAAACGGACAGTCACGATTTGCTGTAACGGAAGAACTGAATTTAAGTCATACTGTAGGCGGAGAAAGCATTGCCTGGTCGAGCAGCAATGAAAATGTTATTGATGCAGACGGAAAGGTAACACGTCCCCTACTTGAAGATGAAAAGGTAACTCTTACAGCGTCTTTCGGAGGAGAAACAAAAGAATTTGAAATTACCGTGTTGAGTGCTCTCAGCACGGTGGTAAGCTCCACTGAGTTTGAAACCCCCGATGTACTGGCAAACTACACGGTAAATGACCAGGGAGAGGCAACTCCTGTTGAATACAGCGGCGCAGATAAGAAAATAGACGCTCTTTATTCTACCGTTACAGTTGAAAATAACTCAGCCATGAAAATAGTCCCCGGAGGCGGTAAAATGTCAACAATCAACAGGAAGGATACGACAGGTATCCTTACGGGGACGGTTGTCATAGAAAAGCGTATTGATGTGTCAGACGGATTTGACCTTGAAATTAAAAATTCTCTGGGAAAGCGGGTGATTAAGCTTCAGGCAACTTCGTCAAAGCTTATGTCATATTCAAACTTCAATACAACGGATGTTACGCTGGATTACCGGTTGCCAAATGATTGGTTTGATATGAAAATAGTTGCCGATACGACTGCTCGTACATTCTCGTTGTATATTGACGGAGAAACACCCTCCGAAGATTTTAAGGATAAAGCCTTTATGGCTGAAAGCAGCGCTGCATCGGATATAGCGGCTGATAAGATTTATTTCGGGGGATATTTGCGTACAGAGGATAAGCCTGTTTTAGTTGAGTGCGAATCTGTAAAAACTGTGGCAAAAGCACCCGAAATTGACGAGGTTTGCGATCTTCTCACAGAGGAGCTTATCAAGGGTGAAAACACCTCGCTTAATTCGGTGGAGAAAGACCTTGTTTTAAAAAACAGCTACAACGGACTTTACGGCGCTGAAATTGAATGGAGTGTTTCACCGGATACTGATGTTGTGAAAACGGACGGAACTGTAAAACGCAGTAGTGAAGAAGATAAAATCGTTACAATAACCGCTACAGTTTTCTATAATGGGGAAGAGGCGGATAAAAACTTTATCGTTACTGTAAAAAGAAAGCCTGTCAGCGCCTATCTTACAGCTGCAGCAGAAAAGCTGGATTATTCTGTAATACTGGCAGATGGCGTATCTCCCTTTGCGCTTACAGAAAGCAGTGATATTAATCTGATATCAAAGCTTGCCGACATTGCTGATGTGGATATAAGCTGGGAAAGCTCGGATGATGATATAATTTCAGCTGCCGGCAGCATAACACGTGCTGAGCTCTCTGACAGAACGGTTACTTTGACTGCAAAGCTTACATATAATGATGAAACCGTTAAAGAATCATTTAAGTTTGTTGTACTGGCGCAGAAGAGTGAAAGCATTTATTCCGAAAACTTCAACACTGAAAATGCTCTTCGGAATTATTCCCTTGCAGAAAGCGGCAGCAGCTATACATATGATGAAGAAAGTAAAACCGTTCAGGGAACATATGCAGCAATTACGTACGATAACGGTAGTGCAGTGCTTACCCCTACAGACGACAATCAGACTTCCTATATGCACAGAACACCGGATAAAGATGCACTTACGGGCATTGTCATAATTCAAAAAAGGGTTAAAATCAGCAAGGGCTTTGATCTCGAAATTAAAAATTCACTGGGAAAGCGTGTTATAAAATTACAGACCACGGGAAATAAGCTTTCATCTTATTTAAATTACAATACAGTGGATAAAACCATTGATTACACCTTGCCGCAGAATTATTTTGATTTAAAGATAGAGGCCGACACTAATAGAAAATGCTTTACACTTTATATAGACGGCGAAATTCCTGGTGAGAGCTTTCAGAATCATCCGTTTATGGCTGAATGCAGTGAAGCTGTAAATATACAACCCGGCGCAATATATATCGGTGCATACCCAAGAACAAGTGAATCACCGATTCGGATAGATTCTGAAAATGTTTCAACAGCGTCAGAGGTTTTATCCGAGGAACAAATCAAGGAAAAGCTCAGTGATGTGCTTATCCTTGGTGATAATAAATCCAAAGACCGTGTTACAAAGCCGCTTAATCTTAAAAACGAATATCCGTCAATTCCGAACGCGAAAATTTCGTGGTCAAGTGACAGCAGTGCAGTAAATTCCGACGGAACATTAACGAGAGATTCTCTTGCAGATACAGTAGCTGTAATTACGGCGGAAATTTCCTATGACGGATATACCTATACTAAGGAATTTGATATTACGGTACTGAGCGAGAAAAGCGAGATACAGCTTGCTCTGGCAGATGTTACGGAGGAAATGCTTGTGCAAGGTGCGGAAACCTCCGCGGCCGTTTCTTCCGATCTTAGGCTGCAAAGGGTGGAAGAACTTTTTGAGAATGCACGGATTAGCTGGGAAAGCAGTAATGAAAGTGTAATTGCAAACGACGGAAGAGTTATGCGTCCCGACATTGTGGATACCGATGTAATTCTGAAGGCGACAATTGTCATAAAAGGTATAACCTATACAAAAGAACTTTACTTTACGGTAAAATGTAAAGATGCCGTATATGTTGGAACGTCAGGCAATAACATTTTGCTCAGTAACATTGAGGAAACAAAGAATTCTTCTTCGCTTTCTCTGTCGCTTACTGCAAAAACGCAGGGCGAACAGAGAACAGAAAATATGTGCCTTGCAATATATGCGTATGATAAGGTAACGGGAGAAATCAAAGGCTTTGATTATGATGAGGAGCAGATTTCGTCAAACGGAAAAGTCCTTAGGGTAAGTGTGGACTCAGTCAACACGACTCAGGTTATACATAAATATTTTGTCTGGGACAGCCTTGCAAATCATAAACCGCTGTGTGATCTGTCGCCCTCCTATCCCGGCAACCTTTCGGCAAGGGCGACTGCATATGATGCGGTAACGCTAAGCTGGGAAAACGCATTTGACGATTTTTCTGATGTAGAGAAATATAGAATATACAGTGACGGTGTTTATGAGGGGGAAACAGAAGAAGTTTCCTTTATCGCAGGAAAACTTGACAAAGGGCAGAATACAGTGTTTGAGGTATCGGCGGTTGACGGTAACGGTTATGAATCGCCAAAGAGTATGGCAGCCGCTCAAACCGAAAAAATGCCTGTTTGCGTTGCGGACGGGGATAATATAGTTTTGCCGTCCGATTCAAGCGTGAGATGCTATGTTGAAACGCGTATAGGATATTACGGCCATACCGATGCGGGAAAAGATGAAAACGGTGTCGGCTACAGAGTTACAACAAGTAATATCAGACCTAATACCACTACCACAATAATAAGCAGAGTTCCGTTCGTTCTTTCTGATAATTTTATCACTAAAAATACAGGAGAAAAAAACTTTGCAATAGAGATTACTTATTTTGACGAAGGTAACGAAACAATGAAGCTGATATACGACGATGTTACGTCAGAGCTTCACGGAATGAAATCAATTACCATGACAAACACAAGGCAGTGGAAAACATCGACAGTAATACTCAATGATGCAAATTTCAAAAAATCCTCAAACAGCGGTAACAGCTATGCAAATATTATGGTATATACCCCGTCGGCAGGATTGAAGATACACGCGTTGGGCATTATGCCGATTGAAAAATTCACAAGGGATTCAAGCGGGTTCAGAGTAGAAAACAATATGCTTATACTCAGAGATGCGGCCTTTAAAACCGGTGAAATGCAAATTGAAGAAATCGGCGGAAAAGCAGCAGTGAAGGCGGATAATAATTCCCTTGAGTTTGGCTCATTAGGTATAAATTCATCACAAGTGCAAATTGAAGTTTACTATTATGATAATTTTGAAGGAAATATTCTTTTAAAATACCGTAGCGAAGGTGCTGCCACAAATACAATATCGCATAAAGCGAAAGGTACGGGATTGTGGAAAAAGGCGAAGTTTACTGTTTCGGATGCAGCGTTTGACGGTGGATTATACGGCGAATTTATGGCAAATGCAGATTTTGCGATAGAAACAGACGACGATAATCCGCTGTGTATAAACACAGTAAGAATCCTTTCAAAGTAAGGGAGTGTGAGAAATGAAAAAATTTCTGATATGTTTTATTCTTATGATTATGGGAGCCGGCGTTGCAAATGCGGCAGAGCTTGATGCCTATGTAGATTACGATAACAGCGTATTAAATGTAAGCTATGCAACCGAGGTGAATTACGGCCCGATGGTTTCGGTACTTCTGTATAAACCCTCGCAGTCAATAACAAAATCGGAGGATTTTGTAAATCTCCCAAACCCTGCAGAGGTGTATTCGCTTGAAAGTATGACGCAGATAAAAAAGGCAGCGGAAGCACGTGCAGATTTTAACGGCAATATGCAAATCTCTTTTGACATGGAAAACGGCTTTGAAAATGGATATTATATTGTTTCTGCATCACAAAGCGGAAGTGTGGATGCAAAGTGTTCAAGCGTGATTTATTTTGAAACAAAGTCGAGCGCGGCAGTAACGGTAAGCAATATAAATTTGGCAAACAGAACAGAATTAGATGCCTTAATCAAACAAAGGCCGCTCTTTTTTGGCAGCTGTAAGGATTATGCAAAATATAATTCTTCGGTGCTTGAACTGCTGATGTCTGTAAAGGCAAAGGATTTCGGCGGAAGCTTTCAAAATGCTTCAGAGGTGAGAACAGCTTTTTGTGCCGCAGTTTCTATAAATGATATTAATTCAACACCCGGTCTTGCGCAGCAAATAATTGAAGGCATTGCTGAAAAAATGGAAATTGAGGTAAACGATGCAAACTATGTTGCCGATAAAATTTCCGCTATGAAGGTTTTTTCTAACATTGTATCGAATGATAAGTGCGATAGCATTGAAGAACTTAAACGGTCGTTCAGGGGCAGTGTTGGTGTAGCGCTTGTGAACAGGAGTAACCAGGCAGATGTTGATAATATAATAAGGGAATACGGAGATGCGATTGGGATTTCATATGAAGATTATATTGAGAAATGCAGCCTTTATACGGCGACAAATATTGATAAGATATTTGTCGGTGCATCATTCAAAACCCCTTCTGAAATGGTTAAGGCATATACCTATAGGGTTTCTGTTCTTGCCTCGCAAGAACCGAAACCGCCTTCTCCTTCAGGAAATGGCGGAGGTGGTGGAGGCGGAGTAACTGTAAAGCCTCAGGTAAATAACTCAGTAGTTGAAGAGTTTAAAGACCTTTCGAAAAACCATTGGGCATATCCGTCAATTATGAAAATGAAGTCGCAGAATATCCTCTCCGGTTATGAGGATAATACCTTTAAACCGGACAGAAGCGTTACAAGAGAGGAATTTGTAAGAATTGCAGTATCGGCACTCGGATATTATGACAGCAGTGCGCAGTGCATTTTTGATGACGTAGGCACAGAAAAATGGTCATATCATTATGTTGCGAGTGCAGTACAAAGAGGGCTTATTTACGGAATAACTGAAAATGAGTTCGGAGCAGGAATGAGTATTACACGTGAGGATGCAGCTGTAATAATGTACCGTGCACTGAAGGGAAACCTTGCTTATGCAGAACCTCAGTTTGCGGACGGTGAGGAAATTTCAGATTATGCAAAAGAATCCATAGGCGCGCTTTGTGCAAACGGCATTGTAAAAGGTGTGAATGAATACTATTTTGCACCGAAACAGTCCCTTACAAGGGCGCAGACCGCTGTACTTATTGAAAATGTAATTAATTATATAAATTCATTATAAAGAAAAGAGGTATAATCAATGGTAAAAACATTTAAGAAAATTCTCAGTATGGCAACAGTCATATTTATGCTGACTGCACTTCTCGCAGTGCCGCCGGCATTTGCGGCGGACGATGCTGCAACAATCACCTTTGATATGATATCGGGTGAAGCGCCTACGGCGGTAACACAGAAGCTTAACCTTATATCCACAGTAGGATCAACCGCAGTTATATGGGCAAGCAATAATACATCGGTAATTGCAGCAGATGGCACTGTTACTCGCAGTGCAAACGACACAAAGGTTGTTCTTTCTGCAATGGTAGGACAAACCACTAAATCTTTCGAGGTTGTTGTTCCGGGCACATCAACAACAGTAGGCAGCAGTGAAGGCTATACAAAATCATCTGATTTGACGGAGTATGTGATTGAAAGCAGTTCTTCTCCACGTTATGGTAATTATTCCGAAGCAACCGGCAGCATAACAGGATCGGATGCTGCGGTAAGTATAGCCGACGGAAGTATGCTGATATCGCAGACGGGCACGGGTCAGTCAAGAATAAACAGACCTATCGAAACAAATGCGGAAGGGCTTTCAGGAGTAATTGTTATTGAAAAAAGGTTAAAAGCTTCTGCCGGATTTAAGTGGTACATCAAGGCAAAGGACAATTCTACAATAGCACAGTTTTTGAGAACGGGCAAAACAATTGCAGCTCAATCTTCAGCAGGCGAAGTCAGAAATGGCAATTACACCCAAAATCCCGGGTCGGAGTATGTAACATACAGAATTGTACTTGATACAACTGCAAGAACATATTCAGTATATATAAACGGTGTATTGGCAGGCGATAAATTTAAAAATATTTCCTTTGCATTAAACAGAAATAATGTAGCAAAGGGTAACGATTGGCTTGAGGTTTATCCGAGAGCAGACGGTAATACCGTAAATGTAGATTATTCATCGGTACTTTGCTATGCAGACGATACTGCAGCGGTAAATCAGACGGCGCAGACGCTTGAAGAAAAAGACCTTTTGGGTGCAAATTTGTCATCGAAAGCCGTTGTGTCGGATTTAAAGCTTCCCACTCTTATTAACGATGCGGAAATATCATGGAGCAGCAATTCTTCATCAATTACAGGCAGCGGCACAGTTACAAGAGGAGATGCCGATGCGGTTGTAACGCTTACCGCTACATTTACAAAAGGAACCGCAACAGCAGTAAGGGACTATAGCTTTACAGTTTTAAAAAGCAGCGACATTGTTATAGATTCTACAGATTTTTATTCCCTTGAGGGATACCGCGGTTTTATAGGTCAGGATGCAGATACAGCCAAAATAGGTGCAGGATTTAACAGGAAGATTGCAAGCTTTACCAATCCCGGAAAAGGATGCTTCAGTGTAGAAGGGCGTTTTATTTTTAAGAGTGTCGAAGGTCAGTCGTCAAAGCTTGAAATAAGAATGCCCGGATCGCCCGCTGTTTCCGGGCATCCCTATCCCATATCAATATTGATGACATTGTCTGCCGATAATAATCTTTCGGTAACAGTTAAGGACGGCGCTAACTCTTCAAAGCCTATAACCAATGCGGCAAATATTATAAAACATAACGAATGGTTTAAGGTCAGAATTGAATTTGATACCAACCTCGGTAAATATTATTTGTATATAAATGACAAAGTGGTTAATCTGGATTGCATGAGCATTGATATCTATGAGGGTACAGATTATTTCACATCTGTAATTTTCAGCGCTTCCGGCGATGCATATATAGACAGCTATACGTATAAAAAGGTGTCGGCGCTTACCTATGATGAAGTATTCAAAAAGAATATTACCGTCAGGGAAGGAAATAAAGAAATTTCTTCAATTAACGATATTAACGGAAACGAAGTTTCAGTGACGGCAGACATATTTAATCCCGACAGACTTTCTAAAAATCTTTATATGATTGCTGCATCATACTTAGACGGTGCTTTATACGATTGCATTGTAGAAAATCTTGATATTACTGCCGACAAGGTGAATATCTCCGTTTCAACAGGCAGAAAGCTCTCTGTGCCGGCTGATAAAACAACGACAACAATTAGGTGCTTTACTATTGAAAGGGAAACCCTTGCACCCTTTGACGGTGAGGCGCTCACACTCAGCTACTCAGCTAATGCCGAGGAACTAAAAAAAAACAATAGCATGCTGGGGTGATTCGCTTACATACGGTGACGGGGCGACAAGTGGAAATGACTATCCTTCAGTTCTTGCACGACTTTTCGGAGCGGAGGTTGTTAATTATGGAATAGGTGGAGAAACCGCAACAACCATTGCCGCGCGTCAGGGAGGAATAGACATTGAACTGCTTGGAGGCTTTAGTCTTGCAGCTGACGCCGGAAGTACAGTCAGCTTTGATAAAACCACGTTTCTCGGAGACAACGGTGTTACGGTTATCCCAAGGGCAGTCGGGCTCGGTGGCTGGAATCCCTGTTACATAAACGGAATAGAGGGCAGTATAGCTGCCGATGTTGACACATCTGTGGTTCCGAGGGAACTTAAAAGTGTCACCTTCACCAGAAAAGCAACCGGCGACGCACTTACGGTTGCGGCAAATGATAAGGCGAAACTCACCACTTATGCGGCAACTAAGGCAGCAGAGGCTGACTGCAACATAATATTTATTGGAACTAACGGCGGCTGGGGGATGGATGAAAATAATAAAAAGCCTTCCGAACTGATTGGTATTATCAGCAGAATGACGGAAAATACAAAAAATCCGTCAAACTGCTTTGTTATTGGTCTGACGACAGGAACTGCAAGCGGCAGAAGAGAGCTTGATAAAGCAATGGCAGAAGCTTTCGGCGACAGATTTATAAATATGCGCGAATACCTTTCCTGTGAAGAAACGCTTGCCAAAGCAGGTCTTAGTGCAACAGACAGGGACAAGGAACTGATTGCAGTGGGATGCGTTCCCCAGAGCTTTTGGAAGAGCGTCGATGATTCTACACATATGAATGATTACGGATACAGAGCGATGGCAGAAAAAGTGTACTCACAAATGCTTAAGGTTTTTGAATTTTAAGTAAATAATTATGCCGTTCGGAAACCGTACGGCATAATTATTTAACTGAAAGGAGATTAACGTGAAAGTTCCTTTCACGTTATGCCTCCGGCGGATTTAATTGCCCGTGCGAAATTTTCCTCGGCATAAGCCTCGAAAACGCACATGGGCGTAATAATCTCTTGTCATTCCTTGCCCTGCGGATAAGAGAAGTTTAATTACTATTTGTGCCGACGCAGGGCGGCGGGATGGAGATTATTATGTTTGAAAAGGCAAGCTTTATTAAACCTGATACAAGATTTATCAGGGAATATCGCGGGAAAAATCCTGCCCCTATGTTTCGAAAAAAATTTAAGCTTAATAAATTTGACACTGCCGTACTTTCCGTGTGCGGGTTGGGATACGGATATTATTATATAAACGGAGAAGCCGTGTCAGAAGATTTATTTACGGCACCCGTCAGCGATTACGATAAAACACTGTGGTACAATACATACGTCGTTTCGCATTTGCTGAAGGAGGGAGAAAACATTATTTCGGTAATATTAGGTAACGGCTGGTTTAACGAGGAATTTAAAACCTCGTGGAATTACGACGCTGCACCGTGGAGAGATTTACCGAAGTTTATACTACAGCTCGACGCGGACGGTGAAACAGTACTTGTTTCAGAAGACAGCTGGCTTTGCAAGGAGGATAGTGCAGTTGTATTTAATGCGCTCAGAAGCGGTGAATACTTCGATTCCAATCTTTATGAGGAAAAATGGAACAAATTTCAATATGATGACTCCGATTGGAAAAAGGCTGCAGCGGACTGCAGCCCGCCGACAGGCATTTTTCGCGAGTGTAAATGTGAGCCGATAAGAGAGCACGATGTTTATGATGCTATTGAAATATATAAAACAGGCGATGAAAAGTATGTGTTTGATATGGGGCAAAATATGTCGGGATATATACGCCTGACCGTTTGCCAAAATAAAGGCGACAAACTGATAATCCGTTATGCAGAACAGCTTAAGGAGGATTTATCTTTAGAACTGAATATGATGGATAAGCATTATAAAGACGGCACACCCTTTCAAACCGATATGTTTATTTGCTCAGGCAAAAAGACGGTGTGGTCACCGAAATTTGTATACCACGGATTCAGATATATAGAGATTGACGGAATAAAGAATATAGATGATATAACTGTTCAGGCGGTTTTCGTACATCAGGCAGTTGAAAAGAAAACTGAATTTAACTGCTCCGATGAATTTTTGAATAAGCTTTTTAAGGCAGGACAGGCGTCAGTTTACTCAAATATGTTTTATTCGCTCACCGATTGCCCCACAAGGGAAAAGCTGGGCTGGACAAATGATGCGCAAGCCTCCGCAGAACAGGTGCTGACAAATTTCAAGGCAGAGAGGTTTTTTGAAAAATGGCTGACAGATATTTACGATGCCATGAAGCCCGACGGCTCCCTCCCGGGAATTATTCCGACATCCGGATGGGGATACCAATGGGGAAACGGTCCCGTTTCCGACGGTGTTCTTTTTGAGATACCGTACAGATTGTACCTCCATACGGGAGACGGAGTCTCGCTTATAAATTCGCTGCCATATTTTGACAGATATTTAGCCTATCTTAAAATGAGAGAAAACGAAAAGGGCTTTGTGGATTTCGGACTTGACGACTGGACAAATCCCGAGGGAAAACGCGATTATAACAGGGAGTTTATAAATGCGGTGCTTGTTTGCAGCTTCTATGAAAAAGCAGCTTTTGCAGCAAGGCTGGCGAAAAAAAGTGATAAAAAATATCAGACAGAAATTAAGAGGCTGAGAAGTCTTGTAGCAGATAATTATATAGACGCTGACGGAAGATGTATTCTTGATGAACAGACACCTGTTGCAATGCTTATTTATCATAATATTTATGATGATCTAAAGCCGCTTAAGCTCCAGCTTAAAGCACTTGTGGAAAAGGCGGATTTTCATCATAACTGCGGTATGGTAGGAATAAGACGGCTTTATGGAGCACTTAATAAGTGCGGACTGGAGGAGTACGCGTACAAGATAATTACAGCAAAAGGTTTCCCGTCATACAGAACATGGATAGATAGCGGTGCGACTACACTTTGGGAAATGTGGAATTACAACGAGTTTAATCATTCAAGAAATCATCATATGTATTCTGATTTTATGTCATGGATGATAAAAACGATTGCAGGTGTAGCCGTGAATGAAAAGGGAGAGATACATGTAAATCCGTATTTTTTTGATGAACTGGACTTTGCATATTGCGAGTGCTTCACAAACTACGGCAGTATAGAGGTGAAGTGGAAGAAAACAGCTGAGGGAATTAAGCTCGATGTGAATTATAACGGTGAAAATAGTGCGTATTTCAGAAATGAGCTTTTGAACGAAGGCACAAACACTTTTCTGATATAAAGGGGAGACAGATATGTATATATTAGAAAATAAAAACGGACTCAATCTTTTGTACAACGGAAAGCTTATACTTCAGAATATAAAGCTTTGTGCAAAAATTAACGGAACAACCAAAGCGGCAGAAATAAGAAACATAAAAAAAGAAGGAGATGCTTATTATGTCAGCTTCAGTTATGATACGGAGACCTTTAAGACTCTTGTGACCTTTTCTCAGAATGAGAAAGGCATTAGTATAAATATAAAGGCAGACTTTGAAAAAGTGTATCTTATGCCTGAAATCAGCTCCCTTGATCCTGACGAGGGAATAATTCTTTCCTTCGGTACCGATTTACTGCACGGATTTCTTGCAAGATATATGGAAACACGTTGGTGGAGCTATACGAGCTTTGACACTATTCCTGAAAGGACGCAATCTCTTTTGGTAAACTGTGACGGTACTCATATATGCTTTTCTCCGCAATGTGCAGGTGCGCACAGGGCACAGCTCAGGGGAAACGGAAAGCGCATTGAAATGTATATCGGCAGTGAATGCATGGGATATAACAGCCTTGAGGGAGATTATCTGTTGCTGTCATGCGGTGATACTCCGCATGAGAGTATTGAAAGAAATACAGTTTTGCAGACACAAAGAAAGGGATTTATCACTCCCCTGAAAAAAGATAAGAGATACCCCGAATTTATGAAAGGTATCGGTTGGTGTACATGGAATGCATTCTATCACGATGTAACAGCCGAAAAGATTGAAAGCAAGCTTAAGGAGTTCAGGGAAAAGGGTATTAAACTTGGCTGGCTTATCATAGATGACGGCTGGGCAAAGACAAAGGACTGGAAAATCGCTTCCCTTATCGTTGACAGAGAAAAATTTCCAGAAGGACTGGGCGAATTTGTAAAAAAAATTAAGAGGGAATACGGTGTTGAATATGTGGGTATATGGCATTCCATGATGGCATATTGGTGGGGTGTTGAGGAAAACAGCGAGCTTGATAAGGAGTACAGCGACTGTTTTATGAAAACCAACGCAGATATAATTATGCCTGATTTCAGGAAAAAGAACAAGGCACTGCGCTTTTTTAATGACTGGCATAAGTATCTGAAAAGCTGCGGCATAGATTTTCTTAAGGTTGACACTCAGGGTGAGATGGGGATATTTTTAAGAGGAAACTGCTCAGTGCCCGAGTCCTTCAGAAACGCACATGAAATCATTGAAAAGAGTGTACATCAGACCTTTAACGATGAAATGATTAACTGTATGGGAATGGGAAATGAAAGCTTCGGAGTAAGGCGCTATACCTCTCTCACCAGAAGCAGCGATGATTTTTATCCCAACAAGGACGGAAGCTTTGCAAAGCACATAAAGCAAAACGTGTATAACAGCTTGTTCTATGATGATTTCTATTATTGTGATTTTGATATGTGGTGGACTAACCGTTCCGCAGCAGTGCAAAGTGCTGTTCTCAGAGCCGTAAGCGGAGGACCGATATACATAAGCGATGAGCTTGGTGATACAAATGCAGATATGCTCATACCTATTGCTGATGAAAACTGGAATGTACACCGCTGTGACAGTGCGGCTTTGCCGGTACGTTCGCAGACGTATATCCCTGGTGAAATTCTTAAAATTATGAACAGTGCAGGAGATTGCGATATTGTTGCAGCGTTTAATCTTTCTGACAGTGTGCTTAATACAGAAATTGTTTTTGATGACCTTAAAAAAGGAATCGCAGAGGAATATATTGCTTACCTGTATTTTGAGAAAAAGTTTTTAAGATTTGATAAAAAAAGTAAATTTAATTTACAGCTTTCTCCGGGGGCGTGTGAAACAATATGCTTTTATCCTGTAAAAGACGGCTGCATAATGCTCGGCAATACAGAAAAGTACGTTTCTGCACTTTATAATCCGGTAAAAACAAGCATCGACGATTTGAATATCGGAAAATGACAGTAAAAGGAGCCATACTGTGAAAAAATATATTGAAGCAATAAAGAATTATTCAAAGAGTACATACAAACAAATGACAAGGGAGCCAAGCGGTTATTTAAAACATCCCTTCATTGTTCCCGGAAGCAGCAGGTACAGTAACTGTCTGTGGGATTGGGACAGCTGGCTGACGGATGTTGCAGTTCGTCAAATTATGAATGATAACCGGGACTACGATGAAAAATTTATTAAATGCGAAAAGGGCTGTGTAATAAATTTTCTGGAACATATATCCCCGCTCGGCAGAATTCCCATTGCAATAACTCCTGATTATTGTGAGGATAACGCCCCTGATTCCAATTGTCACAAGCCGTGCCTTGCACAGCATATTGCATTTATTATAAATGCAGAAAAGGGCGATGCTCAGTGGCTTAATCCGTATTTTGATGATTTGAAGAAATTTATATCCTATTATATTGACAACTGCTTCCACAAAGCTACTGGGCTGTTTTTCTGGCTGGATGACGGAGCAATAGGTGTGGATAACGACCCATGTACATTTTACCGTCCAAATAAAAGCTCTGCATCAATATATCTTAACTGTCTTATGTATAAGGAGCTTCTGGCAATGGAGTATATATGCACGGTGCTAAAAAAAGACGCTTCGTATTATAAAGCTTGTGCAGACAAGCTGAAAGAGAGTATAAGATGCAATCTGTGGGATGAAAGAAACGGTTTTTATTATAGTGCGGACTTAAATCTTAAACCTGTTGACCCAAGTGAAAAACGTCACAGCGGAGCGCCAAGGCATTGGGATTGCCTTATTCAGCGTATAGATGTATGGTCAGGTTTTATGGCAATGTGGGCAGAAATTGCAACCGAGGAGCAAGCAGAAAGAATGGTTCGGGAAAATATGATCAATACAAAAACCTTCTGGTCAGAGCACGGTGTGCGAACACTGTCAAAGCTTGAAAAAATGTACAGTATTAAAAAAACAGGAAATCCTTCCTGCTGGCTTGGCCCCATATGGGGCGTTTCAAATTGGATGTGCTTTGAGGGCCTGGTAAAATGCGGATATGAGAAAGAGGCAGCTCTGCTGGCGGAAAAAACCATCGCACTCTTTGGACGGGACATTATTGAATGCGGAGAAATGCACGAATATTATAACCCGGATATATATGCCGGAGTTAACAATCAAGGCTTTCAAAATTGGAATCTTTTGGTAAACAATATGATTGCATGGATTGAAAAACGCCCTGTTGTGTGGGAGTTTTAATTACAAAAGGAAAGGTGAATTTTATGATAAATGTTTTTTTGATTGGTGACAGCATAAGTCTTGACTATGGAGAGTTTATAAAGGATTATGTTGATAGAGGAATCAATGTATACGGAAAACCCGGAGCAGAAGAGGCATATGTAAATCTTGATATTCCTGTAGCAGGAAACGGTGGCGATAGCAGCATGATACTTGAATATATCAATGAAGTTAAAGACAAGGATATTATGAAATGTGACTATTTCTTTTTTAACTGCGGATTGCATGACATTAAGCATGATATGGAAAGTAAAAAGATACAGGTTCCCATTGAGGATTACATAAAAAATCTGCACTGTATAATTGATTTCATGCAGAAGCGTTCGGTTAAAACGGTGTTTATTAATACTACCCCTGCCGCAACGGAAAGATACGATTCGACGTTCCCGTTTTACCGTTTGACAGAAGATGTGCCGGAGTATAATATGGCGGCAGAAAAGGTTATGAAGGAAAGAAACGTTCCCGTAATTGATTTATATTCTTTCACAAAAGCCCTTAAGCTTGAGGGAGATGACTTATTTCGTGACCATACACATTTTTGCGATGACGTAAGAAAACTGCATGCGGCATTTATTGCAGGGCAGATAAATGCGTTTGTAAAAACTATGAAGTAGGTATTTGTTATTACGAAAATATGGAGCTTTTCGCATTTGCTATAAAAGAAGCAGAAAAGCTTGGCATGCATGTGTGGATTTACGATGAGGACGGGTGGCCGTCCGGCAGCTGCGCGGGACGGACGGCAAAAACATGAGAAAATCTGAGAATTAAGGAATTTGAAGCAAAAAACGGAGGTTACGCTCTTAAGGATGTAATATGAAAATGAAAGGGTTGTCCTGCAGAGCGGAGAGTCGAGATTTTATTACCTGACGGAAAATTCTCTTCGGGGTTGTGAACGCCCCGAATTAAACACGGAAATTGTGCCAAGGCTTGAAAAGGCCGTGATAATCAGCCAATTTGAAGTGAAAGACTCTGTTATTTCCGTAAAGGAGAAAAATGAACCTCTTAAAGATAAGCTTTGGCCGGGGAATGACTTTTCAGGTCAGGTGTGCTACAATTATAAATTTAGATTAAATGAATCGGATTTAAAAAGGGATGTTTTTCTCGAAATCGAAGATGTTAATAATTGCTGCAGCGTAAATGTCAACGGAAAACAGGTGGGCGAGGGGATTTTCTTTCCGCTTATGCTGAAAATTCCGAAAGAGTTGCTGCATAGAGAAAATTTTCTTTATATTACGGTGGGAAACACTGTGGCAGAGGAAATGGTAAAGCTTACCTCGGACGGGGAATATGTATACGGGCCGTATCATCACATGGCGAGAGCTTTTGAAAAAGAATCCGTCGGCGGCGGTATTTTAGGAAATATAAAAATTAAATTACGGAGGTAGTAAAAAGTGAAAAGAACAGTGTGCTTTATTTTATGTATGGTAATTGTCGCTGCTATGAATATTAATGGCTTCACGAATTTATCGACAGGCCTGCCCCAATGGGATTTTGATTATTTAAAGAGTGAGGTCACTTCGGAGGCGGCAGAAGGCTTTACGGTGGCAAACGGCGCTGTTCCCGTTTTTTTGGACAGCATTAAATACAACGATGCAGATACAAAGGTTTTTGCATGGTATGCAATACCGGAGGGTGCAACCAAAGAGTCACCCGTTCCTGCCGTTGTTCTTGTACACGGAGGCGGAGGAACAGCCTCCTCCGCATGGGTTAAAATGTGGCTCGACAAGGGATATGCCGCAATATCAATCGACACCTGCGGAAATACGGGGGATATGGGCACATCAGTTGAAAAAACAAGACATGCATACGCAGGACCGGCGGGCTGTGCGGAAGTAAATGTACGCCAGATAAGAAATGGTGACGCAATCGAAAATCAATGGGCATATCATGCCGTTGCCGCCATCATGAGGGCGAACACCTTTATCAGCAGCTTTGACTGTGTAGACCCCAACAGGGTTGGTATAACGGGAATTTCATGGGGCGGCTATCTTACCGAAATTGCAGCGGCCGTTGATAATAGATTTGCATTTGCAGTTCCTGTATACGGCTGCGGCTATTTGTACGAGGATAATACAATTCTGACCTCCTATCTTAATAATTCAACACCGCAGCAGGCCGCACAGTGGAGGGAAAACTGGGATCCGTCGCTCTATGTGGGAAATATAAGCTGTCCGACTTTATTCCTCACCGGAAACACCGACTTTGCATTTCCGATGGACTGCTATAAAAAAACGTATTCACTTATAGAGGAGAAAAACCGCTGGCTGTGCGTGAAAAACGGGCTTAATCACAGTCATACGGACGGGCAGACTCAAAAAGAAATTTACGCATTCGCTGATTATGCCGTAAACAGCGGAGAAGCTTTCATAAAAGAAACGGAAAGCGGCGGAACGTTTCCCGAAGTATGGGCAAATTTTGAAGGTGAAATTTCAAAAGCCGAAGTAATTTTTACAAAAGACAGCGGCAAATGGCAGGACAGGACATGGGAAAGCGCCGTCGCACAGATATCATCGGATGGGGTAAGTGCACAGCTCCCTGCAAAGACAACCGCGTGCTATTTTAATGTTTACGATTCCCGCGGCAATATTTCAAGCAGCACTCTTTTTGAAAATGAGATGGAGCCCGATTCCTATGCGTCAGAATCGGAAATCAACGCCGCAAAGGATGTTTTTGCCGGAACGGAAAACATTTCACGTTATGCCTTCGGAGAAAATTCCCTTTTTAAATATTCGGGAAATAAGGAGGAGGCTTTAGCCCTGCTTGACTCCGCAAGGAGCTTATTAAACAAAGAGGATATATTGAAGTCCCGGCTTTCAGCGGTAAAAGAAGGTCTTGGTGAGCTTTCGCGGTCAATTTTAAATTCAGAAAGAAATGCCGCCGCAAAGATACAGCTTGTAAGAGAAATGCGCTGCAGTGCAGACAATGCAATAATGTATGACGCAAAGGGCGAAAACAAGAAGACTATTTCCCAATCACCTCCGTTTGTAGGCGACAGGCGCGGTGTATATATTACAAACAAAAACAGAACGCTGCTTTATATTGACTATAAAGAAATGAATGACATACAAGACAATAACGCATATGTTTTCAAGTGTTCTTTCCGTCAAAGCGAAAAGGCATCGGCACTCAGCATTGCATCCCTTGAGTGGGGCGGTACAAACGGCGCAAATGAGATTTTCGGCATAACAAGCGACGGAACCGATATCTATTTGAGGTGTGCCGATAACGCGGCAGGATTTTCAGGCAGCTCCGGTTTCACGCGCTATAAAGAGAAACTTGTAGAAAATTACGAGCCCAATACTTGGTATGACTTTACTGTGGTTTTCGACCGCGCGGAAAAAAGACTGTACCCATTTGTAAACGGAGTGCAGATTTTAAACGGCAAAGCCGTATTTTTTGCGGGGGCAGGCGTCGATAATACAGGATCACTGAGGCTGGACTTCAATTCAAGCAATGCAAGCGGAATGTACGTGTCGGGGATAGGTTTTTATAATTGCGATACGGTGAACGGTTATGTAAAAATAATGGACGAGCTTCAAAAACAGATTACAGTAAGTTCCGATTTTTCGGACTGCAGAAGCTGTGCGGACAAATACTGTCTGCCCCAAGAGTACACAGGCATAGATTCTGTTAAGTGGTCGAGTGACGATTTTGATATTCAAAACGGATATGGGGATGATGAAAGCAGCAAGCTATTTGCTTATACGACCTATAACGACTCTGAAAAGGTGGGGCGTCTGATGGTGACGCTGACAGACGGGGAGAATATCCTTTCCTCCGAACACCTTATAACCGTGTCAGGGAGCTATTATGAGAAATCCCGTGATGACAGCTTTGATTCGTACAGTACCGGAAATCTGCCAACAGCACAAAAAACAGACGGATATTATCTTTTTGGGGGGATCGCGGCTGTTGTTCCTTCTTCGGAAAAAGATTTAAGCGGAAATCCGCGGGGAAATGTTCTCAGGCTTGACGGAACCTCATCAAACCGTCTTGCATTCTATACCTCGCCGCAAAAACCTTCGGTCGGAATACGCATAGTAGAAGCAGACGTGAAAATTTCCGATACAGAAACGGCAAAGGAAGTCCGGCGTTCCCAGATAAATGTGCAGGACAGGGAAGGAAAATGCAGCATGGATTTGACACTGGATAAAGACGGTGTTTTACGTGTTAATGGACAATACCTTATTGCGGCGAAGAGTGATACATGGTATAGGATAACGCTTATTTTTGATTTCGATAAAAGGGTGTGCAGAGCACTTGTTAACGGCAATCCATCAAGTACGGCGTCAAATATCGAGCTTCCTTATGCGATGAGGAATGTGGGCAGAGTTGTGTTTGACGCACGGAACTGCGGCGAAGTTTTTTATGATAATTTCAGTATTCGCAGCTCTGCCGACGGTCTGTATCAGTATCTGTATAACGGGGAATTGCCCGGAAGTACAAAGCTTACGGATGCAAACGGTAATAATGTCACAGAAGTACAGGGCGGAACATATTTAGGAGGTAAGGTTACAGTGAAAAACGCCTCCAAGGATACCATGAATGTTGCAGCAATTCTTGCTCTGTATGATGAGGACAATCGTCTAATAAAGACGAGTATAAAAGAAATCTCCTGTAAAAATGACAGTATTACAGAATCTGAGTTCATAAGTGAAGAATATTTGACTGTTCCTGAGAACGGTACATATACGGCTAAAATATTTTTATTAAATTCTCTCACTGATTTAAAGCCGCTTGCAAAATAGAACGATTATAGCCAAGAAAGGATAAGAAAATGAAAATCATCAACAAAATTATTAAGAAGAGCAAGGACAGAGGGGAACCGCCTGTGACCATAGCCTTTTTGGGCGACAGTGTTACTCAGGGGTGTTTTGAGTTGTATAAAACAGATGAACGCAGCTTTCAGACAGAGTTCCGCGTTGAGGACGGATATCATACGAAGCTCCGCGACATAATTCAGATGCTTTATCCAAGCGTTCCGATCAATATGATTCATGCAGGAATCAGTGGTGACGATGCAAAAGGCGGTCTGTGTCGTGTTGAAAGAGATGTGTGTGCGTATAAGCCTGATTTGACAATTGTGTGCTTCGGACTTAATGACTGCTGCGGAGGAGCTGAAAAGATATCCTCTTATAAGGAAGCTCTTATCGCGATATTTAAAAAGCTTAAAGAGTGTGGCAGCGAAATTATTTTTATGACACCAAATCTTATGGCAGATGCCGTCAGCCCTGAAGTATTTGATGAATATACAAGAGAAGTTTACGAAAATATGATAAAGTCATCGGACAACTCTCTCAAAGACTACGTCACAGCAGCAAAAGAAGCCTGTGAGGAAGAGAAGGTGCCTGTTTGCGACTGCTTTAAAATCTGGCAGATGCTGAAGGAAAACGAGGTTAATACAACGCGGCTTCTTTCAAATAGAATTAATCATCCTATAGAGAAAATGCATTGGCTTTTTGCCATTATGATTATGAAACATATATTTGAGCCCGGCGGTGATATGTCAATCAAAAGTGAAGAATAAATCATATATTTTTAATATATTCTGTGCAGGCAAAAAAACTAACCTTTGGTCAATGTCATCAAGTTAAGATGATATTGCCGGAGGTGGAACGAGTAAAGAGTTTGAAATCATATTGGTTTCAGGCTCTTTTTCGTTAATATTATAATTTGTGGTATGGCAAACAGACAGATAAAAAATCTGCCTTGAACAATGGACTTTTTTCAGAATTTATGCTACTCTGTAAATGAAGCTCACTGCTGATTGATACCTTATGGTGGGAATGTACTTTCTGTCTGGGCGGACAGGCAGTATATTTTTTGCAATTAGTGCTTCAACATTTTGCGGACTTTCTATATTACGGATAAAATGCTTGCATATGTATATTGCTTCGGCGAAGTTTATTTGATAAACATACACTCTATCGTTTTGCTGTACGCATACATTCATTGCGATAATCATTGAAATGTTATACATTACTACTGTATCTGCATAAAAAAGGACGGAGGCAGGATTACACCATATGCTGCGTCACATAAATTCAGCGAGTTTCTCAAAAGGAATAGTCTTCCGCATATTCGGCTTAATGATTTACGCCATAGTTGTGCTTCTCTTCTTATAGCGCAGGGAGTAGATATAAAAATAATACAGGAATGGCTAAGGCATTCCTCAATAGCTACTACGGGAAATATATATGGTCACTTACAATTTAAACAAAAAATTTCAACAGGAATAGTGCTTGAAAATCTGCTTTCTGAAAATGCGTTAGAAAAATGTTAGAAAAGTGTTAGAAAAAACATCACCAAAATAAACGGGCAAAAAAGAAGAGAATGGTTGAAACCCTATTGGTTAAGCCATTCTCTGTGGTGCTCGAGACCGGGATCGAACCGGTACGCCTTTATGGGGCACGGGATTTTAAGTCTGTTTTTGAAAAGTTTATATAAATTTATCTTTCTTTATATAAAGCCTTATAAACCCAATTATAATAAGAATTATAAGGTTTTTAAATTGTAAAGCCCCGATAGAGTGTATTATGATTTTATTTGAGTTTTTGAAAAAAGTGTGATTATTTTGTGATTATTTATTGCAGTCTGTTGTAGTACTTTTAATTATTAAATTTTGATATTGCAATTTCTTTAACGTGAGGATATAATATAAAGAGAGATGAGAGGCAGTTATGTGTACGCAAGCTATGTTAACAGAGATCCTCGATAAGGTGGTTTTATTTTTAAAAGATATATTCAAGGACAATCTGACTGATGTTATACTATTTGGCTCATATGCAAGAGGGGATTTTGACGATGAATCCGATATTGATATTCTCGTTGTTGCGAATATGTCATCTGAAGAAATGCGGAATTATCGCAGGGAGTTGGATTCACTTTGTGGCGAAATGCTTCTTGACTATGGTGTCTTAGTTTCAATAATTGAAAAAGATTATGACACATACAGCAGATATGCCAATATTCTCCCTTTCTACAAAAATATTGCGAAAGAAGGGGTAAAGATTGCATAATGAAGATTTAATAAACTTATCAAAAGCTCGTATAAGTCATTCGAAAGATTGTCTTAAAGAAGCCGAAATATTACTTTCGGCAGGCGAATACAAAGGCGCTGCAAACAGAGCATATTATGCAGCCTTTCCCGCTATGAGGGCAGTACTGATATTGGATGAGTTTGACTCAAAAAAAGCATTCAGGTATTATTGCCAAATTTAGAGAGATTTATTTCAAAACTGATTTGTCTGATAAAGAAATTTCAGATTCAATATCTTCACTATTCAGAATAAGGACAGCAAGTGATTATGACGACTTTTATGTAGTGTCAAAAAGTGATGCTGTAGCACAATATGAAAAAGCAAAGAAAATTTCAAAATTGATAGAAAGTCATTTATATAAAAAATGAAATTAAATACGGCTCTTGTCAACGGCTTGGGTGCAGACATATTTTTGGAATGTTTTATGAGGCTAATTCAAGAATATGCCTGCACTTTCGTTTATCATTAGAGAGATATTACAAGTGTACAGTTAAACAGCAGATAAAAATACTGATGATTACACAACATGGAAAAGGAAATTATTTGACGGAATGGGTGTGTATGAATTAAGTAATAAATCAAAGAAATATGTAACAACTCTGTCAGAGCCGTAATAACTTGCCCAAAGACAGATATGTATTTAAAAAGGTACACTCTACTCAGATACAGTTGTTCGGAAAAACCGAACAACTGTATCTGAGTAATTATAATAGTTTGAAAGATAACGCAATATATAATGACAGTATGTTTGTGCTTATAAGGGCGGTAAAAAAACTTATTTATGTGAGGGGAAGTATTCGTAATGAAAAAAGCGATTGAATGTGAAACTACAGAAAATAAGATTTTTCATCAATCTGAAAATGATAGCAGTTTTTCAGCCGAAATTTATAAGGATTTAGTCGCGCAAGGATATAGCGGTGATGAACTTATTTCTCAATTTGAGAAACAGCAAAAAAATATTGAAAGAGCCATAAACGATATATCTGCCGAAGCAGATGATATAGCTTGCGGAAGGAAGAAAGGCGCCGGCATAAGTGATGTTTTTGAAGAAAAGTAAACCTAATATTATAGAATTGGAGCTGACTATAATAGAATGAAACTTGAAACAATAACACTTGAAATTGATACAAATTTATACGAAGAAGCCAAAGCTGTTTTTGAAAGGGAAGGTTACACGGTTAGTGAGGCTGTAACGCTGTTCTTTAAGGCAAGTATTGCCTGCGGCGGATTCCCGTTCCATGTTACAAAGGAAGATATGATGCAAATACAATGACGGACAAGTTAATAAAACGATATATAAGGAAAACATCTGAAATCCTACAGTCAGGAAGAAAGAATGGTGTATATGAGCAAACAAAAATCAGAACCGTTAAGTTGGATTCTGAAAAAATATGACTTTAACAAAAATGTTATAGAAGATTATAACGTGTTTAAATACAGGGAAGATTTTGTAAAGAAAATTAAAAAAGAAATACCGGGACAAAGATACATTTGCAAAAGAAATGAAAAGTGAAATGATGTATCATTATTGGTCCGGATGTGAATATGAACTGGTAATGAAATATACAGAAAGCGGGAGAGTAATTCTCAGCCCACGGATAGGGTGTAGAAATCCGGAAGCTGTAGAAATTGATGTAACCGATAATAATGATTTTGATTGGAAGGGGTTCGCCGCAGAGAATGAGAAGAAAAGCCGTGAAGGTGAGATTGTAATAGATGTATGGGATCAAATAAAGTACAGCTTCGATGATTTTATCAATTATTGCCGAGAATACAAGTGAGGGGAATAGACACCTATGCAAAAGATATTTTTTACGGCAGATACGCATTTTGGGCACGAAAACGTTATCCAATTTGACAAAAGACCCTTTGCGTCTGCTGATGAAATGGATAAAGAAATGATCAGGCGATGGAACAATAAAGTCGGTAATGGCGACGTGGTATATGTACTCGGAGATATGATTTGGAAAACACCTGCCGATTATGCCGAAACGCTTGTAGAGAGTTTGAACGGGCAGATTATACTTATTAAGGGGAATCACGACAGATTTTTAAAAAGCGGAAAGACAAAAAAATTACTTTCGGCAGTTAAGGATTATGATGATATAACGGTTACACTACAAGACGGCAGCAAGAAAAGGTGCATACTGAGCCATTATTTCATACCATTTTACAACGGTCATCGTTCTCAGGCTATATTGCTGCACGGACATTCGCACAGCTCGGAAGAACATAAAATTGAGTCGGAGATAGCAAAGAAGCTCAATGAACGCGGCTTTCAAAACGAGATATATAACGTAGGATGTATGCATTGGAACTATGAACCGGTTACCCTTGATGAGATTATCGGTAGAAGATAAGGCGTTGTTACTTGATGAAAAAACTCCGTATATATTGACAGAAGGTCGGTATTCCGATATACTATATGTGTAATAGCATTGAAAGGGTGGCGCTGAATATGACATTACAGAATTTACTTGATAGCAAAAACATTACTAAGTATCAGCTTTCAAAAATAAGCGGAATACCGAAAACAACGGTTATAGATATATGTTTGGGAAAAACTTCAATTCATAAGTGCAATGCAATAACTGTGCAAAAGATAGCGAAAGCATTGAACTGCTCTATGGAGGATATAATGGAACTTGAAAACGGCGGATATAATTCTGAAACAGGTATGCCGATGGATGAAACGCACTTCGAGTGCGGACTTCCGAAATATCTCGAGGAATCGCTTGAACGAATGAAAAAATCGTGGAAAATTGTAGATAGCGGAGAAAAGGATTATAACTGGGATATATGCTGGTGTGAGCTTAACGCCGATATAAATTCCGCAGAGGTTGAAAATCTTATTTCAAGCGAACAGGCGTGGTATTTGAGACGCAAATATTTAAGAATGGAAAGGCAGGACGATGTATGATAGATTTTACAAATGCAGTGCAAAAGAACAAAACGTATGCCGGAGCAAACGGCAGTAAAATTTCGGTTTTGTATAACGGTGAGCAATATATGCTGAAATTTCCGCCGTTCCCTACAATAAATAATGGGATAAGCTACACAAACAGCTGCATCAGCGAATACATTGGCTGCAAGGTTTTTGAAACGGTGGGAATACCCGTACAGGAAACGGTTATCGGAACCTACACGAGCAAGGGGAAGAAGAAAATTGTTGTTGCCTGCAAGGATTTTACATCACAAGGGATAACGCTTCAGGATTTTGCGTCACTTAAAAACCGTATTATTGACTCTGAAAGAAACGGTTACGGCACGGAGCTTACAGATATTCTGTCAACCATTGATGAACAGACAGCGATGGATTCCGAAACACTTAAAACAAGGTTTTGGGATATGTTTATTGTGGACGCTCTGATAGGAAATTGGGACAGACACAACGGTAATTGGGGATTTTTATATAACAACGCTACTGATGAGGTAACGCTTGCCCCGGTATTTGATTGCGGCAGCAGCCTTTATCCGCAGGCGGATGAGGACTTAATGAAGAAAATATTAAACGATAAAAATGAGCTTAATCACAGAATTTTCGATATACCTTTGTCGGCTGTAACCTATAACGGCAAAAAGATAAATTACTTCAAATTTTTGTCGGAAGGTAAATTTAAAGACTGTAACAAGGCTCTCAAACGGATAGCAAGCCATATTGATATTAAGAAAATCTATGAAATTATAGACAATACACCTACCATAACAGAGCTTCAAAAGGAGTTTTACAAAACAATGCTCACGGAAAGGAAAGAGCGTATCATTGATTTTTCCTTAAATAGATTGACATCAGACGATATGTGAAATAGGAAGAGAACGCATACGCAGAGAAGAACCAAAGGTGCCTAAAGGACAGGACATTCAATTTGCAATGGTTGATGAGGAAAAGAAACCGCTTGGCACGGATGCTCAGTGCATATGAATTTACGGTAAAATCGTGTATATTGCCGGCGACATCATTTTGATGAAAAAGCGAAGAAAATTTCAACATTGGCAGAAGGCTATTTATATAAGAAAAGGAATTAAATATGGATTTTTGCCAACCGTAGGGGGGTGCGGGCATATTCTTGGACTTATGCGGATAATTCAAGAATATGCCCGAAAAAGCGTTTTTTAAAACGCTTTCAGACTGTCGAAAAACTTAAAATCCAAGAACTTGGGGAGTTGTCAGAGGGGAAATCCCCTCTGACGTAAAAAAACGCGGTTTTCGCGGGTGTGTACCGCAAAAACCGCTCCCTGCAAGGGCTGGCGCGGTGAGCGCCGCGCGAGCGAAAGCAGATGTGTTAGTATCCGAACACGTTTATTGCCCGGATTTTCACGCCACTGCTGCGTTAAAATACTCGCAAATGCACAAAGCATTAGCTGCGTTTTTGCCTTGCATTGACATAAAAATCCAAGGCAATAAATCTTTGACCGAAAACGGATAAAAAATCTTGATTTTTCAAGGCGAAAGGTCGCAGGAATACTGACGTATTTCAAGACCGACAACAAAGAAAAAGCTGATTTTTTACCGTTTTGGCGTGTTCGTATGCTGACACATCTGCTTAAGCCCTTGTTCTCAAACGAAAGCTCCGAAAGCGAGCTTTCGGCTTGAAGCGTGTCGACTTTATCGACACGCTTCAAGCGTTTGTTAAAACGCTTTAAAATTTTCATTTATATTATTTATTTTTATGCTGTCAAAACCAAAACACAAATTTTCTGCACTGTGAGCGTCGCTTGACAAAATAAACTTTCCTCCGAGATTTTCGATTTTCCTTATAAAATCGGCATTGGGATACGGCGTTTTTCTGTATCCTCGTGATATTGCACCTGTGTTTATCTCAAACGGAACGCCGTATTTCACAAGCTTTTCAATTGCATTATACGCATATTTTTTATATCTCTCATTGTTTTCGTCAAAAAGCCGTCCGCCTTCGTTAAACTTTGATATAAGGTCGAAATGTCCGATTATATCTGCATTTGTCTTGTTTGCAATGTCCGAAACAAGGCTGAAATACTCCTTTGCAAGAGCGTAATAATCACCGCCGAACTTATCTTTTGCAAGTGCCTCAAACTTTTCTGTGCTCTCGTCAACCGAAAAACATTCACCGCCGATTTTGATGTAATGCACCGAACCGATTGCATAGTCGCAGCAATCGTCCGATGTATCGGAAAAATAGTCTTTTTCAACACCTTTTAAAATTTCGATTTTTCCGCGGTATTTTTCACGCAGACGGTCAATTTCGCCAAAAAAAGCTTTTTCATTGCCTTTTTTTATGCAAGATTCCTCGTCAAACGGAACATACGAATGATAGACCAGGCCGATTTTTTTCATATTGAGTTTTATCGCCGAAATTACCATTTCTTCCGGCGGATTTTTGCCGTCGCAAAAAGAGGTATGAACGTGAAAATCATTCATTTTGTCATTTTCTCCTGCTTAATTTTGTGGTCGATAACGTTTCGTGACGCAAGCTCGTACTGAATATCCTTAAGACTTATTCCTGTGTATGCCATAAGCACCAAAACGTGATAGCAAAGGTCGGCAATTTCGTAAATCGTTTCCTTGTTGTCCTCCGCTTTCGCCGCGATTATAACTTCGGTGCTCTCCTCTCCCACTTTTTTAAGGATTTTGTCAAGTCCTTTTTCAAAAAGATAGGTAGTGTACGAACCTTCTTTCATCTCTTTTTTGCGGTCGAGAAGAAGATTCATAAGAGTAGAGAGCGAAAATTCAGTCATATTGTCATCGTGGCAAACAATATTCATAAAACAGCTTTCGCTGCCCGTATGGCAAGCAGGACCGTCCTTTTCGACAATAACGTTTAATGCATCGTAATCGCAGTCGGCTGTAATCGACACAATGTGCTGATAATTTCCGCTTGTTTCGCCCTTTGTCCAAAGCTCGTTTCTCGAACGGCTCCAAAAACAGGTAAGCCCCTTTTCTATCGACTTTTCAAGGCTTTCTCTGTTCATATACGCAAGCGTGAGCACCTCTTTTGTGATGTTGTCGGTAACTATCGCCGGAACAAGACCTTTCTCGTCGAATTTTAATTTGTTTATGTCAAAATCATACTTCATTTTTATAGCTCCTTTAAATTCTCACCAAAATTCCGTTTTCTTTAAGCGTGCGTTTTAAATCGGGAATTTCCACCTCTTTGAAGTGGAAAATTGATGCGGCAAGACCTGCGTCCGCCTTCGGGATTTTTTTAAAAAGCTCAACAAAATCCTCTTTTTTACCGGCACCGCCCGACGCTATGACGGGAACATTCACCGCACTGCACACCGCGTCCAGCATTTCAAGGTCAAAACCGCCTTTCACGCCGTCGGTGTCGATTGAATTTAAAACCACCTCGCCGGCACCCATATCAACGCATTTTTTAATCCACGAAACCGCCTCAAGTTCGGTTTTCTCGCGTCCGCCCTTTGCATACACGGTAAATTTTCCGTTTTCACGCTTTACGTCCGCCGAAATAACAACGCACTGATTACCGTATTTTTTTGCCGCCTTGTAAATCAAGTTCGGATTTTTTAGTGCACCCGAATTTACGCTCACCTTGTCCGCACCGCATTTTAACACCATATCGAAATCGTCAACGGTGTTTATTCCTCCGCCGACCGTGAGCGGAATAAAAATCGTTTCCGCAACCTTTTTTAAAATATCGGTAAAAAGTGCTCTGGCCTCAACCGACGCGGTTATGTCGTAAAAAACAAGCTCGTCCGCACCGTTGTCGCTGTAAAATTTCGCAAGCTCAATGGGCGACGAAACGTCCGACAAACCCTCAAAATTAACGCCTTTAACCACTCTGCCGTTCCTCACATCAAGGCACGGGATAATTCGTTTCGTAATCATTTTGCCACCTCGATTGCTTCGGCAAGCGAAATTGCCTTTGTATAGTATGCCTTGCCGATTATCGCACCGTAAATTTCAAGGCTTTTGAGTTTTTTTATATCGTCAATACTGCTCACACCGCCCGACGCTATAATGTTTATGTTGAATTTTTCTGACATTTCCTTATATAAACCAACGTTTGTGCCCTGCATTGCACCGTCTTTTGAAATGTCTGTGCAAATCACGGTTTTAACGCCGATATTCTGCATTTTTCGGCAAAATTCAAACGGTGTGAATTTGCTCAAATCCGTCCAGCCTTTTACGGCAACAAACCCGTCTTTTATGTCAATTCCGACTGCGATTTTTTCGCCGTATTTTTTAACCGTGCTTATCAAAAACTCCTCATCATTTACCGCAGCAGTGCCGAGAATAATGCGTTTAACACCGATATTTACGTATTTTTCCACCGTTTCAAGCGTGCGTATTCCTCCGCCGACTTCGGTGAAAAGAGAAGTGTTTTTCACAATTTTTTCTACCGTGCCGATGTTCGGTGTATCACCCGTTTTCGCTCCCTCAAGGTCTACAATGTGCAGAAACTCCGCACCCGAATTTTCAAAATCCTTTGCGACTTCAAGAGGGCTTTTGCTGTAAACAGTCATTTTCTGATAGTCGCCCTTTAAAAGACGGACCGCCTTTCCGTCAAACAAATCTATCGCAGGAAAAATATGCATCTATTTACTCCCCCTTTTCGCAAAATGCACGCAAAATGTTAAGTCCCGTATTTCCGCTTTTTTCGGGGTGGAATTGGCATCCGTATACGTTACCGCACTGCACCGCAGCGGTGAGATTCGCACCGTATTCCGCATTTGCGACCACGTTTTCATCGCAGTTTGACGCATAATAAGAATGAACAAAATACACAAAATCACCGTCGTTTATATACTTAAAAATTTTGCTTTTCTTATCGGTGAATTTCAACGAATTCCAGCCGATGTGCGGAACTTTTAAATTTTCGCCGATAACGTCGGATATGGGGCGGATTTCGCCTTTGATAAGTCCCAAGCCCGAGTATTCGCCGTATTCAAAACTTCTGTCAAACAAAATCTGCATACCGAGGCAAACTCCCATAATCGGCTTGCCTTTTTTTGCCTCCGAAACGATAACCTTGTCAAGGCACGTGTCTTTAAGCTTTTTCACCGCATCGCCGAACGCACCAACACCGGGGAGAATGATTTTGTCCGCACTTTTGATTTTCTCGACGTCGCCCGTCACGCAAGCATCCGCACCGACGTATGCAAGCGAGCTTTTGAGCGAAAAAAGATTTCCCACACCGTAATCAATAATTGCAATCATCAGAGCACACCCTTTGTTGACGGAATTTCGTCTTTAAATGCACTGTCTATTTTAACCGCACCCGCCATTGTGCGGGCAAACGACTTGAATGCACCCTCGATTATGTGGTGCGAATTTGTTCCCGAAATCTTCTTTATGTGAAGCGTGCATTGTGCAGTACGCACAAATGCCGTGAAAAATTCCTCGCAAAGCTCGGTGTCAAACGTGCCGACCTTTTCGGTTGGAATATCGAGTGAATACGAAAGATGTGCCCTGCCCGACAAATCGACCGCCGTCAAAACAAGTGACTCGTCCATAGGAAGAATTGTGTCGGCATAGCGTACGATGCCTTTTTTGTCACCGAGTGCATTATAAAAAGCCTCACCAAGTGCAATTCCTATATCCTCAACCGTATGATGGTCGTCAACATAGGTGTCGCCTATGCAGGTCAGCGTCAAATCAAAATGTGCGTGTTTTGCAAAAAGCGTTAACATATGCTCCAAAAATCCGCAGCCGCACTCTATTTCCGACTTTCCGCTCCCGTCAAGATTAAGCGAGAGTTTTATGTCCGTTTCGTTTGTTTTACGCTTAAATTCCACTGTTCTCACTTAAATTCCTCCTCTGTTATTTCCTTTAATTTTTCAATAAGCACCGTCATTTCGTCCTTTGTGCCGACGGTAATTCGGTTAAAATCTTTTATTCTTTCGCCGTTGAAATGCCGCACCAAAATTCCTTTTTCTTTAAGCTTTTTATAGATTTTTTCACCGCTGATATTTTTGTGCCTTGCAAATATAAAATTTGCCGATGAATTTGTCATTTCAAAGCCGAGTTTTTTAAGCTCGCTTTCGGCAAACGAACGCACCCCGATTATTTTTTTGCAGTTTTTTCGCGTGTAATCTTCGTCGTCCAAAATCCCATTGCCGAGTGCCATTGTCATAGCGTTTATGTTATACGGATTTGTGGAAAATCTCACCGTGTTAAGGTCGACAATAAGGCTTTTGCAGGCAATGCCGAACCCGAGCCTTGCACCTGCCGCCGAGCGTGATTTTGAAAAGGTTTGCGTAACCAAAAGATTGTCGTATTTGTGTATAAGCGGAACCGCACTTTCACCGCCGAAATCAACATACGCCTCGTCGATGACAACAACGTTTTCGGGATTGTTTTTCACAATTTCTTCAACCTCGTTAAGCGTCAGTGCAATGCCCGTCGGTGCGTTTGGATTTGCAATAAACACCGTGGCGTTTGCATTAAAATAGTCCGAAATATTTATTTTAAAATCGTCACCGAGTGGAATTTTTCTGTACGGCACGCCGTTGTAATCGGCGAAAACCTCATAAAACCCATAGGTTATATCGGGGAAAACTGCAGTTTTTTCCTTGTCGCAAAAGGCGGAAAAGGCGAAATTCAAAATTTCGTCCGAGCCGTTAACCGCAACAACTTCGTCTTTTTCAACGCCGATAAGCTTTGCAAATTTTTCGTTTAAAACCGCACATTCAGGGTCCGGATAAAGCATAAGACGCTTAAAAATATCCTTTACACCCGATACTGCTTTGTCCGACGGCGGAAACGGCGACTCGTTTGTATTTAACTTTATATATTTTTTATCCTGTGGCTGTTCGCCCGGTGTATACGGCACAAGCTTTTCGAATTTTTGCGAAATAAATCTGCTCATTTTTATTCCTCCAGCCTTATAACCGCACTTTTTGCGTGCGCCGTAAGCCCCTCTTGCTCGGCAAAATACGCAACGTCATACGCAACTTTTTTGAGTGCGTCTTCGGTGTAATAGGTATACTGCGTTTTTTTGACGAAATCGTCCACCGAAAGCGGACTCGAAAACTTCGCCGTGCCGCTTGTGGGAAGCGTGTGATTTGTGCCTGCAAGGTAGTCACCTAACGCCTCGGGGCAGTTTTTACCCATAAATACCGAGCCGGCGTGACGTATTTCGTCAAGATAATCGAACGGGTTGTCAACGCAAAGTTCCAGATGCTCGGGTGCGATTTCGTTTGCAATGTCGATTGCGGTTTTTATGTCGTCTGCAACAATGATTTTGCCGTTGTTGTCAACAGACGCACGTGCAATCTCCGCCCTTTCAAGCATAGGAATTTGAAGTTCAATTTCTTTTTGAACCGCCTCGGCAGTCTTTTTTGATGTTGTAACCAAAACTGCACTCGCCATTTTGTCGTGCTCGGCTTGCGAGAGAAGGTCTGCCGCCGCATATTTCGGATTTACAGTTTCGTCGGCAACAATTAAAATTTCGCTGGGACCGGCCACCATATCAATGGAAACCAAGCCAAAAACCTGCTTTTTCGCCTCGGCAACAAATGTGTTTCCGGGGCCGACGATTTTGTCCGCTTTCGGTATGCTCTCGGTGCCGTATGCGAGTGCCGCAATCGCCTGTGCACCACCGACCTTGAATATTTTGTCAATGCCGGCAATGTGTGCCGCCGCAAGAATTACAGGATTTATACTGCCGTCGGGGCACGGGGGAGTGACCATAACAAGATTTTTCACGCCGGCGATTTTTGCCGGAATTGCGTCCATCAAAACTGTTGACGGATATGCCGCTGTACCGCCCGGAACATAAAGACCGGCACAGTCTACGGGAATGATTTTCTGACCTGTCACAATGCCGTTTTCATCGTTTATGATAAAGCTTGTGCGGACTTGCTTTTCGTGGAATTTTCTTATGTTCGCCGCCGCTTTTTTTAGTATGTTTATAAATTTTTCGTCTGCCGATTTTACTGCGTTTTCAATTTCTTCGGTGCTCACGGCAAACGACGTAAGCTTTGCCTTGTCAAACTTTTCGCAGTATTCAAAAAGAGCTTTGTCGCCATTTGTTTTAACGTTCTCAATAATTTCGGAAACAACGCCCTCAACGTTTGTTTTAACACCTCCGCGTGCGAAAATATCTTTGTTTTCAACCTCGCCGTATTTTAAAATTTTAATCATTTTTAACCTCCAGATGACCTGCGATATTTTCAATCATATCGGTTTTAAATTTAAAGATCGACTTGTTTGCGATAAGACGTGCACTGACGGGAAAAATTTTTTCTATAACTTCAAGATTGTTTTCCTTTAAGGTTACACCCGTTTCCACAATGTCCACAATAACGTCCGAAAGACCCAAAATCGGTGCAATTTCGATAGAACCGTTGAGATGGATTATGTCAATATCCCTGCCCTTTGTGCTGTAATAACGCTTTGCACAGTTTGAAAATTTCGTTGCGACGCGGAGCGTTTTTCGGTTTTCGTCAAAAAAGCCTTTTTTCGCCGCGACACACATATCGCATTTTCCTATGTTAAGGTCCAAAAGCTCGTAAACATCAGGCTCGTATTCAAGCAAAATATCCTTTCCGGCAACGCCTATTGCCGCCGCACCGTGTTCAACATAAATCGAAACGTCCGACGGCTTTACCCAAAAATAACGGAGCTTTTTTTCGGGATTTTCAAAAATGAGTTTTCTTGTGCCGTCCAAAACCGACGGACATTCAAAACCTGCTTTTTCAAACATTTTGTAAACCTTTTCGCCGAGCCTTCCTTTGGGAAGTGCAATATTTAAAAAATCACTCAATTTTCTCCAATCCTCCTTTTCCGAGCTTGTAAAGCGACATATAGTGCAGATTTTCGGGCATTTTCTTTTGCACAGAAACGGTTATGTTTTTTGCGGTCAATGTGTCAACGGCATGTTTTACCGTTTTTGCATCTGTCGTTTCATCAGATAAAACAAGTGCACCAACGTCGTATTTTTCTTCGAGGCCGGGCAGACGTTCGAGTAAATCAAGATATACCGCAAAACCGATTGCACTTAAATTTTTCTTCATTTTGCACATAAGTCCGTCATACTGACCGCCTGACAAAATGCCTGTGGGAATGGTGTTTATGAAGCCCTTGAACACAATTCCGCTGTAATAGTTTATATCGTGAATAACCGAAAAATCGAAATGTATCCGTTCTTCAAGTCTGCTTCCCTCAAAATAATCGGCAATTTTTTCAAGCTCGGAAACATATGGGGAAATCTTGTCAAAATCAATTTCTTTAAGACCGCAAACCACCTTTTTCATACCGCCGTAGAGCGATGCGGTTTTTATGAGAATTTCGGCTGCCTTTGCGTCCGCATTTTCCGACGCACAAACTCTTTTAATTCCCTGAATATTTTTTTCTCCGAGGCACTTTAAAATTTCTTTTTCACCGTCCGCCGAAATCGAAAGTGCCTTTATTTCCTCCGAAATAATCTCCATATGCGAAATATCGAGGATAAAATCCTCCGAAATGCTTTCAAGACTTTTTGCCGCAAGATAGAGCGTTTCGCAGATGATATATCCGTCAACATCGCCGATACATTCAAGACCAGCCTGCATAATTTCTTTAAACGACTGTGTGCCTTTTGAAACACGGTAAACATTTTCGTTGTAATAAACCTTTTTAACCGAGCCGTCAATATCGGTGCAGTCCTTTATTATAGAGAGCGTAACGTCGGGTTTTAACGCCATAAGCACGCCGTTTGTGTCCGTAAAAGTGATGATACTGTCCGACACGAGAAAATCTTTGTTGCGTGTGTATAAATCGTATTCTTCAAATTTGCTCATTTTAAACTGGCGGTATCCGTAGCGTTCATATAAACTGCGTAGTTTGAAAATCGCCTTTTCTTCGTTTCGTAAGATGTACTCCATTTTACTTTTCTCCCTTTTCAAGCTCTTCGAGTGCCGCTTTATATCCGCCCGTGCCGTATGTGAAGCATTTGTTTACACGGCTTATTGTAGCGGTGCTTGCACCTGTTTCCTTTGAAATTTCAATATAGCTTTTATTCTGATGTAAAAGCTGTGCAACTTCAAGACGTTGTGAAAGCGACTGAATTTCTTTTATCGTGCATATATCTTCAAAAAACCTGTAACATTCCTCCACATTTCGCAAAGTCAAAATCGCCTCAAAAAGCTTATCTGTAAATTCCGTATACTTATTTTCCACTTGTTTCATGTTCCTTTTTAAAGAAAGCATCTTTATACTTTAGCATTTTATCACATTAAACCGTTAAAGTCAAGCGATATGACAAAAATTTTGCAAAAAATGTAAAACCCGGCAGGTTTTTTCACCTTGCCGGGTTTAAATTTGCTGTTTAATATTTTCAATATGATTTGGAAATCTTGTCATAACAGATGCAAACTGTGTATGCGTTAAATTCCCGGACGGCTCGATAAGTCCGCCGGCGTGACCTTTTATAAGTCCCATAGCGTATTGGCATATCTTCCTTTGATAATCGGAAATTTTGTAATAATCGCTGTGTGCTTTTATTTTGTCCGAACCGTTCGACAGGGCTATTCCCTTATACTTAAGATAGCAGATTGCCGTTGTGCCAATCTGTTCGTGTGTGGCAAAACTTTCGGGTACAAATTCCGTTTACGCTTTCCGGAATGGTGTGAGTGCCGGTTTTTCGCACAGATACGCTATAAGAGTTGACATCTCGTCGTCATACTGCAGAACACCCTCAATTACGTTCGGTCCGTACATATGGACGTCACGTCTTGATGTACCTGATAGTTTCTATCTACCATAAATATGTGTTTATGGAGCAATGTGTAAACAATTTTCATATTGATAGCTCAATATGAAAAAGCGAAGAAAATTTCAAAATTGATAGAATTCCATTTATATAAAAAATGGAGTTACAAAAAGTACCTATCGTTTTTGAGGACTTGCTCAATTACAATAGGCGCTTTTGTTATTAGAATTTAAAATGGTTATCTCTTCGGGGCTTAATGAACAAGGGATTGGACATACAGGACATCATTATCGTGACGGTTACGCATATAAGTATGAGGATGACTTTTACGAAACCGTACTTCGTGATGTTATATGGAATACTTCACGAAGCGGGATGCTGGCACCGGTTGCCGTATTCGATCCGGTAGAGATTGAGGGTAATGCAGACAGGGTTGTTGTTACGACCAAGGAGGATGTTTCCGCTGTATTAAAAGAGGAACTCGAAAACGGTCATGGTGTTGACGTTGCCATAGATTGTTTGGGAGGTGAGATTATGGGTAAGTGCATACATTATCTCACGCATGGGGCAAGATGGATAATGATTGCAGCGCTCGCCGGACAAAAAACAGAAATAGACCTTAAAAATATATATGTCAGAAATGTAAGAATAATAGGCAGTACGCTGCGTTCAAGAACTCCGCAGGTAAAGGCGCAAATATTAGCAGAACTTGTAAAAAATGTATTTCCGAAAATTGAAAGCGGAGAAGTTAAGCCTACGATTTATAAAACATTGCCCATAACTGAAGCAGAGGCTGCACATGACATCCTCTACAAGGGGCAAAACACAGGAAAAATTGTGTTAAAAGTAAAATAATAACACGTTTTGAGCGGTTTCCGTATTATTTTTTGTCGACATATTTTTGTTCAAACTTGTTTTGAATGAAAATATGCCGGAATGTAATACATCTATTGTAAACCTACATATCACGAAAACAATCTTTCTGTATTATTCCTAAAATTATATCAATTTTCTGTAGGTAGGCAACAGAATTTTTTCGTATCTTGTTGCAATATATGTTTTATAAAATCCTTTGCAAATGCGGTTAATTTTTTCAAATTTTCAGATTTTTGGCTTTTGAGAGCGAAAAAGCCTGTAATATAGGGCGGTTGAGGGGTTTTTGTTTCGCGTATGTATGTATCTAGTATATTTTTTAAAAAGTTGTTGTATTTTACTTAAAATTATGATACAATAATTACAACAAAAATAAAGGAGGGTGTTTTATGCCAAATATCAGGCCGGTTTCGGATTTAAGAAATTATGCAGAAGTTTTAAAGGAAATTGCATTTGACGAACCTGTTTTTCTTACGAAGAATGGAAGAGGGCGTTATGCGATTGTTGATATGGAAGAATATGAAAAGACAAAAGCTATAATCAAGCTCATGGGCAAGCTTTCTGAAGGAGAAAAATCCGCCAAAGAAAACGGATGGCTTTCTAATGATGATGTTATGAAGGCATTGGGGGTATAACCATGCCGAAAATCCGTGTTACTCCTGCTGCGCTAAATGATTTAAAAGAAATAAAATCTTATATTGAAAATGATTTAGCAAATTCTATTGCGGCAAACAATGTAGTAAAAAGAATAATAGAAGATTATAGCCTTTTAGAAACATCTCCATATATGGGACCGGTGCTTTCTGCAAAAATTCATATCGAAACTGATTTTCGCTTTATAGTGAGCGGAAATTATATAGTCTTTTATAAAGTTGATGAAACTTATGTTTCTATCTATCGCATTTTATACGGCAGAAGAGATTATCTTAAAATTATTTTTGAAGATATGACCTTTGAAGATGAGGAATAAATTTATCTGAGTTATACTATAAAACTATCATCTGCGCATATCTCAAAAATCCAATACAGATGTAACAATAACGAAACAGCAAAAATCCCGAAAGCCTTATTTTAAGCGGTTTTTGGGATTTTTTGTTATGTATTTTCTATTCGGTTGTTACAGAGAGATTTTGAATTGTGTAAAACCTCTGAAAGGCGCAATATTACGCCACTTCTATATAAAAAGTTTCTGTCTTGTTACAACCGTATGCACCGACATGAAGCTGTCACGAAGTACGGTGAAACGCGCAATAGCTGACCCTGAAAAAGCAGGATTTATTATGAAGGTCGGAAGATACCGTGAAAACGGCGGGAGCACAAGTAATCTCTATTATCTAAGCTAAAATATTATGTTGAGCAGAAATAGACAACGCCTTATAATACTTGATTTGTCTATTTTCTTTCTCAACATAATATTATATAATATCCATAACATTTTTAACAAGCGTGTCCTTTGCCACTGTCTTTATATCCTTAACCGCTTGTTTTGCCGAATGTTGCATCGATTTCGGAGCATTTATAACCGCTTTTGTGGTAGTCTGCGGTTTGGTTTTTATATCTTTCAATTTTTATCACCTCGATTTTGAGCAAAAAAATAACACCCGTAATTAAACGAGTGTTATCATTATGTATTTACATTATTTTTCTTTTTCATCTTTGGCAAGAGATTCAATTACATCCGTAACAACAGCATTAAGCTGGGTTGAATTTTTGCTGGTTATAACAGATTTGCCGGAAGCCTTTTCAAGATTTTTTCTTGCGTCGCTTGCAATCTTTCCGCCTTGTTTGGCAACAGAACGGTTTTCCTCAAAATATGTTGGCTCTTTTGTCTTTGATATTTCGGTGGCGCTAACCTCTGCAAGCATATTGAGTACAATTTCCGTTGTACTCATATTATCCCGTAAATTTTCCTTTTTCAAGCCTTTGAAATTTTTATACTGTCTTGTTGACATACCCGACCACGCCTTTGTGATTTCATCTGTTAATATAGCAAATTCAACACCTTTTTGAACGCCACGGTCTTGCCATTCGTCAGTCAGTTCCTTTCTTACCTGTATAGCTTGCAAACACTGATTTATCCATTCTCGGCTATATCCCTTTTTTAAGTAGGTTTCGAGTGCTCGTTCAATCGTAAGCTCCGGATCTATCGTTTCTTCTATCCGTTCTCTGCCGACTTCGGCAAGCCACACCTTAAACGGCTCTGCTTTCGGTGACGGAATAGATTGAATAATTCTCAAAAGCTGTTGTGTGTCGGCAACATCGGTTAATCTTTTTTTGCCGTCAGCAGCAGTCATTTTCAAACGGTTACAATTTGTAACCGTTTCATTTCCCTCATCTTTTAAGCGTTTTTTAAGCACTTTCCAATAGTTTCTTGCTCCCTGATGGTCTGCCTGTTCGGTTAAAACCTCTACAACATCCACAATAGAGAAATACCATTCTTCATTTTCTTCGTCCCACGCAGTACGAATTTTTTTATCTTCAAAAAGCTGAATTTTATCGTTTATATTATCCATACACATTCCTCCGCACAGATTTATATATTTAGTATAGCATATATTTGTCAAAAATACAATCGGCAGACTAAACGAAATTTTTATATTATTTTGCTTTTTTAGCCCTATACATTTTCTCATCGGCACGGCGGATAATATCGTCAATGCTTTTCGTATATTTTTCGTGATATTTTGAATAGCCTATCGAAACCGCCAGCTTATACAACTTTTCACGGTCGATAAAGCTGATGGTATCCTTGAACTGCGATATGTACGGAAGTACATTGCTTTCGGATATGCACACAAACTCATCGCCTCCGATGCGGTATATATCCGCTTTTGTGCCGAGTGTGTCCGTTAATGCCTTCGCAACGGTTTTTATCGCATCATCACCGCAAAAATGCCCGTAACTGTCGTTAATCTCTTTCAAATCGCATATATCAATCACAATAGCCGTAATGAGTGATATGTTGCTGCTTGGTTTTCTCAATTTCTTTAATTTTTCCTCATAAGCATTGCGGTTTTGCAGCTCCGTCATAGAGTCGGTATAGGCAAGCTCGAATAATTTATCTGTGATTTTGTTTTTCATAGTGTCCTCCATAATTTTAAGCGGCGATCTCGGTATGAAACCGCCGCTTTTGATGTAAAAATATTGTGTTGTATTAACCTTCGCCCGGTTTTGTAGACATTAGCTTATACAATTCCGTATCGGTCGGAAATTCATTGATAAACGGTACGATAGAGCCACCAACCTTGATTAAACCTCGTCCTGCTCCGGCATTGGTGATGTAGCTCATCTGCGTGTCGGAAATTGATAAAAGTTCCGATAAATCCTTTCTGTCCGATGGTGCTTGATTTAACAGGAGCAGAAACTCACTGTTGGATAACATCCCTCGTGCCGTTTCATTTAATAGGCAGTCGGAAATATTCTGCGTTATGCCTGTGAGCAGTCCGCCGTATTTTCTAAATCGTTTCCAACATTTCAAAAGAAAGTCCGCACTGTACGGATTTTTGAAGTAAAGATGTGCTTCATCTACATAAACCCTTGTATATTTTCCCCGTCTGCGGTTTGCCATAACACGGTTAAAAATATTATCCAGCATAATAAGAAGTCCGATAGACTTCATCTGCTCGCCAAGCTCCAAAATGTCATAAGAAACAATACGGTTATTGGTGTTGACATCGCTTTGATGTGCAAATGCGTCAAGTGAGCCTGTCGTAAATATTTCAAGCGACAATGCAAGATCCCCAGCCTCGTCCTCCAGCTGACGGAGTAATTCATTACGGAAGTCAACCAATGTCGGCATATACTCCGATTTGCCATTCAAGAAATCGCCGTAAACCTTAATGGCACAACGGTCAATGATAGATTTATCCTTTGCACCGACACCGCCGCCGAGCCTTGAATC
>CAKSNY010000025.1 GCA_934476455.1 uncultured Clostridia bacterium | reverse complement strand
GTTATAACCCTGGTTAAGCGTTACGCCTACTTCGCTTGCAGCTTCCATCTTAAAACGGTTAAGAGCCTCTCTTGCTTCGGGAACTAAATTTTTTGAATTCTTACTCATAATATTTTTTCTCCTTTAAATTTTAATTAAGCCAAAGCTTACAATCCTATTGTCTGCCGGGAGAAAAAATATATACAGCCAATTTTTAGCAATAAATTTAAGACAAATTTATTTTATCCGAAAAGTGCCTGAGAGAACGCCTGCGGGTCAAAGGGCTGCAAATCGTCAATACCCTCTCCCACGCCTACAAATTTTACGGGGACTTTCAGCTTCTTGCATATGTTCACAACAATGCCGCCTTTTGCGGTGCCGTCAAGCTTGGTAAGAACTATACCGCTTATATTTGCCACTTTGTTAAATTCCTCTGCCTGATTTACGGCGTTTTGCCCCGTTGTGGCGTCAAGCACCAAAAGCACCTCTTTTTTTGCATCGGGAAGTTCGCGTTCTATCACGCGGTAAATTTTCCCAAGCTCGTCCATAAGGTTTTTCTTATTGTGCAATCTTCCGGCGGTATCGCATATAAGTACGTCTGCTTTCTTGCTTCGCGCAGATACGCACGCGTCAAATATCACCGCTGCCGGGTCTGCACCTTCGTTCAGGCGTACAAGCACAGTGTCGTTTCTTTCCGCCCATATTTGAAGCTGGTCTGCCGCTGCCGCGCGAAAAGTATCTGCCGCCGCAAGCACAACGCTCTTTCCCTCTTTTTTTAATTTCGAGGTCAGCTTTCCTATAGTTGTTGTCTTCCCCACACCGTTTACGCCTATCATCAAAATAACGGTCGGTTTGGTTTTTAAATCAAGGCTGCAATCGCACGAGGAAAGTATTTCGGAAATTATACTTTTCAGCTCCTCCTTAGCCTCCTGCGCGTCTGTAATGTGTTTTTCCTTTACGCGCGCTCTCAGCTCGTCCGTTATTTCCATCGACGCCGCGCCGCCGATATCTGCCATAATAAGCGCTTCCTCCAGTTCATCATACAAATCGTCATCAATTTTTTTAAAGACGGAAAATACACTGTCCACTTTTTCGTTAAATGAACTGCGTGTTTTATCCAAACCCTCGCGCAGTATTGCAAAAAGTCCTTTTTTTTCCATTTTAAACCTCCTGTCTATTCTTCAAATGCAACATCCTCAAGCTTCATTGACAGAAGCCTGCTTACGCCGCGCTCCTGCATCGTAACGCCGTAAAGCACGTCTGCCGCTTCCATGGTGCCGCGGCGGTGCGTAATTACAACAAACTGCGTGTTGTTTCCGTAATTACGTATGTAATCGCCGAATCTGTATACATTTTCGTCATCGAGCGCCGCCTCTATCTCATCAAGCACCAAAAACGGTGCGGGCGATACCTGCAAAAGAGCAAATAAAAGCGCTATTGCCGTAAGTGCATGCTCACCGCCTGAAAGCAGCGTTATGCTCTGCAGTTTTTTACCCGGCGGCTGTACCTCTATCTCTATCGGGCTTTCCAATGTGTCAAGCGGGTTTAAAAGCTTAACCTCCGCCTTACCGCCGCCGAATAAATCTACAAAGCTTTTTCCGAAAAGCTCGTTTATTATATCAAATTTCTTTGCAAACTGTTCCCGCATAACAGCTATCATTTCGGATATAAGCTTTTCAAGGTTGCTTTTTGCTTTTTGCATATCCTCTACCTGGTTGTTCATAAACTCGTAGCGGTTTTTAACCTCTTTGTATTCCTCAATGGAATCCACGTTAATATTACCGAGCGCGCGTATCGACGCCTTAAGAGAGGATATTTTCTTTTGCGCCTCCGGCAAAGAGCCTATATCCTTCTTAATTTCAAGAGCGCTGTTATAGGTAAGCTCGTAATCCTCCCACAGTCTGTTCGCGGCGCTTTCCAGTTCTTCCTCTATTTTTCCTTTCCTGTTTTCTATGCGGACAACCTCGCCCTGCATCGCTAAAATTTCATCGTTTAACGTTTTGGTTTTTTCTCTTATATCTTCAAGCAATGCGTCGTTTCCGCCGCGCTGCGCACTGCGCGCCTTAAGTTCCTCGCGCACGGTTTCGGTTGCCGCTTCGCATTGTTTTCGGTGCATATCGTTTTGCAAAATCTCTTCTTCAAGTGCGCCTATCCTTTGCTCCTCTGCCCGTTTTTGCTCTACACGGTCATTATAGTCGCTTACGGAATTATCCGCACTTTTTTGTATATCCTCTATTCTGCTTTGCGCTATTTCCACATCTTTCTGCGCACTGTTCATTTCCATTTTTTTATCAATAATTTTTTCGGAATGTTTCTCCCGCGTAAGTGTTGCCTCACGCACTGCCTCCTGCATTTTTTGTACCGTTCTCTCGGCGTTTTCTATTAAACCGTCACTGTTTTCCAGTACCTCATGCAGCTTTTTAAGCGTAGCGTCCGTATCTGTCTTTTGTGAAGCAATCTGCTCTTTTTCATTTTCAAGCTTAACTTTTCTTTCTTCGGCTATTTCAAGCAGATTTTTCTTCATCTCGTATTCTGCCTTAAGCTTCATTGCCTTATTCTCCGCTTCGGAAAATTGCTCTCTGCATTTTGCCTCTGTTCTTCTGCTTTCCTCGGCGCTGTCTGCAAGGTCATCTATATTATCTTCAAGCTTTTGTGTTTCTTTTAAAAGCTTTTCACATTCTTTTTTCAAAAGCTCTATTTCGTCTTTTCTTCCCAAAAGCGCCTGTGCACGGTTTACGCTGCCGCCTGTCACACTGCCTCCCGGGGCTAAAAGTTCTCCGCTCAATGTAACAATTTTAAATTTATAATGTGTGGCGCGCGCAAGCTTAATCGCACTGTCCATATCCTCTGCTATTACGGTTCTTCCCAAAAGTGCTTCCACAACGTTTTTTATGGACCTGTCACAGTCTGCCACGTCTGCCGCAATACAAATTATTCCGTCGTTTTGCAGCACCCGTTCTTCATTGTCAAGCCTTTTGCCCTCCTGCGATGAAATCGGAAGAAACGTTACCCTGCCTATGTTGTTTGCCTTTAAATATTCTATCGCCTGTTTTGCCTGCTGCTCCGTTTCAACAACTATGTTTTGCATAGCGTTTCCGAGCGCCGTTTCCACCGCCGTTGTGTATTTCTTTTCGACCGTTACAAGCTTACTTAAAACCCCTATAAGTGCACCTTTATATCTTCCGTCTTTTTCAGCTTTTAAAAGTTCGCGCACACCTCTGGCATATCCCTCAAGCCCGCGCTCCATTTCTTCAAGCATTTTAAGCCGCCCCTGTTTTTCGCCGAGGCGCTTTGTCATAACGTTATATTCTTCTTTAAGCTGCGCACTTTTTTTGTTCGCATCGTGAAACGCTTGATTTGCCAAAAAAACGGCGTCCTGCCTCTTTTCGCTCTCTGAATCCGCCTGCTTACTTTTCTCCTCCAGCTCGCGGCATTTCATACGCAGCCTTGCGGCGTTATCGTTTGCCGAGGCTATATCTACCTCTATTGAAAAACGCCGCGTTTCTATGTTTTGCGTTATAAGGTCTATGCTTTCTATCCTGCTTTGTGCTTCACCTTTCTTTTGGCGCAGTAAAAGTGCCTCGTTCCTCGCCTTCTCCAATGCGGCTGTTCTTTCCGCGGTGTTTTTTGCAAGCTGCGCATCTGTTTGTTCCAGGGCAAGCAAATCTCGTGCAAGCTCGTCAAACCGTGACGATAGCCCTATCTTTTCCTTTTCAAGCCGCGCCATATCCTCTTTCAGCGCCTCGCCGCGTTTCGACCACCCCGAAAGCTCGGTATCTATTCTGAATATGTTTACCTTGTGGTTTTCTATATTGTTTTTAATTATTGCGTCTTTATTATCTATTGCCGCTTTATCCGACTCCAGGCTTGACAGCTTCTCGCGAAGTGCGGAAAGCTTCTCGTCCTCTTCTCTCATTCCGCTGTAAAGCTCATCACTTTTTGCGTTGTATTCTTCAAGCGTTTTTTTACTTTTTTCAAACCGGCTCACAGCGTCATCATAAATTTTTGCGGTCTTTTGCGCCTCTTCGCGTTTTCTGTCGATTATTTCCAAAAGCGCGCTCGTTTCAATGCCTTTAAGCTCTTCTCTCAAATCAAGATACTTCATCGCTTTTTCGCTTTGCTTTTTAAGCGGCTCTACACGCTCTGAAAGCTCACTTAAAATATCGCGCACACGAACAAGGTTCTCCTCCGTATGAAAAAGCTTTCTTTCAGCCTCATTTTTTCTGTAGCGGTATTTTGAAATCCCCGCAGCCTCTTCAAAAATCTGTCTGCGCTCGTCACCCTTTGACGAAACTATCTCCGCTATTTTTCCCTGTCCGATAATTGAATAGCCGTCTCTGCCGAGTCCCGTATCCATCAAAAGCTCGTTAATATCTTTAAGGCGGCACGCATTTTTATTTATTAAATATTCACTCTCACCGCTGCGAAACACGCGCCGTGTAATTTCAACCTCGTCATAGTCAACCGGCAAAAAGTGCGTCGAATTGTCAAGCACAAGCGACACCTGCGCAAATCCGAGCGGCTTGCGCTTTTGTGTTCCGGCAAATATTACATCCTCCATCTTTCCGCCGCGCAGCGTTTTTGCGCTTTGTTCACCCATAACCCAGCGTATTGCATCGGAAATATTGCTTTTTCCGCTGCCGTTGGGTCCTACTATCGCCGTCACCCCATCGTGAACTTCTATAACGGTTTTATCCGCAAAGGATTTAAACCCCTGCAGCTCAATTCTTTTAAGGTACATCTACTCACCCGTTTTTCATAATCATTCCTGTTATTTTATCATATATGAAATCAATAATCAAGCCTTTACTTTCATACATATTTTATCTATATTTTCAAGTACATACGCCACGGCATTGTCCTTTGCGTCTGCGGTTACAATATCGGCAACTGCTTTTACCGAATCGTGTGCATTTCCCACGGCTATTCCTATATCCGCGCGTTTAATCATATCTATATCGTTTTCATAATCCCCGATTGCAATACATATATCCGCACCGCAAAGCTCTTTCACTCGGCGTATACATTCGCCCTTACCCGCTTTTTTATGTATTGTTTCCACGCCTGTTCCCCAAGAGCGCATTGTAAAGCAGTTTTCCCCGAAGCGGCAGTTCATAAGGCGCATCATTTCTTGCGCCTTACATCTGTTTTCGCATACAGATACTATCTTATAAACATGCTCGTTTTCAATCGAGATGCTTTCGGCGCTCTCTCTTTTATTAAGCGTGCATATCTCAACTTTTTCGGGTTTTATGTTTTCTTTTATAAAGCTTATTATTTCCTTTTCGTTTTCAAGCGCTTTTTCCCATAAAATGCTTTCGTCCGCGCAATCTGTTATAATTGTTCCGTTCAGGGTTGTAACGGGAGCATTGGGTTCAAGTCTGCCCTTAAATTTTTCTTTTATATAAGAGAGTGTACGCCCCGTTGCAAGCGTGAACATTCCGCCTTTTTCCACAAAACGCTTTATTGCGTTTTCATTCTCGGCAGAAAGCGTTTCTCCGCATGTAAGTGTAGCGTCAAGATCAGTGACAAAAAGTATTCTTCCGTAATTCATTAAAAGCCCCCCTATAACATCATAAGTATACTATATATTGCCTCTCTTTTCAACGAAATATATTAACTTTTTGTATCTCTTGTGGACAAAACTGTTTTTATGATGTATAATAAGTTTACTATGAGGTGCTGTGATGAAAAGAATTATACTTACTCTCTTCATTTTAATATTTTTAATTCCATGCACGGTTTGTCTTGCCGCGTCTGTTACAGAGTTTGACGCCGATTTTGACACCGCCGAAAGCACCGCGCTTTGGAACGGCGCATTTTTTGACTCTGCCGCCGCATTTGAGGGGGATGGCGGCGCACTTGTTATAAATCCGTTCGGCAGCGTCCGTGCAGGTCTTGTTACACATGTGCTTGAGCTTCAGGACACAGTATATCTTGAAGCGGGGAAAATTTACTCTCTGTCGGGATATGTGCTTAACCCTATGGCAGCCAAGTCTGATACTCCGCGGGCAAAAGCCTCGCTTGAAAAAGGTTCTAAAACAGTAATTGTATCGGTTAGCGGCGCGGGCGATTCGTGGGAGAAATTTTCCGCAGATTTTTACGCGTATGAAACGGGCGACTTCAATTTATCCATACACTTTGAAAATGCTGATGAAAATTTCGGTATTTTTACCGACAGCATTTCGTTTCATCCGATTGACGCACCAATCTCCGGTGTAAAACTTATCGGTCCGGAGGAGATTTTGGTTCCTGCCGCAAGCCCTGTAACTATAAGCTATACTCCCGTTTTGGTGACTGACAGCGGAAGATATGTTTATCTGCTTTCATATTCGGCATTACATGCCTATATTTCCGATTTCTCCGGGGCAGAGTTTGATTCCTCCCTCCTTACGCTTACTCTTTCCCCAAATACGTCACGCGGAGATATAACAATCGAATATGCTGTTAAAGACGCGCCCGGTATTGCACCGGGTTCTCTCACCGTTACCGTTACCGACAATATTATAGATAATTCGGATATGGAAACGGACGCGGAGCTTTTATGGCAAGGAAGCGAGCTTGATGTTGTAAAAGACGGTGAAAACACCTGTCTTGTGACATATACCGATAACTACGAAAACTACGGTTACCACTCGTACCTGACATATTTAAAACCGCAGCTTCTTGTAAAGGATACACTGTATGTGCTGCGCGCACGGGTTAAAAGCAGCTTGTCCGCCTCAAAGCCGGTCTTTGCCGCAAATACGGTTACGGAAAACGGCAGCAGCGTAATTTTTAATATAAAGGATATATCGGGAACGCAGTGGTATGATATTTCAGCGGCGTATGTTCCGACAGCAAGCGGAATTTATGAACTTTCGCTCAATCTGTTTTCCTCTGAGCCGTGCTACATTTACGCCGACGATATAAAATTGTGTATAGAAGCCCCGTCGCCGGATTATATAACAATCCATGCCCCCGGAAATATTGCGCTTCCGGATGTCGAAACCGCGTATCCCATAAATGCTTACGTTCGCAACCAGCTCGGAGAAATTATAGATTCCGAAACCTGCACCATTACCCTTAAGGAGGATGTACCCGGAATAAGATGTGACGGCGAAAGCAAACTTTTGTACGTTTCGCCGGACGCTTTATCCGGCACTTATACGCTTGTTGCACAAAGTGATGCTTACCCGTCAATCACGCATGAGCTTTTGTTTACCGTCGGAGCTGATTTTATAGGTGACGGCGGTTTTGAAAACACAAAGGTAAACGAGCTGTGGATGGTCAATTCTCCGTATCCGACCGTTTTTAATATGGCGTCAAACGCAGATAACAGGTATGCGGATATCGCCTGTGACGGAGATTATTTTATACTTTTAAGTAACTCTTATGTACATTTTTCGGAAAATACGCCTTATACGTTCACCTGTAATATCCGCCCGTCAACGGATGTTTCCGTGACCGTGTTTCTTGATTCTTTATCCGGCGAAAAACTGCCGCTTTTACAGTTTTCTGTTCCGGCACGTTCGTCTTTTGACATTCCCATCCCGCCGCAGGTGTTCCTTTCGGAATACGACTCCTGCGGAAGGTTGTTTTTCTACGTACAGTCCGACAGCACAGAAGCCTTTGACGCTATTTTTGACAATATGGTAATGAAAAAAGCTATAATTAAGGTTGCCTCTCCCACAATTTCGGGCGACCTTACCGTAAACGGGTTTGCAAAAGCATTATTTGGGTTTTACAGCAGTATTGACCCCACAGCGGACGATTCGGGATGTGTTGTGAACTGGTATGTTTCCGATGATTCTGACAAAAACTTTGTGCAGCTTTCGGAAAACGGCCGATATATTTATTTTGATACTTCTTTTTCAGGTAAATACGTGTATTTCGATGTTACCCCCGTATGCCCTATCACCGGCTTTTCCGGCGATACGCTTAAAAGCGGAGTCGTCAGGGTTGATTACGCCCCGTTGTCGGCTGACACATCACCCCCCAATAACGATACTGTACCCACGCCCGATACGCCCTCTTCGGATGTGTATTTTTCCGATATAGATACACACTGGGCAAAAGACAGTATATATGCCCTTGCAAAGCTTGGAATAGTAAACGGTACGTCAGACACATCCTTTTCACCTGAAAGGCTTGTTACCCGCGCAGAAGCGGCAAAAATGATTGCCGGCGCGTTTAACTATTCCGCCTCGTCTTCTGCCTTTTACAGCGATGTTTCAAGCGAGGACTGGTTCTTTCCGTATATCAGCGCACTTAGCGAACACAACATTGTTAAAGGCGTGGGCGAAGGACGGTTTTTACCGAACGACTATATCACGCGCGAAGAACTTTTCTGTATACTTATCCGTGTTTACGAGAACCGCTTTAAGGATGACCTGCACAGTACACCCCCGCCTTACAAGGATATAAACAGTGTATCCGTTTGGGCATATGACGCAGTTTCCAAGGCTGCACACCTTAACATTATTCAGGGCGATGAAAACGGTTTTATTCACCCGACAAATAATTCAACCCGTGCCGAGGCTGCAGTTCTCATAAACAGGATGAGAGGGGTGCTCTCCCTGTGAAAGCAAAAAAAATATTAAAGATATTTATTTATGTTTTTTACGCCGGGCTGATAGCCTTTACGCTTTTTAACATCCGCAGCTTTACGGTAGAGGAAATTATTTCTTATACGCCGTCGAACAAGCTTTTTGCCTCCTTGTTTTTGATTTTTTTGTATGCGCTGAAAAGCCTTACCGTATTTTTTCCGGTAGCGCTTTTACAGCTTGCCGGCGGCTTTTTGTTTCCCGCGCCGATAGCGCTTTTGGTAAACTGCCTCGGCTCGCTCTCCGAATTTGCCGCCGCATACTTTGTCGGGCTCTTTTCGGGAAGCGACGCACTTGAAAAAAAAGTGATGAAAAACGAGCATATACGCGCACTTTTTAAAAAGCAGGATGAACATAAATTTTTTGTTTGCTTCTTCCTCCGCGTTATAAGCTGCCTGCCGTGTGACCTTGTAAGTATGTATTTCGGAGCTGCAAGGCTTCCGTTTCACATTTTTATATCTGCAAGCTTTCTCGGCACGCTTCCGGGGATTATCCCCATAACATTTATGGGAAGCAGTATAACAAACCCCTCCTCGCCGCAGTTTTTGTTTTCGGTTTCGTTTACGGTTTTGTGTTCTTTGATTTCCGTTATTGCCTTTTACATTCACTGCCGTAAGAACAAATAAAAATGCTTGCATAAAACCCGTTTTTCGGATTTATACAAGCATTTCTTTACCTTTGATTTATTTTAATATGTCTTTTTTAATTTTGCTCTTCGGCGCCAAAGTTTCTTTAACTATTTTTTCTTCTACCTTAACGCTTTTTTTCGCGCTTTCTGCTTTTACAGCCTTTTTATCTTCCTTTTTTGCGGCAGGCTCTGCCTTCTTTTCCTTGCTCTTCTTGGAAGCTTCCTTTTTCACCTTTTTTGCAGCGGGCTTTTTCGTTTCTTTTTTTGCTGCTGCCTTTTTCTCGGCTTTAAACAGTTCAAAAAGCTCTGCGGCAATTTCTCCGTCGCCTTCAAGCATCAATATACCATCCTCAATGCTTTCCGAAGCCTTTTTGTTTCCCCCTACAATGTTTACCAGTTCGTCGCTTGTTATGATTACCTTTGCATCTCTGTCGTAGTATTCATAAGGCTCTACCGATACCTTCCCGTCCTTAACCTCTACATAAAAGGCACCTTCACCCTCGCCGTAAATATCAAATTCCACAGCAATGTGTGTTCTTTTGCTTTTAGCGGGCTTCTTTACGTTTTTTTTGACAAATTCGACTATCTCTTCGTATGTCATAATGAAAACTCCTCTCAAAGTATAAATGTAATATATTATGTCAATAAATTCCTATGTAATAATATTATGCCACTATAATTCTCTTTATGCAATAGATTTTATAAATTTAGGCATTTTTAATTAAAAATATTGATTTTCATTAAAAAAAGCGTATAATTATCTATATAAATGTAAGGAAGGTTGTCATATGGAAAATTCGCTTTTACTTGTTTACAATCCCGTCAGCGGGAAAGGCAATATCAAAACATTTTTGGCTGATATTATAAGCATATATACAGACGGCGGATATTGCGTTACGGTGCATCCTACCGCCTGTCCTCTTGACGGGTATTCTTATATAGAACGCCACGGAAAAGATTACGACGTTGTTTCCGTATGCGGCGGCGATGGTATGCTTAACGAAGCCGTAAGCGCTTTTATGTCGATTGATGAAAAGCACCGCCCGACGCTTGCATACCTTCCGTCCGGCAGTACAAACGATTTCGCCGGAACCGTAGGGCTTCCGCTGGATTTGCGCCGTGCCGCACGCCAGGTTGTAGACGGGGCGCCGTTTTATTGCGATGCCGGAATGTTTAATAACCGCTATTTTGCGTATGTTGCGGCGTTCGGCGCCTTTACCTCTGTTGCTTACGACACTGCACAGGAATTTAAAAATGTGTTCGGGCATCTTGCCTATGTTATGGAGGGAATACGCCGCCTTCCCACTATAAAACCGTATCATATTAAAGTAAGCTTTAACGATACTGTTATTGAGGACGATTTTCTTTTCGGAATGGTTACAAATTCCCTGCAGGTCGGCGGAATAAAGCGTGTTTCCGGAACTGCAATTTCATTAAACGACGGATTGTTTGAGGTTTTGCTTGTTAAAAAGCCGCAAAATCCTATAGAATTTCAAAATATGATTACAGCCTTCCTTATGCAGACATTTGACGCAAAGGGGCTTATAAGTTTTAAAACCTCTTATGTAAAGTTTGAATGCAGCGAAAATCTTTCCTGGACGCTTGACGGGGAATTCGGCGGCAACTGTACACATGCCGAAATTAAAAATATACAGCGCGGATTTGCCGTTATTGTATAAAAAACGGGGCTGTAAAAAAACTTTTACAGCCCCGCAGTATATCTATAAAAAACTTCAAGCCGAAAGCTCTCTTTCGGCTTGAAGTTTTTTATTTTATTAAACTGCGCGAAATCCTCTGCCCACTATGTCGCTGCTTGTCGAAATAATAACAAACGAATGTGGGTCTATCTCTCTTACCTTGGCGCGCAGCTTTATCGCCTCTATACGCTTGCAGACGGTATGTACCATCTGCTTTTTTTCATGCGTATATTCGCCCACCGCATCGCACATTGTTGCACCGTGGTGCATCTCTTTTATTATAAACTGCGCTATTTCTTCCCCGTGTGAGGTTATCACGATAAAATACTTGCAGCTGTTCAAGCTTTCTATAACGCTGTCTACCAAAAAAGCCTTCATAAACAGCCCCAGCATGGAAAATAATCCTATCCTCACCCCGAATACCGGAAACGAGCTGCCGGCAACAAGAAAGTCCACTGCCAAAAGTGCCTTCCCCACGTCCATACGCGTATACTTTTTAAGTATAAGTGCCACTATATCCGTTCCGCCGGAGGACGCACCGCTGTTAAATATCATAGCAGCGCCGATTGATGTAAATAGCATTGCATAAATAAGCTCTAAAAAGGTTTCGCTCGATATCGGCGACGAAAGCGGACAAATATCCTCCAACACCCACGTAAGCACCGAAAAAAGCGTGCTGCAATAAACAGTTTTTGCACCTGTTTCCTTTCCTAAAAACAAAAATCCGATAATCAGCAATGCAAAGTTTATTATGGAAATCCACCTTGCGGGCGAAACGGGGGTAACCTTACCCAAAACAGTTCCTATACCGCTTACGCCGCCGGTTGAAAATCCGTTCGGGATTTTAAAAAAATACACACCGACCGTTAAAAGCACCGTGCCAAGCGTCATCATAATAAATCGCTTTATCAAAGCGTTTTTCTTAACTCTCATATGATAATGCTTAATTTCCGCACCCTCATTAGGAAAAGAATCCATTTTAATACCCCGCATCTTTAATTTATTTTTCTTACCTCTTGCTTCCAGTTCACCAATGCATAAACAGTTCCGCCGGGTGAAAGTAAATCTTTATCCGACCATGTGTAGTTTGCAATTTTGGCAAGTGTGCTCCCGTCATACGTAAAATATCCGTCATTCGCGGGCGAAATCTGATGATATCCGGTCATATCCGCAAGCATGTTTTCAGGCGCCCACTCGCACTTTAAGTACAATTTTCCGTTTGCCGCGCCTATAATCTTTATGCTTTTGTAGTCATCAAATTCAACCGCTGCCGGTGCTGCGCCGGGGGTGTACCTGTACAAAAGCTTTCTCGTGTGGTAGTGCTTAAACACTGTCTGCCCGTAGGTTTCAACCCCCACATATATTTCACCGTTAAGGCGTGATGCCTGTATTGCGTTCGATTCGTTTCCTATAAATACCGGCTTTTCCCCGTCCAAAAGGTAAAGATATTGTCTTCTGTTTCCCATACCTGAGCCGTCTTTTTTATTAGCGTAAAAAGATTCGTCAACCTCTAAAAACGAAATATCACCGTATGTGTATTTTCTTGCATTTGCACTGAAGCCATAGTTTAAAAAATCGCTTTTATCCCCCGTAAATTCCTGCGGCGGTATAATTTGCGCACCGTTAAAGCTGACAGCGCCCGTTTCCTTATCTACCGTGATTTCGGCTTCGGTATACTTATCGTCATCTATATCTCCGGTTTTTGCGATGTCCGAAAGCGCGCCCGTCTTATAATCAAGTCTTTTGCAGCACTCCGTACCCCACGGAATTACCTCTCCGTTACCTAAGGTAGCACCATATCCGGTATACAGTAAATCAGCCCCTGCATCATCAGTTTTTAACACATCTATCCGGAAGTTTACCTGTGCATTTGTGTTAATGGCAAATTTACCGGGCGTCCATTCTGTCTGCCAGTTAAATTCCTGCGTTGCATAGTCATACGTCATCGGAAAATAGGTTACATCACGGAAATTAAGCAGCGGATATTTTTCATTTTTATTATCTATAAGCTTTCCGTTTATATATATCGGGTATTTTGCTATAACCGCTTTTTCCGTTTTTTTATTCTGCCTTGTTTCGTAAACGGGAAGATCGCGGGTGCTTATATAATAGGCTATATAAAGCCCTTTTCCCTCTACCCATGTTGACGAAAGCCCCATCGCCCTGCAATAATCGTACGTCATCGGAAAATATGTTATATCACGGTAGGATATAAGCGGATAGATTGAGTCTTTATACCATACCGAAGAATCGTTTATAACGCACTCGTAATCGGGTATAATAACGCTTTCGCTTGCCTGCGCACCCACCGCGCCGAACAGAAAAATCAAGAAAACAGCTGCAAACACCTTTCTCATTTTCATTATAAATCCTCCATTTTATGCTAATATTTATTTTATCGGCTCACCTTCGCTGTCAAACAGCGGCAGCTTACCCAATACTTTTATATCAAATTTTTCAGCTGCGTCGCCCTCTGCCAAAACAGCAACCCTGCCTACAATATTTCCGCCCGCCTCCGTTACAAGCTTTTCTATTGCGTGAAGAGATTCGCCGGTACTTATTACATCGTCAACAATAAGCACGCGTCTGCCGCGCAGAAGCTTTGCGTCATCCTCACCGAGATACAGGTGCTGCTGCGCGTGTGTAGTAATTGAATTTACGCATACAGAGTGTACGTCGCGCATATAAACCTTTGCTCCCTTGCGTGCGATTATGTAATTATTTACGCCTGCCTGGCGCGCCATTTCATAAATAAGCGGTATGCTTTTCGCCTCTGCCGTAATCATTATATCGTATTCGGGCGCAATTTTTAAAAGGTTGTGCGCGCATGCCTTCGTAAGCTCTACATCGCCGAAGATTATAAAAGCTGCGATTTTCAAATTTTCATTCACACTGAACAGCGGAAGCTCGCGCTCCAGCCCCGCTACATTTATCTTATAATACTCTTTCATTTTTCTTCCTCCTGAAAATATAATAAATTACAAATAAAATCGCCGTTAATATCAAAGCAGCCGCTATGAAGATAATTGCCCGAACAATCGGCGAAACCGTTTTTTTCGTGCAATTAAGATTTACCCATCCGTACTGTCCGGAAAGCTTTACAAGCCCCCATTTTCTTTTCCCCGTGGTTACCGTTTTTATTACTGCCAATTCTTTCCCTTCATTCAGCAGCATAAGCTCGCTGCCGCCGCTGTATACTGAATACATCGGCACACTCATCAGCTGTGTTTCAATTTTTACCCTGCAATACAGTATTTTCTCATTTTTATTTGCCAAAAGTGCTTCATCGTAGGAAGCGCGTGTATCGGCGCGTTGTATCCACCCTGCTGCATAATCGCTGTAAACATATATATAATCCCCGTTTTCGGAAATTACCTGTAGCTTTATACATTCCGGAAGTGTTGCAAAGCTCTGCTGCAAGGCGCTTTTATCCGGATATACCTTAACACCCTTTTTACTTCTTGCCGCAGCATATACATAATATGGCTCACAAAGCGATACCGAATCATAATTTTCTTCTTCACATTCGGAAAGCTGCCCCGGCCTTATCCACCCGCGCACGCCGTTTACCGTAACAAAGCTCCATCCCGACGCTGTGCTGCGCGTTACAAAAACCGTTCCCCCGGGCTTTACGCTTCCCTGCGAAAAGCTCATATCTCCGGAGTAATCGGAAGGCACGCTCATAAGCTGCACATTACCCTCCGCACCCAAAACAGTGTACTCCTTATTTACCAAAACGCCCGCGCTTGTCTGCGCGTTTGCCAAAGTATTTGTTGTATATTTAAGGTCTATCCAACCGTTGTATCCGTCGTACGATACATAACCGTAATTTCCGTTTTCAGTGCGCACGGTAAGCTTTATACAGTCGGGGATTTTCGCCAATATCGTTCCGCCGCCGCGCTCGCTCATAAGGTTTAAGCCCTCCCCGCGCTCCGACAAAACATACACATAATAAATACCGTAGCTGTGGTTTTCCTCCTCCGCAAAGCTTTCGTAAGGCTTTGTATGCTTAAGCTGCACCCAAGCATATTTCCCGTTCATTGAAACCAAGCCCCAGCCGTTTTTTGTTTCACGGCTCACGCTCAGTATTGTATCATTCGGCACGGTATATTTTTCTGCGCTTCCCAAAAGCCGCAGTGTGGACGGCAGGCTGTAAAGCGAGGTGTTTTTATTTTCAGACGCAACCTTTACGTTTTTTACGGCATCATAGCCTGTTGCCTGTGCCGCGTCATTATAAGACGACGCTGTAAAACTTAAATTAACCCAGCCGCATTTTTTCTGAAAAACCACCCTTCCCCATGTGCGGCGTCTTTCCAATACCATGAGCTTTGCGCATGCGGGTATCTTTGTTATCTCGTGGCTGTTTTCATCGGGTGATATTCTGAGCGCCATATATCCCTCAACCGGAGCTGCATATACATTATCGCTTGCAAACGAAACCGCCGGAAGCAAAACAACAAAAAGCAACACCGACAAAAAAACTGCACATTTTTTCATTTGTCACTGCTCCAATCATTTTCTTTGACATTGGTATTTTACATCATTTGACGAACTATGTCAATACAAAAAAGAAATAGGCTGCGGCAAATCCGATTTAAAAATCGCTTTGCCGCAGCTCCGGTTTTAATCGCGGAATTTTGAACGTATCAGCGAAAATGCATTTTTATCGGCTATAAGCACACCGTGCTCCTCTATAACGGGTCTGTATGCGTTTTTTACAATATCAGCATATTCAAGCATTCTTTCCGCGTGGTGTCCCTGTGCCGTCATATAATAGCTGTCTTCGTAAAGATACAGCGTTCCGCCGAAATAATCATTCATTCCGCGGCACATTGCAATAACGTTTTCAAGGCTTTCAAGCTTTACCGTAATTCTTTTTTCATCCCTGTTTGTAAGCATATGTATATTTTTCAATATATCAGCCTTTTTCATCGCAGAGATTTTTTCAAACAGTTCCTTTTCGTCCTGTGTGCTTACTTTTGTTACGAAAAGCGTAAGCACACCGCTTTGCGTATTCACTGCCGTTTCTACTACCAGGCGCGAATTTTCACACGAAAAACCTGTTTCTATCTTCGCCTTTCTGAGAACCGAAAAAAGCATTTCCCGCGTTTCGGGCAAATTTTTTACAACAGCATCCGCGCTTATTCCCCAATGCAAAAGCTCTTCGGAATTTATGACTATCTTTATTTTGTTTTCCTTAAGCCGTTCTATTTTCATATGCGCACACCTCCGAGCACCGCCTTATGCATTTTGAAAGCCTTTAATTTATTCCTTATATTCCTGTTTATAGTATCTTTTCTGAAGCGGCGTTATACCGTAGCGCTTTTTATATGCCCGAATAAACTGCGAGCTGTCCGAAAAGCCCGCCTTAACCGCAATATCTTTTATTGCAATATTCGAGTTTTCCGCAAGTTCATTTGCAAAATCAAGCCTTTTATTTGTAATATAATCCTTCGGCAAAACACCATAATGCTCTTTAAATAAAACGGAAAGCTCAGCATTTTTAAAGCCTGCATACCTTGCTGCATCACTGATGGAAACTTGCGAATTTTTAAAGTTCAGGTCAATAAAACGCGCAGCTTTTTCAATGCGTGCGGCACAGTCCTCCTTATGCTTTCTCGTGCAGCATTCCGATATATATTTTATCGCGCCGCATATGTTCGGAAAATCTCCGTCGCAAAGCGCCCTGCGCAGCTTTTGCCCGTTTATCGTAATACATGGGTCCTTATAATTTATCATACGCGCACACTCATGTATTGCGGTTGCCGCGTACCCGCGTGCAAACTCGGGCGGCGTTATGGTTTTACACATATTTTCCGCATAAGTTCTCGCCTTGCCCGTTTCTCCGTTCATTATCATTTCCGTAAGGTAAACTGCTTCTTTCATATTCTTTAAAACGCAGCCAAATATTTAACGGCTTCCTCCAATTGCTTATCTACTGTTACATCGAAATCATACGTATAATCGTTTAAATACATATATTCGTAAACCCCGGGAATACCGGTGTCATCATAGCCCAGGATATTTTGCAAGTACGATACCGCCGACGAGGTTTTTTCATCAAACACTTCGTCGGGCTTTTCATCAAAAAGCCCCAGTGCCTCTAACCTTTGCTCCAGCGCAAGCGTCATTTTTCCGCCTTCTTTACCCTGCTGTATATTGTCAAAGTCAATTTTTTCAAAGGAATCCTCGTCAACTTTTTTTATTTCGTTTTCAACATATATATCGGGTTCTACGCCGACGGTGTTTACCCGCTTTCCGTCCACGGTATAAAATTCACCGACGGTGTATTTCATACCGGCGCCGGTCGCAATTTGCCGCATAGACTGCATACTGCCCTTTCCATACGTTTTTGTGCCTATTATTTTTGCCGCCTTGCGCCCTTTAAACGCCGCAGTTAAAAATTCCGACGCGGACGCACTCTCCTCATTAACCAAAACCGCAACAGTAAGCTTCGGCGAGCTGTAGTTTTCCGAATAAATCGTCTTATTTTTTGTTTCGTCCTTATAACGAAGCTCTGCAATTTTACCGGCGCTTATAAACATGCGCGCAATTTCCACAGCCGCGTTTAAATCACCGCCGGGGTTTGAGCGAAGGTCTATCACAAGCTTTTTTGTTCCGTTTTTTGTAAGGCTGTCGACATAATCTTTTACTTCCTTTGCCGACGCCGTTGTAAATTGTATCAGCTTCATATATGCTGTCTTATCATCAAGCATTTTTGTTTTAAGCTGCAAAACCTCTACCGCGGCGCGCGTGCAGACAGCTTCCGTCTCTTCCTCGCCGCGCTTTACCCTCACGCGGACCGAAGTTCCGCTTTCACCTACAATAAGGTTTCGCACCTGGTTTGTGTTCATACCGTCGGTCGGGGTATCATCCACACCTATGATATAATCCCCCTCCCTTATGCCTGCCTGCATTGCGGGCGAGCCGTCAATTACGGAAATTACCACAACACCTTTATCGTTTTGCGTAATCGTAACGCCTATTCCTACAAATTCGCCGGACACGGTTTCTGTCAGCGCCTGATATTCCTCACGCGTATAAAATTCCGCATGCTTGTCGCCCAAATTTTCTATCATAGCCGCTACGGCAGAGTTAACCTCTACCTTTCCTTCGTCCACCGCCTTGCATATAACCGCATAGAGAAGCTCGTCATCATCTATTCCGTAATAGTAGGTGTCGGCAATAAGATGCGCATACGTCTTTATCATATTTTTTATCATATATCCGGAATAAAGCGCTACGGTGTCCTGCTCTTTTACAGGGTCTGTTGTTTCTGCCCCGTCAGCATACACAAGCTGTCCGGAAATAAGCATCGTAAAAGCCGTAAAAAGTGCGGCAAATCTTCTTTTTTTCACAAGGCGTCATTCCTTTCGTTTACATTTTTTCGGGCGCGCTTACACCCAGTATGTCAAGCACATTTTTTATTACAATACGTGTACTGTCTACAAGCTTTAACCTGGCGTGCATCAGGTTTTCTTCTTCATCACGCACGCGGCACGCATTATAGAAAGAATGAAAATGCGACGCCACATCAATCAGATAATGCGTAAGATTGCTCGGCTCAAAATTCTGTGCCGCACTTTCTATCTCTTCGGGCAAACGTGCCAATATTTCAAGAAGGGCAAACTCCTCCGGCGTTTTCAAAAGCGAAAGGTCTGTGTTTTGTGCCGTATCAGCCGAAACGCCGCTTTCTTTAAGTATTCTGATTATAGAGCATATCCGCGCATGTGCATATTGAACGTAAAACACAGGGTTTTCGTTAGACTGGCTTACCGCCAAATCAAGGTCAAAATCCATATGGCTTCCGGCTGCACGCATATTAAAGAAAAACCGCGCTGCGTCAACACCTATTTCCTCTATCAAGTCCGCGAGGGTTATCATTTTACCCGTGCGCTTACTCATACGTGCAATTTCGCCGTTACGCATAAGGCGTACAAGCTGTATTACAAGCACCTTAAGCCTGTCGCCGCTTATGCCGACAGCCTCCATAGCGCCTTTCATACGGGCAATATGACCGTGATGGTCTGCCCCCCATATATTTATTGCCATATCAAAGCCGCGTTCCTCCAGCTTGTTGCGATGATACGCGATATCCGCCGCAAAATATGTGGGTATTCCGTTTGCACGGACAAGCACATCATCCTTTTCCGCACCGAAATCCGTCGAACGAATCCACAAAGCGCCTTCCTTTTCATAGGTAATACCGCTTTTTTTCAAAAGCTCAAGCGTTTGCGCTACCTTTCCGTCGTTGTGAAGCGAGCTTTCTGAAAACCATACATCGTAATTTATGCCGTATTCCGCAAGCGTTTTTTTAAGCGCCGCAATATTAAGCGGAAGAGCGTAGCTTACAAGCGCCTCTTTTCTTTCTTCTTCACTTTTTGAAAGCAGCGTGTCGCCGAATTTATCAATATAATTTTGCGCATGAACGCGTATATCGTCACCCTGATAGCCGTCTTCGGGGAATTCTATTGCGTCCTCACCCTTTAAAAGCTGTATATAGCGTGCGGACAAGCTTCTTCCGAATTTATCAATCTGTGCGCCGGCGTCGTTTATATAAAATTCCTTTGTCACTTTCCACCCTGCACGGGACAAAACGTTGCCGAGCGTATCGCCAAGAGCGCCGCCGCGCGCATTTCCCATATGCATAGGGCCTGTGGGGTTTGCGCTTACAAATTCCACAACAACGCTTTTTCCTTTTCCGTAATCAACATTTCCGTATAAATCGCCCTCTTTTTCAATCTCGGAAATTACGTTGTAAAGATAGCTTTTATCAAGATAGAAATTGATAAATCCCGGGCCTGCAATTTCCACCTTTTCTGCCCCTACCGCCTCTTTGTCAATATTTTTTTCAATTGACACGGCAATTTCACGCGGCGGCATATGAAGCGTGCGCGACATAAGCATTGCAATATTCACCGCGTAATCCCCGTGGGACGTGTCCTTTGGCTTTTCAAGCGTAAATTCCGGAATTTCCGCCTCCGGATATGCTTTTTTTGCAGCCTCTGCTACGGCAGCATATATCTGTTTCTTTTTAAGAGCGATTGTATTTGCCATATATCTTATCCTTTCGTAAGCTATGCGCGCACACTCAGCGATATTCCGTTATGCGAACGCGCAATATTATTTATATCCATTATGTAATCAATATCGATTTTACCGCCGTTTTCGTCAATTTCCACATTTACGCTGTTTGCCGTGACGCTGATTGTAAAATCACCGTAGGGTGTTTCGTAATGCCCTATATGGCACTGCCCCTCTTCAAAAATCATATGCGTATTTGTGTTTCCGCGGCGCATCATCGTTACGGTATTGTCGGGCGATATTTTAAGAGTAGTGCTGCACTCCTCCATCCCGGACATTTCCCCCTCCGTATAGCATAGGTAATACTTGCCGTCTTTATTGTAAAACTTTCCTTCGGTAGTAACCTCCATACAGTTTTTATCATCGCTGTAATCCTGATGACCTTTTATAGAAATATAAACCTCTTTTTTCATAGTCAAAACTCCTCTGCGGAAAAAACTTTTGCCTCTATATGTCCGCCAAGAAAAATTCCTCCGGCAGCCGCAAAGCCCTCCGCATCGTCCGAAACGTAAAACTCTTTCCTGCCGCCGCTTTTTTTCTGTGACAGGGCATCTGTTTTTTCAAGATAAGCCCTTGCTGCCCTTGCCGCCATCTCGCCTGAGCTTATAAGCGTTACCTCTTTACCCATTATACCCGAAATAACCTCTCTTAGCAAGGGGTAATGTGTGCATCCTAAGATAAGAGTATCCACATTTTCCTTTTTAAGGCAGCCGAGGTAATCCTCTGCTATAAGGCGCGCCGCCTCCGTATTTGCATAATTATTCTCCGCAAGCGGAACGAAAAGCGGGCATGCCTTTGAGAACACTTTTATTTCCGGTGATATAGAATGTATAATTTCCTCGTATTTTCCGCTTTTTACCGTGCCCATAGTGGCAATAACGCCCACACGCCCGTTTTTCGTAATACGGACAGCCTCGGCGCAGGTCGGTTCAAGCACACCCATAAGCTCCACATCATATGTACCCTTCAAAAACGGCAGCGCCACGCTGCTTGCCGTACCGCAGGCGGCAATTATCATTTTAACGTTGTGCCTGAGCAAAAAACCTATATCGTCCTTTGTATACCGCAAAATTGTTTCGTGTCCCTTATTTCCGTAGGGCACACGCCCCGTATCGCCAAAGTATATTATATCTTCACCGGGCATTTCCCGCATAATTTCGCGCACTGCCGTAAGCCCGCCTAATCCGCTGTCAAATACACCGATAGGGCGATTATCCATAAAACCCCGTCCTTTTTATTTAATAAGACTTTCCCCGGTCATTTCTGCCGGTTTTTCAAGCTGCATTATCTGAAGCAGTGTGGGCGCAATATCCGCCAGGCGGCCACCCTCGCGAAGAGAACAATCTTTACCCGCAACTATAAAAGGAACGGGATTTGTTGTATGCGCCGTAAATACATCCTTTGTTACCGGATCTATCATCTGATCCGCATTTCCGTGGTCTGCGGTTATGCAAACCACACCGCCGCGCTCCGTAACGGCATTTACAATTTTGCCCATACATTCGTCAACGGTTTCAACAGCCTTTACCGCACAGTCAAACACGCCTGTATGTCCTACCATATCACAGTTTGCAAAATTAAGTATTATTACGTCGTATTTGTCGCTTTCTATACGCTTTAAAACCTCGTCCGTAACCTCATATGCGCTCATTTCCGGCTTAAGGTCGTAGGTGGCAACCTTCGGCGACGGTATAAGCGCGCGGTCCTCATTTTCATACGGGGTTTCCACACCTCCGTTGAAGAAGAATGTAACATGCGCGTACTTTTCGGTTTCCGCTATACGCAGCTGATTCATTCCGTGAGAAGCCACATATTCGCCGAAAGTATTTGTAAGCTTTTCCGGGCGGAACGCTACATCTACGTTCGGCATTTTTGCGTCGTACTGTGTCATACATACATAATACAGCGGAAAAAATCCGTTTTTGCGCTCAAAGCCTTCAAAATCGGGGTCGGTAAGCGTACGCGTAATTTCACGCGCTCTGTCGGGGCGGAAATTAAAGCATATAACACTGTCGTTCTCTTTTATTTGCGCGCCTTTGGTTATTACCGTAGGAACTACAAACTCATCCGTAACGCCTGCCGCATAGGATTTTTCCATAGCGTCATGGGCGTTTTCGTTATACTCTCCCTCTCCGTAAACAAGGGCTGCATATGCCTTTTCCACTCTCTCCCATCTGTTATCGCGGTCCATTGCATAATATCTTCCGGAAAGCGTTGCAATTTTGCCCACGCCGAGCTGCTTCATCTTTTCTTCAAGCTGCGAAACATAGCCTACGCCGCTTGTGGGCGACACGTCGCGCCCGTCCATAAAGCTATGCACGTAAACCTTCGTCAGCCCTTCTCTTTTTGCCATTTCCAATGCGGCAAAAAGATGCGTAATGTGGCTGTGCACGCCGCCGTCTGACAAAAGCCCGAAAAGATGCAGCGCCGAATTGTTCTTTTTGCAGTTTTCAACCGCTGCCTTAAATGCGGGATTTTCAAAGAAGTCGCCATCTGCAATCGACTTTGTGATGCGCGTCAGTTCCTGATACACAATTCGCCCCGCACCGATATTCGTATGTCCTACCTCGGAATTACCCATCTGCCCCTCGGGAAGACCTACATCCATTCCGCTGGCGTTTATAAGCGTATGCGGGCACTTTTCAAGCAGCTTATCCATAACAGGGGTTTTTGCCGCATACACGGCATTGCCCTCGGTGTTTTTGTTGTAGCCGTATCCGTCAAGAATCATAAGCATTGTCAATTTTTTATTCATAAGTTATGCACCTTTCTTTCATTAAAAAGAGCCGAAACGATTATGTCCGGCTCTTTTTATCAGTTTATGCGTTGCAAATTACAGCAAAATCGTCACATTTAAGACTTGCCCCGCCGACAAGACCGCCGTCAATATCGCTCATCGCGAAAAGCTCTGCGGCACAGCCCTTGTTTACACTGCCGCCGTAAAGAATTCTTATATTTTCAGCGGTTTCGTTGTCATATATACCTGCAAGGCATTTTCTTATATCTGCGCAAACCTCGTTTGCCTGCTCGCTTGTAGCAACCTTGCCGGTGCCGATAGCCCATATAGGCTCGTACGCAACAACAATTTTTACCGCATCATCCTTGCTTATATTGCGGAAAGCAATCTTTATCTGGCTGCGTATGAAATCAAATGTGATACCGTCTTCACGCTGCTTGAGCGATTCTCCGCAGCAAAGCACCGGCGTAAGACCGTATTTAAGCGCCTGAATAACCTTTTTATTAACAGTATCGTCTGTTTCGGCAAAATACTCACGTCTTTCGCTGTGACCTATTATAACGTGCGTTACGCCTACTTCTTTAAGCATCTGTGCGCTTACCTCACCGGTAAAGGCTCCCTTATCCTCAAAATGAAGATTCTGCGCACCGATTTGTATATTGCTTCCCTCAGCAGCCTTTACTGCTGCCGGCAGGCAAACAAACGTAGGGCATATAAGCACCTCATGCTTACAATCCTTAACCTTTTCTTTAAGCTCGTTTATCATCTGCTCCGCCTGTGCGGGGGTATTGTTCATTTTCCAGTTACCTGCTGCAAGTATCTTTCTCATATCAATTATCCTTTCAATTATTTATCCAAAAGTGCTGCAATACCGGGAAGCTCTTTTCCTTCAAGAAATTCAAGGCTTGCACCGCCGCCTGTGGATATATGCGTCATCTTATCGCCAAGACCTGCCTGATTTACCGCAGCCACGCTGTCGCCGCCGCCTATAATTGTCGTAGCGTCAATCTCTGCCAAAACGCGCGCGATTGCATTTGTACCCTTTGCAAAGTTCGGCATTTCAAAAACGCCCATAGGTCCGTTCCATACAACTGTTTTTGCGCTTTTTACGTTCTCGGAGAAAAGCTTTACAGACTCGGGCCCGATATCAACGCCCTGCCAGCCCTTTTCAATTCCGCCTTCGCCTACGATTTTGCTTTCGGCGTCGTTTGAAAATTCTTTTGCAACAACCGTATCAACGGGAAGAAGCAGCTTATCCCCTGCCTTTTTCATCATTTCTTTTGCATAATCTATATAATCTGCCTCAAGAAGAGAATCGCCTACCTCATAACCCTTTGCAGCCATAAATGTATATGCCATACCGCCGCCTATAATGAGCTTATCAACCTTGTCAAGCAGATTTTCTATAACGCTTATTTTGCTTGAAACCTTGCTTCCGCCCAATATTGCAACAAGCGGGCGTACGGGGTTGTTTACGGCATTGCCGAGGAACTGTATTTCCTTCTGAATAAGATATCCGCATACTGCCGGAAGATACTTTGTAACCCCAACCGTGGAGGAATGTGCCCTGTGAGCCGTACCGAAAGCGTCGTTTACAAAAATTTCCGCAAGAGAAGCAAGCTCACGGCTAAGCTCCTCCCCGTTCTTTGTTTCCTCCGCCCTGTAGCGTGTATTTTCAAGAAGCACTACGTCGCCGTCTTTCATCTCTGCAACGGCTTTTTTTGCATTATCGCCCACAACTGTTGCATCTGCCGCAAAAACAACCTCTTTACCGAGCTTTTCGGAAAGCCTTTTTGCAACGGGTGCAAGGGAAAATTCGGGCTTAGGCTCGCCCTTGGGCTTGCCCATATGAGAGCAAAGTATAACCTTTGCGTTATGTTCAATAAGATATTTAATGGTGGGAAGCGCACCGATAATTCTGTTTTCATCGGTAATATTGCCGTCCTTATCAAGAGGCACGTTAAAATCGCAGCGCACAAGCACTCTCTTGCCGGCTACGTCAATGTCCTCAATAGTTTTCTTGTTCATTGTCATTAAAATCACCTCATTAAAATTTTCTGCCGTTTATCAATAATTTTATACTCATATATTATATCACCGTTTGAAATAAATGCAAGTATATTTTGCACCTTTGCACAAAAAATAACCCTCTTTTTACGCAAAAACGGGAACGGTTTAAAAAGTCAATTGCCTTTTTAAACCGTTCCCGTTTTCTTGGGGATAGGAAAAAAGCTTCAGAACGGACAAACTGAACCCGAAGATGTATATAGATACTTCGAGAGGTGAAGTTTGTTCGTAGCAAAAAGGCTTATAAATACTGAAAAATCGAATATAATGAGATTTTTCTACCAAAACAGAGTTTTTAAACTGTTTTACGGTTACAAGCTTTTGATTATAATTGCCTTTTTGCGCTCTGGACTTTTTTAACATCCCCTCTTTTATTGCTGCGACTTTACGCTCTGTATAACCTTCTGCGCCACAGGCTCGGGAGCCTGCTCATAGCGCACAAATTCAAACGTAAAGCTGCCGCGCGCCTGCGTCATTGAGCGCAGATCCGTTGCATATTTAAACATTTCCGCCTCCGGCACCTCTGCCGTTACCTTTCCTTTGCCGTCGCCTATCGGCGTCATACCCAGTATTCTTCCGCGGCGCTTATTTATATCGCCTACTATATCGCCCATTTGTGCCTCAGGCATTTCAACCTCAAGATGACCTATAGGCTCCAAAAGCACCGGCTGCGCATTTACAAGCCCCTCTCTGTAGGCTATGGCTGCTGCCGTTTTAAACGCCATTTCGGACGAATCCACGGGGTGATACGACCCGTCAACAAGCACCGCTTTAAGCCCTACAACGGGGAATCCTGCCAGAACGCCCTTTGTGCAGCATTCGCGCAACCCTTTTTCAACTGCCGGGAAATAGTTTTTGGGAACCGCACCGCCGAACACTTTTTCTTCAAATACCATCTCTTCGCCGTCGTACGGTGAAAACTCTATCCAAACATCGCCGAACTGACCGTGTCCGCCCGACTGCTTTTTATGTCTTCCCTGAACCTTTACGCTCTTTCTTATGGTTTCACGGTATGCAACCTTCGGAACGGTAAGATTAACGCTTACGCCGAATTTTGTTTTCAGCTTGCTTGATATTACGTCAAGATGAAGCTCTCCCATACCGGATATAATAAGCTGCTTTGTTTCCGTATTGTTTTTAACGGTAAATGTCGGATCCTCCTCCATAAGCTTGCCGAGCCCGGCGCTTATTTTCTCCTCATCGCCCTTTGCCTGCGGCAAAATAGCCATAGAAAGCGTCGGCTGCGGAAATTCTATTTTTTCGAGCGGCTCGGCATTTTGAGCGCCGAGCGTATCGCCCGTAAGCGCATTCGGAAGCTTTGTAACAGCGCCTATATCGCCGGCTTTAAGCTCCGGAATTTCTATAAGCTTCTTACCGCGCATTATGTAAAGCTTTCCTATTCTCTCCGATGTGCCGCGTGTTACATTCTGCACTGTGGAATCGGGCTTTATTGTGCCTCCGAACACTCTCATAACAGATATTTTCCCGTAAGAATCCGCAAGTGTTTTAAATACAAGTGCACGCGCGGGCCCGTTTTCATTGTATTCGGGCTGCTTTTCCGTTTCCGCCGGAGACGGAAGGTATTTAAGCATAGCGTCCATTAAAGAGCGCACCGCAAATGTCTTGCCCACGGAAAATCCGCCGTACACCGGAACAACAAGTCCCTTCTTAACGCTTCCCTTAAGCACCGCACGCATTTCATCGTCTGTTATGGGCTCGTTTGCAAGGTATCTTTCCAAAAGCTCGTCACTGCTCAGCGCCACCGCCTCTAAAAGAGCGTCGTAATATTTATCGTAATTGCTTTGCATATTTTCGGGAATCGGTATTTCTGTTTCGACGTCGTTTTCAACGCTGTATGCCTTTCCGCTTACAACGTTTACATACCCTTTTATTGTCTTTCCTTCCTTTATCGGTATTCTGAAAACTGCGGCAGCAGCGCCGAATTTGTCATGTATCTGGCTTACAACCTTGTCAAAATCCGCGTTTTCATCATCCATAAAGTTTATAAACATCATCCGTGCAAGCGAATTTTTCACGGCATAGTCCCACGCTTTTTCCGTGCCTGCCTGAACGCCGCTTTTTCCGTTTACAACAATCAGTGCACTGTCTGCCGCGTGAACTGCGCCTGCGCTCTCGCCCACAAAATCAAAATATCCGGGCGTGTCTATAAGATTTATCTTCGAGTTTGCAATTTTGGGTGTGTGCCATTCGCACGGGGCGACGGCAAGATTTATTGATATTTTTCTTTTAATTTCCTCGGGATCGCTGTCGCAAACGGTTGTACCGTCCGATATTTTTCCGAAACGCTCGGAAGCGCCCGCCTTATGTAAAATCGCCTCGACAAGCGATGTTTTCCCTGCCGTGCCGTGACCCATTACAACAATGTTTCTGATACTGTCTCCGCTAAATACATTCATTTTTCCGTCCTCCGTTCCTTTAATTGCGTGCGGAAGGTTCCGCTCCATACTGTAATTCTACTACAAAACGGACAATATATATATCAGTATAATATACAATTTTTCATTTTTTATTTTTGTTATTTTGCACAAAGTTTTTATGCATATTTTAGTATATTTTTGTCGATGTGCATATTTTTGTACATTTTGCCGAAAACGCAGCTCTTTTTTCGGATTTTGATTTGACAATTCACACTTTCTTTGTTATATTATAGCTGAGAATCGGTGTACGGATTTTAAGCCGCACACTTTTGATTACGGAGGCTGTTTTATGATTCTTGCGGTTGATATAGGAAATACGAATATTGTTATAGGCGGCTTTTCAGGCGGAAAGCTGGAGTTTGTTTTTCGTATGGCTACAGACTCGAGAAAGACCGATTTTGAATACGCGGTTAAAATCCGCGATATACTTCATCTCACATCTCCGTCCGGCAGCGTTAAGGGCGGTATTATATCTTCTGTTGTGCCGCCGCTGACCTCTGTTATGAAATCCGCGCTTAAAACAGTGTACGGTATAGACGCGCTTATTGTCGCCCCCGGTATTAAAACGGGCATAAACCTGCGTGTGGACAACCCCGCACAGGTTGGCTCTGACCTTATATGTGCCTGTGTTGCCGCGTATGATATGTACAAGCCGCCCGTTCTTATTACGGATATGGGAACGGCAACAAAGATGATGGTTGTGGATGAAAATTCCTGCTTTTGCGGCGTGTCTATAATACCGGGCGTTGAAATATCATTAAAGGCGCTGGCGGGCACAGCCGCACAGCTCCCTCAGATTGGGCTTGACGCGCCGGAAAAGGTGATAGCAAAAAACACTGTTGACTGTATGCGTTCGGGGATAATCTACGGCAGCGCTTCGCTTGTTGACGGGATGATTGACCGTATCCTTTCGGAAATCGGCGGCAGCGCAACGCTTGTTGCAACCGGCGGGCTTTCCAAAATGATTGTTCCGCATTGCGTGCATAATATAATTTTGGACGAAAACCTCATTTTAAACGGGCTGTATATTATATACACCAAAAACCAACAGAATTAAATTTAATAAAATATATGCGGCGCTGCATCAATTGCGAGCGGCAGCCGCGCACCTTTATCGGTGCAGACAGGAGTTTTTATGAACAATACAAAACGGGTTGTGCTCTACGCTCTTCTGACGGCGATTGTTTTGCTTATGGGCTTTACGCCGATCGGGTATTTACGCACAGGGGTGCTTTCAATCACATTTCTTTCCGTTCCGGTAATTGTCGGGGCAATGCTTCTGGGGGTCGGCGGTGGCGCTGTTTTGGGCGCTGTTTTCGGGCTTACAAGCTTTATTCAAGCCCTTATGGGGGATTTTTTCGGGGCAACGCTGCTTTCAATAAATCCGCTGTACACTGCCATACTGTGCTTTGTGCCGAGGATTTTGGCAGGGATTGGCTGTGCGCTTTCGTTTAATGCGTTAAAGGGCAAGGCGCGTTATGTGCTTTCAAGCTTGTGCGCCCCGCTTCTGAATACCGTTCTTTTCACTGTTACCCTTGTGCTTTTGTTCGGAAAAAGCGACTATATTGTAAATATGCGTGCGGGAAAAAACCTGCTTTCGTTTTTTGCCGCGTTTGTCGGGATTAACGGTTTAATAGAGGCAGTTGTATGCACAATTGTGGGCTCGGCTGTCGGCGCGGCAATTTTTAAATATGCAAAAAGATTTGATAAGTAAATATTGAATAAACAGATAAAGGAGCCGCAGCGGCTCCTTTTTATTATTCTGCAACCGATGTAACCATTTTCAGTACATCATCCTTTGAAATTCCCTTTTCCGACGTTATCGAGTATGCGTCTTCGTCATACCATATTGCGCTGCCCACAATGTCTCCGTTTCTTCTTACCGTAACCTCTGTTCCCGAAACGTTTTCTGTTTCTACCGTTTCATATGTGTTGTAATCGCCGCTTATGTCCTCGGCACTCTTTGCTGTAGGTAATTTCGTTTTTTCCGTTCCTTTTGCAAAAACACACCCCGCTGCAACAGATAATGCCGCAGCCAAACTCAAAGCTATTGAAATCATTTTTTTCATAAATCAACACTCCTAATTTTAATATGTTTTTTCGAGGTCCTCACCTATAAAACAAACGAGCGGCAAAAAATGTTGCAAAAAAATCAAAATTTTTTGAAAATTTTTCTTATCGTATTCACCAAACCGTTATTTTTTAAATAAAATATCTAAGAGGTGAAAATATATGTCTGCTTATTACGGAAATTGTCCCGCCGGAAGCCTGCCCTACACCATTCGCGCCGGCGACACCCTTTACCGCATAGCTGCCTTTTACAATACAACGGTCGAAAGACTTTTGGAGGTTAATCCCCAAATCGACGAAAACAACCTGCGCATAGGAAGCGTTCTATGTGTTCCGCTGCCGCTTCAATACTACCCCGCGTGCTCCACAACAAATTATTATGTTGTGCAAAACGGCGACAGCATTTCTTCAATATCGGCACAGTTCGGCGTAACAGAGCAGCAGCTTCTGTATTCAAATATGGGAATAGACGAAAGCAACCTCTATCCCGGGATGATTTTGTGTATACCGATAGCGCCTGTCAATCTGCGCGTTAAAATATCGGACAACACACTAAGCGCCGAATTTCTTGACGGAACGGTAAAAAGCTTTCCCTGCAAATGTATTGTAAAAGACACAAGCACCACAGTTATTCAAAAACAGCTTAATTCATCGTTTCACGGGCGCAAACGCCTTAACACAACCTTTTACGATATAGGCATATCAAACAGTGCGGCTTCCGTAAGCCCGCGTGACGCAATTTTGTCCGACGATGATATGGACGAAATTTTTAACATTATCCCTATCGGCACGGAGGTGAGCTTTACATAATGGCATGCGCGCTTTATTATACGATTCAAGAAGGCGATATTCTTTCTAATATTGCAAACCGTTTTAATACAACCGTCGAAAACCTTTTGCGCCTTAACGAAGGGCTTGACCCCGACAACCTGCCCATAGGCGAAGATATATGTATAGTTTCCAAAACCGTTCAGCCTGTAAGCTGCCCCTACGGCAGCCTTCCGTACAATATAAAACCGGGCGATACACTTGCCTCTATTGCAAGCGAGTTTGACACCACGCCCGATGCGCTTCTTCTTTTAAACCCCGATATAGACCCGTACAATCTTCAGGTAGGAAGCCGTATATGTATTGCCCAGCGCTTTACACCGCCGCCGGACTGTCCCACGAAAAACTATTACGTTATACGCAGGGGAGATACTCTCTCTGCGATTGCCGGAATTTTCGGCGTTACCGTGCGCGAAATTTTAAGAATAAATCCCGGTCTTAACCCAAATAATCTGACAATCGGTCAAATTATATGTATTCCCGCCGCACCGTCGCCTATAGAAATTATTATAAACGTAGCCGCAAAAAGGCTTACGGTGTATAGAAAAGGAATTATATACCGCGAATACATCGTTGCAACGGGTCGCCCCGAAACGCCTACACCCCTCGGTAATTTTACCGTTGTTAATAAAGAAACCGACCCCGGCGGACCCTACGGCACGCGCTGGATGGGGCTGTCAAAAGCCGGCTACGGTATTCACGGAACAAATAACCCCGCATCTATCGGAACGGCAGCGTCAAACGGATGTATAAGAATGTATAACGAAGATGTCGAAGCGCTTTTCGACATCACACCCGTTGGCACGCCCGTGCGTATTCTGCCGTAAGTCAGTTTTCGATTTCAACGCTTACAGTGCCGAATCCGTCAATAGCTTTAACCCGGGCGTCAATTCCGTTTTCTTTAAAATATATCAGGTTACATTTTTTGTTTCCGTATACCCTTGAAATATATCGGCTGTCTGCTGTAATAACCACGCTCTTTCCCGCGCGCGATATTCTTTCGGCTTTGTTTCTTATAATTCTGCTCATAACAAGTTCGCCGATTGACGGATGGTACGGTCCCGCAGAAATGTTTTCGCGCAGATTGTCGCTTTCGGGAAGCCCCACACGCAGCACGCGTATTCCCTTTTCTTCAAAAAATTCGTACAGCTGTGCACACACAGAAACCGCATCTTCAAGCTTCTGCGGCTTGTATGTTCCCGAAAGATACATATTTTCAAGCTGTGTGCCTTTTAATACAAGCGTCGGATATATTCGCGTTTCCGATGCGCCCAGGATATAAAAGCTGCGTGCCGTGTCCATATCCTTTTGTACGCTGTCCCCGGGAAGTCCCGTCATCATTTGCAGCCCGAGGGTTACACCGCTCGCCTTTATAATTTTTGCCGCACGCCTTACGCTTTCTTGGTCGTGACCGCGGTTTGAAAGAGAAAGAACGCCGTCATCCATAGACTGTGCCCCAAGCTCTATATTTTCCACGCCGTAGTTTTTTAGCCGCAGCACCGTTTCCTTGTCTATATAGTCGGGCCGTGTTGAAAGACGAATACTTTTTACAAGCCCTTTGTCAACATATATGCGTGCAAGGGAAAGATACTCGTTTTGCATTTTTACATCAATTCCGGTAAAGCTTCCTCCGAAAAAGGCTATCTGGTCAGCCGTACCGCCCATAGTTTGCAGATGGCTTTCAATTATATTTTTTGCGTCATTGATTGTCGGCGCCGCCACAGTGCCGCTTATTGTTCTTTGATTGCAAAAGGCGCAGTCATTCGGGCAGCCGCAATGCGGCACAAATATCGGAATTATCACATTTTTTCCTCCTAAAAAAGGGCGTGCAGCAAAGCTTTGTTATTGCTGCACGCCTCTTATATTTACTCTTCGTACTCTTCCTCGTCGTCATAGTTCATAGCCTTGCCTATAAGAAGTACAAGCACGCCTATAATAACCGCCGCGCCGCCGTAAATAAGCGCATTCATATGCAAGCCCTTTAAAATTGCATTTATAATGCATTGCACAAACGCTTCTCCCGTTTTAAACCACGGTGTATACAGGCAGCCCGCAACCGCCGTAATAACGCCCGAAAGCACCATTCCCCAGCCTATTACGCGGTGTGCATATCCGCTGCAGGTTGCCGCTGTGATAACTATTGCAATTACAAGCGCACCCGCAAGGCAGGCAAGCGCAAAAAGCGATAAAAGTACCTTCGTTGTCTGCGTATGCTTCGCCAACGGTGTTTTTGAAAGATTATCGGGCTTTATATCGTCAAACGCAGACGATGAAGCAATATATTTTCCGAAATCGTTGCAGGCACTTTCCCCTATTTCTACACCCGTGGCAAGCTTTATGTACGAAATATTTTCCCTGAAAGCCTTTGAAATTTCACTTTCCTTAAGCCCGGCGTACTCTGTGCCGTAAAGCAGGTTTGATATAACGCCGTGCGCCTGGCGTGCAACATATCCCGAAAACGACGATTTTTGCACAGCCTGTGCAATGTCTTCGTAGGTTGTCGTACTCATTGCATTATCTCTTAAAATATCCGCAACAGACGCGTGCGGCGAGCTTTTTTTAATATTAAGCGCCGAAACGTCTTTTATTCTTCCGACGGTAAATTCCTCCGGTCTGTTTGACCGCACTGCATTTTCTATCGAATATTCAGACGTACTTACCTTTATGAGAAGCGACGACAAAAGCCCCGTCAAAATACCCGTAATCAATACAAACAGCACAACCGTCCGTACGGCACGCAAAATTTTTCTTATAATGCGTCTGCGTTTTTTATTTTTCTTTGACGAACGTTTTTTCTTCTTCTCGCCCTTTTTAATATGCTTTTCCTTTTCCTTTTGCAAATTATAGTTAGGTATGCTTATCGGCTCGGGTGCAAAGTCCGAAATAATTTCCTGTTTTTCGGCTGCGGTTATCCTTGCGGTGTCATCCCCCGCCTTTTTTTCTGTTTCTTCGGGGGCTTCCTCCTCCGCGCTTTTGTTTTCTTCGGTTGTTTCTGTTATATCGTTATTATCGTCATTTGCATTATTTTCTTCGTTTTTTTCATTTTCGTTATCTTTCTGTTCCAAAATTTCTTCGTTCATAAATAACACTACCTCCCCTTTTAGTCTTATATATAATACCAATTAACGGCGAATAAGTCAAGAATATTATGCTTTTTGTAATATTTTGTTCAAATTTGCGGCTCAATTCTCTTTTCTTTTTGGTTTTTTTGTGATAAAATAATTACATTATTTGTATAGGGTGACCGCAATGAAAAAATCAACCTACCATGAAGCGCTGCAGCGCGGAACGCCGGATTTTCCCGCAGAGCTGTACTCCATAAACAGCCTGCATCCCCGTTACCAAATGCAGGCGCACTGGCACCGCGAGTTTGAGCTTATCCGCGTGATAAGCGGAACCTTGCGCCTTTTTTTAAACGAAAACGAATATGTTCTCACCTCCGGCGGCAGTGCGTTTATTCCCGGGGGGATAATTCACCGTGCACAGGCGCTTTCGTGCGAGTACGAGTGTATCGTTTTTTCCCCCGCGCTTTTGTATGTAAGCGGGCAATGCCGCACGCAGATTAAACAATATGTACGTACAAGCGTTTTTTATAAAAACAGCGCCGCAATGAACGCCGCATTTGACGCGATGATAAAAAAGTCCCCGGGGTATGAATTTGCATTTTTAAGCGGGGTTTATTCTTTGGCTGAAAGCGCAGTTTTTGAGGGTGAAAAAAACGGCTCTCCGGTTTTATACAGCGACAAGGCGGAAAAGCTTAAATCCGCGCTTGCTTTTATAGAGGAAAACTATAATACAAACTTTTCTCTTGCCCAGCTTGCGGCAAGCTGCTCTATGTCGCCGAATTATTTTTGCCGCTTCTTTAAAGAAAACGCACAGAAAACACCGTTTGACTATATCAATGAATTTCGCGTAAATATTGCCTGCGAAAGAATTGCCGCCGGCGATGAAAGTATAACGGAAACCGCGTACAATTGCGGCTACAGCGACCTTAGCTATTTTATAAAAATATTTAAAAAATACAAGGGCGTTTCGCCGAAGGCATATAAAAAATCACTGGAGGTAACTTCTGTATGAAAAATGTACTGATTGCAATGAGCGGCGGCGTTGATTCAAGCGTCGCAGCCTATTTAATAAAGAAAGACGGTAATAATTGCTCAGGCGCCACAATGCGCCTTTTTGACAGCACGCTGTTTGGCAAAGACAAATCTGCCCCGTGCAGCGGCGACGCAGGTATTTCAGACGCAAAAAAAGTGGCGGATAAGCTTAATATCCCCTACCGCGTTGTGGATTTTTCGGACAGTTTCCGCGAAATTGTTATAGATAATTTCATATCCTCATATATGAACGGCTGCACGCCGAATCCGTGCGTTGTTTGTAACCGCCGCCTGAAGTTTGAAAAGCTGTTTTCCTACGGCAGCGAAATCGGCTGCGAAAAAATTGCCACCGGGCATTATGCCCGTGTTGAATTTGATGAAAAATCCGGGCGGTTTCTTTTAAAAAAAGCCGTTGACCTGTCAAAGGATCAAAGCTACTTTTTGTATTCTCTTTCACAAAATCAGCTGTCGCGAACACTTTTCCCCCTCGGCTCGCTTGAAAAAAGCTATGTTCGCAGCATTGCGTCTGAAAACGGCTTTGAAAATGCACAAAAGCACGACAGCCAGGATATATGCTTTATACCCGACGGTTCGTATATAGACTTTATTCAAGGCTACACGAAAAAGATATTCCCGAAAGGAAATTTTATAGATAAAGACAAAAATATACTCGGCGAACACGACGGTATAATACGCTACACAATCGGTCAGCGCAAAGGGCTTGGCATTGCTTTCGGCGAGCCTATGTATGTTACAGATGTAAACCCTGCGGATAACACCGTAACATTAGGCAAAAATGACGAGCTTTTCAGAAAAACGCTTATTGCGGAAAACCTGAATCTTATATCGGTTTCCGAAATTAAAGAGCCTATGAAAATAAAAGCGCGTGTACGTTACAGGCATACCGAGCAGCCCGCAACGCTTACGCAGCTTTCCGACACTTCCGCAATGGTAGAGTTTGACGAGCCGCAGCGCGCAATAACCCCCGGTCAGGCAGTTGTTTTTTACCTGGGCGACTGTGTTGTCGGCGGCGGCACAATAAAAAGGGTGTAAAAAGCTGAATTTTTACACCCCCGTACAACTCCCCGCTGTTTATTTTACGGTTTTCCTGTATAAATCCGTTAAAAAGCCGAGACTCTGTTCAAATTTAAGACCATACCAGTACTTTTCACGTTCATCAAGTGTCTTTTCTATGCAATCATTTACAAAGTCTGTGGCATACTTCACAGCTTCGCAAAGCTCTATACCGCAAAGGCACATTGCCGCAAGCGCCGCCGCAAATAAATCGCCCGTACCGTAAAAAACGCCGTCTTTTGCATCGTGTTGTGCAACAAATATTTTTTCTCCGCTTAATACGGCGGTTGCAATTTTTTTATCCTTATGAATACCCGTTATAATCGGCGTCGGGCAGTACTTTTTCAGAATATGCAAGAGCGTGTTTTCGTCTTCAAACCCTGCTATTTCCGCGGGGCTTTTTCCTGCAAGGATGAGCGCCTCGGTAAGGTTCGGCGATATAATATCCGCTTTTTTGCAAAGAAGCGAAAGACTTTTTGCATACTCTTCGTCAAGCCCGCTGTAAAAGCTTCCGTTGTCCGCCATTGCAGGGTCAATATATACAAATGTGTTTTCACCGCGAAAATCATCTATAACCTTTTTTATTTTTTCTATAAGCGTTTTCGATCCGATATAGCCTATATGTATCGCATCAAACGCTATTTTTTCTTTTTTCCAGTGTGTTGTAATCTGTTCAAAACAACCTTCAAGCGAATGAAAGGTGTAACCGTTAAATTCGCCGGTATGCGTAGACAAAACCGCTGTAGGCAAAACCACCGTTTCAATTCCCATGGCGCTTGCCACGGGAATTGCTGCCGTAAGCGAGCATTTGCCAAAGCACGATAAATCCTGTATTGTAAGCAGCCTCTTTTGTTTCATTCAACCATCCACTTCTTTTATATGCTGTAACGTTTTTTATAGGCGTCATACTGTTCAAAAAATTCGTTTTCGCCGTCTTGCTTTACGTGGTTTAAATACTCGTGTGTTTCAAAAGAGTTGTTGTCTATTTCCAAAAGACAAACGGCAATGTTTGAGCAGTGGTCCGCCACTCTTTCAAAATTGTTAAGAAGGTCTGAAAGCACAAACCCCATCTCTATTGTGCAGGCACCTTCACGCAGCCTTTTAATGTGGTTATTCTTTATTTTGTACTTAAGCTTGTCTATTATCTGCTCAAGAGGCTCTACCTTTTTCGCCGTATCCAGATTTTTGTCTACAAGCGCACCGATAGCAAGGCTTAAAACCTCTCTTACAGCGTTGGATATTACCCCTATTTCGCGCAGTGCGTCCGCCGAAAATTCAATATTTTTATCGTGTATTTCCCGTGCTGCCTGCATAATATTCACAGAGTGATCCGAAATCCTTTCGACATCTCCGATAACGTGTAAAAGCTGCGAAACCTCGCGGTTGTCCTTGGCAGAAAGCTGCTTTGCCGAGATTTTAAGCAGGTACGAGCTTGTCTTATCTTCGTACAGATCAACCTCATTTTCATTTTCCGTAATTTCTTTTTCAATTGCTTTGTCGTATTCATTCACAAGTGACAGTGACTGTTCAAGCGATTTTTTCGCAAGCTCAGCCATATCGTTTACAACAAGGCGACACTTTTCAACCGCAAATGTGGGTATTGAAAGAAAACGGTCGTCCAATGTAAGGAAAGCGTCTGTTTCTTTTGAGCTTTTCCCCTTTATCGTAATAACGGTAAGCTTTTCAATGGCAGAGCAAAACGGCATAAGAAGAACCGTGGATATAACGTTAAACGTTGTATGGAAAAGCGCTATTGAAAAAGCCGTTGCATGCCCCTGCATAAATTTAAAGTGCACAAACATATTCACTGTATAAAATACAGTTGCAAAAATTATTACGCCCATCATTTTTATATAAACACAGGCAACAGCCACTCTTTTGGAATCACGGTTTCCGTTTACAGACGATATTACGGGGGTTATCGTAGTACCTATATTTTGCCCCATCACTATCGGCATTGCTGTTGAAAACGGTATTATTCCCGTCTGCGCAAGCGCCTGCAAAATACCCACCGAAGCCGAGGAGGATTGTATTATTGCCGTAAGCAGCATACCCGAAAGTATTCCCATCACAGGGTTTGAAAACATTGTAAGCAGTCTTGAAAACGACGGCGAATCTTTAAGCCCCGCCATAGAATCGCTCATTGTTTCCATTCCGAACATAAGTATTGCAAAGCCTATAAATATTGTGCCGACGTCTTTTTTCTTATCGCTTTTGCAAACCATTGTCATAATGACGCCGATTGCCGCAAGAATCGGCGTAAAGGATTCCGGCTTAAACAGCCTTATGAAAAAACTGTCGCCGCTTATACCCGTAGTACTTAAAAGCCACGCCGTTACGGTTGTTCCTATATTGGCGCCCATTATTATGCTTATTGTCTGCCCAAGCTTCATTATTCCCGAGTTTACAAAGCCTACAAGCATAACAGTTGTCGCAGAGGACGACTGGATTATAGACGTTACCACAAATCCGAGAAAAAAGCCCTTTATTCTGTTTGATGTCAGCTTGCCCAAAATACTTTCAAGCTTTCCGCCCGAAAGCTGCTTTAATCCGTCGCCCATTGCGTTCATACCGTAAAGGAACAGCGCCAAACCGCCCAAAAGCATTAAAATTGAAAAGAAATCCATGATTGTCCTCCGTAATCAAAATTCGGTCTTATCGTTTACTATATCTAATATTTGGTTCGGCGTTTCCGCTATGAAATCCGCACCTGCCTGCATAAGCTCTGCCCGGTCCCTAAATCCCCACAGCACGCCGATCGACGTAAGACCGGAATTTTTTGCGGTGTTTATATCCACGGCGGTATCGCCGATATACAGGCACTCCTCTTTTTTAACGCCCAGCTCCCCGAGCATCATAAGAACCGCCTCCGGGTCGGGCTTAAGCTTGATACCATCACGCCCGCCGCAGCACAGGTCCACAAGGTCTTTTCCAAACAGCGCGTCGCAAACCTTTACCGCCGTCCGGTGCGGCTTGTTTGAAAGTATCGCCGTTTTAATATTTTTTTCCTTAAGCGACTTTAAAAGCTCTAAAATTCCGTCATACGGACGTGTAAGATACAAAAAGTCGTTATCATAGCTTTCATTGTAAAGCTTGAACACCTTATCAAAAAGCGTCATGTCACCGTTTACACAGTCAAACATTCTTTCAACCAAAACCCTTGCGCCGTTTCCTACCAAAACCTTGTATTTTTCGGTTTCAATCTCACTCAGCCCGTAATGCCTCAGCGCGCCGTTTGCAAAATACGCTATCGAATCTATGGTATTTACCGTAGTTCCGTCCATATCGAATATACATGCCTTTATCATCTTATAATCTCCTATCGTATAATTTTTATTATTCTGCTTGAAAACCTTGTCGAACGATGCGGTATTTTGTCTATTACGTAAAATATCACAAGAACAGCCACAATAGACAAAACCGCGCATATATCCGCAATAAGAACGCTGTCTGTAATAAACTTTGCAATATAATAAGAAGCTATACAAATAAGTATCGGCAATATATACCCCACGAATGCAAGGAACAAAAAATATCCCGAATTCATTTGCAGTTTTACGGTATCCCCTATTTTTGCGCTAAGCCCGTTTACAGCCGTTATAACGGTTGCCGTCGGCTTACAATGTGCGCTGCACGACGCGCAGCTTTCACCGCAGGAGGATACGCGCCGTATTCTTACCGTTGCCGTTTTTCCGTTTATTTCGACAACCTCACCGATTTGCTCCATAGTCTACCTCTTTTCGTTTTAATTCTTATGAAAAATTCCAAGCAGCTGGCGTGCATTTTGCAGCGCTACATCGGAAACATTATCTCCGCCTATTATGCGTGCTATCTCACGCTCTCTATCGTCTTTTTCCACCTTTTTCACGCTTGTGCTGAAATTATCATTTTCCGTAACCTTTGAAAGGACCAAATGATAATCCGCGGCGGCAGCCATAATCGGCAAGTGCGAAACGCATATTATCTGAAACTTTTTTGCCAGCTCGTGCATTTTAAGCGCAATTTTTTCCGCTGCCCTTCCCGACACGCCGGTATCTATTTCATCAAACAGCAGCGTGGGAACATCGCCAAACTCTGTAAATACAGACTTGAACGCAAGCATTATTCTGCTCATTTCACCGCCCGAGGCTATCGCCGCAATGCTTTTAGGGCTTTCTGCCGGATTTGTTGAAACAAGTATCTGCACATTTTCTGCCCCGTGTGCGGAAAGTTCGCACGGCAAAAGCTCAAATTTTACGCGGCAGCGCGGCATATCCAGCATCGAAAGCTCGGCTTCTATACTTTTTTCAAGCTGTGCGGCGCTTTTTTTTCTAAGCTCTGTCAGCTCCTTTGCCGCCTTTTGTGCCTCATTTTTACAATTCTGCATTTTTTCGTATGCAGCGCGCTTGTTCTCATCGTACGCCTGCAATTTGCTCAGCCCGGCGCACGCCTCGTCGTAAAATTCGAGTATTCCTTTAATATCCGTATTATATTTTCTTTTCAGTGTATTTATTGTATCCAGTCTGTCATCTATTTTATCAAGGTTTTCTTCCCCGACGTCTATGGTTTCAAGATAGTTTAAAAGGTCTGCGCCAAGCTCCTCGCACTCATAGTACAGGTTGTCCGCCCTGTCGCAAAAATCTGCAGAGCTGTCAAGTTCTGACAGCTTTTGCACACTGCGGCGTACATTGTATAAAAGTTCCTTTGCTCCCCGTTCGCCGTTTATGCTCTCGTAAGCAATGGTTGCATATTCACGCAGGGCTTTTGCATTTTCCAAAACGCTGCGTTTTTTTAAAAGCTCGTTTTCCTCATCCTCGGATAAATTTGCCTTTTCTATTTCATTTACCTGAAATGAAAGATAGTCAATCTCATTTATGCGCGTTTTTTCGTCGGTGTCAAGCTTTTCATATTCGCCGAGCGAATTTTTGTATTCGCCGTATGCGTTTTGGTATTTTTCAAGCAAAGCACTGTCCTTTGCATAGGCATCCAAAAAACCTATATGCTCTGCCTGGTTATACAGCATTGCGCTTTCACGCTGCCCGTGTATGGTAACAAGCCTGTCCCCTATGCTTTTAAGCGTTCCCACGTTTACCGGTACCGAATTTACGCGGCAAATATTTCTTCCGTCCGCAAAAACCTTGCGCGTAATTACAATCTGCCCGTCGTCACACTCTATACCGGCGTCCTTTACTATATCCTGCGCATTTTTAACAAAAAACACTGCGCCCACCGACGCGTGCTGTGCACCGCTGCGTATTATTTCGCGGCTTGCACGACCGCCCAAAATCAAATTCAGCGAATTTATAAGAAGTGATTTTCCCGCGCCTGTTTCACCTGTTATTATATTAAACCCGTTGTCAAACTCTATCGAGGCCTTTTCAATTACCGCAACATTTTCTATATCCAGCTGAATCAGCATTAGCTCACCTCATGCTTTAATATTTCTAAGCTCTTTACAAAAGGTTTGTGCATATTCTTCGTTTCGCGCTATTATTATAATCGTGTCGTCACCGGCAATAGACCCCAGAATGTCACGGCTGTGCATAGCGTCTATCGCGGCGGCGGCACCCTGTGCCATTCCCGTAAGCGTTTTCACCACAACTATGTTCAGCGCATAATCTATATTTACCACTGCACGGCTTAATATAATGCTCATACTTTCCGTCATCTTATTTTCTGTATGAGAAGCGTTCCTCGTATAAACATACCTTCCGCTGCCGTTTTGTTGCTTTAACAGCTTAAGCTCTTTTATATCGCGCGATACAGTCGCCTGTGTCACCTCAAACCCTATTTGCGCAAGCGCCGAGGTAAGCTCTTGCTGTGTTTCTATGTCGCGGCTTTCTATAAGCTTCAAAATTGCTTCTCTGCGTGTATTGCTCATTGTGTTGCCTCCTTTAGCGAAATTTATCCTGCAAAATATCATAAAAGCTCTTTTCGCTTCTATGTGCGAGGCGGACAAAAAGCTCTGCCTTTTCAACAATAACGGCGTCGCCCTTTTCCAGGGCACAGCTCTCCTGCCCGTCAAGTGCAAGAAATGCCCCCTCCTCCGCATACAGCGTTATTTTTTTCGGTGGCAGCACAATACTGCGCGCCTTCAGCATATGCGGGCAGATAGGGGTTATAAGCATAGCGTCTGTATCGGGAGAAAGAACCGGACCGCCCGCCGCAAGCGAATACGCCGTTGAGCCGGTAGGTGTGGAAACGATTATCCCGTCCGCACGGTACATACACACCGTTTTGCCTTCCGACACTGCGGTAAAGTCCATCAAATGCGGCATCTTTCCGCGGCTTAACACTGCTTCGTTAAGCGCATATCCGCAAAAATCCGCTTTTCCGCCCGAAAAACGGTAAACGGAAAGCATATAACGTATGTCATAATGGAGCGAGTCGGCAAGAAGCATATTTGCCGCGTCTTCTATACTGTGCGAATCAAACATTGTAAGATAGCCCAAATTTCCCGTATTTATTCCCAGAAGCACCGTATTGTACCTTGCGCATTTTTTCGCCGTGATAATAATTGTCCCGTCACCGCCGAGCACTGCCGCAATGCCGCATCGGGAGAACAGCTCGTCCTCACTCTCCGCTTTTATGCAGCCCAGCGCACACACCTTGTCATCGCACGAATAGAGCTGTGCTTTGCCCTTTAGGCAATCTATAAGGCGTCTAGCCGTTATTTCTGCGTGCTGTTTTTCAAAATTTACCGTCAGTGCAATCTGCTTCAATCGCTCACCCCGTTTCTTACTGCGTATAATTATACATCATTAAATGCGCCAGGTCAACAAATTTGGAATAATTTATTAATTTTAGGTTACATCTATTGTAATTGCAGGAAAAATACAGTATAATAATTCTGTAAGCCTTCGGATTTCGGAAAGGGATGTGTGTATGAC